>CAYTUG010000013.1:0-64026 GCA_964441275.1 uncultured Christensenellaceae bacterium | reverse complement strand
GAATCCTTGCTTATTTTTTATACTCCACTGTTACATATCATTGTACAACCTACAACGCTAAGCCCATCCATAGTTGACATATGATAACATGTGGGTTACAATTATTACGTTGTACAATGACGTTTTGTGACTAATAGTTTGGGTATTAGGGTGATAGTTTGATAATTTCTAAAAAAGCATTTGATTATCTGCTTGAACATATGCTTGATGTTAACGATCGGAAAGTACAGATGATTATGCCTTATGCCATGGATTATGACGTTTACATGTCAATGCTGAATTTTTTCAACGGCTATGTTCGAAAAATTGGCGATTTTTTAGATACCGCAATAGTAGAAGATGTTGCTTTTTTTGCTCCTTTTGTTACGATAGGCAGTTTGGTTTATACCGATGGATGCAACATTTACGATAAAGCCGCATACAGCGTATTGCTGCCTGGTGAATACGAAGAAAAGTGCGATAAAGACAAACCTTTTAAGGTTTACAGCTGTATAGCGCCAACAGCAAAAGAGCTTCTGTTTAAAAGTTGCGGCGATGAAGTCGTAATTGAACAGGACGGTAAAACAAGGCGCTGTATTATAAATACAATTGATTACCAAATAGACTAATTTTAAAACTACGCTTATGCTGCCAAAAATAGTTGCATCAGTGTTTTGTTTATTTTTTATATTGCAAGGTTAGCATTTAAGCTGCAAAAAAGCCATAGAATGTTTTATGGATCAAGATTAGAGGGATATAATAATGACAGTATTTATTACAGAGAAGGATAAGGCGAAACTGCTGACGTTAATAGACGATATCGTATCTTCGGATATCGATGGTAAGGACTATGTAAAAAAACTTGAGTCCGAATTGCTGATTGCAAAAGTTGAAAACGAGAACAAACTGCCCGCTGATGTGGTAACCATGAATTCAACAGTAGTTTTAAATATTGATGATATAAAAGAAACGGTTACTTTGGTGTACCCGGATGAAGCTGATGTTTCGCATAATAAAATCTCCGTATTATCGCCGATAGGCACGGCAATATTAGGGTCGCGTAAAAAAGATATATTTGACTGGGAAATTAACGAGAATATCACAAAGATAGAAATTATTGATGTTAAACATTAACAACAAACGAAAACATGGCCGCGTTTGAACATCTAATAGGCTATAAAAACTAACTTATTTAGCGTTTATAACGATATAATATTTGAATTGTTTTTTTCCCCGACTCCGCAACTTGCGGCATAAATTAATCAGCTAAACGGAGTTAAAGATTAAATGGCAGCTTTGGCAGACATAAAACACAGATATTTTTTTCCCGACAGCTTAAAGGCAAAACTTGAGCAAGTGGCTTATTATCCGTTGACAGTTATAGAGGCGCCTGCGGGTTTTGGCAAGACAACGGCAGTTAGAGAGCATTTAAACTTTTGCATAGATGGCGAATACAAACAGCACTGGTTTACTTGTTTGGGTGAGTCGCGCCTTATTTCCTGGAAGAATATATGCACTTTGTTTTCGTATGCCGATGCGGAGACAGCCGACAGTTTGAGAAAATTCAAGATACCGATGCTGGATAATTTAATGTACTTAGCGCAGCTTACCCGAAGTCTTTACTGTAATACAAAAACCTATATTGTAATTGATAACTTTCATCTGACTAATTTTGATATTCCGCATGAATTAATTAGCGTGTGTTCTATGCACGAATGCCCAAACCTTCATATTATATTTATTACTCAAAACATAGGAGCAAAACCGCATATCTTCTTTCACAATTCGAATATACACCGGATAGAAGCAGCGGATTTCTTTTTTGAAAAAGAAAGCACCGACGCCTTCTTTCGCATGCATAATATCCGGCTGACAGAAAAGGACTTGACAAATGTGCAACAAAACACAGAAGGTTGGATATCTGCTATACAATTACAGATGCTAAGCTATAAACAGACCGGAATATTTGAAAATACCGTCGATATCGTCCAATTGGTTGAAACGGCAATATGGAACAGGCTAACAGCGGAGGAAAAAGAGTTTTTAATTTCTGTTTCAATTATGAACAGCTTCACAATCAGGCAAGCCGCACTTTTAACAGGCACCGAAACGTTATCCGAAGGAATTTATAACTTCCTGAGAAGCAATAACTTTATTAAGTATTTCCCGAGAGAAAACATTTACAATATACATAGCATTTTGCGAGATTATATAATAAATCAATTATATTACCATAAACCTATTGAGTTCCAAAAAAGGATTGTTGCAATTGCAGGCCGTTGCTATGCTGAGAATATGCAGTTAATTGAGGCAGCGCAACTTTTTTTAAGGATTGACGAATTTGACGACATATTGTCTCTGCCTTTTGATGCCGCATATCTTGCCAACCAAGAAAAACAAAACGTCCAAAAGTTTTTAGATGCGTTTTTCAATAAATGCCCTATGGAAACGTTATGCAAGTATCCGTTTAGAGTGTTGAATTTTGTATCGTATATTGCCTTAACAAATACAAAAGGGCAAATGCTCGAAAAAGGAATCAATGTTTTACAGCGGGCGATAAATGACAATAATGCTAATCTTGGCGAACAGAACTTAAACAGGCTTAAAGGTGAGTTTGAGTTGTTGACTTCTGTCATATCACATGAAAATACAAATGAAATGAAATCTGGCGCTGAGAAAGCATATAAACTTATCGGCGGGCAAAGTTCCATTATTACGAAAGATGTGCCTTGGACTTTAGGAAGCACATCAATTGTATGTTTATTTTGGAGAGAATTAGGCAAGTTAGATGAGACATTATCTGCATTAGCAAAGCTTTTACCAAAACAGATCAAAGTTGCAAACGGATATGGAGCGGGCGCATATAGCGCAGCTCAAGCAGAGACTCTGCTTTTAAAAGGCGAATACAATAAAGCGGAAGTTTTGTGTTATAAGGCGCTGTACGAAGCAAACAGTATGCATCAGGTATCAATAAGCATATGTGCACAATTATTGCTCGCCCAGATTGCAATTGTGCGTGGCGATTCTGCGCTGTTCACAACAGCTGTAGAAAATATCAATAGCTATGCAAAAGAAAACTCTTATCAGTACGTTACAAAAATGGTTGAGATGTGCTTCCTGATATTAAATATTTTGCTTGGACCATTTGGCGCGTCATGCCAAGCGAACTTTGATATTGCGATAATGAAAAATACATATGTTACCAACACGCCTTGCGATAAAATATTATACACTTATTCACTGTTAAATGAAAAACAGTACAGCAAATTTTTTGCCGAAACAGAGCTGATTTTAGAAAAAGCTAAAAAAGCAAATTATATTTTGCCCCAAATATTTCATTTAATATTTCTTTCTACAGCATATTACGAAAAGAATAAAAATGAAAAGGCGATAGCAGCATTTTCTGCGGCGCTACAATTGGCATTGCCGGAAAAGATTATTATGCCGTTTGCTATTCCAATAGAAGCAGTAAGCTCGCTATTGGATTTAGTTGCAGCCTCATACGTCAATGACGCAGATTTTGATGGGTTGCTTAAGCTGCGAAATGTTTGCAAAAAAGGCACTGAAACAATAAACAAAGCGTTGTTTCAAATCAAATCTGATTTGACGCCCCGGGAGCGGGAGGTGGCTTTGCTTGCAAAAGAACGGCTGACGAGAAAAGAAATAGCACAGAAATTATTTATATCCGAAATGACAGTAAAGACAATTTTACAAAACGTGTACAGCAAATTAGATATACATTCCAAGACAGAACTTTCTTCTTTGAAATTTTAGTGTTATTTTAAAAATACTCCATAAAGCCGTATGAAAATTAGTATAGAATGCAGTATCCTCTTATATAGGCAGATGCACTAATTGAGTTTACTATTTGTTAATTGTACACAATCTTTACGCTAAGGAGGGGACTGTTGGATAACAATCAAACAGAATCAATTAAAAAAGTCTATATATATGAAACAATGCAGGAAATTGAACAGCTCAAGCTTAGTGTACTAAAAAACGAGGAATCAAAAACTTTTTCAAGCGATTCAATTAATGAAATATTTAGGATTATGCGTACTACAAAAAGTTCTTTATCTATGATGGGGTATCAGAACATTACATGACAGTTATGGTGTTGACAGCGGAAGGATGTATGAAGCAAAGATGCATATAATAAAGCCGATAAATAAGATTAGCATAATTCTTTTGATAATTATAATTGCATTATTTCCGGCTGCCGCAAATGCTTCTGTAGCCGGGCATACGCGTGATTATAGCGTGCCTATTGCCGATAGTAAAACTGTTATGCTTATGGTTGAATCGCAAACGGGCAACATTGTGTACGCAAACGCGGCTGCCGCAAATTTTTACGGTTATACCAAACAGCAGCTTATGACCATGAATATATCCCATATAAATACAACAGGCAGAGAACAAATTGAGATAGAAATGCAAAAGTCGCTATATGAACAAAGAAACTTTTCTTTATTCGGCCACAGGCTGTCAAATGGTGAAGAACGCGCTGTAGAAGTATATTCTTATCCTACAGAATTTGACGGAAAGCAGGTTTTGTTTTCGACAGTATATGACGTAACGGAAGAAAAACAAGCGGAGCAGCAATACCGGACCATGGTAACTTATACTTTTATAATTCTTGCTTGCGCATTATTGGGGCTGATAATAGCGACAATATTAATCAAAAGAAGCGCCCGCGCTCTTGCAGCGGCAAACAAGGAACTGAAAAATATAAACGAATTAATAGAAACGTTCGCCAACCAAAGTGACGATTATATTTACATTAAAGACAAAGACTTAAAATATGTATTTGCAAATAAAGCGTTAAGAAGGTTTTATAATCTTCCTTACGAAAAAATAATAGGTAGTGACGATTATGAAATATCGGATGCAAAGTTGGCTAAAATCTGTGTTCAGGCGGATAACGAAGCGTTGCGGCAAAATAAAGTTGTTGTGCGTACCATGGAGTGGGCGGGCAGGCATTTTAGAACTACAAAGTTTCCGGTAAAAATGCCGGACGGGACAATTGGAGCAGGGGCATATCTTGTGGATACTACACAAGAGCATGAAAAGCAGCATCGCAAAAATACCGAACTTGCCTGGAATAAGCTTATGATTGAGATGCTGAGCAAAAGCTTTAAAAGCAGGGAGAAACAGCTCGACTATGCGCTAAACGAACTGATGAGAATAGCAGAAAGCGAATACGGCTATATCTATCTTTACGATGAAAAAAAAGAGCAGTTTACATTAAATTCGTGGTCTAAAGACGTAATGGACGAGTGCAAAGTAAAAGACATACAAAGGGTTTACGAGCTGGGGAAAACAGGGGTTTGGGGAGAAGCGGTCAAACAATGCAAGCCAATAATAGTAAACAATTTTGAAGAAGCGGACCCGTTGAAAAAAGGGTATCCGCAAGGCCATGTAAAGCTTAAAAAATTTATGACGGTGCCTGTTATCATTGACGATAAGATAGTGGCGGTTGCGGGTTTTGCGAACAAAAAAACGGATTATAATCAAGAAGACATGTTCAGAATGACCACCATTATGAGCGGAATTTGGAACGCGTTGCAGCGCAGAGAAAATATAACAAAGCTCGAATATGAGCACAATAAATATCTTCAAACATTGCTATCGATAAGTGAGGGAGTAATTGTAATTGCCCCAAACGGGAAGATTGAAATAATCAACAATACGGCAACAGCGCTTACAGGCTGGACGGCGCAAGAGGCTGTGGGCACAAGCTATGACAAAGTTATTGCCATATTGGACGAAAACAAAGAAAATTCGATAAAGGATCCTGTTGGGCAGGTGTTTGCAACAAATGCGATTAAGAGATATACAGATGGTGTTATATTAGTATCAAAGGCAGGCAAGTTTTACGCGGAGATAAGCGCAGCGCCAATAAAAAATGAAGCGGGGCATTTGGACGGCGTAATATTAGTTTTCAAAGATATTACCGTAAGAAAAAACCAAAAGGACAAAATCGAATATATCAGCTTTCACGATTCGCTTACCGGACTTTATAACAGACGTTTTTTTGAAGAAGAGGTGCGCAGAATAAACGTTAAACGCAACCTGCCTGTCACGGTAATAATAGCTGACGTTGATAACTTAAAGCTTGCCAACGATGTGTTTGGTCACAACTTTGGCGATATGCTTCTTAAAAAGATTGCAGCGGTACTAAAAGAAGTTTGCAGGGCTGATGATTTATTAGCGCGCTGGGGCGGCGATGAGTTTGCAATAATACTGCCAAACACAAGCGGCAAAGCCGCGGAAATAATAATGGAGAGAATAAAGACCGGGGTCACACAGATAAAAATTAAAGGGATAACCGGCAGTATATCAATGGGGCATGGCACAAGAACGAAGGTATATGAAGATATTAAGCATATAGTTAATGATGCCGAAGCTAAAATGTATCATACAAAAACGATAGAGCGGGAATCTGTTCAGGAAAAAATGCTGTCAGAGATGACGGAAACATATTTCAACAGAAATAAACGAGAAAAGCGGCATTCAGATAATGTGCAAGCCTTAAGCCGAAAGTTTGGAACTGTGATGGGTTTAAACAATTCAGCTGTGCAAAAACTTGCGGCAACGGGCCGTTATCACGATATTGGAAAGATAGGTTTAAGCTCAAAGCTAATAAGGCAAAGCTACGGTTTAACCGGGCAGGTTGACGAAAAGATTAAGCAACACCCGCTGATTGGGCGCAGAATACTCAGGCTTTTTGAAAGCACCACGGAAATATCGGCTGCCGTATCGGCGCATCACGAAAATTGGGACGGCTCGGGCTATCCGCAAGGTCTTAAAGGCGAACGGATACCGTTGCATGCGCGCATAATTGCAATTATTGAGACGTATGACAGATTGCTTTATGATCAGGAGCAGCGAAAAACAAAGGAGCAAGCGATAGCGCAGTTAAGCCAATATTCCGGAAGCAGGTTTGAGCCAAAACTAATCGAGAAGTTTATTAGATTTATAAAAGACGAAAAAAACGGTTCCTAAGGGTTATCATATAACGCAAAGGAGCGGCAAGTATGGATATAGAAATTTTTAAACAGCTTGCGGAGAAGATGCCTTTGGCTTTTATTATAAATGAAATTGTTTATGATGGCGCTGGCGTGCCCGCTGATCTTAAGATTGTGTTTGCAAATTCTGAATTTGAAAGCAAGTTTGGGCTTTTTAACAAACAGGTGATAGGCGAAAATATAACGGAGCGGCTTTTCAAATCTGCGCGGGAACGTAACCTGTGGCTAAAACCCATATTGTCATTGGCAATTTCCCAAGGATCGTTAGAATTTGACAGAACGTTTGAATACAATGCAAACTGGTTCGCGGTAAGCGCATTTATGCTTAAAAACGAGTGTATAGGCATATTATTCCATGAAGCGGAAAGGTTTGCAAACGCGGCGGCAAAGATTTGTCAGAACGTATCTTCATTGAAGGACAGCCTTGATTTTTCGAAAAGAATATTTAACAATGCGCCTTTTGCAATAGTTGTATACGAAGTTTTAAATAGCGGCGAATCAAGCATGGATTATATAATAAAAAGAATAAACTCTGCCGGGCTGAAAATTGAAAACATGAGAGAAGAGGATTGTTTGGGCAAACCGTTAGGTCAGGTAAGACCCGGCGTTGATGAATTTGGAATAATATCTGTTTTAAAGAAAGTATGGGAGACCGGTGAAACGATTAATTATCCGGCTAAAATATATAAAGAGGGCACCCAAAAAAGGTGGTATGAAAACACAGTTTACAAGCTAAATCCTGGGGAAATTGTTGCGGTATATGCTGATGTAACCGAAAGAAAAGAAGCGGATGAAAAATTGGTTGCGGAAAAGGAAAGGTTAAAAGTAACTTTATATTCGATAGGCGACGGGGTAATAACAACGGACAAAAATGGACGTATAGAAATAATCAACCCTGTCGCCGAACAGCTTACGGGCTGGAAGCAGCATGAAGCCGCGGGAAAAGATTTATCCGAAGTTTTTGACATATATAACGAGCGGACCGGACAAGCATGCAAAAATCCGGTTGAACTGGTTTTAAAAAAAGGTAGCATGGTGGGTATTGCAAATCAAACGGTATTAAAAGCGAAAGACGGAACAATAAAGCTTATCGCCGACAGCGCATCGCCTATCAAAACTCCGAAGAACGACATTTCGGGCGTTATACTCGTTATTAGGGACGTAACGGAAGAGAAACAAAAAGAAGCGAAAATAAAATTCTTAAGCTATAAAGATTATTTGACGGGGCTGTACAACAGGGCATTTGTAGAAGAAGAGTTTAAAAAGCTTGATTCGGGAAAAAAATATCCATTAACATTAGTGATGGGGGATTTAGACGGCCTTAAATTTTTTAACGAGGCGTTCGGGCACCAAGCAGGCGACGACGCGCTTAAAAAATTAGCGCGGATATTTGAAAAATATTGTCCGGACCATGCGTTGATTTCCCGTTGGGGCGGGGATGAATTTTTGGTAATACTGCCTGAAACCTCGTTAGAAGCCGGGAATAAAATAAGCGACAGAATTAAAGAAGCATGTCGCAAAACGAAGGTGGCAGGAACGTATTTGAGCGCGTCTTTAGGTTGCGCATGCAAAAACGACAATCATGAAAGATGGGAACAGGTTCTAAAAAGGGCGGAAGACAAAATGTACAAAAGCAAACTGTTAGGCGCAAAAAGTTATCGAAGCGTTATACTCAATTCAATAAAAAATACGCTTTTTGAAAAAAGTTTCGAAACGGAAGAACACGGAGAAAGGGTTGGGCTTTACTGCAGAAAAATAGGCAATAGCATGGGGTTATCTTCAAGTGAGATTGGAGAGCTCGAGGTGCTTGCAATGCTGCATGATATAGGAAAAATCGCGATAGACGTTAGAATACTAAATAAAAAAACGCCTCTTACCAAAAACGAATGGAAGACATTAAAAAGACATCCCGAAATAGGCTACAGAATAGCCAATTCAGTGCCCGAATTAGTCAATATTGCCGAATATATATTAGCGCATCACGAAAGGTGGGACGGAAAAGGCTATCCCCAAGCGCTTGCCGGAGATAAGATTCCGTTGTTGTCGCGTATTCTTGCAGTTGCGGATGCGTATGACGCCATGTGCGAAGGCAGGCCTTATAAAAAAGCGGTTCCCGTACAGAAAGCCAAAGAAGAGCTAATAAAAAATGCAGGCACTCAATTCGACCCGAACGTAGTGATAACATTTCTTAACTGTTTGGAAATAGCCGAAAAATAACAATATCCTTATTTATAGCAAATATTCATTTAAAAATTTCATAATCTGCAAACCGTCAAACCGTATGGCGTCAATGGGTTAGATTGCATTCACCCAAGTGCAAATAACGGCATATTATAGTGTGTACTTATGGGGGGAGGCGTCATAATGAAAAAGATACTCATAATAGGAGGAGACAGACGGCAAGTTGAGCTTTGCAACATGTTAAAACAAAAAGGCCATTCCGTTTATTTGATAGGGTTTGAAAAACTCGGGCTGAAAAACGAACAAATTAAAAACCCCGATTATATATTTTTGCCCGTACCGTGTCTTTTGCCGGACGGATATTTAAAAGCGCCTTATGCGCATAACCCGATAGGTTTAAAAGAAATAGTCGCGCAATACCCAAAAAGCAAGTACTTATTGGGCGAATGTGACGAAACAGTAAAAGAAGTGTTTGGCAAACAGGTTCAATATATTGATTTGCTTCAAGACGAAGCTTTTTTGGTGCGCAATGCGTTGCTTACTGCGCAGGCGGCTGTATGCGCATATCTAAAACAATCGCTTGTTGCTTTGTGCGACATGCATTGCGTTGTTATCGGATACGGACGCATAGGAAGGCTTCTTAGCCGCCTTATTTCGGCTCACGGCGCGAAGGTTACCGCTACGGCAAGGAGAGCAGCCGATTTAGAATTTATCAAGGCTGAAGGCTATAACGCGCTGCATACAAGCAAAGTGCAAGATATAATCCCCGATGCTGATATAATATGGAACACTGTTCCGGCGCATGTGGTTTGCGCTCAATCTCTCGAGAGTTTGCGCCCAAGCGCGCAATATATTGAACTTGCATCTCCGCCTTACGGCACAGATATAGAAACGGCAAAAAAAACAGCGGCGTGCGTATATTTAGAGCAGGGTTTGCCGGGGCGGTATTTTCCGGTTTCGGCGGCTGTTGCAATGCTTAGGGTATTTGAAAGGGAGGCGCCTGATGGAAAATAAAAGTATCGGCTTTGCGGTTACCGGCTCTTTTTGTACGTTTTCGCTTGTTGTGCCCGTTGTAGAAGAACTTGTGAACATGGGCGCTAACGTTGTGCCGATTCTGTCTTATAATGCTTCAAATAGCGACACGCGGTTTTTTAGAGCTAAGGATTTTAAACAGCTGCTCGAAAAAACAACAGGGAATGAAATAGTTGACGATATAGTTAAAGCGGAGCCCATAGGCCCTAAAAAGCTGTTAGACTTGTTAATAATTGCGCCTTGCACCGGTAATTCGCTTGCTAAGCTTGCGCTTGGCGTTACCGATACCCCTGTGCTTCTTTCCGCAAAATCGCAGCTTAGGAATAACAGACCAATACTTATCGCGATATCAACAAACGACGCCCTTGCGGCAAACGCAAAAAACATTGGGCTGCTTTTAAACGCGCGCAACATTTTCTTTGTGCCGTTTCGCCAGGATGACAGTACAAAGAAATGCACATCGGTTGTAGCGGATATGAGCTGCATTATAGAGTCGGCTAAGCTTGCACTTAAAGGGCGGCAAGCGCAGCCTGTAATGCTTGCGCCAATATAACGGATAAGCGCCGCCCTAATAGAAAATAATAACTAAGAACAGGGGGCGGTAATGTTAAGCATAGAGAAAAACGATAACAACGCAAAAGATAACCAACCAAACGTCAGCAATCTTGCGCAAATTAAAGAACTTGGCACTCCTGCCGAACAATCGCCCATATACGTTGTAAGCATTATAGGGCAGATTGAAGGGCATATTAACCTTCCGGCGCAGAACAAAGCGACAAAATACGAACATGTGCTGCCGCAGCTTGTTGCTATTGAACAAACAAAAAGCATTGAAGGATTTATACTGCTTATCAATACGGTGGGGGGAGACGTTGAGGCAGGGCTTGCGCTTGCAGAAATGGTTGCGGGAATGAGCAAACCTTGCGTTTCGCTGATATTGGGCGGAGGGCACAGCATAGGCTTAACGCTTGCGGTATCCGCAAAACATTCTTTTATTTCTCCTTCCGCCAGCATGACCGTTCATCCAATACGAATGAGCGGCGTAATTATAGGCGTCCCACAAACGTTTGATTTTTTCAACAAGATGCAGCAAAGAATAATAGATTTTGTGTGTGCGCACTCAAAAATCAGCCCTCAGAATTACCGCCATCTTATGATGCAGACGGGAGAGATGGCAAACGATTGCGGAACGGTGCTGGTGGGCAAAGAGGCGGTTGAATGCGGGCTGATAAATCAAGTGGGCGGCTTTAAAGAAGCCATGGAAAAAATAAAAGAGCTTGCCGCAAAATCCTAAACAAAATTAATTTTCATCTGATTTTTTGTTATACCTGTGTACGGTTATGCATGTGCAATCCTTATGATTGTATAATTTTCTCGGTGTGGTATAATATTTACCGGGGTGAAGTGGATGCCGAAAGGCAAAAACAAAATAAAATCGCAGAGAAGACGCTTAGGAGAAGCCGCCGGCATAATTATTATTGCAGTCGGTATTTTTATTGGCGTTTGCGTATTTATTAGGCACGAAACCGGCATCCTTGGCGGTGCGGTTCATGACGTTTTGTTTGGGCTGTTCGGGCTTGTCACATATGCCACTCCTTTTATTTTTATTGTAATCGGGGCAATGATTATCGCCGCCCGAAGCAAAAAGGTTAACAAAGGGAAAGTGGCGCTGATTATAACTTTTCTGGTTGCGTTAATGTCTCTTGTGCACACGCTGGCGCTTCCCGAAATAAATATAACCGGCGGTTTTTTCACATATGTAAAACATTCCTATATTGTTGGCCAAGTAAGCTTATTTGGGGCGGGTGCGGTAGGCTGTTTAATTGTGTATCCTTTCTATTTGCTTATCGGTTATTTAGGCTGCATAATATTTTTTGTTACTTCGGCGCTTGTTTCGGTGTTGGTGCTTACCAATTTGTCGCTTAAAAAAATGGGGCAGGACGTTGCACGCGCAAGCAAGCGCACTGTTGAGCGAGCGATAGAAAGTGTGGCGTCCCGAAAAAAACGCATAGATATGGCTAATATATTGGCCGAAGAAACAAAGGGCGATCCTAACGAGCCTGAAATTTTAGGCGCGCACAGCTTTATGCGCCGGAAAAAATCTTCTTACCTTGACGATCAGATATTCGAAGATGTAGCAGCTAAAGCCGAAAGTTTGCCGCTTCCCGGCGATAGGTCAAAAGCTGCCGGGCAAGATGCTGAAGAGAGAATAGAGATAAAGCCGGAAAAACCGCACAACGCCAACGATTATTCACTGCCTCCTATTTCGCTGCTTACGAGGGCTGAGCGCAAAGCTTCCGGAAATATGGACGAACAGAAGAAAAAGGCGCTTGTTATTGAAGAAACGTTGTCAAACTTTGGCGTAGAGGCGGAAGTTACGCATATTGTTAAAGGGCCGGTTGTTACAAGGTACGAGATAAAGCCAGCCCCCGGGGTGCGCGTAAAACGCATTAAAGAGCTTGAGAACGATATATCGCTTAGCCTTGCAGCCCGCTCGATAAAGATTGAAGCCCCTATACCCGGCAAATCTGCGGTAGGTATAGAGGTGCCCAATTCTAATGTGACGTTCGTGCATCTGCGCCCGTTACTCGAGTCTGCCGAGTTTAAAAAATCTCAATCGCCGCTGACGTTTGCGCTTGGAAAAGATATTGCGGGGAAAAACTATTATGTGGATATAACAAAGATGCCGCATATACTGATTGCCGGAGAAACAGGAGCGGGCAAATCGGTTTGTATAAATTCGCTTATTACCAGCTTGCTGTTTAAGGCGACTCCCGATGATCTTAAGCTTGTGATGATAGACCCTAAGGTGGTCGAGCTTTCGATATTTAAAAGCATACCGCATCTGTTGGTTCCTGTGGTCACAGACGTTAAAAAAGCGGCAAGCGCGCTTAACTGGGCGGTCAGTGAAATGACTTTCCGCTATAAACAATTCGCAGATTTAGGCGCCCGTGATATAAGGCGCTTTAATGCTTCGGCGGAAGAGAGGCTTGCCCGCATAGTAGTAATAATTGACGAGCTGTCAGAGCTTATGATGTCCGCCCCGCGAGAGGTTGAAGAGGCTATATGCCGCATTGCGCAGTTAGGCCGCGCCGCCGGCATACATCTTATTGTAGCTACGCAAAGGCCGTCTGTAAACGTTATCACGGGTATTATAAAGGCGAACATATCGTCGAGGATAGCGTTTAAAGTAAACTCGGGTGTGGACTCGCGCACTATTCTCGACCAGAACGGAGCGGAAAAGTTGCTGGGCAACGGCGATATGCTTTATCACCCTACGGGCGCGCCCAAACCAATAAGGCTGCAGGGGTGTTATGTGTCGGACGCCGACATAGAATCGGTTACCGAATACGTATCCAAATGCGGCGAGGGCAGCGGTTTTGATGAAGAGATTATTAACGATATAGAGTCTGAACACACTCAGGACGACGAATACGAAAATTTTGACGAACTTTTGCCTAAGGCGGTTGAGATAGCGTTGGAATACGACCAAGTTTCAATATCCATGCTGCAGCGCAGGCTGCGCGTGGGCTATGCGAGGGCGGCAAGGCTTGTCGATGAAATGGAGCAGCGCAATATTGTAAGCCCGTTCGAGGGCAGCAAAGCGCGCAATGTGCTTATAACATGGGACACGTACAATGAAATGTTCGGGGGATAACCTTTCAAATATCAGCGTTTATATAGAGTCTTTAGGGTGCGATAAAAACCGCGTTGACACCGAACATATGCTTGGTATACTTGCGTCAAAAGGTGCCGGAATAGCAATAAATCCAAAAGACGCCGATGTGATAATTGTAAACACCTGCGGGTTTATTGAGGATGCGAAACGCGAATCAATCGATGCAATTCTTAATATGGCAAAATATAAGAACCAAACCAAAAAAGCGTTGATTGTTACCGGATGTCTTGTGCAACGGTATGCGAAAAGCCTTGAAAAAGAGTTGCCCGAGGTTGACGCATTTTTAGGAGTTTGCGCGTATTCGCGTTTGCCCGAGGCTATAAACGCAGCTCTTTGCAATCAAAAATACGTTTGCTGTGAACGCATAAACGAAGAAATTTCAGAACGCGTGCTTACGACTCCTTCCCACATGGCATATGTGCGCATTTCGGACGGATGTTCTAACCGCTGCAGTTATTGCGCAATACCTATGATACGCGGCAAGCATAAAAGCAGAAACTTCAAAACCGTATTGGACGAGATTTCTGGATTGCGGAAAATGGGAGTACAAGAAGTTGTACTTATTGCGCAGGATACTACAAGGTATGGTGAAGATTTAGGAAAGATATTGTTGCCCGAACTTATATCCGAAGCCGCAGATATAATGCAGGGCGGTTGGCTTAGAGTTATGTATTGTTATCCGGAAGGCATAACGGATAAACTTATAGCCGCAATGCTGCAAAAGAGCAGCGTTTGCCGATACATTGATGTGCCTATACAGCATTTTTCAAACGGCGTGCTTAAAAGGATGAACAGAAGGCATACCAAACAAAGCGCGATCAACCTTGTTGAAAGGCTTCATGAAAGCGGTTTTGCAGTGCGCACATCGCTCATTGCGGGCTTCCCGGGCGAGACGCTACACGATTTTGACACAATGCTTGAATGCATAGAAAGGCTAAGGTTTGAGCACTTAGGGGTTTTCTGTTATTCGGCCGAAGAGGGGACGGCAGCCGCAAAAATGGGCGGGCAAATTAAGCAAATAGAAAAAGCGCGGCGCAAAGATATGATTATGCGCCTGCAAGCCGATATTTCCCGAAGCATATGTAAAGCCCAAATAGGCAAAAGTGTTAAGGTGTTGATAGACGGGAAAGAAGGTTTAACATATGCCGGCAGAACGCAAGACCAGGCGATTGAGGTTGACGGTTTGGTTTTGATAAACTCAAAAAAACACTTGACGCAGGGCTGTTTTCATGATGTGCTTATAAAAGCCGCAAAAGATTACGATTTAATAGGAGTAACTTAAATGAATATTGCCAACAAATTGACTCTGATAAGAATTGCGCTTATACCTGTTTTTATCGTTTTGTTTTATGTTAACATACCATTCGGGCATCACTATGCCGCGCTTGTTTTTATTGTAGCGTCTCTTACCGACCTTTTTGACGGCAAGCTTGCGCGCAGGCGGGGTTTGGTTACCAACTTTGGCAAATTGGCAGACCCTATTGCGGACAAGCTTCTTGTATGCAGTGCGCTTATAATGCTCACGGCAATAGATTTGTTTACGGGCTGGTTTAAGCAGCTGTTTGTATTGCTCGTTATAATAATGGTAGGCAGAGAGTTTATAATAAGCGGTTTGCGTCTGCTTGCCGCAGCTTCCGGGAAAGTGCTTGCCGCCGATATGTTTGGTAAGGTAAAAACGGTTGTGCAGATAGTTGCGGTATCTGTGGTTCTTATGCAAAAAGGTATTTTCGCCAATACATTTTTTGAAGAATGGCTGCTTTATTCGGGAATGGCGCTGATGCTTTTATCAACCGCGCTATCGATACTTTCATGTGTTCACTATTTTACAAGCAATAAAGATTTGCTAAAAGAAATTATATAGATTACGTTAACCGGCGGCTTATGCCGCTCAAATTTTAGGAGGGGTTTATGTCGACAGAAAAACAAAAAGCGCTTGAAATAGCGCTTACGCAAATAGAAAAGCAATTTGGCAAAGGCAGCGTTATGAAACTTGGGGATGCGGCAAAAGTGCCCGTATCGGTAATACCTACGGGGTGTTTAGAGCTCGATATTGCGCTCGGCGTGGGCGGCGTGCCGCGCGGCCGGATAATAGAGGTATATGGGCCCGAGTCGTCCGGCAAAACTACCGTGGCGCTGCACATGGTAGCGGAAACACAAAAGATAGGCGGGGCTGCCGCTTTTGTCGATGCCGAACACGCTCTTGACCCGAAGTATGCAAAAAACCTTGGGGTTGACATCGACAACCTCTATGTGTCGCAGCCGGATACCGGCGAGCAAGCGCTCGATATAACGGAAGCCTTGGTGCGAAGCGGAGCAATAGACATTATCATAATAGATTCGGTAGCTGCTCTTGTGCCAAAGGCCGAAATAGACGGCGAGATGGGGCAATCACACGTTGGGCTGCAGGCGCGGCTGATGTCCCAGGCGTTGCGAAAACTTGCCGGGATAGTAAGCAAATCAAACACCATAGCCGTGTTTATCAACCAGCTGAGAGAAAAGGTAGGGGTTATGTTTGGAAGCCCTGAAACCACGCCGGGCGGGCGGGCGCTTAAGTTTTATTCGTCAATAAGGCTTGACGTGCGCAGGGTGGAAACAATAAAAGACGGTACGGATATGGTTGGCAACCGCACGCGCATCAAAGTTGCCAAGAACAAGGTTGCGCCTCCTTTCAAAATGGCTGAATTCGATATATTCTATGGACAAGGAATATCAGTGGAAAGCAGCGTGTTATCTTTGGGGGTCGAATCAGGAGTTATCAAAAAGTCAGGTTCGTGGTTTTCTTACAACGACACGCGCATAGGGCAGGGCAAAGAGAATGCGCGAATATATCTTAAAGAAAACAAAGACGTTTTTGATGAACTGCATGCGGCAATATTAAAAAATTACAACCTTGATACAAAAGAAGTTAAACAAACATAAGGTATAATATGTGAACGTATTAATAATTTTCTTGGGCTGATTGAAAAACGGACAATATTTGTGTATAATTGCCCAAGGTGGTGCAGTATTCTAGTCGGTACAACGGTTTTGAAGGCGGGCCTAAAAATCCGCTTAAGGGCACAACGATGAAGTTTCTGGTGTTGGCTGCTGACGCCCAGTCGGGGGCTGATGCTGGGAGTTAAGGTTGCAGGGCGATCCGCAATGGCATGCGGGCGTTGACCCTGCTTCCGTGGAGACCCAAGAAGGTGAAAGCAATTTTACTGCTTGGGGTGGAAACCTGTGATGCGGCGACAGCTGTGTACAGTGTAGCCTGCCTTGAGTTTTGCGGGGCGTTATTGTTGAATACGCCTTTTTTGCAAAGGCCACGCAAAAAACGGACGATCGCAGCAAGAAACCCGTAGGGCAAAAGAGGATAGAAACCGGTTTAGTGCTGTAGAGGAAAACTCCTAGACTGCATGCGGTAAAAACCGCAAGATATTTTGGAGATTATAGTGTGGTCTAAACGGTAATCCAGTCACGCAGTTGGCGACAAAGCGTTTCAGGGTTTAAAGGGAAACCGCTTTTCCGGCGACGGGGAGTATCTTGAAGGGAAATCCTACTGGACCTAAGACGCAAGGTTTATCCAATATATCGCCACCGTTTTTATTTTGTTAAGGGCTGAATTTTTTTGGAGTAGCTAATTTGGCAAAACAGCAAATCAAAAGACGATCAAGCTTCTGGGTAATTAGAATATTCATATTTACGCTTGCGCTGACGGCGGGAATAAGCGTTGTTTCGGCGTTCCTGACAAAAACTCTTTCAGTTTTTGCAGCCATTATAATAATACTGATTATAATGGCAATTGGTATTTTAGCGGATATTGTGGGAATTGCATTTGCAACTTGCGATCAAAAACCGTTTGTTTCTATGGCCTCAAAAAAGATAAAAAGGGCGAAAAGCGCAATAAAGCTTTTGCAAAACGCCGATATCGTTTCAAACATTTGCGGGGACGTAATAGGGGATATATGCGGTATAGTCAGCGGCGCAGCGGGCGTAACAATAGCTGTCAAATTAGCAATAGGCGCTCAGTCCGCATCGGAAACGCTGCTGACGATTGCAATATCAAGCGTTATAGCGGCGGTGACAGTTGCGGGCAAAGCGGCGGGCAAAACAATAGCGATAAAAAACAGCAAAGAAATAGTGAGTAAAGTATCGTTCTTGCTTATGTTTTTTATACGGGATTAAGCTGTGAAAAAAAGAATTGATGCGTATTTGTTTGAACAGGGGCATGCTCTAAGCAGAGAAAAAGCCAAAATTCTTATAATGTGCGGGGCGGTATATATAAACGGCGTTAAATGCACAAAACCGTCATCTGTTGTTCCCGCGAACGCGCAGGTTACAATAAGGCAATCCGACGACTTTGTCAGCAGAGGCGGAAAAAAACTGCAAAAGGCGCTTGATGCGTTTAACATCGATGTTAAAGGCAAAGTAGCAATCGATATTGGAGCATCCACAGGCGGTTTTACCGATTGTTTGCTGCGCAGAGGCGCAAAGTTCGTGTATTCGGTAGATGTGGGTTACGGCCAAATTGCATGGCAGTTGCGCTATGATAGCAGGGTGTGCGTGATGGAAAGGCAAAACGCGCGCTTTTTGACAAAAAATATGTTTGACAAACAATTGAGCTTTTGCACGATTGACGTCTCTTTTATTTCTCTCAAAACTATTTTACCCATAGCATCGGGTTTGCTTACGCCGCCTTTTAGTATAGTCGCGTTAATTAAACCGCAGTTTGAAGCCGGGCGGGAAAGCGTGGGCAAAAACGGCGTAGTTCGGGATAAAGCGGTGCACATAAAAGTTATCAACGATTTATGCGAATTTGCAAACAAACTAAATCTTTGCGTTTGCGGTATTGACTTTAGCCCTATAAAAGGGCCGAAAGGCAATATTGAATATTTAATTTGGATTTCAGACAATGCTGCGTCCATAACCCCCGATATTGATAAAACGGTAGAGATGGCGCATAAATACGCAAAATAAGCCGGTTTCGGCAGCATTTGTTAAGCCGTTTAACATATGACCGGCCACGATTACAAATTAGTTTAAAATAGATGAATAAATGTTGAATAATAATCCGGTAATATATATAATGGACGTAAATGAAATTTAAGAATATTGGCATATATGCTAATCCCCAAAAGGATAAAGAGTTTAAAAATGCGCTAAGTATCGCGCGCCAGTTACGGGAACGCAACTTATCGGTCTATTTTGACAAAAACAGTTTGCCGGCCGGCGAGAGCGATATTATCGATTATGGCGCTTTAGATTGTCTTTTTGTTTTAGGAGGGGACGGAACGATATTAAAAGCGGCTCAAAAGGCAAGCCGTTTCGGGATAATAATGCTCGGGTTTAACTTAGGCAGGCTCGGGTTTTTAACGGAAACAGAAACAAACAAAGCGCAACACGCAATTGAGCTGTTGTTAGCGGGGGATTTTTTTGTAGAGCGCCGCACGATGCTTGAGTGCTGCATAATGGAAAATGATGAGCAGATTTTTTGTGTGCAAGCGTTAAACGATGCATCCATACTGAAAAAGGACCCTGCGCGCATGATTAGCATACGGCTTATTATCGAAGGTGCAATTGCGGACGATGTCGCTTGCGACGGCATCCTCGTTGCTACTCCCACAGGTTCTACGGGATATTCGCTTTCGGCGGGCGGGCCGATACTTAGCCCGAAACTAAACTGTTTGCTCGCAACCCCAATATGCGCGCATTCTTTGCACTCCCGTTCGCTTGTAGTGGCGCAGGATGACGAAATCAAGATTGTGCCGTCGGCTGTAGAAGGCATGGTTTTAGCTACAGACGGCATAAAACGGAAAGATATTAAAACCGGACAATCGATACTTATCAAAAAATCTCAGAACAGCGCTGATTTTGTCAGGTTTAGCAAGGATTATTTTTATCCGTTGCTCAGAAAAAAGTTTTATCAATTGGGACATGAAAGGATAAAAATATGAAACAGGGCAGGCATAACAAAATACTTGAGATCATAGAAAAAAACGGCGTCGAAACCCAAGACGAACTTTCGGTTTTGCTGGCGGAACAAGGGTACGAAGTTACCCAAGCTACGATATCGCGCGATATAAAAGAGTTAAAGCTTATTAAGGTTCAGTCGGAACGCGGCGTTTACAGATATTCCGCATCCGGTAAGGAGCATCTTGGGCAACTTGATATATTCAAACGCGTTTTTCGCGATACGGTGCTTTCGGTTGAAAAAGCTTTGGGGTTAGTGGTAGTTCATACAATGGCAGGCAGCGCCAACGCCGCCGCCGAGGCGATAGACGGGCTTGGAATGCAAGAAATAGCCGGTACTTTAGCGGGTGATAACACAATATTTGTTGCGGTGCGCGAGCAAGATATGATTGCCGCCGTTGCGCAGGCGCTAAACGGTATGTTGGGCGCAAAAAAAAGAGCTTGAATAATATATGTTAAGCAAATTAAAAATAAAAAACATAGCGCTGATAGAGCAGCTAAACATAAGCTTATCCGAAGGGTTAAACGTGCTTACAGGAGAAACGGGCGCCGGAAAATCAATTATAATTGATTCTGTAAATTTAGTGTTGGGTGAGCGCGCGGACAGAGACCTTATACGGACAGGCACGCAGTTCGCGTCCGTTGAAGCCTGGTTTTGCGGGGCGGGCGAGTATGTAGGCGATATACTTGCCGAACAGCAGATAGAAGAATGGGACGAGTTGGTTCTTTCACGCGAGCTTTCCGTCTCCGGAAAGAATGTTTGCAGGGTTAACGGAACATTAACAACGCTTTCAGTTTTAAAAAGAATAAGCGACAGGTTAGTTGATATTCACGGGCAGCATGAACATCAATCGCTTTTGAATGAAAAAAACCATATGGATCTGCTCGACGGGTTTGACGGGCGTATTGATGAGTATAAAAAAGCGGTTGCAAACGCTTATGAAAACCATTCCGAAACTTTAAAAAGGCTTCGTTCGTTAACGGGTAACGATGATGACAGGCAAAAGCGAATCGATATCTTAAAATTTCAGATTGACGAGATAACGAAAGCAAATATAGCGCGGGACGAAGAGCAAGAGCTTAATATGCAAAAGGCTCGGCTTAACTCATCGGAACGCATAATGGAAGCGCTTAACTCCTCTTATGACGCATTATACAGGGCGGAGCCGCAAAATGCTTTGTATTCGCTCAGAGAATCCGCTAAAAGGCTTGAATCTATTTCCGATGTGGATGCAGTTTTTGAGGAAATGGCGTTGCGCATAAATGATGCTTATTATGCCATAGAAGAAGTGGCGTCTAAAATCAGAAACGAGATTGAAACAAACTATTTTGACGCCGATTCTTTAGAGAAAATAGAAGAGAGGCTTTATTTTATCGCCGGCCTTAAGCGGAAATATAATGACCCGACGATAAACGGGGTATATATATCCGCCGCAAAGCAAGAATTATATGATTTGATGCAAAGCGAGGATATTGTTGAGCAGCTGTTGCGCAATGAGGCGGAGCTAAAAGCCGAACTATATAACAGATCCGTGCAGCTTTCCAAAATAAGGCGTGAAACCGCAAAGTTATTTTCGGCTGTAGTTGTGGGGCAGCTTTCAGAGCTTGGAATGAACGACGCCGATTTTTCCGTCCAATTTGACGATATTGACGTTATAGAAAACAGCAGTTTTACTAAAAATGGTATGGACTCGCCTCGGTTTTATATTTCAGCCAACAAAGGAGAGCCAAAAAAACCTTTGCGCAAGGTTGCTTCCGGCGGCGAAGTTTCAAGGATTATGCTTGCGCTGAAAAACATTGCGGCAAATAAAGGCGGCATACCCACTATGATTTTTGACGAAATAGACAGCGGCATAAGCGGCCGCATTGCAAAAGCGGTTGCTGAAAAGTTAGTCAACATTTCACGAAAAAGGCAGGTAATTTGCGTAACGCATTTAGCCGCCATAGCGAGCATGGCGGACTGCCACTTTGCAGTACAAAAACACAGCGATGAAAAAGCAACCCGCTCTAACCTGTTAAAGCTTGGATATGATGAGAGGATAGCCGAAATTGCGCGGCTTGCGGGAGCGGATACGGCGCTTTCGTTGGAACATGCAAAGCAAATGATAGAGCAATCGGATTTATATAAATCAACAATTTGAATTGAATATATTTCAAAGTATAATTTAATCTGCCTCTTACGACAATAAACCCATATGGATCGTAAAGAGGTGTTCTTTTGAAAACATTTATCAGGATAACCGGTTTTCTTTTTGTTGTTGCGCTGTGCGTAATTTATTTTCTGCCCGCAGTTCAAAGTTACGTCAGTATACCCGAGCAAATATATCTGCAAACGGGCACACAGCGTGCAATCGATATAGGGCTGCCCATGCGTGCCGACGTTTTAACCGCAGGCGTTGTTAATGTTTGCGGCGATACGCTTGATAATACTGAAGGTATGAACAGCCCGCTTGTAATTGAGCCGTTAAAGAACGGGGAGACCACCATATCTTTGTCCCTTTTGGGGCTTCCGGTCAAACAGGTTAAAGTAAGCGTAAACGACAGCTTAATGGTTATTCCGGGCGGGCAGAGCATAGGAGTTACTCTGTTTACCAAGGGCGCGCTTATTGTAGGCATAACGGGCGTAGAGCTTGAAGACGGAAAGGCGGTTAATCCAGCTAAAAACGCCGGAATGCTGCCCGGAGACGTTATTATCAAAATAAATGGAACCAATGTAAAAGACGCGGACCACGTTTCAACGCTTATTGGCAGAACAAGAGGAAATGCGAAAATTAGCGTTGATAGAAACGGCAGGATTATTGAGTTTGACATTGAGCCGGTAAAAGATTTAAGCGGAATAATGCGAATAGGGGCGTGGGTAAGGGACAGCACCGCCGGAGTGGGTACGCTAACCTTTATTGAACCCAAAAAGCGCTGGTTCGGCGGTTTGGGCCATGCAATATGTGACCTTGACACAGGCAGCATATTATCGGTTAAAAAGGGAGAGATATATTTGTCTGAAATAGTACAAATCAACAAAGGCGAAAGCGGAATCCCGGGAGAGATTAAGGGGCTGTTTTCCGGCGTAAAGGATATGATTGGAATAATAGAGAGAAACACAGAGTACGGAATTTACGGAAAACTGTATGACGATGCGGATATAGGCAGTTTTTCAGAGCCAGTGCCGCTTGCGGATATAGACGAGGTTAAGACCGGGCCCGCGTTTATTTTATGTACTATAGACCAACAGGGAGTCGGAAAGTTTGAATGCGAGATTATAAAAGTCAGCCCGCAAAACACGCCGTCGCAAAAGGGAATAGTGATCCAGATAACCGACAAAAAACTGCTTGAAAAAACGGGAGGTATTGTGCAGGGAATGAGCGGCAGCCCCATAATTCAAAACGGCAAGCTTGTGGGCGCGGTAACGCACGTTTTTATTAATAACCCGTCAAAAGGTTACGGTTTGTTGGCTCATTGGATGATAGAGCAGATACATTAAAAATGCCGAGAATGTGCGAATAAAAACAACTTATGTAAAAAAGCACAAGCGTTAAAGGTTTTTATCAAAAACAAGTAGAAATACTATATAACGATAGCTTAACATAACCGAAGAAATAAGGTACATAATTTGATATGATCAATAAAAATTGTGCTCATGATTACAGCGTTATACTTGCTGATAACAACCGTGATTACTTAAGATTGCTATCCGGGTTTATCGCTGAAACAAACTATTTTAGAATAGTAGATTATGCGTTTGACGGATATCAGGCGCTTGAGCTTGCGCAAAAGCATAAGCCCGATTTATTGCTGCTCGATTTGATTATGCCTATGCTCGACGGATTTGCGGTAATTGAAGAATTGTACAAAAACGGTTATGACGCACAGACAAAAGTGGTTATAACCACTGCGGTTGGTATAGATTTTATTTTCAAAAAAGCGGAAAGCTTCGGCGTTGATTATGTGTTTCTTAAACCTTTTGATAAAGCGGTGTTTCAAAAACGGATTGTTGAATTGATGCGCGATGAGTTTAGCTGCAAGAATTTTAGCGGACGAAAACCAAGCCCCGATTCTATAGTTACAAAGCACATAAAAACGGTAGGCATTACGGCAAATGTCAGAGGTTATTATTATCTTAGAGACGCCATACTTATGGTGTACGAGGATTACAGCCTTATGAGCCGCCTTATAACGGGCATTTACGCATCGATCGCCAAGAAATACAATTCCACCACCCAGCGGGTTGAGCGCGCGATGAGACACGCAATTGAAACGGCATGGAACCGCGGCAACATTATAGTGCTTGAAGAGTTTTTCGGCTACACGATACTTGAAGAGCGCGGCAAACCCACAAACGGAGAGTTTATAGCAATGTTGGCCGACAAGCTTAAAACCGAGCTTAAGTATGTGGACTGATTTATGGACAATTTCCCTAAATTATCATACTTAAGAGCAATCCGGCATATTTATTTATGAACGGATATCGGAGGCGGTGGATTTGCTTGACGGAATCAAAAGGAACGCTGTAACCGACATTGCAGATAACAAACTGCAATATCTGCTGCTTATTTTTTTTCTCGTTGTCGGGTTAACCGCGGGGACATTTACGGTAAACAACATGCAGCCGGAATCCAAAAACGCCCTGTGCGAATTTACCGCCGTTATATTGATGGCAGTTAAAAAAGCGGAACTAAACTTATGGAAAATATTCATTAACGCATTTTTTGTGAACGCGCTGTACTATGCGCTTTTAGCTTGGTTTTCAATGATGAGCGTAGGAATTGTTTTTATAGTCTTTATTATGGTTATAAAGGGGTTCTGTTTCGGGTTCACATTGGGAGTGCTGTCAATTGATTTTTTCGGGGGCGGGTTTTGGTCAATTCTAACCTGTTTGATAATACCTAACGTCACATTTTTAGCATGTCTGTGCAAAGCGGGGGTATTGAGCATAAATCAGTCTGCAAACTTGTTTAAATGCCGGCACATACCCTCAACGGCGCAAAGCAGGCTTAAAGACGCGGCGCCTCATTTCAAACGGCTTGGCTTTGTATTTTTGGTTTCGATTGTAGGTGTGATAGCCCAAACATTTTTTGCGCCTGCTCTGATTAAGATTTGATGTTGCCAACATAACAAAATTAATATATATTCGAAGCTAAAAGGACGGCGCTTTTTAAAGGTGCGTTTATAGTGATTAAAACAACCGCGGTAAAAAGATGAAAGAAATATTTTTGCGCACATCTATGTTGCTTGGGCAAAAGGCGATGGATAATTTGGAAAGCTGTAATGTTGCTGTTTTCGGTTTGGGCGGAGTAGGCTCTTATGCGGCCGAGGCGCTCGCCCGAAGCGGAATAGGCGGGTTGTCGCTTATTGATGCCGATTGCATATGCAATACAAACATCAACAGGCAAATTATTGCTACCCACGATACGATTGGAGAGAACAAGGCAATGGTTATGCGGCGGCGGGTCTTATCGATAAACCCCGGGTGCAAAGCAACCGCGCACGCTTTTTTTTACGGGGCGGGGACGGCCGATAGTTTTGATTTGAAAGGCTATGCGTATGTTGTTGACGCAATTGATGACGTTAAATCGAAACTGGTTTTGATCGAGCGCGCGCAAAACGCACAAGTGCCGATAATAAGCTGCATGGGCACGGGCAATAAGCTTGACCCAACGCTTCTGCAGGTGGATGATATTTACGAGACAAAAGTTTGTCCTCTTGCAAAAACAATGCGAAAAGCGTTAAAAGACAAAGGTATTGAGTCTCTTAAAGTTGTGTACTCAACCGAGCAGCCAATCAAGCCAATGGAATGCTGTGAAAAACAGTCCCAAGTTGGAAGCGTTGCTTTTGTGCCTTCGGTCGCGGGGCTTATAATGGCGGCGGAGGTAATAAAAGATCTAACGTCTCAATGATACAAAACAATTGTTCTTACCTAATAAATTGCGCTTGGAGCGCAATTTTTGTATATTTTTATTTTTAAAAAGCAAAGATAAAACGGGAGAGATAAACATATGATAATCGGGCTGCCAAGAGCGCTTTTATTTTACCGGCAAAATGTGTTTGTGCAAAGTTTTTTTGAGCATATCGGACATACGGTAGCAGTTTCGCCTGTTACAAATAAGCAAATATTAAAAATGGGGTTAAACGCTTGTGTTGACGAGGCCTGTTTGCCCGTAAAGATTTTCTTCGGGCACGTTTGCTGGCTGACGGACAAATGCGACGCAATATTGATTCCCCGGCTTTTTGGAAAAGATACAAAGCAAGCCTGCCCCATGATTTGCGGTTTAAAAGAGATGGTTAAAAACAGCTTTGACGGTTTGCCGCGCATAATAGACGAGCCGGTTTTGTGTTTTGATAAAAAGAAGCTTTTTAAATGGGCGATGAGTTCTTTGCGCTATACGAATGCGGGCAGGATTAAAAAATCGTTTGAGGCGGCAATAAAAAAACAATGCAACTCCTGCACCGGAATAAAACAAGAAGGTTTTTTATATTCGGTCGCTCTTATAGGGCACGAGTATAATGTGCAAGACAGCTTTGTAAATAAAAACCTTATTAAAAAACTGAATGGCATGGGGGCGGGCGTTATAACCGCCGAGTGCGTAGCCCAAAAACATATAGAAACAGAAGTTGACATGTTGTTTAAACGCCCGTTTTGGTACTGTACGCGCCAGCATTACGGGAGCGCGGCTCATATCGTAAAAAACAATTTGGCAGACGGCATGATATACATTTCTGCATTTAGCTGCGGTGTTGATTCAGTAGTTATTGAACTGATTAAAGGCATGTCTTCGGGGTTTCCGTTTATGGTTTTGAAAATAGACGAACATACGGGCGAAGCTAATTACGATACGCGCATAGAAGCCTTTTTTGATATGCTCGAAAGGAGAAACGCTGTTGATAATAACATTTCCGCATTTGGGTAACGTTTATTTAGCGGCAAGATTATTTTTTGAAGAGCTGAAAATTGAATATGTAGTGCCCAAGAAGAACACAAAAGCTACTCTTAGAACGGGGGCGTATTACTCGCCCGAAGAAATATGCCTGCCTTTTAAACTGATGATGGGCAATTTTTTAGATAGTATAAAAAGAGGGGCAAACACGATATTAACCGTGGGAAGCTGCGGACCGTGCCGTTTCGGAGAATATTGCGAGCTGCAAATAAAGCTGCTTAAAAACTACGGTTACGATGTAGACGTGATTGTTATTGATTCTCCGGCAGAGATTGGAAAGGAATTTTGGGAAAGAATAGCCAAAGTAACGGCAGGCAGCAAGGCAAACGCAGTAAAAAAAATCTTTTGCCTTTATCAAACGCTTAGCCTGTTAAAACGGATAGATTATATCGATTCGCTATCGCATCATCTTTCAGGGTATGAAATCAATAAAGGCGAGTGCAAAATGCTTTTGGGCGAATGCAAGCATAAAATATTTTTATGCGCCAATTTAAAGCAGGCGCATTCGGTGACCGGCGAATATATAAAAAAAATAAAAGCCGTGCGCATATGCAAACGCAAGACGCCAATAAAGATTGCTCTTTTGGGAGAGATTTATACTATGATCGAGCCGTTTTCCAATATGTACATTGAAGATGTGTTAATGGAATCAGGCGTTTCTACAAAAAGGCTGCTTACTCCAAGCTGGTGGCTTGCTGATCTTGTGCTCAAGCCTATCGGGTTAAACTCGCCGGTAATCAAAGCGGCGTCCAAAAAATATTTACCAGCCGAGGTTGGCGGGCATGCAAAAGAATCGATTGCGCATATTGTGCGTTCTAAATTGGCGGGATTTGACGGGGCAATCCAGATATTCCCGTTAGGATGTATGCCGGAGATAGTCGTAAAATCGGTATTGCCGAGCTTGCATCAAGACCTCAACTTTCCGGTGCTTACTCTTATTATGGACGAAATAACGGGCGAGACGGGCTATATGACAAGAATCGAAGCTTTTCTTGACATGCTCGAATCTAAAACCACATCGAGGAGACAGCATGCCTGAAACAAGCTGTTATTTGGGTATTGACGTAGGCTCTGTAAGCACAAATTTTGTTGCCATAGACGAGAATAACGAAATTATAAAAAAGCTGTACATCAAAACCGGGGGAGATCCCATAAAGGCTGTGATTGACGGGCTGGGTGCGTTTTGCAGCAATTTTAAAACAACAATATCGGGAGTGGGGGCAACCGGAAGCGGAAGGCGGCTTGCGGCGGCGGTTGCGGGAGCAGATGTGATTAAAAACGAGATAACCGCGCACGCTGCCGCGGCAATCAGTATAAATCCGAAAGTGCGCACAATATTTGAAATTGGCGGACAGGATTCTAAGATAATCCTGATAGAAGAAGGGGGCGTGTGCGATTTTGCGATGAATACTGTGTGCGCCGCGGGCACGGGTTCTTTTTTAGACAGGCAAGCGGCAAGGCTGCAAATACCTATAGAGGAGTTTGGCGGCTATGCGCTAAAATCCGCTTCCCCTGTACACATCGCGGGGCGTTGCGCGGTATTTGCAGAGTCGGATATGATAAGCAAGCAACAGGCAGGCCATTGCAACGAAGATATAATAGCAGGTTTATGCGAAGCGTTGGCGCGCAATTTTTTGAACAACCTCGCGAAAGGAAAACAAATTGTACAGCCTGTGGTTTTTCAAGGAGGCGTTGCGGCAAATGTCGGCATTGTGGCTGCTTTTGAAAAAACGCTTGGCATGGAAGTTATTGTTCCGCCGTATTTTGATGTGATGGGGGCGTTTGGCGCGGCTTTGCTTTCCAAACGGCAAACCTTGTTATACCGTAATCCGACGAAATTTATTGGGTTTGATAATCTGCACAACGACTATGCTATAAAAAGCTTTGAATGCGACGGTTGCGATAATATGTGCGAGGTTATTCGGATAATAACAAAAGGCAATACGGTTGCGCACTTTGGCGACAGGTGCGGCAAATGGGGCGTAAAAAAGAGCGAATTTGGCTGAGCCGCTTGACCGGAACAGGAAAAAGGGCAGGTTTTTCTGCCCTGTCCCTTGTCAAGCGTGATCGCAAGGCTGCGATATGTTAGAGAGCGCATTTGCCGCATCGGGCGATAGGGAAGGATCGACTGAGATATCCCCTAAGGATACCATCCCGACAAGCTGATCGTTTTCTACTACCGGCAACCTGCGTATTTGGTTGTCGCTCATTATTTGAGCAGCATCGCAGATATCCATCTGCGGATCGCCTAAAACCGGGTTTTGAGTCATTATCTCGCTTACTGTTTGCACAACGTCTGTTCCCTGCGCAACCGACCTTAAAGCAATATCCCTGTCGGTAATTATGCCTATTACCCGGTTGTCAGAACACACAGGCAAAGAGCCGATGTTGTGCTGCTTCATAAGCCATGCGGCTTGCTCGACTGAATCATTAGGATGCAAAAACGCAACGTCTTTTGACATGATGTCATTTAGCTTCATTTATCTCACCTCGATAATATTCTGCCCCTTTTAACAAGCCAAAATACAGCAAAGAAATATATTTGAAACAGCTCTAACAGAAATACCGAAAAAAGTATAGCGACCGTATCAGGTTCCGGTTTAAATATTTATATTATGTCCGCTTTTGCAATGTAATTGTCGTACAACTTTGCAGGCAATTGATGATAATTTAGCAATTCCGAGCCGTGCTTTATTATCAGGTAAAGGTTTGAGCCAAAATCTCCGAGCATCCTGATGTGTTCGCTGTAATAGCTTCCTTGAAACTGTGTGTTTAGCTTAATGCCGAAATTTAGCATATCGCCGCCGCACTCGTAATTTTCCACACAGTCTTTCATGCGCCAAAGCTTTGCCGCCGTATGCAAAAGAAGCCCGTTGGGATGCAGCACAAAAGGCAGCAGATACGATACAAGATAGCCGAACCTGCCGATAAAGAGGCTTTGCGGGCGGGTGGTAACCGAATAGCGCGCATCGGGTTCAAGCCCTTTTAGCGGCAGATAATCGTATCCCTCGCCCGCGTGCATCCGGGTTTGAAAAAAGCCCGCTATTGATTTGTTGCCGTCGCTTGAAATGCATTGCCAGTGCATCTTATTGTCTTTTATTGCGCTGTGTCTGTAAAACCTGCCGAATTGCAATGTCTTTCTATGCGCTTTGTAGAAAGCTATTTGTTCTCTTATTTCCTTTTTCTCAACACGCGATAAAAACTTAAAGTTTAGTTCGTACCCGAGACTGCCGAAGCAAGCCACGTTAAACCGGGTAGGCAAAGGGGTGTTGCGCAGCGTCTGAAAGTGAGGCGCCTGGGAAACGTGCGCGCTTATTGTTGAAAGCGGATACAAATACGAAAGCCCGTTTTGAATGCTAAGGCGCGCAATAGGGTCGGTATTATCCGAAGCCCAAATCTGGGGCGAGAAACACAGCATCCCCAAATCGAACCGGTTGCCCCCGCTCGAGCAGCTCTCAAGCAATATGTGGGGGCGCTGGTCGAAAATCCTTCTTAATATATCGTAAAGCCCCAATACGTACCGATGAAAAAATTCTCCCTGGTTCTCAAGTTTATAAGAGTACGCATCGCTGATGTGCCTGTTCATATCCCATTTAATATAGCTTATATCCGATTCATCAAGTATTCGGGCAACATTGGACACGATATAATCGCGCACCTCATGATTGCACAAATCGAGAACGAGCTGGTTGCGCCCAAGCGTTGGTCTTTTGCCCGGGGTTGTCACTGCGTATTCGGGATGCGCCCGAAACAGATCGCTGTTTTCGTTTATCATTTCCGGCTCAAACCAAAGCCCGAAACGCAGCCCCATCTTTTTTATGCGGTTTACCAAATGGGGCAAACCCTGCGGCAGTTTTTTTTTGTTTATTGTGTAATCGCCAAGCCCTTTGGTATCGTCGTTGCGTTCTCCAAACCAGCCGTCGTCCAAAACAAAAAGCTCAATTCCCATCCTTTTTGCCCGCCGCGCAAGCCTTAACAATCGGCGTTCGTTAAAAAAGAAAAAGCATGCTTCCCAACTGTTGGCAAGCACCGGGCGTTCCGAGTTTTTCCATTCGCCGCGTATAATATGATTGTTAATAAAATCGTGAAAGTTTGCGCTCGCGCCGTTAAAACCGCTGTCGCTAAATGTCATCACAGCTTCGGGGGTTTCAAAGCTTTCCTTGTTATAAAGAGTCCATTCAAAACAATATGGATTTATCCCAAGCATTACGCGCACCAACTGCTGGTTTGAAAGGTCAACGGCGCCGTAATGGTTTCCGCTGTAAACAAGATTGAAACCGTATACATACCCGTGGTCTTCGTTAGCCCCGGCTTCGGCAAGCAAAAACCCGGGATTATGCCGGTGACTGCTTGAACCCGTGGTAGACTGGTTAACATACAGCCCGTATTTTAATTCGCACTCGTTTTTATGAGCCTCTTTTATCCAGCCGCCGTCGAATGTTACTATTCTAAAGCCCCGGTTGGGCATATCGAACTGCATGCTCATAATTTTCCTGATCACGAGCGGTTTTTGATTGTTGTTTATAATTACGGCGCGCCTTGTTATCACGTCCGTTTGCTCAAAAACTGTATAGTACAAAAATAAGGTTACGTTGTTTGCTAAATCTTTAAGGGTCAGCTCAAGAGTGGTGCAATCTTCAATCTGTCCGTGGGCGCATGGCAGGGAACGCATGTTTTTTGCGCCGGGAAGTATGCGGTATGAGCAGTAAACAAAATCGCAGCCAAAACTTGCGTCGGGCATTTTTATTTCAACCGGCGAGGGGCGGTAGTCTCCGCATCCTATTCCCGACCATTCAAGGCATAAGCTGTCGAGGCAATAAAGCGGATCTTCGCCGTCGTATATTATGCTTGCGCCTGCAACGCCCGTTCTTTTTAACACCAACCCTTCAGGGTCTTGAACCGCAAGCCGCGGGCCATAGTGTATGTGCTCCAAATGTTTGAATTGCGTAACGCGAAACCAATAACTTGTATTCTTTGTTGTCAACCGGAAAAGCCCGGCTTGTTCTTCAATCATAATAGCCTCCAAATGTACAATAGCGCGCGTAAATTGAATGTGAAAACCGCAAATGCTTATTTTGCAGTCGATTTATGTGTCTCATTTAAGTCTTAAATACCACATTTGCGCGTTGATATAACAGTTTTAGCACAAAAAGTCGAAAATTAATAAAAATATGTACATGGTTCGGCAATATTTTTAACCGTAAATGCGTATAATCTCTAATATTGGGCTTGCATTAGGAATAGATATGGATATACATGATAATTCAATACAAATTGAAACTTTGCCGTTGCCTGCATTTGTTGCCGACAAAAAGACCGGCGAAGTTTTGTACGCCAACAACAACGCTGCGCTGTGCGGAATTGAACGCGGCGATGTTTTAATAGATTCTTTGAGGCAGGGCACGCTTTTTGACGCATGGATAGAGGGCGGGAACCAGATTGTCACATTGCGGTTTAATAATAAAACTTTAAGCGCTCGCATTGCAGCCCAAGAGATAACATTTAGCAGCAAAGATTCATTATTGCTATTGGTAACGCAGACCCAAAACGACGGCGGACAAACGGCAATAACCGAAGGTATAATAGAAATATTCTCAAAAAAAGCTGCAAATACAAACTACGAGTTTTTAAAACTTACCGCGCAGCATACAGGGGCTTTTTGCGCGACTTTATACGAGACGGGCGATAAAAACTATATTATCAAAGCAGAGTGGAGAGAGCGGAAAAGCGTCTGCATACCTATTTTAAATGTGGTTTGCAGCTCTAATATAGAGCAGGTAAAAGGCGATCTGCAAAAGCTTAAAAATGCGCAGTGTGCGGCGGCATTTTTATTTTCAAAGGCTAACGGCACAAACGGTATAATAGTATACTATTTTGACCAAAACTTAGATGGCAATGCGCAAAAACAGATTGAAAAATTCGTTAGTATATATCAAACGGTTGCGCCCGATTTTCCGAAGCGAAAGAACGTTTTAAACAAGGGTTTAAACATGTTAGACCAAGCAATAGCGATTTGGGATACTAAGAATCTTAAGCTTCTTTATAAAAATAAAGCATATGCGGATATGTTTGGAAAAAAGTGCGCAAGCATTGTAAGCGAGCGGTTTCGGGTTGATTTAATAAACGGATACGATAAGTCAACCGAATATACCGACGAGAAAGGGCGAAATTTTCTAATAACGCACGTTGCGAAAAACAATAAAAACAACAGGATTGTGGCAACTCTGGTTTATGACGTTACAAAGTTTAAAACGGCGGAGAAGCAGTTGGAAGAGATGGCGAAAACGGACGCGTTGACCGGTCTGTTAAACAGGCGCGCCGGGATTGATAAACTAAAGCAAACCTATGAGCAATGCAGGCTGTTTGCAAAACCGCTTACAGTATGTTTTGCGGACATAGACGGGTTAAAGCGAATAAATGATACATACGGCCACGGAACGGGCGATGCTTTAATACGGACAGCAGCGCAAATTTTAAATAACTTTGTGGACGAAAAAGGGTTTGTGTGCCGTTTGGGGGGCGATGAGTTTGTGCTTGTGCTGCCCGAAACCAAAATTGCGGAAGCGAGGCTTTTAGCTTTGAGCATTGAGAAAGCGATAGCGAAGTGCTGCGTTTGCGGAAAAAGCAATATAAGCATGAGCTTTGGGTTTGTTCAGGCGGAATACACCCAAAACGAGACTGCCGAAACGCTTATAAGCATTGCCGACAGTCAAATGTATATTGAAAAAGGCAGAAAATCAAGATAGATCAAGCAAGCGCGCTCTGTTTAATTATCCGGCTTATTTCCTCCGCTTTGTTCATCGTATATAGATGCAGTTTATTTATTCCGTTGTCTTTAAGCGATAATATTTGGTTTACGGCATAATCCAAGCCCGCATTTTTAAAGCTTTGCGCATCGTCGCCATAAAGGCTTACAATTTTGCTTAAACGGGCCGGTATCGAACAGGCGGAAAGCAAAGCCATTTTGATTATCTGGTTAGGGTTTAGCACGGGCATAATGCCAACCGACACAGGCGTTTTTACGCCTTTTTTGCCGAGCAGCTCAAAAAAATTAAGTATCGCGTTATTGTCGAAACAGAGTTGGGTTACAAAGAAATCCGCTCCCGCCTCAATCTTTTTTAACATATTTTCGATATCCGCTTCAAGGGAAGACGATTCGTAATGCGCCTCGGGGTAGGCGGCAGCGCCTATAGTAAATTTGCCGCGGTTTTTGATTTGGCTGATAAGATCGCTTGCGTGGCTGTAGTGCAAAAAGGCAGCGGCTTTATTTACGCCTTGGGGTATATCCCCTCTAAGCGCTAAAATATTGTTTATGCCGCTGTTTTCAAGCGTATCAAGAATACTTTCAGTTTGGGTTTTGTCCGCCCCGACACAGGTAAGATGCGCAATAGCCTCAACGCCTAAAGAGCGCACATGGGAAGCCACTTCTATTGTTCGTTTGCTGTTGCTGCCGCCCGCGCCGTACGTTACGCTTGCGAACAAGGGATCAAATGCCGACAAACTTTCAATTGCGCCATAGACCGAATCGAGAGGCATCTCTTTTTTGGGCGGAAAGAACTCTAAAGAAAAAGCGCTGTTTGTGTCTGTTAGCCTTTCAAGTATGCTCATCAATAAACTCCCGTAATAAATTAAATAGTTTAAAGCGCATAGTTTTCTCAAGTGGTTGAATAATGCGCATCGATATTGTATCATATTTTGTGGGGTGCCGCATGGAGCATTTTTCTTATATTCCGTTTGTGCCTGATAAAAAAATTGTCATGCGCCGCATGGGCGTGTTTAAAGCGCAGTTTTCGGGCGAAATCGAAAGCGTTTTGGACGCCTATTTTAAAGAGGCGCAGACTGCTTTTAAAGTTGCGGGGAAGGCGCAGGAATTTTCGCTTATTCATTCCGATAACGGTGTGGAAATTGCCGGAGCTTTTGTCGAATCGGCAAGCTTATCAAAGCTGTTAAGGTTTAGCAAGCGCATTTATATAATGTGCGCCGCGATGCCTTCCCGCGATGTTGGCAAGATAAATGAAACCATGCAAAACGGGAAAGCTTTAAAAGCCGTTGTGCTTGACGCGTACGCCTCCGAATACGTTGACGGCGCATTAGATGTGATAATGAGCAGAAAAAATGAACTGCTTCGCCGCGCGGGTGAAAAGCTGACCAAACACCGGTTTAGCGCAGGTTATGCCGATCTTGATATAAAATATCAGAAACTTTTTTTTGACATGATAGATATGGAAACGCTTTTTGTAACCATAAACGAAAACTATCTGCTCTCGCCCGAAAAATCGGTGATTGCAGTTGCAGGAGTTGAATAGATGAAGAGGGTTGACGGATTAACATTTTCTGAATATATAAAAAAAAGGCTGCTCATACTCGACGGGGCAACCGGCACTTTTTTGTTGCAAAACGGGTTAAAGCCGGGGCAGTGTCCGGAACTTTTCGCTGCGCAAAACGCCGATTTGTTGGTGGATATCCAGCGGCGCTATTTAGAGGCGGGTTCCCGGGCGCTTTACACCTGCACTTTCGGCGCAAACGCTATAAAGCTTAAAGATTACGGGTTGGAGCGCGAAACCGAAAGCCTCAACGCCAGGCTTGCAAGCCTGACCGCAAACTTAGCGGGGGAGAGGGCTTTTGTAGGCGGAAACATGGGCACCACAGGGGTTTTTCTGCATCCTTTGGGCGAGCTTGATTTTGAGCAGGCAGTAAGCGTGTTTAAACAGCAGGCAAAGGTGCTTGCCTCAAACGGGGCCGATTTTATTGTAATTGAAACTATGATAGACCTGCAAGAAGCGCGGGCGGCAGTAATCGCCGCAAAAGAAGCGTGCAGCATTCCTGTTGCGGTTTGCATGACATTTGACAAACATGGGCGCACATTGACCGGAACGGACGCGGCGGCCGCTGCAATTGCGCTTATTTGCTGCGGGGCTGACGTAGTCGGGCTAAACTGTTCAACGGGGCCGCAGGATATGCCGGAGTTGTTAAAAGAGATGAAGGCCGTATCGAGCGTCCCTATTATTGTCAAGCCCAATGCGGGAATGCCGCATATTAAGGACGGCAAGCAATATTTTGACCTTTCAAGCCGGGAGTTTAGAAAGTTTGTTAAGCCTTTGTATGAGGCGGGTGCAAACCTTATAGGCGGCTGCTGCGGCACCGACCCCGATTATATTAGCGCTATTGCGGAAGAAACTGCCGGGCTTGAGCCTAAGCCGTGGAGAAACGAATTGCCGCCGGCGATTACCTCGCAAACCGAAAAGCTGTGTATTGGCAGGCAGTTTAGAATAATAGGCGAAAGGATAAACCCAACCGGCAAACCAAAGCTTAAACAGGCAATAATTGATGAAGATTATGACGCGGTGCTTGAATTAGGCGCAAAGCAGGGTGAGCGCGGCGCGCACATATTAGACGTAAACGTTGGCGTGCCGGGCGTTGACGAGAAGAACGCATTAAAAAGAGCTATTGAGGTTCTTAGCGTACAGTTAAAGCTGCCCCTTTGCATAGACACATCGAATGTTGATGCGGCAAGCGCGGCTTTAAGAATATACCCCGGGCGGGCGCTTTTAAATTCGCTGTCGGCAAAATCTGCGCATATGCGGCGGCTGCTGCCCGTTATCAAAAAATACAAACCCATGTTTATATTGCTGCCCATAGACGATAACGGAATACCTGGTAGCGCACGGCAACGAATTAATATTATACAGGACGCTTATGCGATTCTTAACGATAACGGCATAGATAAACAAAGCGTTCTTGTTGACGCTCTTGTTATGGCGGTTTCATCGGATTCGCAGGCAGCTTTAGAAACGCTAAAGGTGATAAAATGGTGCAGTGATAACGGTTTTAACACTGTTTTTGGATTGTCCAACGTATCGTTTGGGTTGCCCCGCCGCGAGCAGTTAAACATGGCATATCTTATGATGGCTATGACGAGCGGATTATCGGCCGCTATTATGGACGCCGTTGACACAAATCTTGTTGACCTTTGCTTTGCGGCAGAGGCGTTAACAGGGAATGATAAAGAGTTTGGCCGCTATTTAAACCGTTTTTCGGATCTCGCAATTGCTGCTCAAACAGCCGACACTTTGTTTGACAGCATATTATACGGCAAAAAGGCGAAAATAACCGCGTTTATTGATGAGCGTGCAAAGAATGGCGAGCCGCCGCAAGCAATAATCGATACTATTATTGCCGCGCTCGATAAAGTGGGCGAGTTTTACGAACAACGCAAATTTTTTCTGCCCCAGCTTATTTACAGCGCTGAGGCGGCGCGCACCGCGTTTGACCATATAGAAAAAATTATGCCGGCGGCAGCGTCCGTAAAGCGCGGGAAAAAGGTTGTAATAGCCACTGTAAAGGGCGACATTCACGATATAGGCAAAAATTTAGTGGCAATGCTGCTAAAAAATCATGGGTTTGAAGTTATTGATCTTGGGAAAGATGTGCCCGCAAAAACCATTATAAATGCCGCACGGGAGCATAATGCTGATATTATTGGGCTTTCCGCGCTTATAACTACCACGGCGCATGAGATGAAAGAAGTTATAGAACTTAAAAAAAAGCATGGAATTATCGCCAAGGTGCTTGTGGGGGGCGCTGTTATAACAAAGGAATACGCAGAAAGCATAGGCGCCGACGGGTACGCCGCCGATGCGGCCGGAGCGGTTAAAAAGGCACAGCAACTGTTAAGGTGAGGATATGATTATACAGGTTGACACGCATACGCACACAGTTTTATCAGGGCATGCACACTCGACATTAATAGAAAATGCGCAAGCCGCGTCCAACAAGGGGCTTTATGGCTTTGTCCACACAGATCACGGGCCGTCCATTCCGGGAACATCGCCCGAATTTAACATAGGCACCTATCCTTTTCTTCCAAACAAAATTGAAGGGGTTAGAATTTACCTTGGAATTGAGGCTAACATTATCGACTGCGTTGGAAATATAGATATAAGCGATGAGTATCTAAATCTGCTTGATTTTGTGATTGCGGGGATGCACGAAAATGTTCTGCCTCCCGCCGGCAAAAAGCTCGATACAAAAGCGGCAATCGCCGCGCTTGAAAATGAACATGTAGATGTTTTGGCGCATCCTGACAACCCAAGCTATTCACTCGATTATGAAGCGGTTGTAAAATCCACGGCGCAACATGGCAAACTGCTCGAGGTTAACAATCATTCGTTTGAATACCGCAAAGGCGGAATATCTAACGCGCAGCTTTATCTCAAACTGTGCATTAAGCACAATGTTCGCGTTGCGGTGGCAAGCGATGCGCATTTTGCAACTTCTGTGGGGCAGTTTGATGTTTCGCTACAATTGCTAAAAGAAATTGGGTTTCCCGAAGAGCTTGTTATAAATACAACCTTTGAAAGATTTGAAGCGTATATCGCGCAGAGGAAAAGTTTTTAGCATACACTAGTTTTTATCAAAATATCCGGTTAAATTTTTGGACTAACCCAACCTCTATTTGCTGCCGGGAAAAAAATTATCAACAAAAGTTATTTCTGATGTTTTAAATAACAAAGATATGGGGAAAATACCATTATGTAAAAGAGCAATTGCCCTCCAAATTATTGCTCTTTTAACATAGATACGAGCCGGGAGCTGTTGGCCCGGCTCTTAGCATGATTATTTCAGGCTAATTCAATATTGTTGCGTTCACATAAAGCGGCTTATCAAAATAATATATACTATGTCATTAATACTTTAACAGGAGGCAAAATTATGGCGACAATAAGGGTGCCGTTTTGTGTGACTACGCCGCTGCCTCCGCAATTTATGCTGGATGAAAACTTTGCGGAGCCTAACGGAGTAAAGAGCGTTTTATTTGATATCAGCAATTTACACATATCAGCCAAAAAAAAGAGCATAGATGTGCCCGACATCGGGCCTGTGCAGATGTATGTATATAATTTGACGGGCGCAATAGAGTATATGTGCAATGCGTTTCCGATAGTTCAAAGCGAGGCGGCTTTTAGCACACAGGAGCAATTCGCAACTTTTAACGGCGAAACAGACAACGCATCCGCCGTGTTTTCGTCAACTTCGGTTTCAAATCCTCTTGGCTGGGTGTCAGCCGCCGGGTGTGTAAACGTTGACAAGCCGATAGGCGGGGGAAGCACGTTGGATGAGCTGCCGTTGATTGAAAGCGTAACAGTTACCGATTTTGCGGTAGCGAACAACGAAATCTTTAGCCTTTATCCTTCAAACGGCAAAGAGGAATGCGATGAAGAGAGAAAGAGAATTATAAAATGGAGGGGATGCTTTGTAATCAACACCGATTAACAGAAGCTTTTAAGGTTTAGCGCACAAGGAGCGCGGCAACGGGCGCTTGCAGTACGAATGTCAGCCGTTAGGAAAGAGCTGTTTCATCCTACTGTCCGAAAGTTTGAAAAAATCTTTTAGATGTTTCTTTACGTTTTGCCCGCGTACTTTTAGAAAGTTTTCTATTTTATTTACTTCAGTTTTCCAATTGCTCATAGAGCGCGGCCAGCGCCACCTTTTAATGTGCCGTTCCATCTCCGGTTCCATTTCGGACACCATTTCATCAAAAAGAGCGAGCATTTTTTCTTTTGTGTATACGTTGTTTATCACATACGCATAGCGCTCGATAAATTCTTCTTTCCAGCCCGGGTTTTGCAAAAGCGCGCATTGAATGTCAGTATTCGTTTTGTTTCCGGGGGTGGCGGTGGGTATACCGTTGGGGTTAAAGAAGTTGTGCAGCAGACTTCTTTTGTCATAATGCATTGCATGGTCAAAATCGAATAATAAGAATCTCCACTTGAAAGAATAATCTTTGGCACGCCCGTATTTTTGGTTGAACATATCGGAATTGCAGAAAAATGTTTCCGCTATAAGATAGTCCATTGCGGCCTTGGTATCAACTTTCTTGCTAAATTCCATAAAGTTGCTTTCATTTCTCATATCGTAATTGCGCGCGTATGCCCGAACAGCCAATATTTCATCTGCCGTGCCGTCAAGAGGGTCTTTATTCCACCGGATACGCTCTATGTTATCGCTTATGGTGTTGTAGTGGTAAGCATAGTAAGGCGCGTTTTGGTTTTCCCGCAGGTCATGCAAACCATAATACTCTCCGTTTACGTACATTACAACTAATCTGTATTCCGCATAGTCTACGTCAAGCTCTTTGCTTGCCATGTGACAAAATGCGTCCCGTATCCGCGCGTATTCTTTATCCTGACCTGAGCTGCGCAGAGCAAGCGATTCGAATGTCACGCAAGGGAAATCCTTAAAAAAAGGATAAGTCACGCTGCTTTGCCCGTAACCTCCCCTAAGGTACAGCTTTAGTGATTTTTGCGCATGCCTTAAAGTGCCCGAGCCCGATGCGCGAAATCCAGCGGGGAAAGCAACGCCAAGCGTTCCGTCTGTTTCATAAAATTCTATATAGCCTTCTTGCTCGTTCCTGTCCACGCGTTTGGTTACGTTATAAGCCTTTGAAAAATCGCTCGGAGCTGCGGATAAGCATACAACGGGCACTGTGTGTTTTTTTTCAAAAAGGTATGTGGCGACCGTCATATCGCTTTTTAATCTGTTTTCGGCAAAAGCCACAGCTTTAACAACCGTAGACTTTTGGATTTTCACAGGCCCGGTATATAAATTAGAAGAACGGGTAGGTTTTGAGCCGTCCAATGTATAATATATTTTCGCGCCGGAAGTTTCGCTGTTCATCTCAAGCATTACCGTACCTTCGGCATAGCCGCCCGGCCTTGAAAAGAGCGGTTCGCACGTATAGGAAGAAACTATATCTTTGTTGGGTTCTCCGGGTGTGGGAGTATTAAAAAAAACCCGTGCTCCCGAATAATCCGCCGGTGCACGCCCGCTTGTAACATCCGGCCGAAGCACGCCGGTTTCAAAAACGTCTATCATATTGCCATCGGGTGAAGAGAGCATTAAAAGCTCGCCCGAGCAGGATATGCCAAGTTTGGCGACGCCTTTTTTCTGTTTGGAAGGTTTGGAGGAAGCATAGATAAGCGCATACCCTCCGGCAGGCGCGGTCAAATCGGGTATTTTCCATTTGTATGGGTTATTAGCGCTGTCGCTCAAATAATAGCCGCTCAAATTTACGTCCTTGTCTGCGCCGTTTGCAATCTCAACCCAATCAAGTTTGCCCGATTTTGCACGGGAAACGGACGATACTTCGTTAATCCATACCCCTTTTTCATCGAAAGCGGTAATTTTTAAAATATCTTCAAACCCTTTTGTAGTATTAGGCTGCCCGGGGGTGGGGTGCGCATAATAAACCCAATCTGCATTTTCGGATCTTCCGTACGAAACGTTGTCGAGCAAAGTTTCGGGCAATGCAACAATTTCGTATTGCATGTTCTTCAGGTTGGTTAGCATAAGGTCGCTGTCATTTTTAGAGAGCACAAAGCTTGTATGCAGGTTAGATCCGGGTACGGCTTTGTCTTTGCCCGATAAAAATACCACTAAAAACTCTCCCGGCTTTATTTCAACATTGGGAAAGCGCCATTTTGCGGGGTTGGTCTTGTTATCCGAAAGCGCGTAATAAGCAAGGCTGACAGTTTGCGGCGAATGATTATAAATTTCCACCCAAGCGGGCCTGTCGCCGTCTTCATCGATCTTTGAATACTTGTTGTTTATTAGAAACTCGTTTATCCTAACCTCGTCCAAAGAGGCAACCACACTGTATTCTATGCTCTTTAAACCCGCACTGTCATTGGGATTGCCGGGGGTGGGCAACCCGAAATAAACAAAATCCCCCAAGTTATCGCGCCCCATCGAAAAAGAATCGGGCGGGGTATCCTGCCACTGAATTTTGTCTTCAAGATCGCCGGCAGAGTTTACAAGCCAAAGCCCCTTTTCAGATTTGCTTAACCTAAAACCTGTGTGCAGTTCATTCTCCGTTTTATTTTTGCCGGATAAAAATACGACTAAATATTCGTCAGGGCTAAGCGAGACATCGGGAAAACGCCATTTAGTGCTTTTTGAAGGGTCATCGGTGATAAAAAAACCGTTCAACGGAACCGCATTATCTGTTGTATTGCATATTTCTACCCAGCCCCATTGTTCGCCGTCCGAATCGACAAAACTGTTGGAACCGTTAATCATCAACTCGTTTATCCGGACTGCCCCTTGGGGCACGGATTGGATAATTTCATCGAGGTTGTTTGTGCCAAAATCGCCATTGTGTGCGCCGGGGGTAGGGTGGGGGAAATAACAATAGCTGCCGTCTTTGTCCCTGCCCCAGCTTATATCTACATTAAGCTCGGGTACTTTAATCTCCTGAACTATATCTCCGTTTGGGGTCGTCAGTATTACGGATTCGCCAAGGCTTGATATTTTAAACCCGGTACAAAGATCATTCTTAGCGGTTTTGTTTGTGCTTTTTGGACATGCGTATATGATAAGATATTCTTTAGGCCTGATGGAAATATCGGGGAATTTCCATTTGTAAGGCCTGTTAATGTTATCGGACAATCCGTAACCTTTAAGATGTACGGTATTTGCGGAAGCGTTATAAAACTCAATCCAGTCGGGAGTGCCCAGATCTTCGTCCACCAACGAATACGCATTTTTAGATACTACCTCGTTTATTACCAACCCTGCATTTTCGTTGGGCGAGAACGCTTCTTTATCGCCGCACCCCAAAAAAGACGTTAAACTGAGTATAAATAATAAAGCTGCTATAAGCCTTTTTGCCATTGCTTAACTTTCTCCTTACAGACATCCAAAATAACGGACAAGCACCGAGTTATTCTATCATATTTAGCGAAAAAGTAAATCCATATGCTTGTTTATAACAATTATTCCATAATAGTTTTACATTTGTGATAACCTAAAGCTAATTTTGTATGCGCTATGTGCGGTAATCGGCGTTTATGCGTACATAATCGGTCGAAAAGTCGCACGTCCACATAGTTTGCGAATGTATTCCGCTATGCAAATCAACGGTATACAAAACTTCTTTTTTATCCATTTCTCCAAGCGCCGCATTTTCGTCAAACTTAACGCCCACGCCCGATTTGCACACCTGCACTTTGCCGATATAAATATCCGCCAGCGACGGATCAAATTTTGCTCCGCTGTAACCGGCGGCGGAAAGCAAACGCCCCCAATTGGCGTCGTTGCCGTAAGCGGCAGTTTTGCATAAAGGCGAATTGGCTATGGCGCGCGCAATCTTTAGCGCATCGGTTTTGGTACGCGCGTTATTAACGTTGATTGTGAGCAGTTTAGTTGCTCCTTCGCCGTCCGCAGCCAACATTTTTGCAAGCTCTGTGCATACCGAGCTGAGCGAATCGGCAAACAGCTTATAGTTCTTTGAGCCTTTTTTAATGGTTTCGTTGCCCGCAAGATTGGACGCAAGAATCAAAACCTGATCGCACACGCTCATATCGCCGTCAATGGATATCCTGTTGAATGAACGGTTAACAGCCTCTTTTAGAGCGCTTTTTAACGCGCATCGGGTTATAACGGCATCGGTGGTTATAACGGCTATAAGAGTAGCCATATTCGGATGAATCATACCCGAACCTTTCGCCATTCCCGCTATTTTTATTTCGCGTTCGGCAATACTGAAACAATTCGCCGATTGCTTGGCATAAGTGTCGGTTGTCATTATTGCTTTGGCCGCCGCCGCCCCGCCTTTTTTTGTGAGGCAAACGCCGGCTATGGCTTTTTCTATGCGCTCAATGGGCAACGGCATCCCTATAACCCCGGTAGAGCCCGGAAGCACATGAGCGGGGTTACAGCCTAACCTTTCAGAAACGGCTGCTGCCATCCTAAGAGCGTCCGAATCGCCGCGCTTGCCCATGCAGGCATTTGCGTTGCCCGAGTTTATTACAACCGACTGCGCCCTGCCGCCGCGCACGTTTTTGCGGGCAAGCATAAGCGAATGGCCCTTAACAATATTTTTTGTAAACATTCCCGCTGCAGTTGCAATTCTCTCGCAATGGACGATGGCAAGGTCGTAATCGCCGTTTTTCTTTATACCGCACGCAACCCCGGCGGCGGTAAACCCCAAAGGGAAAGTTATGCTGTTATCCATAATACCTCCAAATATTCAATGCACATTATAACACAATATTTTTATAATTGTGAACGCTCGTCATGCAAAATCTGCTCAAGTTTTTTTGTATCATGTATAATAAAGCTGCTGCGGTTAGAGCTTATTATGCCTTCTTTACTAATGCCCGAAAGCTCTCGGGACAGAGCGCTGCGGTTAACGCATAGATAATCCGCTAACGCCTGCCTGTCAAAATCTATGGTAAATCTGTTGCTTGCAGATTTTACAGCCTCGGACAGAAGATACGCAGCGATTTTTTGCCGGGTAGTTTTATGAGACAGATGATCAAGCTTTTCAGTTAACGAGATGGTTTTGTTAGCCACAATCTTAAGCAGATTATGTATAAGCCGGCTATGATACGAGCAGCATTTGGGACAATTGCCTATAATACGTCTATAAGGTATAAAAAGCGCGCGCACGTTGGTGATTGCTTCAACCGAAACGGGGCTTTTTGTTATCCCGGCGCATAACAACGCTTCGGCAAAAAGATGCGGCGGATTAATCTGTGCAAAAAGAATTCGGTTTCCGAGTATGTCCGTTTTGTAAACGGCCGCATCCCCTTCAACAATGATTCCGATGTCGGATAATTTATCGCCCTCCATCAACAGATAAGCACCCCTGTCAAAATCAACAAGCCGCGCATTAAAACATGCGAGCATTTCCGACAGCTCGTTGTGGCAAATGGCTTCGAAAAGAGGTATATTAAGATTTGCAATGCATTTAAATATTTTAACCGACTCCTTTAACGTTGCATTTGCAACATACATATTTTTTAAAGTATACGATAATTCAGATACAAAAACAAGTGAACAACTTAAAAGGAGGCTATACCGATGATAAGAAAAATTGTTTCGATAGATGAACAAAAGTGCAACGGCTGCGGCATTTGCATAACCGCCTGTCACGAAGGCGCGCTGCAGCTTGTTGACGGAAAGGCGAAACTTGTTTCCGAATCGTATTGTGACGGGTTAGGCGATTGCCTCCCCAATTGCCCGGCAGGAGCAATTACGATAGAGGAGCGGGAGGCGGAAGAGTTTGACGAGCAAGCGGTCAAAAAGAATATCGAGAAGGCGAAAAAAGCGCCTCTGCCATGCGGGTGCCCATCTGCGCATTCGCAGACGTTTAGCAGAAAAGCGCAAAGCATTGAGCCGGTTGATATCCGGCAAAGCGCCGAACTTATGCAATGGCCTTGTCAGATAAGGCTTGTTCCTTCAAACGCCGCTTTCTTTAACGGGGCAAAGCTGCTGATAGCGGCGGATTGTACGGCTTTTGCTTACGCGCAGATCCATAATAGATTTATGCGGGGTAAAATAACCCTTATAGGATGTCCGAAGCTTGACGATGCGGATTACGCTCAAAAATTAGCCGAGATTATTAAAAATAACAATATAAAAAGCGTTGAGGTATTGCGGATGAGCGTTCCCTGCTGCAGCGGGCTTGAAAATGCGGTAAAGAAAGCTTTGATAGAAAGCGGCAAAATGATACCTTGGGGAGTTACGGTAATAAATACCGACGGTACAATACGGGATGAATGATAACTAACATGCAAAAAAGCTTTGTTGCGGGATGTTGCGGCACAAAGCTTTTTTTATAGCGTTTGTTCCGCCGACAATATCTTTATTGACAACGCCGCCCTTGCCCAAGGGTATGCATTCTTAATCATTTCATAATCGGGCCCTTCTTTAACAAAAGCCGCAATACCGGTTACCAAAAACCCGGCGCCTTTATAAGTTTTGCCCGCTATCTCCCTGTTAGTAATAGTTAGCTTAACATTATTGTTTACTGCAATGTTTTTTTCGGTTTCAATCATTTTGCCCGCAGGTATAAGGAAATTTCCGGCATCCGTTATGCGCACATAGCTGTTCCAAGTGTTGACCACATGCGGTTCGCTCAAGCCCTGTGTGACAATTGATAAAGCCGCATCGGGCGGGGTCGATAAAACTTTTAGAAGCTGCTTGTCTATCGGCATTTTTAAACCACCTTTTCCTAAAATAAAGCTTAACGGTTTTTTAAATAAAACAGAAGCGGATTTAAAACAAGAAAACGCGCCTTTGTTTTGCGGGCCGGCGCAGGATAGCCTGTCCATATTGCGAAACTCCGCTATTACCATTATAACCGATACGGCAAAAGCGATAAGGTCGGCGGCGGGGCCGGCGTACATTATGCCGTCAACGCCATAAAACAGCGGAAAGACGAGTATAAAGGGCAACAGAAATATTATCTGTCTCGTCAACGATAAGAACACGCCTTTTTTAGGTTTCCCAATAGAAGTAAACAGGTTAGAAGATATCGGCTGCATAAAGTTAATAAAAGTGAAGAACATAAATATCCTAAAATATGCCGCTGCAAAATCAAAATATTTTTGCGTGCCCGAACCGAAAAGCGATATTATCTGGTTTGGTATAAGCTGAAACATGGCAAAGGCTGTTGCGGCCACAATAAATCCGTACCGTATTGCAAGCTTGTATATCGATTTTACCCTGCCATATTGTTTTGCGCCGTAATTAAAACTTGCAATAGGCTGCATCGCTTGCGAGATTCCTATCACAATCGCAAAAAATATCATTGCAACCTTGTTTATTATGCCCGATACGGCAAGCGGAACGGATTCGCCGTAAATCGATAGCGCTCCGTAATAGGTGAGCGATTTGTTCATGGTGATTTGCGTTACCGTCATAGCTATTTGATTAAAAGCAGGAGCGGTGCCCAATGCTATCACTCTGCCGGTATACCGCCATTTTGGCGTCAAATGGCGTTTTTTTATACGTACGGTTTTATAGCGGTAAAAATACCGCACCGCCAAATAAAAAGAGAGCAATTGACCTATTACAGTGGCAAGTGCAGCTCCTGCCATGTCCATGTTAAATCCAAATATGAAAATCGGGTCAAGAACGGTGTTGAGCAAAGCGCCGGATAGGTTGCAAACCATAGCGTATCTTGGGCTACCGTCAGCGCGGATAAGGTGGCCGCCTCCGACAGACAATATCAAAAACGGAAATCCCCAAGAGGTTATCTGCGTATATGTGCTTGCATAGCCAAGCACATTGGCGGGCGAACCGAAAAACTTAAGCAATGGGGTTAAAAAAAGCTGTGTAATTATTGTGAGTGCGCTGCCAAGCAAAAATAATATTACGGCAGCGTTGCCGACATAATACGGCGCGCTTTTTGTTTTTCCTTCGCCCATTGCAAGGTTAAAAGCCGCCGCGCCGCCAATGCCAAGCAGAAGAGCAATAGCAACGCAAGAAGTCGTCAAAGGAAATGCGACGTTGGTAGCCGCGTTTCCTAACTCGCCTATTTTGTGTCCAATAAAAAATTGGTCGACTATGTTATAAAGCGCGCCGACCAACATGGCAACTATGCTTGGTATTGCAAAATTCATCAGCAGTCTGCCAATAGGTTTCGTTCCGAGCGAATTATTAGAATTAAGCCGTTCCGTCATGATGTAATATTCCCGTCTGAAAAAAATTATATTTCGAATTAGGTGAAGCTAAAACCCCAACCCGAAATTTCGCATAACAAATCGCCTATATACCGCGCAAATTAAAAGATTATGCCTGACCTAATAATAGTAACTGTAATTATCAATATGTCAAGACGCAGAGGCGCAAAACGAAAGGGACGCAAATAATAAAAAATGACGATAAAAACGAAATATGGATTTGGTGTATAAAAAAACCGGCTGCGCAGAACAGCCGGTTTGCAGATTTTAAATGTTCAACTGTTATTTTGCCTTTGCGGATTTTATGCCCGTGAATTTTCCATATATCTTGTTTAATCCGTACGTTACAAAAATGCGGATCTTGTAATAATACGTTTTGCCGGGGACAAGCGCCGGATCAGTATCAATATAATTTAAACCTCCCGCAGCGCCCACAAGTGAATATGCGCCTTTTTTAGAACTGCTGCGATAAACCTCATATCCGCTTGCGCCTGTTATGGCTTTCCAGCTTAGCTTTATTCCGTTAGGCAAAGCCGAAGCCGCTTTAAATGATTTTGGAACTGCCGTTGGCGCCTTGGCAGATTTTATAGCGGAGAAAGCGCCGAAAACGGTTGTTGCGCCAACTGTGCGAAAAGCGCGGATTTTGTAGTAATAAGTTTTGCCCGCCGCAAGCCCTTCGTCTTTAAAATTGGGTACGCTCGATGTGCCCGCCTGCGCATACGTACCTTTTTTGGACGCGCTTCGATACACTTGATAGCCGGTAGCGCCGGAAACGGATTTCCATTTAAGGTTTATGCCCAAAGGAGCAGCATAGGACGATTTGGTTTTTGTCGGCTTTGCTAACGTTGTGGAAGCGGTTTTGACCGCCGAATCCGCCCCCTCTACCTTTGTGCCGTTCACGGAACGGTAAGCGCGCACTTTATAGTAATACTTGGTGTAAGGCTCAAGAGTTTTGTCGGTATAAGTATTTTTTGCCGACGAGCCTGCCTTAACGTACGTGCCATTTTGCGATGTGCTGCGGTATATATTATAACCGGAGGCGCCCTTAACTTTGCCCCAGCTTAATTTGGCGCTGTTGTAGCCGGATGTCTTTATTTTTAGCTTGGCCGGCTTGCCAATCATAGGCTTGGCGGATTGCACAGTGGAGAACTCTCCGTATACCTTTTGTTTGTTTACAGTGCGGTAAGCGCGCACTTTGTAATAGTAAGTTGTGCCCGTATCGAGCTTTTTGTTCGTAAAGCTTCTTGAAGCGGTGGTCTTGATTAGTTTATACGGGCCTGCTGCGCTGGTAGCACGGTGCAGTTCGTACCCTGTTGCCCCGGTAACTTTGCTCCACGACAGTTTCGCGCTGTTGTATGCGGAAGCGGAGGCTTTAAGCGCCGATACTTTTGCTAACGCCGGCGTTACGGATTTTACGGCTGAATAAGCGCTGTATTTTCCGCTGCCGAATACGGCGCGCATTTTGTAATAATACGTTGCGCCCGTTTTCAGCTTAGAGTTTGTCCACGAAGTTGTGGTGCCTTTAGTTATATTGGCGAGCCTTGTGTACGTTCCCCCCAAGGAGCCGGAGCGGTATATTTCGTACCCTTTGGCGCCCGCAATTTTGCTCCACGAAAGTTTTGCGCTGTTGTAATTGCTGCTTACAGCAACGTTTGGCGCATCTGTTAATTGTTTCATGCTTACGTTATACACTTTGGTATCGAGCCAATCGGGTGAAGTCACTTCAATACGCGCCGACTTTGCCCCTCCGCTTAATGCGAATTGACGGCTCAGAACGTTTTTGTTGTCTATTAAAACATACGAGTTTGCGTTCTGCGGTGTTACAGTAAGCGTGGTGACACCGCTTCCCACATCCGCTTTATAAGAATAGGTGTTAGAGTTAAACGCTGGGGTTAAGCTTTCGCCCGTTGAAAGCTTAATGTTGCTTAACTTTGCGGAATATGCGGAGGAAGGCCACGGTTCAACAAGATTTATTCTTGCCTTAAACGGTACGCCTGCTCCTGTCCCGTTATAATAAGCGCGCAACACATAGGTTTTGCCCGCATACAAAGGAACATCTTCAATAAAATCGTAATCATCATATAGCATCATTTTGGCGTTGTTAAGAATCTCCAAACCATAGTAATTCTTGTTCACGTAAAAATCATATAAGCCTGATACTGTAGGCGTAAACCTCCATTCAACCTTGTTTGTCGGCCCCGAAGAGGTTGCGGTAATATCAGTATTAAGAGGCATCAACGGAAGGGTTTCTATTGCGCTAACGTATGGCGGCGGGTCGTTGCCATTTATTTTTGCTTTGCCGCAAAACATTTTTAAATCGCAGTTAACGGTTTGGGGAAATGTTTGCAAAGCGGCAACGTTTTCTTTAGATTTAAACGCAACATTATCTACACGCACCGAATACGCATCATTGTCAACATCCATAACACCGGCAAACAGCGACATTTTACCGCCGGCTTTTTCATTCAACTGGTCTTCAATTTCGAGTGTCTCCAAATATTCCAGGTATTCCATGTACTTAGATAAATCGATTACAACGGTTGCGGTGCTCGCGCTGGTTGTGCCTGCAAAAGAATACGGACCGCCCAATGCTTCGAAAGGATAGTATGAGAACCAATAATTTGGCTCTCCCGCTTCACTCCAGTTAATGCCTCCAAATATTACAAGCTGTCCGCGCCTTGCCGTGTTTAATGTTATCTCAGCCGTTGCAACAGGCTTATACTCATTCTGCGCCTCTATAATAAAGAGTTCGTTTTCTCTTATTGCGCCGTCACAATCGTCAAAGTTTTTAATAGTGTCGTAACTTAACCATACAAAACCGTCGTTTTTCCATGAGGAACCCCAAGAATTCGCTATTTTTAACGCGCCTTTCTCAAAACTTTCCGCTGTGCCGTTCCCGTTTACATCCACCCAAATGTCATCATTGTAGCCAACTATGGTCATAGCGTGGCGGCTGTAACTGTTGTAGTTGGATACCGGCAAGCAGTAGCAAACGTCTTGCCCGACAAATGCGTCGTCACCTGTTGTCGATGTGTCATCTTGGGTTTCTTTGTACTGCCAATCGTACATATAATCGGTGCCAAAGTTTAAAACATAACCGTTGGACAGCGCCATTTTTATAAGTTCAAGCGCTTCGGAAGCGCTTAAATCTTCGGTTAAAAAGAAATCAGGCACTTGGTTTTTTAAAGCATCGTTATAAATTGCCGCCGTCTGAGGGAATTCACGGTATTGCGTGGGTTTGCTATCGTAACCGTTATATTGATAGCTTTGCATTGAAACTTCGTCTGCAAAAGGCGCGCCTAAATAGAACAGGCTTAAAAGGTTGCCAAATATGGACGAACCTTCGTCTTCGCCATCGTTATTAAGGTTATAGGAAAACCGGGCGGACAAAACGCGATTAGGGTTTGCTTTCAGGTTCATTTCTCTTTTTCTTGCGGTTTGGTATGTAGCGGCGTAATAAGTTGTCGCAAAACTTGCGCAAGAGCCTAAATTGCCTTGGTCCCCTATAGCGGGGAAATAATTAGTTTGGCTTAAATCAATATTTGGAGGAAGAGATTTGACAATTTCACCATAACTATCAAATATAGATTTGTATTTTTTAACATCAGCGGATTTTGTACCGGAAGCCTGAAATTCAGCGCCGTCCGCAACCGCTAAAGCCGACGATAATGGTTCAAGCCCCTTTTTGGCTCTCGACTGGTTGATTCGCATAAGGCTTTCTTTGTTCGGCAAAATTTTGTTTATTAGCGTAGAGTTCTTTTCAAAAAGTTCAATTTCCTTTTCCGTCGGCTCTTTTAAGCCCATTTGGTACCCGTTGCTCTGAGTATCTTGTGCAAGAACGTTAAAGGGCAATAATAAAAGTATTGTGAGAGTAATAAGGAGAATGGACACAATTCTTTTTATCATTTTGTTTTCCTCCGAAATATTTTGGTTACGGTACAATAAAATAACTATATACATTAACTGATAACATTGCAAGTATATTATGACATTATTCCAACATAGTAACACAAAGTGGATATGTCTATTAATTAAATGCGGATATAATCTTAAAAGCGGGCATGGCGTGAAAAATTATTTATGTTAATGTATAATCAAATTGAAGTTATAAATAATAGTAAAGCAATATTTTTTAGCCCGGTCTTGTTTGCCGCAATCAAAAATTTTAGGCTGGAAGACGTTAACATGCTATGCATATATATTTTATACAACTTAAGGAGGGTATATGGCTTACAAAGCTGAATATGAAAAATGGTTTAATAATGTTTGCGAGCAACATTTATTGGACGAGCTTGTCGGCATCAAGGGGGATGAACAAAGGATAAAAGAGCGTTTTTCTGCGCATTTGCCTTTCGGAACTGCGGGATTGCGCGGTTTAATTGGCGCGGGAACATTTCGCATGAACAGGTATACAGTGGGCAGGGCAACCCAAGGGTTCGCTCAATATTTAAACCAAAACGGCACGCGCCAAAACAAAGTTGTAATTGCATACGATTCTCGCCGTTACTCGTGTGAATTTGCGCATGAAACCGCATCCGTATTCGCGGCAAACGGAATTAACGCGTACGTTTTCAAAGAGCCGACCGGCGTGCCCGAATTATCTTTTGCCATAAGACATCTTAAAGCCTCGGGGGGAGTGGTAATAACGGCAAGTCATAACCCGAAAGAATACAACGGATACAAAGCGTATGCGGCATACGGGGGACAGCTCGGTCCTGCAGAAAGCCAAACGGTAATGCGCCAAATTGAGACCATAGATTTTTTTGACGGTGTAAAACGCATTGCGTTTGACGAGGGTATAGCGCGCGGCTCAATAATTGAAATTGGAAAAGAGGTTGACGATAGCTATTATCAAAATATAGTTGAGCTTTGCGGAACAAAAAAAGCCGACGATTTAAAAGTTGTATATACGCCTTTGCACGGAGTGGGTTTGCGCGCAGTAAAAAGCGTTTTCCCCGCCGCCGGGATTGCAGATCTGCATATTGTCGAAAGCCAAAGCAAACCGGACGGTTGCTTCCCAACCATAGAGGCGCCAAACCCCGAACAGCGCAGCGCAATGGAAATGGCAATAGCGCTTGCAACTAAGCTAAATGCGGACGTTGCCGTGGGCACCGATCCCGATGCGGACAGAATGGGGGCGGCTGTCAATAGCGACGGTTACAGGATGCTTACCGGCAATCAGATAGGGTGTATACTTATAAACTATCTGTTAGAAACAAATAAGAAACTGTCCGCGAACGATTTTATTGTAAAATCTTTCGTTTCTACCGGCTTGGCGGAAAGAATCGCGAAGTCTTACGGGATTAAATGCCACACGGTGTTGACTGGCTTTAGGTACATTTCCGAGATGATAGCGAAAGCCGAAGGCACCGAAAACAGGTTTATATTCGGATTTGAAGAAAGCTGCGGCTTTCTTGCGGGCGACGGGTCAAGGGACAAAGACGGCGTGCTTGCGGCGCTGCTGTTCTGTAAAGCCGCACAATATTACAAAGAAAAAGGGTTAACATTATTGGACGTTTTAGAAAAACTGTACGCCGATTACGGATATCATGCCGAACGGGTGGACACAGCAGAGTTCGCCGGAATTGACGGTATGAAAAAAATGCAGTCAATAATGGCAAACCTTAGAACGGATAACGTCAATAAAATAGGCGGACTTTCGGTTTTAATCAAGGAAGATTATCATAACGGAATCAGCTTGCCTGCCGGCGGGGGGCAAGCTCATCTTACTTTACCGCGCACTGACGCTATAAAGTATATACTCGAAGAAAACTCATGGGTATGCGTGCGTCCGTCCGGTACGGAGCCTAAGATAAAGCTGTATTATGCTTCATGCGCAAAAACCGGACAAACCGCAATGATGCGCATCAAAAAAATGCAAGAGCATTTTGAATATTTAACAGGTTGAATGCGGTTTTTAATAATACGCTTGCAATGCAAATATCGTGTTGACAAAACCGTCATAGTTTGTTAATATCGGGTATAATAAAGGCGCAGATGGAGACAGGTTTGGTACAAATCGCTTATAGAGAGCCGGCGGGCGGTGTAAGCCGGCAGCGCGGTATCAGGCAAATCCCTCCGGAGCCGCATGCCGAAAACGTAGGCATAGCCGGGTGATTCCGTTAAAGATTTTGGGCTTGACAGAGCCTTAAGGCGGTCTTTGTAAAAGACAAGTAGAGTGGTACCGCGAAGTTGTAAATAACAGCTGCGTCTCTTCGTAATTATTTATGAAGGGAAAGCGGCTTTTTTTATTAACGTTGCAAAAGACAAGTTAAGAAAGGAATGAAAACACTATGCAGCAGGAACGCGTTATTTCATTTATTGTTTCAAATCAACCGGGGGTGCTCTCTCGCGTATCAGGCGTTATAAGCAGGCGGGGCTTTAATATCGAAAGCCTGACGGTAGGCGTTACAAGCAACCCCGCATTATCAAGAATAACAATAGTTATGTACGCGAACGATTCCGTTATTGAGCAGGTGGTTAAGCAATTTGACAAGCTGCTCGATGTCAAAGCGATAAAAGAGATACCGCGCGATAACGGAATATTCAGAGAAATAGCGCTGTTGAAAATTGGCACCCGGGGAGTGGTGAAAAAAGAGCTTATTGAAGATATTGAAAAATGCAAAGGTTTGGTTCTTGATATAGGCGAAGAATCTGTTACCATTCAACTGACGGGACGAATAGACCATATAAACGAAAGCGTAGAGATGCTTAAGAAATATTACATTATAGAGCTTGCGCGCACCGGAACAGTAGCTCTTGAAAGCGGCGATACGCAATTATATAATAGCCGAAAATCCGCTATGCAAAAGATATAAAACTTTAAAATAAATTAAGGAGTAATCAAAAATGGCGAAAATATACTACCAGGCAGACTGTGACAAAAAATATTTGGACGATAAAACGATCGCAATAATCGGGTACGGCAGCCAAGGGCACGCACATGCGCTTAATCTGAACGATTCGGGCTTAAAAGTCATTGTTGCGGCAAGAGAGGGTTCAAAGGCGTGGGCGCAGGCGGAATCCGCCGGGCTAAAGGTGACCACAGCCGATGAGGCATCGAAAAAAGCTGACGTTATTGTAATACTTGTTCCCGATCAAGTGCAGCAGGATGTTTACGAAAATTCAATCAAGCCCCATCTTAAACCCGGGAAATATTTAATGTTTGCACACGGTTTTAATATTCATTATAACCAGATTAAACCGCCTGCCGATGTTGGCGTGTTTATGATTGCCCCCAAAGGCCCGGGGCATACCGTGCGCTCCGAATATGTCAAAGGCAAAGGCGTACCCTGTCTTATAGCAGTAGAGCAAGACCCGACGGGAGACACTCTGCAGGTTGGGCTTGCATACGCGCAGGGAATTGGCGGCGCGCGGGCGGGGATTCTTACCACCACTTTCCGCGAAGAAACGGAAACCGATCTGTTCGGGGAACAGGCTGTGCTTTGCGGAGGGGTTTGCGAGCTTATGAAGGCGGGATTCGATACGTTGGTTGAAGCGGGTTACGAGCCGGAAAGCGCATATTTTGAATGTATACACGAAATGAAACTAATTGTCGATATGATTAACCAAGGCGGGCTTTCGTACATGCGGTATTCTATAAGCGATACCGCCGAATACGGCGATTATTCGGTAGGCCGCCGCATTATTACAGACGAAACAAGAGCAGAGATGAGAAAGGTATTAAGAGAGGTGCAGGAGGGCGATTTTGCGAGCCGTTGGATTAATGAAAACAAAGCGGGCCGCCCTGCATTTTTGGCAAGGCGCAACTATGAACAAAACCTTCAGGTGGAAAAGGTGGGCAAGAAACTGCGCAAGATGATGCCGTGGCAGCAAGAGCCTGAGTTTTAAAATACTTCTTATATATGAGGAGCATAAATGAAGAAAATAGAAATTTTTGATTCTACGCTGCGCGACGGCGCGCAGGCGCGGGACATCAACTATTCGCTGACCGATAAATTAAACATGCTTGCGCTTTTAGACGGGCTTGGAATAGATTATATCGAGGCGGGAAACCCCGCCTCTAATCCGAAGGAACGTCAGTTTTTCGAGCAGGCGTCAAAAGTACGGCTTATAAACGCTAAACTTGTGGCTTTTGGCAGCACGCGGCGCAAAAATGCGGATGTTGAGAAAGATGCCGGGGTGCAGGCGCTTATGGATGCCAACACTTTGGCGGTTGCCGTATTTGGCAAAGCGTGGGATCTTCACGCAACACAAGTTTTAGGCACAACGCTTGAAGAAAATTTAAAAATGATATTTGACACTCTAAAATATCTTAAAGAAAACGGCAAAGAAGTTATATTTGACGCAGAGCATTTTTTTGACGGATATAAAGCAAACCCAAAATACGCATTAGAGGTGTTAAATGTTGCATGCCGGGCGGGTGCGGACACAATAGTTTTATGCGAAACCAACGGCGGCGCGATGCCTCACGAGGTTGAAGAAGCGGTCAGCGCTTCGCTGAAAGCCGTTGATAAAAAATTAGGCATTCATGCGCACAACGATACGGAGCTTGCGGTAGCAAACACTATTATTAGCGTGCGGTTGGGGGCGTGCCATGTTCAGGGAACGCTTTTAGGCTATGGAGAGCGCAGCGGCAACGCAAGGCTCTCGTCAATAATCCCTAATTTGCAGCTTAAACTCGGTTACGACTGTATCGGAGACAATATAAAAAATTTATACTCTATTTCGCGTGAAGCGGCCGAAATAACAAACCTTGCGTTTGACGAAACATTGCCCTATGTCGGGCGCAACTCTTTTGCTCATAAAGGCGGGATGCACATAGACGGGCTGTGTAAGTCCGCCGGTTCGTTCGAGCATATTGACCCTTCTCAAGTCGGCAATTCCCGCGAATATTTAATTTCGGAAGTTGCGGGCAAAAGCGCGCTTGCCGTTAAACTAAAGGAAGAGTTTCCGCAAGTCGCTTCGGATAAACGGCGTGTCGCAAAGATGATGGACAAGCTAAAAGAACTTGAAAGCGAAGGGCTAAGCTATGAAGGCGCTGAATCAAGCTTTAAGCTGTTTGTTTTAAAAGAGCTCGGGCTTCACAAACCGCAGTTTTCGCTTGTACATTTCAAGGTCAGCGACGAGCCTTCGCATGAAAACACATTCGGCGCTTATGCGGTTGTCAAGGTGCATGTGGACGGGGAAACGCGCATGGCGGCGGCGGAAGGCAACGGTCCCGTTAATGCGCTTGACAAAGCATTAAGAGAGGCGTTGGGCAGTTTTTTCCCCGCGTTAAAAAAAGTGACGCTTACTGATTATAAAGTGCGCGTATTAAACACCGATGCCGCAACCGCTGCAAAGGTGCGCGTTGTAATAGAATCAAGCGATGGCGCATCTTTCTGGCGGACAATGGGCGTTTCAACGGACGTAATAGAGGCGAGTCTTTTGGCTCTTATCGATTCTATCGATCATGTGCTAATAAATAACGGGGCAAAACAATAACGAAAAATGCCGACTCATGGTAAATTATCCGGAGGTTGAAATATGATTAGCGACAGTGTGAAAAAGGGTGCGGATAAGGCGCCGCACAGATCTTTGTTTTATGCTATGGGATATTCGCAAGAAGAGCTTGAAAGGCCGCTTGTTGCTGTGATTCATGCGAAAAGTGAAATAGTGCCCGGGCATATACATCTTGATATAATTGCAAAAGCAGTGGCGGACGGGATAAGAATGGCGGGCGGAACGCCGGTTATGATGCCAAGCATAGGCGTTTGCGATGGCATTGCCATGGGGCATGAGGGTATGCGATATTCGCTTGCGTCCCGCGAGCTTATTGCCGATTCCATAGAATCCATGGTGGGCGCGCACGGTTTTGATGCGGTGGCGTTTGTGCCCAACTGCGATAAGATAGTGCCGGGTATGCTTATGGGCGCCGCAAGGATAAACCGGCCTTCGATTTTTATTAGCGGAGGCCCTATGCTTCCGGGCAAAGACGCTGCTGGCGAAGGCGCAAGCCTAACCCAGGTATTTGAGGCGGTAGGCGCTTACAGCGCAGGCAAAATGTCAAAGCAACAGCTATACGCTTTGGAAAAATCGGCCTGCCCCGGATGCGGTTCCTGCTCGGGAATGTTTACCGCAAACAGCATGAACTGTCTGTGTGAGGCTTTGGGGATGGCGCTGAGGGGCAACGGCACGATAGCGGCGGTATCGGGCGCACGCATCAGGCTTGCGAAAGAAGCCGGAATGCAGCTTATGAAACTGTTAGATTTAAATTTAAGGCCGCTTGACATAATGACCCACACAGCGTTTCAAAACGCGCTTGCGCTTGATATGGCGGTCGGCTGTTCCACAAACTCCGTGTTGCATTTGCCGGCGATCGCAAACGAATGCGGTATCGGGCTTAGCCTTGATATAGTTGATGCGATAAGCAAGCGGACACCAAACCTTTGCAGATTGGCGCCCGCAAGCCGTGTGCACATGTGCGATTTAGAAGACGCGGGCGGGATATATGCGGTATTAAACGAACTGTATAAAAATGGCCTGTTTGACGGCAGCGCTAAATGCGTTTACGGCACGCCAATAGGCGAAGCTATCGGCGACGCTCAAATACTTGACGAAACGATAATCAGAAAGGTTGCCAACCCGTTTTCTCCCGAAGGGGGGATAGCCGTGCTTTTGGGCAACATTGCCCCCGGCGGCAGCGTAGTGAAGCAATCCGCGGTAGCACCCGAAATGATGGTGCATAAAGGCCCTGCGCGCGTTTTCGACAGCGAGGACGATGCCATAAATGCAATTTACGGCGGGAAAATAAACGACGGCGATGTCGTTGTGATACGTTACGAAGGCCCGGCGGGAGGGCCCGGAATGAGGGAAATGCTTTCCCCAACCGCCGCGCTTGCGGGAATGGGAATGGATAAAACAGTAGCGCTTATAACAGACGGAAGGTTTAGCGGCGCAACGAGAGGAGCGGCAATAGGTCACGTTTCTCCCGAGGCGCAAACGGGAGGCGTTATTGCTGTTATAAATGAAGGTGATATGATAAGCATTGACATCCCGAACAGAAGTTTGATGCTTGATGTGGAAGATAAGGAAGTTGAAAAAAGGCTTTCGGGCCTTAAGGCGAAAGAGCCCCGTGTAAAAAGCGGCTGGCTTTACAGATATGCGCGGCTTGTTTCTTCGGCGGATAAAGGCGCAATACTAAGATGAGGGGGGCTTTTTATGCAGTTAACCGGTGTTCAAATTATTATGGAGTGTCTTAAAAGAGAGGGAGTTGACACCGTATTCGGCTATCCGGGGGGTAAGGTGATAAAGCTTTATGATGCTCTTTACGATGAAAAAAACAATATAAGGCATATAGAGACGGCGCACGAGCAGGGCGCAACCCATGCGGCGGACGGGTATGCAAGGGCGACGGGAAAACCGGGCGTAGTTATTGCAACTTCCGGTCCCGGCGCGACAAACCTTGTGACGGGGCTTGCCACTGCGTATATGGATTCGGTTCCTATTGTCGCTATAACCGGCAACGTACCTGCGGATTTGTTAGGAACGGACAGCTTCCAGGAGGTCGATATAATGGGAGTGTCGATGCCTATAACAAAACATAACTACCAGATAAAAGATATAACAAAGATATCCGATGTGTTCAGAGAGGCTTTTGCTTTTGCAAAAAGCGGCAGGCCTGGGCCGGTGCTTATTGATATTACAAGCGACATATTTACAGTTACGCACGATTATATCCCGCCCGAAAGCGAAATGAACATTCAGTGCAAACTTTCGGATATTTATATTGACAATATAAAAGAGTTAGTCGAAAACGCGCAAAAACCGGTTATACTTGCGGGCGGCGGAGTAGTAATATCAGGTGCGGTAAACGAACTGTTTAGCCTTGCCGAGCTTATTGACGCGCCTGTCGCCTGCACGCTTATGGGGGTTGGCACTTTCCCCGTTAATCACCCACTCTATATGGGGCTTGTCGGTATGCACGGAACAAAAACAAGCAACATGGCATTGCAAGACTGCGATTTGCTTATAGTTTTAGGCGCGCGTTTTTCAGACAGGGTTACGGGGGATCCTAAACAGTTTGCTTCCCGCGCGAAGATCATTCATATTGACATTGACGCCTCAGAGGTAAACAAGAACATACCCGCACATGTGAGCATTATTCAGGACATCAAATGCGCGCTGTCAGTAATGACCAGCTCGCTTGCCCCAAAAAAGAATCCCCGGTGGATTAAAAGCATCGCCGAATGGAAAGCGGAAAACAAGCTGCACATACCTAAAGAGCATTTGCCTTTAAACATAATGCAAACTATAAGCGAATGCGTGCAAGGTGATGTTGTTATCGCAACCGATGTCGGGCAACATCAGATGTGGACAGCGCAATACTATCCGTTTAAAAAGCATGACAAATTTGTAACGTCCGGCGGGCTGGGCACAATGGGTTACGGCCTTGGTGCGGCTATCGGCTCTAAAATTGCGTGCCCGGACAAACAAGTTTTGCATATTACCGGAGACGGCAGTTTTAGGATGAACCTTAACGAAATGGCGACGGTTATGCGCTATGGTTTGCCTATAATCACAATTCTATTGGACAACAACGCTCTTGGAATGGTGCGGCAATGGCAAACGCTTTTCTTCGACAAACGCCATTCCGAAACTACGCTGCCGCCTTTGGACTTTTGCGCCATTGCGCAAGGGTTTGGCTATTACGCACAAAAAGCGGCGGGCAGGGAAGAATTTAAGAAAGCGCTTTGCGGCGCGCTCGAAAAGAACGTGCCTTCGCTTATACACTGTATAATAGACCAAGACGAAATGGTGCTGCCAATGGTTGCGCCCGGGGCGTCAATAGATAAGATTGTGATGAGCATATCTTAAGTTAAAAAGGGCGGTTTCTTTTTAACGGTTAAGTTTTTATAACACATGTACGGCAAAAGAGTGTACTGGGGCGAAACAATCTTGGTGCACTCTAAATTTGTTTGTTAAAATCCCAAATTGTTTTGCGACCCGCAAAAGATGTTAACGCGCGCTCTTAATGTTTGACACCCGGATTTACGCTGTGTTACTATTGCGTATATAAATTTTAAGGGGATAGGCATGGGACATTGGGGCAATACAGAAATAAATGATAAGGGGCATCTTGTGCTTGGGGGCTGTGACGCCGTAAAGCTTGCGGAGCAATTTTCAACTCCGTTGTACGTTATGGAAGAAAGCAAAATACGCAATGTTTGCAAAAGCTATATGCGCGCCGTACAGAGCTACAGCGGGGGCGGAAAAGTGCTTTATGCGAGCAAAGCTTTTACAAATACCGCAATGTGCAAAATAGTGCAAAGCGAAGGTTTAGGGCTTGATGTTGCGTCTGCCGGAGAGCTGCATGTGGCTCTAAACGCAGGTTTTGACACAGGAAGCATCTATATGCACGGAAACAACAAAACAGCGGACGATTTAAGAATGGCGGTAAAAGCAAAGATAGGCAGGATTGTTATAGACAGCTTGGACGAGATAGATTTGATATCGGAAGCAGCCCGGCAAGAAGGGCGGATACAAGACGTATCCGTCAGAATTAAGCCGGGAATAGAAGCGCACACCCACGATTATATAAAGACCGGGCAGATAGATTCCAAATTTGGGCTTGGGATTTGTGACGGACAAGCCCAGCGCGCCGTAAAATCGATCATCGCGCAAAAAAACCTCAATCTTGTGGGAGTACACTCTCATATTGGCTCGCAAATATTTGAGCTTTCGCCTTTCCGGGACGCCGCAGCCATATTGGTGCGTTTTATCAAGCGCATAAAGGAATATTTTGGATACGAATTAACAGAGATAAACTTAGGCGGAGGGTTTGGCATACACTACACTAAAAACGATAAACCTCTTATGCCGCAAGATTATGTTTCGGCAATTGTTGACGAGCTTGAAACGATATGCTCGAAAAACGCAATAAAGCCGCCAAGCCTCGTTATAGAACCCGGCCGCTCTATTGCGGGTGAAGCAGGCACTACTTTATATACAATAGGCACAATAAAACACATCGAAGGCGTAAGAACGTATGTGAGCATAGACGGCGGTATGGCGGATAATATCCGTCCCGCTCTGTACAACGCTAAATACAGCTGCGCGCTCGCAAACCGAATGCGAGAGCCGGAAAACTGCGTTGTAACAATAGCCGGGCGCGCCTGCGAAAGCGGGGATATGCTGATATGGGACGCTGCGCTGCCAAAAGTGAACAGAGGGGATGTTCTTGCGGTTTTTTCCACTGGGGCTTACAACTATTCCATGGCGAGCAACTACAACAAACTGCCGCACCCCTCGGTGGTGCTTGTCAACAACGCGAAGGCAGAGCTTATGGTGCGCAGGCAATCGTTTGACGATCTTATCAGAAACGATGTAATCCCAAGCTGGCTGTAAACGCATGCTGAAAGGGTCGGTTTCCACACCCGGCTTTTTTTATTGCCTAAATGGTATTAGCTGCCGCACATCATCATATATATCTATTGTTAGTCTATATGATGGAGGATGTACCATGCAAAGCTATAATCTGTACAAGGATATTTCCGAAAGAACAAGAGGAGACATATATATAGGTGTTGTAGGCCCGGTAAGGACGGGCAAATCTACTTTTATAAAGCGTTTTATGGATATGCTGGTGCTCCCTAATCTTGACGATACGCATGAAAAAGAGCGCGTAGTTGACGAACTGCCCCAAAGCAGCGCAGGCAAAACAATTATGACCACCCAGCCCAAATTCGTACCCAACGATGCCGTTCGCATAAAAATAAACAATGAAGCGGAAATGAACGTGCGAATGGTGGACTCGGTAGGATATTTGGTGGAAGGCGCCATGGGGCATCTTGAGAACGGCGAACCCCGAATGGTGCGAACGCCCTGGTTTGAGAACGACATACCTTTTGAGGAAGCGGCGGAAACAGGAACCCGTAAGGTTATTACGGAACACAGCACTATTGGAATTGTAATGACTACCGACGGCAGCATCACCGAAATACCACGCTCAAGCTACGTAAAAGCGGAAGAACGCACAATAAAAGAGCTCAAAGAGCTTGGCAAACCGTTTATAGTCATATTAAACTCGGCAAGCCCAAACAGCGATGATGCGGTAAGTTTGCGCAACGCAATGGCAGCAAAATACGGGGTTCCCGTTCTGCTTATTGACATAATGAGACTGACCAACACGGATATAACAACAATGCTCGAAAATTTGCTTTACGAGTTCCCGCTAAAAGAGATAAACGTCGATATGCCCGGATGGGCGCGCGCGCTTGCTCCCGAGCACTGGCTTATGGCTAAGCTGCTCGGCGGGATAAACAACGAATTAAAAGCGCTTAACAAAGTTAAAGACTACAAAGGGCTGCTTGAAGCGTTTAAATCCATCGAAGAAGTGGAAAACATAGAAGTAAGCAGCATTCTGCTCGGCGAAGGCAATGTAAAAATGCAGATAGCGTTCCCGGAAAAATTGTTTTATAAAATTTTGGGTGATGAATGCGGATATGACATTGAGGACGACTATCATCTCGTTTCAATAATAAAGGGGCTTGTTACCGCAAAAAAAGAGTACGACAGAATGGCGATAGCTCTTAAAGATGTAAAGGAAAACGGTTATGGCATTGTTCCGCCCGCAATAGATCAGATGTCGCTTGAAGAGCCGGAAATGGTAAGGCACGGGGGCCGCTTTGGGGTTAGGCTAAAGGCAAGCGCGCCTTCGCTGCACATTATAAGGGTAGACATTGAAACAGAGGTTTCTCCCATTGTCGGCACGGAAAAGCAAAGCGCCGATCTTGTCAACTACCTGCTTTCAGAGTTTGAATCAGACCCGGCGAGAATATGGGATACCGATATTTTCGGCAAATCGCTAAATGAATTAGTAAAGGAAGGGCTTTCCGGGAAACTGTCCAATATGCCGGAAGATGCGCGCTTGAAAGTTCAAGAAACTCTTCAGAGAATAATCAACGAAGGCAGCGGCGGTTTGTTGTGCATACTGCTGTGATATAACAGGTTGTCAGCAGTGTAAAATGTTAAGCCTTCCCAAATTGGCGGAAGGCTTTGTTTTTTCGGTCAAAGCGACAATTATGTGACAGCTGTAGGTTGTACAATGATGTGTAACAGTTAAAGGGAAAGAAAAAAGCAAGGATTCCTCCAATCTGATAAAGTTGTAATTGCAAAAAGAACAACTGTCGAAGAGAAAGGAATCCTCGCATGAAAACTATAAGGCAGGAAGCGTTCTTTCGTCAACGGGTATTATAAGGATGTGTCGAAAGGAAGAACGGTTGGCAAGGCTGTATAGGATAAGCTGAACAAGCGTCTACCGGTGGTTAACGGTATGACGGAACGGTTGAGTCCTTGTATGAGAGAAGCCACAGGCCATACAGTCACCCGAATCAGCATACAGAAGATGGGCTTCAACTGATCAAGCGGGTATGGAGTCATAACAAAGAATTGGGGTTTGTGTGCCTGCATATGGTGCTTGAGACGAAGCATGGGTATACACGAAGTGTGTGTTCGCTCAACAGGATGATGAGAAAGCTGGGGATCGAGAGGAAGAAACAGCGGAAGAAGAAATATATACCTAAACCATATTATATCCTGAAAATATCTGAAGAAATGTTTGGTCAAAGGGGTAGCTATATCAGCTTACAGCAGTTGATGAATGCACAAGAATACGATACCGAATGATATTTGATGAACTGAGTAGTTTTCTGCACTAAACAAGAAAGAAGTCCCCGTTTGATATCCAGTGCGTGCAGACGGATAATGGCACCGAGTTTACAGAGAGCGTATCGAAAATTGTGTAAAGCTCCATTGTCAGATAAAATACAACTGAC
>CAYTUG010000012.1:0-64498 GCA_964441275.1 uncultured Christensenellaceae bacterium | reverse complement strand
AGACACTTCTTTGTATTTCTAGCGGTTTTCAATGCGCTCTTATATGCGCGCAGATATCAAATAGTTATATATTTTCCGGTGGCGATAGCTAAGGAACCAAAGGCGAGCGCCGCCAGTGGCGGATGAAGCGAGCCGAAGGTTCTGTAAGCAAAGGAGAATGCCAAGCGTAAGCGCGGCAGACGACTATTGCGAACAGAGGCTGCTCCGTGTTAAATTGAAAAAGGGAACGCATAACAGGTTCTTCAAAAAGTAAATAGTTATATATTTTCCGGTGGCGATAGCTAAGGAACCAAAGGTGAGCGCCGCCAGTGGCGGATGAAGCGAGCCGAAGGTTCTGTAAGCAAAGGAGAATGCCAAGCGTAAGCGCGGCAGACGACTATTGCGAACAGAGGCTGCTCCGTGTTAAATTGAAAAAGGGAACGCATAACAGGTTCTTTAAAAAGTAAATAGTTATATATTTTCCGGTGGCGATAGCTAAGGGGATCCACCTGTTCTCATCCCGAACACAGAAGTTAAGCCCTTATACGCCGATAGTACTTGGCTGGAGACGGCCCGGGAGGGTAGGTAGCTGCCGGATTCTAATTTTCCCCAGTAGCTCAGCGGTAGAGCATCCGGCTGTTAACCGGAGGGCCGTTGGTTCAAACCCAACCTGGGGAGCCAACCGTGAAAGCCCTGTTTGAAGGGTTTTCTTTTTTTATCGGCTAATGTTATTGATTATCATGACAGTATGTACGGGAGTATTGTAGTTGATATTTCTGGTAGCGTTTGCTATATTGGCAGCAGGAAAAAGGAATGCATACAGGAAAACCCAAACAAAGGAGATCCATGTCATGATACAAGTAAAAGAGAACACATTATTTGATCGCTGGAAGCAAGAACGCGCCGAATATGCTTCTTTTGACGAAGATGGTGCTGTAGACCCTGAGGTTTGGGAAAAGACAACCCCGAAAATTGTATTTATTTTAAGGGATACGAATCAATTATATGGGGATTTGCGCAGGTTTTTAAGGGAAGGTGGAGACGGGGATATCTATAATAATATTGTACGCTGGACAGAAGCAATATAAAAAAATGAATACACGCGCAATATTGATCAAAACCATCGTAAAAAAATATTATCTTCGATTTGCGCTGTGAACCTAAAAAAAGAAAGCGGCAAAGGCGGAGCAAACCTTAAGGATATAGAGGCATCCGCAAAAAAGGATAGATGTTTTATAAAAGAGCAATTAAATCTTTACCAGCCAGATATTGTGATTGCGTGCGGGCATCGAGAAAAACTGACTGTATCCCTTCTTAAAGATGTCATTTATGATGATTCGGATTCTGAATGGAAAAATGATGTGAACGGTTTAGATTATTATAGCACTGAAAAAATAAGCAAAAACAAATCAATATACGTTATTTCCATGCCTCATCCTAATAGGGCCATTATAGACAAATGGTCCAATTTATTACGCGAACTATATGATGTTCTAAAAAGTATCGCTAAATAAACGTAAAACAGAAGATTACAGAAGAGATCTATGGGATATCATTTATACATTTCTATAGTTGTATTAAAGCTTGGTGCTTCTTACTGTTATAATTTGGCCTTAGGTAAGGGTTACCGACCGGCTCTAAGGGGGGATAGCGCAGCGGCGAGACCCATCAAAGCACACTTCGCTTTTAAGGCAACGTCTGGTCTATCCCCGCCGCGTTATGGTAACGATTAGAACAAGTTTGACGCTTGCCCCGCGATACTAATAGAAATTATTTAGCTTTCGGAAAATACACAAAGCCGCAGCGCTACGTCAGGTCATCCTCGGCATCGTTTATGGCAATACTATCAATTGTCTCATTATTCAAACAAGGTATGGCAGAGCAGTTTAGCTGCACACCTCTGTTTTTAGCTTCACGAATAGTCAAAAGAGTGCTTAATACATCCTTCTCTTCCGTTTGGGAAATCGCAGCATCCAAATGTTCGCCGAGCTTCCAACAATAGCGAGTATTTTTACTTCCATATACGCTTAACCAGACATGATAATAGGCATCGGGGAAATGAAGTTTGTACCATGCTAAAATAACTGATGTTCGGGCATATTCCAGCGAATGTCCCTTAGGAAAAAGATGTTTAATTTTTGTGCAAGAATTGAGCCACCAGTTTGGCAGCCCGGAATTAACAAGCAGCGCCTTTGTTTTGTCGTCAAAGCCTCCTTGGCTATATATTATTCCTTTGCGGACATCCTTTGTGACTCTATAGGCAACCGCCTTATCAATGCCCTTTTTTAGAAGCATATGAAAGACATCATCGCGATCGGCAATCACTTCTTTGATATTTGCTGTCCCGCTAAGAATAAGCGCCTCAGCGTTATTAGTCCACACATCTGCACCATGTAAAAGTCCATTAACCTTTGCCAAATCTTTTAAACTCTGCGGCTTACAGGTAAGCAGAAGCTTCTGGGCAAAAGGTGTACTGAATCCGGGGATGGCCAATGTGCTTGTGAATGCTCCTATCTGCTCTGGTGTTACGCCTAACGGTTCGGTTGAAGTGAACATCTTTAAAACAACAGGGGCGTCTAACGGAATATCCTCAGGGCTGGTTCTCGTAAGCGAATGAAGACGATAAATCATCGTTAGTGCGTCAAAGCCGAGAATGTCCAGTTTCAAAAAGTTGTTAGCTATCTCATAAAAATTAAAATGCGTTACGGTTTCGCCTTGAATCTGCTCAACGGGAATCGTTAAGGCATATTTTTGGGGGATGACGAAACAGCCCGAGGGATGAAACCTCAGTTTGCGCTTAATTCTTGCAATCCGGTCTAAATAGCCTTCCGTTTCAGGGCAGTTTGTTATTATGTTTTGGGCTTTTGTTGCCCGGTTAGTGCCAATTGTTCCTGCGCTGACTACCATATGTTCAGGCACCAATTTTGGCAGAAACCGCCTCATATTCGCTTGTATTTCGCTATCAAAATTAAGATCAATATTAGACCCGTTTTCACCGTTTAGTCCTGAGAAAATTTCAAATTCCAAATCGTATTCAAGCGGATTGATGTTTGTGATACCAAGCAGATAAGCAACTAAAGAATTAGCGACACATCCGCGAGCAATTGAATAACGCCCGCATCGGTTACTTTCTTTAACCATAGCCGCCCAAATAAGGTAAAGTGGGGCATATCCGTTTTTTTCAATAAGTGCAAGCTCGCGAGTTAAGCGCTTGAGCGCAGCTACAGAGCTTTCATCAAATTTTTCCGCAAATGCTGCATTGCATTTCTCTCCCAACTGTTTATCGGCATCTTCAATCACCGGCCAATACCGTTTCTTAGAAAGAGGAACAATCGCTTCACACATCTCGGCAATTCCCAAAGGGTTGGTTACGCCAAATTCATAGGCCTTTTTTTCGCCGGCGCTTTGGAGATGCCCCAACACTTCATAAGTGTTCATCAGCGGACCGCACGGCTCTTTTCGGTATCCATAGAATGTTTCGGCAAATTGGGAATACGCAAGCCAGGCTTTCTCGTCTTGCCTGTTTAGATACGCTACCGGACAGTAGGCGCAAATCGGGATATTGTTTTGGTTTAAAAATGAATGAAACACTTTGATTGAATTATCAAAACCCATTTCAACATTCGTTTCGTTAAAATTGTACAATAAAAAATCAAAACGCTTGTACACGCTAAAATCTGTATCTAAATCACATCCTAACCCGAATGTGTAGGGATTTTCGGTTATGCCAATCAAAAGTCCGTCCTTATTTGCAAACAAATCCTTTTCTAAAATGGCCTTAGAGGAGCCGTTTCCGGTATCCACGTTGCTATAATCGCGAAGCAAAGAAATCAATCGATAAAGGCAAAATAAGCCCTGCTGACTTTTTGCATAGCAAACAACAGTGTATGGGTTATAAAACGCAGCTCTTTCATTACCGCTAACCACTGCAAACTTTGCGCCATACAACACTTTAATTGTACCTTTATGTTTTTCTGCTGCTTTCGCCGCTTTAGGGAATGCTTGCACCGAATGAAAGTCTGCAATGCCGATAGCCGGCAATCCCATCTCCACAGCGGTATCTATAAGTTCGCCCGCCGTCATGAAACCGTTGGACATGTTAGTGTGGCAGACAAGCGGGATGTGTTTATTTTCAATGTTCATTAATTTTGCTCCTTTTCATTATAATCTATCAAAAGTAGCTAACGTTTGCCAGCCGACTGCAAGCGCTTCCGGCATTCTCCTAAAAAATATGTTGGTAAGCCTCATACATATGATAAGTAAGGGGATGTGTCAAAAAGGGTACACCTGCTGATTATTATCTATAATCAGCCTTTATCGTTTCATATGAAAAACCGTATATATTAAATTCTTGAATCATATTTTTTTATCAATGGTTCCGCATCTTTCCGGATAATCTCGCAAAGCGCCTTTGGCACTTCATGGTCAGCTCATCGTCAAGCGCTCGTTCAATCCGCACTTCTATTATTAAGGCTTTTTGCGGCTCTAATCAAACCTTTCCGGATAACATGCCCGCACGGTATCTTGTATGGCTTCGGCCAACCCGCCGCGCCCGTAGCCGAGCGTTTTAGCGCTTTCGGCAGGGTCAAAATAGAGATAGTCCGTCAATATATCGCGCATAATGTAGCGGGGGTTTAGCCCGCCCTGCAATCCTTTCTTTCGCTCGCTGCGCTCTATCGACCTTCCCGCCAACGCAGCTAAAAACCGGGGGATATGCACAATTTTCTTTTCTTCGCCAAGCGCGCTCATCATTGCGTTTAGCATATAATCAAACGTATGGTTTTCATCGCCTACGGGATAGCGCATGCCGTGAACTGCGTTTTCAACTGCGCCTATTGCGGCCTCGCCCACATGGTGCGCCGATATCATGTTGGTGCCGCCTTTGGGGAAATAAATTGTATTGCCTTTTGCGAAACGCTCGAGCAAAACGTTTTTCCAAAGGGGAGTGCGCTTTGGCATGCTGCCAAATATGTACGGCAATTCAAGCACCATTACCGCTAAACTTTTGCCGCCCGCCGCTATTGCCCGTTGAGCCTGCTGCACCCTGCAGCGAATATAAGGATGTTTTTGTGCAAGCTGTTTGTTTTGCCACAGCCTGTCAAAGTACGCAAAGTATGAGCCGAGTATCACGCAGCGGGATAATTTCGCTTCCCGGGCGGCCGTTACCACATTCTCACAAGCCAACACAAGCCGCTCATAGAAAAAATCATAAGCGGGCGCGGGCGGCACAACGCGATCATCGGGGCCCACCGCATAAATTAGCGCATCGTATCCGGTGAAAACTTCTATTAGTTCATCTTTTGACATGGCGAACACATCGCCGTATTCTAAAAATACCTGGTTTGGATACCAGCCGGACAAATCTATGTCTTTTATCGCAAGAGCGCCAAAGCCATGCTCTTTTTTCAACCCTGCAATAATCGAATGATATCCAAGCAATCCGGTTCCGCCTACAACCATTATTTTCATTCTTAATTCATCCTTTTCGTATCGTTGTTACTATTATAGCCTTTTTTGAAGTACGGTAAAAGGGCTTGTTGTGCGCAGCTTTAAACAAAAGAAACGGTTTAGCTGGCGATTATAAGGCAAAAGAGCGCTCCTTTACTTTACTTATTATTAATTTGCTACTATGATAATGAAAAGCTAAGATTTAGGAGGCTGTTATGAAGAGCTATCGTAAGATTTTAACGATAAATGTGAAAAAGCGCAGGCAGCTTATCAATATTACCCCGCAAGTAGAAGAAGCGCTTGAGCAAAGCGGCGTTAGTGAGGGTTTATGCCTTGTTAACGCAATGCACATAACCGCGAGCGTTTTTATAAACGATGACGAATCAGGGCTGCATGCGGATTTTGAACGATGGTTGGAAAAATTAGCTCCCGAAAAGCCGCATGATCAGTATGAGCACAACGGTTTTGAAGATAATGCTGATGCACACTTAAAGCGCACAATAATGGGGCGCGAGGTAGTTGTTGCCGTCACGCAAGGCAAACTTGATTTTGGGCCGTGGGAGCAGATATTCTATGGGGAATTTGACGGCATGAGAACTAAGCGGCTGCTGATAAAAATAATCGGAGAATAAGTATAATCTTGAGAGTCCGATTATAACACTTTTTACATAAGGCGTTGAATTTAGCGTATTTGTGGGTTATAATTTGCGCTGTAAGTTTTAATATTAAAAGAAGGAGACGTAAAAATGGGGGTTCTGAAAGGGGCATGTATTTTCGGTCAGTCGGGAGGGCCGACTTCGGTTATAAATGCGAGCGCGGCAGGGGTGTTTATGCAGGCGCTTAAAGAGGATTGTATAACAAAGGTGTATGGCGCGGCGCATGGAATTAAAGGGGTGCTTGACGAGCATCTTTACGATATTGGGCAAGAGGATTGGGCAGAGATTGAACTGCTGAAAACCACTCCGTCTTCGGCGCTTGGTTCTGTGCGCTATAAGTTGGCGAAATCGGAAGATGACGAGACAGATTATAAAAGAATGCTTGAAGTGTTTAAAAAATACGATGTGCGCTATTTCTTCTATAATGGCGGAAACGATTCTATGGACACGTGCAACAAGATAAGCAAGTATATGCAAAGTTCGGGCTATAAGATGCGTGTTATAGGGGTGCCGAAAACAATTGACAACGATTTGTGGGCGACCGACCACTGCCCGGGCTTTGGCAGCGCCGCAAAATATATCGCCACCGCTACTATGGAAGTGTATCTTGACGCCCGGGTGTATGATACGGGTACAATAACAATACTTGAGGTTATGGGCAGGAATGCGGGCTGGCTTACTGCAGCTACCGCGCTTGCTTCTTATAAAGGAACGGGGCCCGACCTTATATATCTGCCTGAGAGGGTATTTGATATTAAAGACTTCTTAAAGCGGGTCAAAGAAATTTACAAGAAAAACGGCAATGTGCTTGTTGCCGCTTCAGAGGGCATAAAAGACAAAGACGGCAAATATATTTCGGAATACGGCACGGATTTAGCAAAATCTAAAGATTCGTTCGGACATTCTCAATTGGGCGGATTGGCTTATACGCTCGCTGACTTTGTGCGCGAAGAAACAGGCGCTAAGGTGCGGGCGATAGAATTTAGCCTGCTGCAAAGATGTTCCGCTCATATTGCATCGATGACAGACATTACGGAATCTTTCAATGCGGGGCAGGCGGCTGTAAAAGCCGCAGTAGAGGGTAAAACGGATTTGATGGTAGCTTTTGAGCGCGAACCGGGCAAAGAATATAAGTGCAATATCAAGCTTATTGGGCTTGAAGAAGTAGCAAATAAAGAGAAGAAGATACCGGACGAATGGATCACAAACGATGGCGTAGGGCTTAAACAAGAGTTTGTAGATTACGCCTTGCCGCTGATTCAGGGGGCAACAAACCTGCCTTTCGAGCAGGGGCTGCCGCGCTTTGCGCAGCTTAAAAAAGTTGCCGTAAAAGGATAAACTGCTGATATGAAAAGGGACCGGAATCGGTTCTTTTTTCAGTTTAAAAAAAACTATACAAATTATGAATATTGTTATAATATAACCATATGTATAGTATATGAATTCTATTTGGGGCGCATAGGAAAAACGTTAATTAGCTTTGGAGGTAATAAATATGAAGAATTTACTAAGGATTGGTTTGATACTTTTAGGTATATGGCTGATTGTTATTGCTGCAGTTCCGCTGCTTAGCATAACTTTTTTACCAGGCTTTGTACATAATATCGTGTTGCCTATAATTGCAATCATCTCCGGAGTTCTTATTATTATAGGTAAAGCATAAAAACTAAAGTATAACGCACAGCTAAAATAATACCCGGCAAAATATAACATTATAAACATTATTCAATACAAATGCCCTTAGCGCCCAAGGGTATGGAATTTTAATTTTAAATAAAGCATATGCAAATAGGCTTTCGTGCTTTATTTTTTTTTTACAATACGCTATAATTTACACTATATGAGACGCGGTAAAAGCCGCGTATATGTTTATTATTTTTTAAGGGGTTATTATGATTTGGAACGAGCATATAGAGTGTGCTACAAAAGAACAGATCAGATCTTTGCAAAACAAACGTATAAAAGATACTGTAGAGCGCTGCTACAACAATGTTTTTCACTACAGAACAAAACTTGCCGGGGCGGGCATCTCGCCCAAAGATATAAACACTGTTGACGATATAGAAAAACTGCCGTTCACTGAAAAAGATGATTTGCGTATGAGTTTTCCTTACAAACTATTTGCCGCGCCCATGAAAGATATAGTTCGGATACACGCTTCATCCGGCACAACCGGAAAGCCGACAGTAGTGGGCTATACCAAAAGAGATTTAGATATGTGGTCGGAATGCATAGCAAGGCTTGCGTGCGCCGCGGGGGTCACTAACCAAGATATCGCTCAGATAACGTTTGGATATACTCTTTTTACGGGCGCTTTCGGGCTGCATTACGGGTTAGAAAAGATAGGCGCAGCTGTTATACCGATATCGGGCGGCAACACAAAAAGGCAAATATCGGTAATGCAGGATTTTGGCTCGACCGTGCTTGTAGGCACGCCCTCGTATGCCCTGTACCTTGCCGAAACCGCAAAAAAGATGGGCGTCGATGTGAAAAAGCTGCCATTGAAATTGGGGCTTTTCGGCGGCGAAGGCCATACGGAACAAATGCGTACCCAAATAGAACAGGATTGGGGTATACTGTGCACCGAAAATTACGGCCTTTCCGAGATACTCGGTCCCGGTATTTCGGGCGAATGCCATTTGAAATGCGGAATGCATATTGCGGAAGATCATTTTTATTGCGAGATAATAGATAAAGAAACCCTAAAACCCGTACCGCACGGTCAGCCGGGGGAGCTTGTAATAACGTCTCTATCCAAAGAGGCGTTGCCTTTGCTGCGCTACCGCACAAAAGATATAACCCGGCTTATACCGGAAAAATGCGATTGCGGCAGAACCTCTATGCGCATGGCAAAAGTTTCGGGGCGAACGGACGATATGTTTATTATTCGCGGAGTAAATGTATTTCCATCGCAAATCGAAAGCGTGATTTTGGGCATTGAAGATATACGGCCTCATTACGAGATAATAGTTCGCAAAGAAGGCTATATGGACTGTATCGAAGTTCTTGTCGAGGTGACGGACGCATCTTTGCTTGAAAGTTTTTCGGCGCTTGAAAAACTTGAATCAAAGCTAAAACAAGCCATTTATACGTCTCTTAATATATCTGCCGATGTTAAACTTGTCGAGCCGGAATCTTTAAAACGGTTTGAAGGGAAAGCGAAACGTGTGACGGATTTAAGATAAATATTTCATCAATAGGGGAGTTGCAAATGAAAGAGCTGATGTTGGGAAATGCGGCGCTCGCAAGGGGCGCATACGAAGCGGGGGTAACGGTGGCAACCGCATATCCCGGAACGCCCAGCACCGAGATAACCGAATTTATAGCAAAATACGACTGCGTATACGCCGAATGGTCAACTAACGAGAAAGTTGCGTTAGAAGTTGCATTGGGCGCATCAATAGCGGGAGCGCGTTCTCTTTGTTGTATGAAGCATGTTGGGTTAAACGTTGCGGCAGACCCTTTGTTTACCGCTGCGTATACCGGTGTTAACGCCGGCCTTGTTATTGTGGTGGCGGACGATCCGGGCATGCATTCAAGCCAAAACGAACAGGATTCGCGCTTTTATGCGCTTGCCGCGCATGTGCCGATGTTAGAGCCTTCGGATTCAAACGAGGCTAAGGAATTTATAAAATTCGCTTACGATCTGTCGGAGCAATACGATACGCCCGTGTTAGTTCGCTCGAACACGCGCCTTTCGCATTCGCAGGGGTTGGTAGATATCTCCGAAAGGTATAATGTTGAACTAAAGCCGTACAAAAAAGACATACAAAAATTTGTGATGATGCCGGCTATGGCAAAAAAGCGCCACGTAATATTGGAAAAACGCATAAACGATTTGACGCGCGCCGCGGATGCTATGCATGTTAACCAAATCGAGATGCGCGATACCAAAATTGGGGTGATTACAAGCGGCGTTGTGTACAATTATGTGCGTGAGGCGCTGCCCGAAGCAAGCGTTTTGAAGATTGGAATGATTCATCCCTTGCCGGAAAATCTGATTATTGATTTTTCCAGGCGGGTCGAAAAGCTGTATGTTGCGGAAGAATTAGAACCTTTTATAGAAAACAAAATAAAACAATTAGGTATAAACGTAACGGGTAAAGAAATATTCAGCGTGCAGGGAGAATACGGAGTCAATATCATTGCACAAAAAATTGGCGGTAAAGAGATAAAAAACAGCTGCGATGTCCAAACTGTTGCGCGGCCTCCCGTTATGTGCGTGGGCTGTCCGCACCGCGCGGTATTCTATACCATAAAAAAATTGGGGCTAACCGCAACGGGAGACATCGGCTGTTACACATTGGGCGCTTTGCCGCCTCACGAAGGGATTGATACGTGCGTATGCATGGGTGCAAGCATAGGCATGGCGTTGGGTATGGAAAAAGCGCGCGGCGAACAGTTCGCAAAAAAACTTGTTGCGGTAATCGGCGACTCTACGTTCTTTCATTCCGGGCTTACCGGACTTGCTAACATGGCATACAACGGCTCTTCGGGTACGGTAATAATTGTTGACAACGCAACAACCGGAATGACAGGCCACCAAAACCATCCCGCCACCGGAAAGAATTTGAAAGGCGATATTTCGTATTCGATAAACATTGCGGACGTTGCAAACGCTCTTGGGGCCGCATGTGTGCGCACGGTAGACCCTTTTGATTTAAAAGCGCTTGAAAAAGCGATAAAGGAAGAAACGGAAAGGGCAGGGCTAAGCGTTATTATTGCAAAACGTCCTTGCGTATTGATTGGCAAAAAACCGATATTGGCGCCGTATGCAATAAACGAAAATTGCAGGCAATGCGGTGTGTGTTTAAAACTTGGCTGCCCCGCAATAAGAAAAGTAAACGAGAGCGTGGTAATAGACCAAGGTACATGCACCGGATGCGGATTATGCCAAAATGTATGTATGTTTGACGCTATAAAGGTGGTAGAATTAGATGACTGATATATTAATCGTAGGCGTTGGCGGGCAGGGGACTTTGCTTGCAAGCCGGGTGCTCGGCAGGCTTGCGCTTTCGCTTGGGTATGATGTTAAGCTTTCAGAGGTGCACGGAATGGCGCAGCGCGGGGGAAGCGTTGTTACCCATGTACGTTTCGGCGATAAAGTATTATCTCCCGTTATAGACAAAAAAGGCGCGGATATAATTTTAGCTTTTGAAAAACTTGAGGCTTTGCGCTGGTGCGGCTATCTTAAGGAAGGCGGGAAAATGTTTGTTAGCACCCAGCAGGTGCTGCCCATGCAGGTTATTACCGGGGCTGCGCAGTACCCAAAAGATTTGCCGGAGAAAATAAAAGCGATAGTTCCCAATGCGGTTTTTGTTGATGCGCAAAGGCTTGCCCAAAAGGCGGGCAATATAAAAGCGTTAAACACTGTGCTTATAGGCGTGTTAGCGCGTAATATGCAAATTGAAAAACAAGCGTTTATCGACGCTATAAAGGATACGGTGCCCAAAAAGGCGGTAGAGACCAACATTGCCGCATTTGAGCTTGGATATAACGCTAAACCTTACGCGGAGGAAAACCCGAATGTACTTGAATAAAAAGCTCGAATGCATGGACAGGGAACAACTTTCCTTATTGCAGACAAAGAAGCTAAAGGCTACGGTGAAAAAGGTTTACGAAAACGTTCCGTTTTATAAAAAAGCTTTCGATAAAATAGGAGTGCACCCTGCTGACATAAAGAGCGTGCAAGATATAAGGCTTTTGCCTTTTACGCTCAAGCAGGATTTGCGCGATAATTATCCGTTCGGTATGTTCGCTGTCCCGCAGAGCGAAATATGCCGGGTGCACGCCTCTTCGGGGACCACAGGCAAACCCACGGTTGTAGGGTATACCGCCCGCGATATTTCCAATTGGGCGCAGCTGATGGCAAGAACTTTTTCGTTCGCCGGCGGTAATAAAGACTCGGTAATACAGGTTGCTTACGGTTACGGGCTTTTTACGGGCGGATTGGGCGCGCATTACGGAGCCGAAGCTTTAGGCGCTATGACCGTGCCCGTTTCGGGAGGCAATACAAAGCGGCAGATAATGCTTATGCAGGACTTTGGCACAACAATATTGGCATGCACCCCTTCTTACGCTTTAAACATAGCCGAAGTTATGGACGATTTGAAAGTGGATAAAAGAGGCTTGAAGCTAAAAGCGGGCGTGTTTGGCGCAGAGCCGTGGACGGACGCAATGCGCAACGAGATAGAACGGCGGCTTGGCATATTAGCGATAGATATTTATGGCCTGTCCGAGATAATCGGGCCGGGAGTAGCCGCCGATTGCAAATACAAAAAAGGGCTGCACATTGCGGAAGACTTCTTTATTGCCGAAATTATTGATCCCGATACCCTTATACCCCTGCCTTGCGGGCAAAAAGGCGAACTTGTAATAACAACTATAGATAAAGAGGGCATACCTCTTATACGTTACCGCACGAGGGATATTACTGCCATTCATACTGACAAATGCGAGTGCGGGCGCACGCTTGCTCGGATGGAGAAAGTTTTAGGGCGTACGGATGATATGCTCATAATACGCGGAGTTAACGTTTATCCTTCCCAAATTGAAAGCGTGCTCGTAAGCATGGCTAAGATAGAGCCTCATTATCAAATAATTGTAGACAGAGTGGATAACTTTGACTGCCTTGAGGTTCAGGTTGAAGTATCCGCAAGTTTGTTCTCCGATGAAATCCGGCATCTTGAAACGCTCAGCAACAAAATTAAATCTGAAATACAATCGGTAGTAGGGATAGGAGTAAAGGTGACTCTTGCGGAGCCTAAGACCATAGCGCGCAGCGAAGGAAAGGCAAAGCGCGTTATTGATAACCGAAACTTATAAGGAGGTGTAAAAATGATAAAGCAGATATCCGTGTTTGTTGAAAACAAAAAAGGGCGGCTTGCAAAGATTACCGACGTGTTAGGCCGCGGCGGAATAGACCTTATTGCATTGTCTATTGCGGATACAACCAACTTTGGAATTATGCGCTGTATAGTTGACGATCCCGACAAAGCCATTACTCTTCTTAAAGAGGGCGGGTTTACGGCAAGTACCACCGAAGTTATTGTAGCAGAGGTAAGCGATAAACCGGGAGGGCTGGCACATGTGTTGGCTTTGCTCGATAAGGCGGACATAAGCGTAGAATATCTATATTCGTTTGTGCGCACGCCAAGTGAAAATGCGCTTATTCTGTTCAGGGTCGAAAACATTGGCGCTGCAACGCAAGCATTAAAAGCGGGCAACATAAAGCTATTAAAAGAAAAAGATATTGAAAAACTGTAATGCCGCAGCACTCAGCTTTATAAAACTGCTTTTTGCTGTTTAGAGCGTTGGAAAAGAAGGATTTATGTTAATACGGCCGACATATTTAAAGATTAACTTAGGCGCAATAATGCGCAATATCAAAAATATCAAAGCAAGCCTGCCCCAAAAAACAATGTTCTGTGCGGTTGTAAAAGCCGACGGTTACGGACACGGCGCCCCAATGGTCTCAAAAGCGGCAATAGAAGCCGGGGCGGACTGGTTGGCGGTGGCAATGCCCGAAGAGGCGGTGGTATTGCGCAACGAAGGAATAAATGCGCCTATACTTGTTTTGGGGCCTGCCAATTTAGTACAGTGGCGCAAGGCGGCGGATTGCGGCTTATCCATGGTTGTAGCTTCCCAAAACTGCATAAACAGCGCAATTAAGATAACAAAAGAACGCGACAAAAAGCTGCGGCTGCACTTAAAAGTTGATACAGGGATGAACAGAGTGGGTATCAAAACCGTTGAGCAGGCGCATCAAATTCTTGATGCGATAGAGAAAGAGCCGAACTTAGAGCTTGAGGGGCTTATGACGCATTTTGCATCGGCTGACGAGGCGGATAAAAGCGGCACGATTGCACAGAACGAAAATTTTGAAAAATTTATTGCCGTTGTACGTTCGAGAGGTTTTTCGCCGATAGTCCATGCGGGAAACAGCGGGGCGGCGCTCGATTGCCCTCAGTTTTGCTATAGCATGGTGCGGGTAGGCATTGCGCTTTACGGACATTATCCTTCCGAACAGGTAAAAAGAGACGTTAAGCTTGAGCCGGCTATGGCGCTGCACACGCAGGTGTCGTTTATCAAAGAAATCGAAGCGGGGGAAAAAATAAGCTACGGCGGGGCGTATACCGCGCAAAAAACTATGCGGGTCGCAACGCTGCCAATAGGATATGCGGATGGATACAACCGGCTGCTTACGAACACGGGCGAGGTGCTTATAGCGGGGCGGCGGGCGCGCATTTTGGGCCGGGTATGTATGGACCAAATAATTGTAGATATTACTGATATAAAAGGCGTTAAACTGCACGATAATGCAGTATGTTTTGGAATACAAAACGGGCAAATGATAACAATTGAAGAATATGCGCAGCAGTGCGGCACAATTAACTACGAAATTATGTGCGGTATTTCGTCAAGGGTGCCAAGGCTTTATTATGAGGATTGAAATGAAACAGGATTTGAGGCGGGAAATACTCAGAAAGAGGCTGTTATTAGATTCGCACGATGTTATGATGTTTAGCAGCTTTATTGTCGAGTCTGTGTTAACGATTGATTGCGTAAAAGAAGCGCAATGCGTTATGGCTTATTGCGCTTATAAAAACGAGCCTAACATGCTTGCGCTTACAAATTCGTTGCTTGATATGGGCAAAATGGTTTCGCTTCCTTACATAACGGAAGACGACGATTTAATTGCTGTTGACTATAATTTTGATTCGGTTATGAAAAGCAATATTTTTGGAATTGCCGAGCCGATAATAACCAACGAAAGCGAGATAGCTGTGCCAGATGTGGTGTTAGTCCCCGGGATAGCTTTTGATAAATCAGGCAACAGAATAGGTTACGGGCTTGGTTATTTTGACCGTTTCCTAAAAAAGTTCGATGCTTGCAAAATAGGAGTTTGTTTTGATTTGCAGTTGGTGCCGCATGTGGAATCAAAACCCCATGATGTTCGGATGGACATCATTGTAACGCAAAGCAAAATAATATATACGAATCCATGAGGGTTATAACGGGCAAATACAAGGGCAGGCGGCTGGTTTGCCCGAAAGGTTTGGCGGCAAGGCCTACCGGGGATAAAGTAAAAGAGGCGCTGTTCGGGGCGATTCAATTCCAAATAGAAGGGGCGCGTGTGCTTGACGCGTTCGCGGGCAGCGGCGCGCTTGGGATCGAAGCGCTTTCGCGCGGCGCGGCACATGCGGATTTTGTAGAAAAGGACAAAAAGTGCGTGCAGGCGCTTGAAACGAACTTAAGCCGGACGGGCGCGCAAAACTTTAACATCTATAATGCCGATCTGTTTGCCGTTATGGGACTGCTGCAAAGATACAATATTGTATTTGTTGACCCGCCCTACCAGTCGGGTTTATATTTTAGGTTCTTGCATTCGGCGGCAGAACACAATATTTTAGAGCAAAACGCGCTGGTTGTTTTGGAGACACATTCAAAGTTTGCGTTTAAGCCTGTGTTGGGGTATAATCTGACAAAATGCGCTTCTTATTGCGATACATCGCTATGGTATCTGTATTATGAAAAAGAAAAGTAACAAGTGTGTTTATCCGGGCAGTTTTGACCCTATAACATGCGGACATTTAGATGTTATTACCCGCGCTGCGGCAATGTTTGATGCCGTAACTGTTGCGGTACTCGTCAACAGAAACAAACAGTCCGCCTTTTCTGCAGAGCAGCGTATGGATTTTATTCTCCGCAGCACCGCGCACTTAAAAGGAGTATCTGTAGACAATTTTTCCGGTTTGCTTGCCGATTATATGCAAGATTGCGGGGCAAATATAATTATCAGAGGGCTAAGGGCAATATCGGATTTTGAGTATGAGTTTCAAATGGCTGCAATGAACTCAAAATTAGCTAAAAATGTGGAGACGATTTTTTTGATGACTGATATTGCAAACTCGTTTTTAAGCTCAAGCATGGTTAAAGAGTTGGCATCTTTCGGCGGAAATATTTGCGGCCTTGTGCCAGACGAAATAGTAAAGGACGTGCTAACGAGGTATGGAAAGTGAGGGGCTAAAACTTTTAGATTATATTGACGAGCTTTGCGAAGAAATAGAAAACAGCTCAAAGGGGCTGTTTTCAAGCAAACGTTCGGTCGATTACGAGGTAGTAAAAGATATTTTAAACGATATCCGTTCGGCGGTGCCCGAAGAGTTTAAACGAGCGGCTGCAGTTTTAAAAGAACAACGGGCGATAATTGATGGAGCAAATCAAAAGGCAAAAACAACTTTGGATAACGCAAACGAAGTTGCAAAAACAACATTAACCGGTGCAAAAGAAAAAGCCGAGGCAGCATTAACGAGCGCTGAACAAAAAGCGCACACGACGATAAATGATGCGAACGAGACGGCCGAAACTGCGTTGGCCGCTGCCAAAAGCAAATCCGAAGAATTGTTAAAAGAATCTGATGAACAGGCTGACGGCATATTAAGCAGTGCGCGGCTGCAAGCTGAAACTATTTTAGAAACCGCAAAAAATGAAGCGCAAAGTGTTTTGCAAAGCGCAAACAGCGAAGCCAAAAACTTAATTGAAAGCGCGGAAGACGAGTTTAACACCCGTGTTTCTGAGACGGCAGTGTTAAAAGAAGCGCAGTTTAATGCTGACGAGCTTATAAAAACCGCGGAAATAAAAGCCGGGGAACTGCGCAGATTAGCCGAAAACAACGCGCGTGAGATAACTTTAGGCGCTAAAGAATATGCCGACGATATACTTGCAGGGCTTGAAAGATATTTAACCGAATATATTAAGCTGATCAAGAAAAACCGCATGGAATTATCGGGTGGAAGTAAAAGCGGCTTTCCTAATACGCTGCTGCCATAGCTTTACAACCAACAAAATCAACAAAGCCGTTATTGCAAAAGCCACACCGCCATATGCGGCTTTTTGTATATCTAAAATTGGCGCGGATACCGGCAGGCTAAGCGGAAAGAGTGCCAAAATAACAGCGGTTAGCAAAAAGCTGACTATTGAATGCAAGCTTTTTGTCAATAACAGTTTTTTTGGTTTTAATCCGCTTTCATTAAGTACGGCGCGGGTTTGCATTTGCACACAAACTCCGCCGAAAGCGATTGCCGATGATATAAGCAGAATTTTTAACTTAAGGGCAGTGTCAAGCGCCGCAATGCGGGCGCAACCGGACGCAATTTCTATACTTGCCGATATAACGGCTTTGCAAGAGTTTGCATCCAAACCTGTTAAAGAAAATAACGGAGAATACAAGCATGAGAGGGCGTCTAATATGCCTGTTAACTCAAGCGCCTCAATGAGCACGGAAAAAAATATTATAAACCCGCCTATTTTTATTATGGTGCGCAACGATTTTTCTATACTTGATGTGAGTATTTCGCCCACAGGCCGACACTTTGCAACATCTTGTCTAAATTGTTTTATCGCAAAGCCAAGGCCTGTTTTTGAATAATCACAACATGATTTATTTCGTGCCGTTATGTGCAACGCTATTCCGATAATAAGGGCGGAAATATAGTGAGAAGCCGTTAAATACGCGGCTGTGTACGGTGCGTTAAGCATTGTTGTGCTAACGGTTCCGGTGATAAATACCGGGCCTGCAACGCTCGTAAAACACAATATCCGCTGGGCTTCTTCTTCTTTTAGCTGCCCCTTAGAATAAAGTTCGCCGGTAAGCCGGGCGCCGACAGGATAGCCCGACATTACCGACGCTAAAAAAACATACGCTCCCTCTCCTCCGGTACCTAAAAGTTTGCGGGTAACAGGGGAAAAGAGGCAAGCCAAAAATTTTACAACTCCTGTTTCCATTAACGCAAACGAAAAAATCAAAAAAGGAAAGATGGAGGGAAGAACGTTATAGAGCCAAATATCCAAACCTTTTTGTGCGCTCGCAATGCAGTTTTGAGGAAAAGTAAACAAAACGGAAGCAAAAACCACACAAAAGGGTATAAGAAGCGCTTTTTTCAAACTATCACTACCTTTTTGTTAATGATATGAAAAATTAAAGCATTATAGCACTCAGTAAAGCGTTAAAAGCCGCTCTGAAAGGTCCCGCTGCGCATCGCAAAACGGAGAGACGGACTGAGTTAAAGCCCACACGTCGGCGGCGGCGGCATCGGCGGCGGGGTACGGCGGCAAACCCGAAGTAATAACCGGAACTGCGGAAACGCAAGACAGTGCGGAAAGAACTTCTTGAGACTTTGACGCTAACACGCGTATATAAGTTACGGGCGTGCCGTTGTGGTTAATAATATCCTCGCTTTTTATATTTAATAAAGCGTATAGCAGTATTCTCGATATGCGGGCGTATGTATAGCGTTTTGTTTTTATGCGTTCAATAAGCTGGGCGCGGGTTTGCGAACATTTCGCAGCGGAATATATTCTGTTTTCCAAACCTTCCGTTACATCGGGCAGTTTAGCGATAAACGAACTGCCGTAAAGCCTGAGAATATGCAGCAGGGGTGCGTCAAAATGATGGGGGAATACAGGCGTTAAACCATTTTTCATCTGCTTTTTTAAAAAGATTGCGCAGGGTTTGGGCATTGACGAAAGCGCCTTTTTTACTTCGCCTTTTGAAAATGAATCCCTTATGGCAGTTGCGCTTGGAAGGTATGCGTCAATATCGCTGCTGTGGTATTGCGCGCCCTCGCGCTTTATTACATATGGTTTGATTTGCGGAAATTCATGCAACGCCTTCAAATATTCCAGCGCCAGCAGCGCGCCGGGAAAAGATGCCTCGGGCGGGGCGCCGGCGGCGTCCATGCGCGCTTTAGGAAAGCTAAGCCCGCTGTCAAGATTCGCCCTTAAAGCTTTTTTGTAATCTGCGTTTTCGTTGTCAAGCGTTTTGGCCAAACGGCGCAAAAGCGAAATGTCGTCCGTTTCGGCGCCAAAACAAACCGAATCTACGCCGGCAGCCGCAAGGGTTTTTATCCCTCCTTGCGCAAACCCTTGCGCGCTTTGAACGGCCGATAATAGCGGAAGCTCTATAACGGCGTCCGCACCGCCGTAAAGCGCGCAAGCAGCGCGGGTCCATTTATCGAATATTGAAGGTTCGCCCCGCTGCATAAAAAATCCGCTTAAAGCGCATACAATGTATTTTGCCCCCGTGGCGCGCCTTGCCAAATCAATATGTTTTTCATGTCCCAAGTGAAATGGGTTGTATTCGGCCACTATTCCACAGATACTCATAATTTTGTCCTTTTCATTTTGCTTATAATTATATATAATAGCATTTGGTCTTATTATATATCATAAGAGTAACGATCATATATATTATTTGTTTTGATTTGAAGGGAGATGTCAAAATGGGGCTGATTGACGAACTGATAGGAAGGGCGCGTTCAGCAAAAAAGCGAATTGTGCTGCCCGAAGGCGCCGAGGAAAGAACTGTAAAAGCTGCTGCCATATTAGCGGAAAAGGGGATTGCGCAGGTTATCCTGATAGCAAAAGAAAGCGAGCTTGGCGGAAATGCGGATAACCTTAAAAACGCGGGTGTTAAGATAGAAAACGTCGAAACATCGGGAAAACTTGAAAAATTCGCACAAAAATATTTTGAGTCAAGAAAACATAAAGGAATCACACAACAACAAGCATACGAAACTATAAAAAACCCTCTTTATTATGCATGTATGATGATAAAAGAAAATAACGCTGACGGAATGGTCGCGGGCGCAGTCAACACTACGTCCGATGTGTTAAGACCCGCATTTCAAATAATTAAAACCTCGCCTTGCACACCATTGGTTTCAAGCTGCTTTTTAATGATTCTCAAAGACAAAAATTTTGGCAAAAACGGCGTTATGGTGTTTGCCGATTGTGCTGTAAACCCGAAACCTGATGCGGAACAGCTTGCGCACATTGCTTTAACCACCGCTAAAACGGCAAAAAAACTTTTATGTTTGGAGCCAAAGGTGGCTATGCTTTCGTTTTCCACAAAAGGAAGCGCGCGACACGAAGATGCCGCAAAGGTGGCGTGCGCAACGGACATTGCTAAGCAGATTGATCCGTGTTTGTGCATAGACGGCGAACTGCAAGCCGACGCCGCCCTTATGCAATCGGTTGCGCAACTAAAATCCCCGCAAAGCTGTGTGGCGGGAGACGCCAACGTTTTGATATTTCCGGATCTTGCATCCGGCAACATTGGGTACAAACTTGTTCAACGATTGGCAGGGGCGGAGGCCGTCGGGCCTATTTGCCAGGGGCTCGCTGCTCCGGTTAACGATTTATCGCGCGGGTGCAGCATAGACGATATAGTGTCCGTATCCGCTATTACTGCCGTTCAGGCAATATGAGGGGTGCATAATGAATATATTGGTAATAAATGCGGGAAGTTCGTCAATTAAATACAAAATGATAAAGATGATCAAGCAAGAGGTTGTGGCGAAAGGTTCGATTGAAAGGATAGGCATAAACGGCTCTGTGCATGTACACTGTTCGGCGGGCAACAAAAAGATAACGATAGAAAAATCTATTGCAAACCACAAAGAAGCAATAAAAGAGGTGCTAAGCGCATTAACGGACAGCGAGCACGGAGTAATCAAAAGCATGGATGAAATTTGCGCAGTGGGGCACCGCGTCGTCCACGGAGCGGAATTGTTTACAGACAGCGTCATTATTGACGACAAAGTGATAAAAGCAATTAAGGAGTGCTCCGAGCTTGCGCCTCTTCATAACCCGGCAAACCTGATGGGAATAGAAGCGTGTAAAAGCGTAATGCCAGCCGTTCCTATGGTTGCGGTTTTTGACACCGCGTTTCACCAAACTATGAAAAGACACGCTTATCTTTACGGTTTATCCTACGAAGCTTATACAAAATACCGGGTGCGCAGATATGGATTTCACGGCACATCTCATAAATATGTATCAAACAGGTATGCGGAAATTGCGGGAAAGGATATCAAAGATTTAAAAATAATAACGTGCCATTTGGGAAACGGCTCAAGCATTGCGGCCGTGGACGGCGGCAAATCTGTTGATACAACTATGGGGTTTACGCCTCTTGAAGGTATAGTTATGGGTACTCGCTCGGGTGATATTGACCCTGCAATAGTACCTTATCTTATGGATAAGATGAATATGAGCCTTGAAGAGACTATAAACTATTTAAACAAAGATTGCGGCGTTTACGGGATATCCGGCGTTTCAAACGACTTTCGCGATATCCAGGCGGCCAAAGCGCAGGGAAACGAACGTGCAGCCGCCGCACTTGAAGTTTTCTGCTACAGGATGAGAAAGTTTATAGGAGCATATGCGGCAGCGATGGGCGGGGTGGACGCAATTATTTTTACAGCGGGAATAGGCGAAAACGATCATCTTATTCGCGGGTGGAGCGTGCAGGGGCTTGAATTTCTTTCAATATTTATTGATAAAAACGCGAACGAGTCCGCGCGCGGAAAAGAAATGCGGATTTCAAGCAAAGAATCGGCTGTGGATATCTGGGTTATACCGACGGACGAAGAGCTTGCAATCGCAAAGGAAACATTTAGCCTGTGTTTTCCAAACCGATAAGCGCATTTAAACGATAGAGTGTTTATTGTACGCTTTTTAAAACATATTGCGGTTTTGCGCAGTATGTTTTAATTTTTTGGCGCATTTACAGCCGATACAGCGCAAGGGCGCCATTTTAATGTTTTGCATTGAACGCGGCTTAAGGTTATGTTATACTGTGCGGGTATTTTAATTGCCTGCACCAAAAGGAGTATAGGGTTATGAAAATGTCGCAGATGCTGTTTTTTACACAACGCGAGACTCCCGCGGAAGCCGAAGCGCAAAGCCACGCACTGCTGTTAAAGGCGGGTATGATCCGCCGGCTTGCGGCAGGGGTTTACGCGCTTATGCCTCTTGGTTTTCGCGTTTTTAAAAAGATAGAAAATATCATACGCGAAGAGATGGATGCGGCGGGCGCGCAGGAGCTTATAATGTCCGCTTTGCTTCCGGCGGATTATTATCAGCAGTCGGGAAGATGGGATGTTTTTGGCACTGAAATGATAAAGTTTAAAGACCGTAACGGCAGGGATTTTTGCCTCGGGCCCACACACGAAGAAATATTTGCACATGTGCTGCGGCAGGAACTTCAATCCTACAAATCCATGCCCAAAACCATATATCAGATACAAAATAAATACAGGGACGAGCGCAGGCCGCGTTTCGGTATGATCCGCAGCCGAGAGTTTGTAATGAAAGACGCGTATTCTTTTGACACGGACGAGGCCGGCCTTGATGCGTCCTATAAAAAAATGTATGATGCTTACTGCAAAATATTTGACCGCTGCGGGCTTGATTATGTTGTGGTGCATGCCGACAGCGGCGCAATGGGCGGGTCCGGTTCTCAGGAGTTTATGATAAAGTCGGATATCGGCGATGATATAATAATCTCATGCGAAAAATGCGGCTATGCGGCGAATGCCGAATTGGCGGCGTGTCCCGAACCAACAAATTCGCAAGAAGAGTATTCGGCGGTTGAACTGGTTAAAACGCCTAATGTCGGCACCGTGGAAGAGCTCTCGGAGTTCTTTGGGAAGACGCCTGAAAGCTTTGCCAAAACGCTTCTTTATGTTGCCGACGGCAAAACCGTTGCGGCAATGGTTAGGGGAGACCGCGAGATTAACGAGACAAAGCTAAAAAACTATCTTGGATGCGCCAGTTTTGATTTTGCCTCGCAAGAACGGGTAGAAAAAGCAACCGGTGCGGATATTGGATTCGCAGGTCCAATAGGTTTGGATGCGGACAGGCTTGTGGTAGACAAAGAGGTTGTATGTATGCGCAACTTTATCGTGGGGGCGAACAAAACGGACTTTCATTACACAGGCGTTAATTACGACAGGGATTTTGTAACAAGCGAGATATGCGATATAAGAATGATAGAGCCGGAAGATCCTTGCCCCGCATGCGGCTCGAATGCGAATATCGACAAATCTATAGAGGTTGGGCATATTTTCAAGCTTGGCACCAAATACAGCGTTGCAATGGAATGCTTTTTTCTTGACGAGAAGGCGAAACAGAAACCTTGCATAATGGGCAGCTATGGGATAGGGTTAAACCGTACAATGCAGGCAATAATTGAGCAATCTCATGATGAAAACGGGATAATCTGGCCGGATTGCGTAGCTCCTTATCTTGTTACCATCGTTCCTGTAAGCGCGGTTGACAAAACTCAAGCGGCTCTCGCTTTGCAGATATACAATGAACTTAAAGATGCGGGCGTTGAGGCGCTTTTGGACGATCGCGACGAGCGCGCCGGGGTCAAGTTCAAGGATGCGGATTTGATAGGCGTACCTTATCGCATAAATGTAGGACGGCGCGCGGCCGAAGGGGTAGTGGAATTCAAACAGAGACGCGAAAAAGAAGCTGCCGAATGTTCGGCGGACGAAGCGGTGCGGCGCATAATTAAAGCTATGGTTTAGAAACGGCTTTATGGCTTATGCCGGCGCGCAAAAAACGCAAATCTTACCCCATAGACAAATAAAACGGCTGAGTGTATAATAAGGCATCAAAGAGGACGCCCTCTTTTTAAAAATGCGCTTTAAAGGGACTTTCCGGCAAAGACTGTAACCGGAAAGGGCGCGCAAAAAAAGGGTAACAGCCTTTTTGCCGGTTATAATATATTTGTTAAGTGCCCGGGTTTACGGGAACATGGGTGGTACCGCGGGTTTAAAACTCGTCCCTGACAGCGCAAGGGACGTTTTTTGTTTTAGGAGGCGAAAATGCTTACAAAAGCGCCAAAAGGCACAAAGGACATATTGCCCGAGCAATGTGTCAATTGGCAGTATATTGAGTCTGTAATTCGCGAAATTTGCGCACGCTTCGGTTACAGAGAGATTAGAACTCCCGTGTTTGAGCATACGGAGCTGTTTTTACGGGGCGTGGGCGACACAACTGATATTGTGCAAAAAGAGATGTACACATTTGACGATAAGGGCGGTCGCAGTATTACCCTTAAGCCTGAAGGTACTGCGGGCGTTGTACGCAGCTTTATAGAAAACAGCCTTTATGCGAAAAGCCAGCCTACAAAGCTGTATTATCTTTCGGCGCCCGTATTTCGTTATGAGCGTCCGCAGGCGGGGCGTTTGCGGCAGCACCATCAATTTGGCATTGAGGCTTTCGGGGCGCGGGGCCCGTCAGTAGACGCCGAAGTAATATGCGTTGCGCTACAGCTGCTTAAATCGCTCGGGATAAAAGAACTTAAGCTAAACATAAACAGCATAGGCTGCGGCAAGTGCCGCAAAGACTATAACTTAAAGCTAAAAGAGTATCTTCACGAAAGAAGCGGCGAATTGTGCGAAAATTGCAAAGCGCGTATGCAGACAAACCCTTTGCGGGTGCTCGATTGCAAACAATGCATTAAAGCTAAAAAAGATGTTCCCGTTATGCTTGAATACCTGTGCGGCGATTGTGCGGCGCATTTTGAGGGGCTAAAGCAATATCTTGATAAATCGGCTGTAGAATACAACATAAACCCGTTTATTGTACGCGGGCTCGATTATTACACGAAAACAGTATTTGAGATAATCTCCGATAGAATAGGCGCGCAAGGCACGGTATGCGGAGGCGGGCGTTACGATGCGTTGGTAGAGCAGATAGGAGGCCCTCCAACCCCCGGAATCGGATTCGGGCTTGGGATTGAAAGGCTGCTGATAGTGCTTGAATCCTTTGGAGTTAAACTGCCGCATACAAATTTGTGCGATGTGTATGTATGTGCCGCAGACAAAGAATCGGCGCACGAGGCGTTTAAAACAGCATTGGATTTGCGTGGACAAGGCTTTAAGACGGACTGCGATCATATGGATAAGAGCTTAAAAGCCCAGCTTAAAGCGGCGGCAAGGCTTGAAGCAAAATACGCAATTATAATTGGAAAAAACGAAATTGACTCTAATACCGCGGTTATCCGAAATATGCAAAAAAGCGTGGAGACAACCGTTGAATTTGACAAGATTAATGCACATATAAAGGCGGGTATAATATGAACGGATTGGTTAACGGCTGGAAGCGCACCGATTATTGCGCAAACTTTTGCACCGGCGATGTTGGCAAAGATGTCACATTGATGGGGTGGGTGCAAACGAGAAGAGATTTTGGCGCTCTTGTGTTTATTGATTTGCGCGACAGAACAGGAATAATGCAGGTGGTGTTTGACGAATCTATATTGCAAGATGATTTCTTAACAGCAAGCGGATTAAGAAGCGAATATGTTATTGCGGTTTATGGCAAGATTGTGTTAAGGGACAAAGAGACGATAAACGAGAAGCTGCCCACCGGATTAATTGAAGTTAAAGCGCAGAGGATAAAAGTGTTAAACAGCGCGCAAACGCCTCCGTTTGAAATAGAAGATGAAACCGCGGTCAGGGAAGAGTTGCGGCTTAAATACCGCTATCTTGATTTGCGCCGCCCCGTTATGCAGAAGAATATGCTTGTTCGCAGCAAAATTGCCACAGCGGCGCGTGAATACCTTGAGCAAAACGGATTTATCGATATTGAAACCCCCATGCTTACAAAAAGCACTCCGGAAGGCGCAAGAGATTACCTTGTGCCCTCGCGCATACATCAAGGCAGCTTTTACGCTTTGCCGCAATCTCCGCAAGTGCTTAAGCAAATGCTTATGTTATCGGGGTTTGACCGCTATTTTCAGATTGTAAAATGCTTTCGTGATGAAGATTTAAGGGCGGACAGGCAGCCCGAGTTTACACAGATTGACATTGAAATGTCTTTTATCGACGTAGACGATATAATTGCCGCAAACGAGGGGCTTATTGCGCATATTTTCAAACAGGTTTTAGACATAGACATAAATCTGCCTTTTAAAAGGCTAACGTATAAAGAAGCTATGAACCGGTACGGTTCAGACAAACCGGACACGCGGTTTGGGTTAGAGCTTAAAGATGTAAGCGATATAGTCGCCGGAACGGAATTTACTGTGTTTTCTTCAGTAATAAAAAAAGGCGGCAGCGTGCGCGCTATAAACGTTAAAGGCGCTGTAGAAAAATTTGCAAGGCGGGAGATAGACTCGTTAGTAGACTTTGTGAAGATTTACGGGGCGAAAGGTATGGCGTGGATGTCTATGAAAGAAGACGGAATACAATCTCCAATTACAAAGTTTTTAACAGAGCAAGAGCTTATGGCGTTGATAGAAAGGACCGAAGCCAAAACGGGAGATATTATATTTTTCGTGGGGGATAAAGACAAAATTGTGTTTGACGCGTTGGGAAACCTGCGTTTAAAGATTGCGCAAAAGCTTTCGCTTATAGACAAAAACAAATACGATTTGCTCTGGGTTGTTGATTTCCCTTTGTTTGAATACAGTGAAGAAGAAAAAAGATACACGGCTATGCACCATCCCTTTACCTGCCCTAAAGACGAAGACATAGACATATTATTAACCGAGCCTGCAAATGCACATGCTAAGGCATATGATATTGTGTTAAACGGAAACGAAATAGGCGGAGGAAGCATAAGGATTCACACAAGCTCGTTGCAGCAAAAAATGCTCGAGGCTTTGGGCTTTTCGCAGCAGCAGGCGGAAGATAGCTTTGGGTTTTTGCTTGAGGCTTTAAAATATGGTGCGCCTCCGCACGGAGGCATTGCTTTTGGGCTGGATAGATTGGCAATGTTGCTGCTTGGCGCTAAGTCTATTCGCGATGTAATAGCTTTCCCTAAGGTGCAGAATGCATCGTGTTTGCTGACTATGGCGCCCACGCCCGTGCCGGAGAAACAACTAAAAGAGCTTGGGCTTAAACTGAACAAATAACGCAGGCGGTGTATTTATGAGCGATATAACTGAATACGGAGAAGTGGTCGGCATTACCGGCGATACCGCGCATATAAAATTTAAACGCTCTTCCGCTTGCGGACGCTGCAGGGCGTGCGGTATGCTTTCAAGCCAAAACGAGATTGTCGTGCAGGTGCACAACGCCCTTGGCGCAAAAACGGGCGATTTTGCGCAAGTAAGCATTAAAATGAAAAAGGCTTTTTATGCTTCGGCGCTCGCATATATGTTTCCGCTAATAATGCTGATAACAGGCGTGTTTGTTGGCTGGCTGCTTGCAAAGCACGAAGTTTTGGAAAATGCCGAACTTTCAATGGCGGTTTTCGGGCTTTTATTTGTTGCTTTTTCTTTTTTGCTGTTAAAACTTACTGCTTCATCGTATAATAAATCTGTATCAAACGTGTATCAAATGACAGAAGTCAGAAAAACAAACGAAAATATGGAGGAATAAGATGCCGGACAAAATTTTAACGATAGACAGCGAAAACTTCAACGAACAAGTTGTATCAAACGATTTGCCCGTGCTGGTGGATTTTTGGGCGGAATGGTGCCCTCCGTGCCGTATGCTTGCGCCCACTTTAGATCAGATAGCTTTGGAATACGAAGGGAAAGCAAAGGTAGCTAAGATAAACATAGATGACGAGCCGGATTTGGCGGGAAGATACGGCGTTATGAGCATACCTACGCTAATTCTTTTTTACGGCGGAGAAGTCAAACAAAAATCTGTTGGCGTGGTCACAAAAGAGAAGATAGCGCAGATGATAGACAGCGCGCTAAAATAATATTTTTCTGTAAGCATTTTATTTGGTGTAATGGTATTGTGAAAAGAATTTCTGTAATGTCCTCTTGCAGAGCAACGTTGGCGTGCTATTAAATTTTGCGAGGTAAACGGTTGTTTTTAAAATCTATAGAAATGACGGGGTTCAAATCGTTCCCTGAAAAAACTCAAATGACACTTTACGGCTCGATAATAGGGGTTATCGGGCCTAACGGAAGCGGAAAAAGCAACGTCGCTGATGCTGTCCGCTGGGTGCTTGGGGAACAGAGCGCAAAAAGTCTGCGCGGCGGTTTAATGCAGGATATAATCTTTGCCGGAACGCAAACGCGCAACCCCCGCTCGTTCTGCGAAGTATCGTTGCTGTTTGACAACAGCGACAAACGTATCGATATTGAATATACGGAAATTGAAATTGCCCGGAAACTTTACCGTTCGGGCGAAAGCGAGTATTACATCAACCGCACAAAATGCAGGCTTAAAGACATACTCGACATTTTCAGAGATACCGGGATTGGAAAAGAAGGTTATTCTATAATTGGGCAGGGACGCATTGACGAGATACTTAGCGATAAGTCCGCCGACAGACGACGAATATTTGAAGAAGCCTCCGGAATAATGAAATACCGTGTGCGCAAAGAAGAGGCGGAGCGCAAGTTGGAGCGCACCCGGCACAATATGGTGCGGATAGATGACATATTGCGCGAACAATCGTTTATGTTAGAGCCGTTAAAGCAGCAGGCGGAAGACGCTAAGGTATATTTAGAGCTGTCGGCGAAATTAAAAACGCTCGATATTAACCTGTTTCTAAGAAGCTATGACAGGGCGAGAGAAAAAATAGAGCGGTTGGAGCAGCAGAAAATTGCTTACGAAGAAGAGCGGTTGCAAACCAAGCGGGAAAAAGAAGAGCTTATTTCAAAGTTGGCAAGGCAGCAGGAAAGCGCCCGCCAAACAGACGATACTGCGGATGCGATAGCGCAAAGGATAAGCGTTCTGATGACGGAGACGGAGCGCATCGAAGGCGAGATAAGGCTTTGCGACGAACGAATAAGCAACAACAATAAAGATACATTGCGTTTAAAGCAAGAAGTTTCAACCGCACATGAAAAACAAGCAATTTATGAGCAGGACGAGGCAAAAAACTTAGCCCGGCTTGGCGTTATTGAAAAAGAAATCGCAGTCCAAAATAAGACTGAGCGCTCGCTGAATTTAGAGTTGGACGCCCTTTTAACCTTAACGCACGATCGTATGCAAAGCATAGAAACAATGCAGTCTATGAAGGTTGAAGCTGTTAAAAACCAGGCGAACGCATCAGCGGCAATAAATGCGATAGAGCAAAGAATTGATACCCACCAACAACGAAAGGTACAAATAGTCGGCAAGCTAAAAGAGCTTGACGAAGAAAAAGAAAAAATTCAAAATGCGATTCTCGAGTTTGAAAAACAAACGGAGGACAACCGTTTAAGCTACCAAGAAATAAAACTTCGCATAGAAAAGACCGCTATACAAGAAAAAGAGCTAAATCAAAATATAAACGGAATAAGAGAACGGATTGAAGCGGCAAAGCGCGATTATTCGTCCGCGGTATCCTCTCATAAAGTTCTTGCCGATATAAAGTCAAGCTTCGAGGGTTACGGGCACAGCGTAAAAAAACTGATGATAGCCTCTAAAGAGAACGCTTCGCTTGGCGCTCTTATATTGGGCACGGTAGCCGATATGATATCCGTGCCTGCGCGATTTGAAACGGCAATGGAAGCGTGCCTTGGAGCGGCGCTGCAAAATGTTATAGTCAAAGACGAATATTCCGCCAAAAAGCTAATTGAGTACCTGCGCCGCAACAGCATCGGGCGTGTCACATTTTTGCCTTTAGATTCTTTGCGTGCAAGATTTCTTTCGGATTTTGAAAGAAAGGCAATTGCCGAATCGGGGGCAGTCGGGATCGCAAGCGAGCTTATTGACACCGACGCCCGGAAAGCGGTTGATTTTCTATTGGGCAGAACGGTTGTTGTTGAGGACATGAACGCCGCAATCAATCTAATGCGAAAGTGCTCCCAATCGTTTAGAACGGTAACGCTTGAAGGCGATGTAATAAACCCGGGAGGGTCTATAACGGGCGGCAGCATAAGGCGGGAAAATGCCGGGCTTGTTTCAAGAGACAGGCGCGAACAACAGCTTAAAGCCCGGATAACGGAAATAAAAGAAATCATATCCGGGTTGGAAACAAAATGCGAATCATTGGTGGAACAACAAATAGAAATAGTTTCCAGTTTAGAGAAAAAACGTGAAGCGCTGCACCGCTGCGAGATCAAAGCGGTCGAATTACGGGAAAAATGCGATTCTTTAGCTGCGGCGGCAACCAATAACGAACGGCAAGAAAAAGGATTGTTTGACGAAGAAAAACAAATTGATTACGATGTTGAGCGCTTTGAAAAAGAGGCGGAGCAGCACGCGTTGATTCAAACCGATATATCCCGGCAAAACGAGACGAGCGAAACAGATTTTAAGCGTTTAGAGGACGAATACAAACGCAACGAGGGTATGGCGCAGCAAATTCGGGATAGAATACATAGCGTAAAACTTAAAACAGCGGGCTTATTGCGCGAAATAGAGTCGCTGCAAAACGATAATGCAAGGATAGCGGCTGAAAAACACGAAATTAAGCGCGTGTGCGCCTCCCGCGGCAAAACATTGGAGCTTAACGAACAAAGCGATGAAAATTTGCATAAGCTTAAATCTACTCTGGAGCAAACGCGAAAACAAAAGAGCTTGGAATTGTCCGATATTAAAATGCAGCAGGCAAAAACCGTTCAGTCCCGGGACGTGTTGTTTAACGCTTCGTCCAAACTTGAGCAACGTATAGAAAAAATAAGAACCGCATATGCCGAGGCGGGCGAAAAATGTTTGCGCATCTCCTTTTTGGTTGAAAGGACGCAGGCGGATATTGAAAATGCGCAAAACAAATTGTGGGATACATACCAGCTTACTTACACAAACGCGCTCAAACTAAAAGAGGATATAAGCCTTGCGGGCGCGGCGTCCGAGGCTGAAAGGATAAGAGAAAAACTGCACGGGCTGGGCAGCGTCAACACAAGGGCGGTAGAAGAATATGCGGCGCTAAAAGAGCGCATGACAACGCTTGCGCGCCAAAGAGACGATTTAGATGAAGCGGAGCAGGACTTAAACCAGCTTATGTCGTCTCTTATGACCAAAATGCGCACTGCGTTTAGGAATGGCTTTGAGCAGATAAACAAAAGATTTGGGGAAACGTTTGAAGAGCTGTTCGATGGCGGATACGCCGAATTAGTGTTGGAAGAAAACGAAGATATAATGGAATGCAATATAGAAATAATCGCCGAGCCCCCGGGAAAGAAGCTGCAAAAAATTTCGCTGCTTTCGGGAGGGGAAAAAGCGCTGACCGCAATATGCCTTCTTTTTGCGCTGCTAAAAATTAATCCGTCTCCCGTATGCGTGTTAGACGAAATTGACGCCGCCCTCGATGAGATTAACGTGCGCAAGTTTGCGGACTATCTAAAGAAGAACGCAAAAAAGATGCAGTTTATAGTAATCACGCACAGGAAACCGACCATGGCGGTTTGCGACAGTCTGTTTGGGTTTGCGATGGAAGAAAAAGGGGTTTCAAAGCTGCTGTCGGTACGGCTTGATAAAGAAGTGATATGAGAATAGCGGACAAAATAAAAGGCGGGCTAAAAAAGACGCGCGCAAATATTTCTAATAAAATAGGCGGTTTGCTCGCCGCGTTTAAAAAAATAGACGAAAGCTTTTACGAGGAATTAGAAGAAACGCTCATTTTGTGCGACATGGGCGTTAGCGCATCCTCAAAAATAATTGACGATCTGCGGCAGAATGTAAGGGAAAAAAAAATTACTGACGTCAATGATATAAAACCGCTGTTAATAAATATTATAGCGAATATGCTGAGCGTGGACGCCGATTTGCCCAAATCCAAAAGCGCAATACTGATAGTAGGCGTAAATGGAGCGGGCAAAACAACCGCAATAGGCAAGTTGGCGCATTACTATATTTCCTTAGGAAACAGCGTGTTGCTTGCCGCCGCAGATACTTTTCGCGCCGCGGCAACCGAACAGCTTGCAAAATGGGGCGAGCGCGTTGGCTGCAGGGTGATAAAATCAATCGAAGGCGCCGACCCTTCCGCAGTCGTTTTTGATGCTGCAGATTCCGCCAAACACCAAAACGTTGACATACTGATTTGCGATACCGCCGGAAGGCTGCACAACAAGAAAAACCTGATGGACGAGCTTTCAAAAATCAATCGGGTGCTTGAAAAAACATACGATCGGGAACACAGGCGCGCGTATATAGTTATAGACGCTACCACAGGCCAAAACGCGATAGCGCAGGCAAGGGAGTTTGCCAATGCAACCCCGCTTTCGGGGATAATACTTACAAAAGTTGACGGCACCGCAAAGGGCGGCATTGTTTGCGCAATATGTGACGAGCTTAAAATACCCGTTGTATTTTTGGGCATAGGCGAAGGCATAAAAGACCTTGAGCCATTTGACGCGCGTTTGTTTGCGCAAAGCCTGTTTGAGTAGGTTTAATTTTACCGTTTTACAACTTGACACCGCCGCTCATATCTGTATAATTACACTGTAAAGCAAAACAGCTTTACACTTGAACGGTGGTTTTATGGAAAAGAATTTTGAGACGGTGGCGCTTTTCGATATATATGCTCCGCTGCTGACAAAAAAACAGCAGCGGCTGTGCGATATGTATTATAACCAAGATTATTCTCTTTCCGAAATAGCACATATTGAAAACTCGACAAGACAGGCCGCGATGGACGGAATAACAAAAGCGAGGCAAAAACTATTTTCGTTTGAGCAAAGCCTTAAGATAAGCGAAAAACGCAAAAGCACGCTTGATGCTGTTAATAAAACAAGCGTGGGCGTTAAAACGAAAGAGCAGCTTATAGGCCTTCTTTTAGATATATGGGAGTAACACATGGCGTTTGAAAGCATTTCAGAAAAACTGCAGCACATATTTTCAAAGCTGAAAAACAAAGGCAAGCTGACGGAGCTTGAAGTTAAAGCGGCAATGCGCGAGTTAAGGCTTGTGCTGCTTGAGGCTGACGTAAACTTTAAAGTTGTAAAGGCGTTTGTTGAAAGGGTTACACAGCGCGCGGTAGGCGAGGATGTTTTAAACAGCTTAACTCCCGCTCAACAAGTGATAAAAATAGTGCGTGACGAGCTTAAAAAAGAGTTGGGAGAAACGCATTCAAGCGTCCGGTTTGCAGCTAACCCGCCAACTGTTGTTATGATGTGCGGGCTGCAGGGCGCCGGAAAAACAACCATGTGCGGCAAACTTGCAAAGCTTTGGAAGAAAGCCGGGCGCAGCGTTATGCTGGCAGCGCTTGATATACACCGCCCCGCCGCCATTAAGCAGCTTGAGGTTGTGGCAAACAATGCGGGGGCGGCATTTTTTGAGAAGGGTACGCAAGACCCCGCAAAAACAGCCCGACAGGCTGTTGAAGAGGCTTTGAAAAAGATAATAGACGTTGTTATTCTTGATACGGCGGGGAGATTGCATATAGACGAGCAAATGATGCAAGAAGCGACCAAAATAGCAAATGCGGCGCAGCCCGATGAAATATTGCTTGTTGTTGACGCAATGAGCGGTCAGGACGCTGTAAACGCAGCTCTTGCTTTTAACGAAAGGTTGGAGCTTAACGGCGTTATATTAACAAAACTCGATGGGGATACGCGCGGCGGCGCGGCTATTTCGGTTGTGACGGTAACGGGTAAGCCTATCAAGTTTGTCGGGGTAGGCGAAAAACTCGATGACGTGCAGGTGTTTCATCCCGACCGGATGGCTGACAGGATCCTTGGAATGGGCGATGTTATGTCAATTATCGAAAAAGCGGAAAAAAGCATAGACGCGCAAAAAGCCGCAGAGATGGAAAAAAAACTAAAGAGAGCCGAATTCACATTAGACGATTTTTTAGACCAGATGGCGCAGATAAAAAAAATGGGCGGTATTGCGGATATGCTTTCGCTTCTGCCCGGCGGAAGCAGATTAAAGGGCATAGAGCCCGACGAAAAACATATGGCGCATACCGAGGCAATAATCAAATCGATGACCGCTGCAGAGCGCAATAAGCCTTCAATAATAGGGGGCAGCCGAAAAAAACGCATTGCGGCGGGCAGCGGAACAAAGGTGCAGGACGTCAATAAACTGCTTTCACAGTATGAACAAATGCAAAAGATGATAAAAAGCATGTCGGGTAAAAATGCAAGAAGAGGCAAAATAGGATTGCCTTTTTGATAAATAATAATCTTGGAGGATAACATGGCGGTAAAGATTAGGCTAAAAAGGGTGGGGGCAAAGAAAAACCCTCATTACAGAATAGTGGTGGCGGATGCGCGCACACCAAGGGACGGGCGCTTTATTGAAGAGATCGGCAATTACGACCCTGTCGCTAAAAAGTGCGTTGTAAACGGCGAGAAAGCGCTTGACTGGATGAAAAAAGGCGCCCAGCCCACCGAAACCGTAAGAGCGCTGCTTAAAAAAAACGGCGTGCTCAATTAGGTGAAGCTTATGCTTGAACTAGTAAAATATTTGGCCGAGTCGCTTGTTGAAAAGCCCGAGCAAGTGCGGGTTAAGCAGATTGACGGAGAGAAAACCGTAGTTATCGAGCTTTCAGTCGCACGTGAAGACATGGGCAAGGTAATCGGAAAGCAGGGCAGAATTGCAAAGGCAATACGCACGGTGGTAAAAGCGGCATCTATAAAGTATGATAAAAAGTTTGTGGTAGAGATAGTTGAGCATGATTGAAATCGCAAAGATTTTAAAGCCGCATGGCATCGGAGGAGATGTTAAGCTAAAATTGTATTCTGACAACTTTGAAGGTTTCGCGGCGCGCGGATACGCTTATATGACTGGAAAAGGCGGCAGCCGCCGCGCAACATATACGGTTGTTCGCACGGCGCCGCCTTTTGTTTATGCGCATTTTGCCGGAATAGATACAAGAACAAGCGCCGGGGAGTTGGCGGGAATTGCTCTTTATATTCCCCGCAACGATTTGCCTTCTCCCGGGAAAGGCGAATATTATATTTTTGACCTTATCGGTATTTCGGTTTTAGACGAAAAAGGCAACGAGCTTGGCAAACTTGTTGATGTGCTGCAGCATGGAGCGGCAGACGTATACGTTGTGGCAGGAGAAAAAGGTTTTATGTTCCCTGCGGTAAAGTCTGTTATAATCAAAGTGGATCCGGAACGAAAGAATTTGATTGTTGACTCAAAGTCTCTTTCTGAGGTGGCGGTGTATGACGGTATATAATGTCTTAACGCTGTTTCCCGAAATGTTTTCATCGGTTTTGGCCCACAGCATTTGGGCAAGGGCAATAAGCTCTGACTGTTTAGCCGTCAACCCGGTAAACATTCGGGATTTTGCGAAGGATAAGCATCGCAGAGCAGACGACTATCCCTTTGGCGGCGGCGCCGGAATGGTGCTAAAGCCGGAGCCAATCGATGCGTGCTTTGACAGCGTTGTACAAACAAGCGCGCAGCCTTATATTAACGTCTATATGTCGCCGGGGGGCAGATTGCTCAACCACAGGCTTTCGGTAGAGCTTTCAAAGTACGCAACGATAAACATACTGTGCGGTCATTACGAGGGTGTGGACAAGCGCTCTTTGCAGCGCAATATACATATGGAAATATCGGTGGGGGATTATGTATTGACAGGCGGAGAGATTGCCGCAATGGTTTTAATTGACGCGTGCATGCGCCATATAAAAGGCGTTCTTGGCAGCGGGGAATCCGCATGTGACGACTCGTTTGCCAACGGACTGCTCGAATACCCGCAATACACCCGCCCCGAAGTTTTTAGCGGACAGGCTGTGCCGGAGGTGCTCTTATCGGGGCATCACGCCAAAATAGCCGAATACAGAAGATATATGTCGCTTTCCCGCACGGCGTTAAAAAGGCCCGAACTATTGTCCAAGCTTAAACTTACAAAAAAAGACATCGAGCTGGTAACAAAAAAAGACGAACTTTAATATTATAATCGGCTTTTGGCCGGAGGAAAGTATGGCGAAGTTTATAATAGTGGTTATGGATAGCGCAGGAGTGGGGGCGTTGCCGGACGCGGCGCAGTACGGGGACGAAGGCTCCGACACTTTGGGCAATATCATAAAAGCGTACCCGCAAATTAAAATTGATAATCTGTCGCGGCTCGGGCTGTGCCGTATAAAGAGTTTGCACTGTAAAGAGGTGATAGGCGCATACGGACGCGCTGCGGAAAGGTTTCCCGGCAAAGACACAACCGGAGGACATTTTGAAATAGCCGGGCTTATACTCGAAAAGCCTTTTCCCACGTTTCATAACGGCTTTCCCGCCTCGTTTATCAAGGAGTTTGAACGCGCGGCAGGGCGCAAAACAATGGGCAACATAGCGGCATCGGGTACCGAGATTATAGAGCGTCTCGGAGAAAAGCATATAAGAACCGGAAAACTTATCGTCTATACCTCTGCCGACAGCGTTTTTCAGATTGCCGCGCATGAAGAAGTGATTCCTGTAGACGAGCTTTACAGTATATGCAAAACAGCAAGAGAAATGTTAGTGGAGGATTTGTCGGTAGGCCGCGTTATAGCGCGCCCTTTTACCGGAAAACAAGGAAGCTTTACAAGAACGGGCAACAGGCGGGATTTTTCATTCGAGCCTCCCGGCGAGACAATACTGTCGGCATTGAAAAAAGCAGGGTTTGAGGTTGCGGGAGTCGGAAAGATTGAAGATATATTTGCCGGCGTAGGGCTTACAAAATCAAACCATACCGTAAATAACGATACGAGCATAACCGCAACGGTAGAATATATGAAAGAAGAATTTGCCGGTTTAATATTTACCAACCTTATAGATTTTGATACGCTTTACGGACATCGAAACGATGTTTTAGGATATAAAAACGCACTCGAAAGATTTGACAAGCGCATTGGCGAACTGCTTGGGGCGCTTGGGCAAGATGATATTATAATATTTACGGCGGACCACGGATGCGACCCGACTGTTGCGGGCACGGACCATTCAAGAGAGTACGTTCCCATATTGGCTTACGGCGCCAATGTTATCGCGGACACGTCTATTGGCACGCGCTCCACATTTGCGGACATAGCGGCGACTGCGGCTGATTTTTTTGGCCTGGAAGACTGGAATACGGGAACCTCTTTTTTGAATTTAATAACCGGAGGTAAACAAAATAGAAAACAAAATTGAAAAAGCGTATAAAAAAATATGCGGCATTACCGATAAAAGGCCAAGCGTTTGTATTGTGCTGGGCAGCGGTCTTGGGGGTTACGCAGACAGTTTGGAGCGCCCGCAAAAGATTAGCTATAAAGATATAGACGGTTTTCCCGAATCCACGGTTCAGGGGCACGAAGGAAAATTGGTTTTTGGCGAAAAATACGGGACAAAAATCGTGTGCATGCAAGGGCGTTTTCATTGTTACGAGGGTTATACAGCCGCCCAAACCGTAATACCTTTGCGCTCGCTGATAATGCTCGGAATTAAAATGTTGCTTGTGACCAACGCAGCGGGGGGCATCAACAAATCTTTTTCGGCAGGCGATATTATGATTGTTGACGATCATATAAACTTTGCCAACCTAAATCCGTTAGCAGGCAAAAACCTTGATAATTTCGGGCCAAGATTTCCGGACATGAGCTACGCATACGATAAAGAGCTTATATTGGCGTTGGAGAAAGCGGCGGAGCAAAATTCTGTTTGCGTCAAACGCGGAGTGTACGCAATGATGCAAGGGCCTTCTTTCGAAACTCCTGCCGAGATCAGAGCGCTTGGCGTTTTGGGCGCAGATGCAGTAGGGATGTCTACCGTTCCCGAAATAATAGCGGCGGCTCACGCTAAAATTAAATCTGCTGCGCTCTCCTGTATTGCTAACATGGCGGCCGGAATAAGCAGAAAAGCTCTCGAGCACGAAGAAGTCTTAAAAACAGGCAAAACGGCAGCTGATAACATTAAGAAGCTGATAGACGGTTTTATAATAAATATTGCGGACATAACCTGCGGGTAGCATTATAGTTTATGGATATAAAAGTATTCAAAAAACTTGAATTTGATAAGATTCTTCATATGCTTTGCGAGCAAACGTTCTCTTCAAACGGCAAAGAAGCGGCTCTTGCTTTAAAACCGAAAGCGGACATATTAGGCGCAAACAAACTTTTAGAAGAAACGCTCGAAGCGGAAAGCGTACTTATGCGCGCGGGCTCGCCGGTAACAAGCTTTGACGATATAACAAAAGAAACAATGCGTTTAAAGGCGGGCGCAGATTTGCAATGCAAAGAGCTGCTTAGCACCGTAAGCGTGCTAAAGGCGGCAAAAAAAGCAAAGCTTGAGCTTTCGTGCGGCGATACAAAACACCTATCATCCATGGCGCAAAGGCTTGAATATGACGAGAAAATCATAAACAAGCTTGATAGCGCTGTTTTAAATGAAACTACACTTAGCGATAACGCATCCGCCGAGCTAAAATCAATAAGGCGGCGCATACTGCGGGAAGGCGAAGGCATACGCGAAAAGCTAAACAGCATTATAAGATCGCCCAAGTATAAAGAATATTTGCAGGATGCGATAATAACCACAAGAGAAGGCAGATATGTTGTTCCGGTAAAGCAGGAACATAAACGCTCGTTTCAGGGAATAATTCACGACCAATCGTCAAGCGGACAAACCTATTTTATTGAACCTATTGAAGTCGTGCAATCAAACAACCGAATCCGGGAATTGGAGCTTAAACAAGCCGCCGAAATTGAGCGCATACTGCACGAGTTTTCCGAAATTTTACGTGAGGTTTTGTTCGAGCTTATCGAAAACCAAAAAATATTGACAAAACTCGATTTGATTTTTGCTAAAGCGCGGCTTGCCGGTATTATGAAAGCTTATCCCGCAAGGCTTAATGAAAATGGTATTCTAAACATAATAAATGCACGGCATCCGTTGATTGATTCGCGCAAAGTTGTGCCGGTATCGCTGCAGATAGAGCAAAGCGACACCGGCCTTATAATAACCGGACCTAACACCGGAGGCAAAACCGTTACGTTAAAGACAGTAGGGCTTATGTGCCTTATGGCTCAAAGCGGGCTTTTTGTGCCTGCGGCCGAAACTACAACCCTTCCTGTGTACAAAAAAATATTTGCGGATATCGGAGACGAACAGAGCATAGAGCAAAATTTGAGCACGTTTTCTTCGCATATGGGCAATATTACACGCGTTATGCGCCACGCGGATTGTTTTTCGCTTGTGCTGCTTGACGAGCTTGGCGCAGGTACGGACCCTGCGGAAGGCGCGGCGTTGGCAATGGCAATATTAAAGGCGCTCAAAGAGAGGGGCGCTAAGGTTATCGCCACCACGCATTACAGCGAGATAAAAGCGTACGCTATGTCCGAAACATCGTATAAAAACGCAAGCATGGCGTTTAGTTTGAATACGCTAAGCCCGACATACAGGCTGGTTATGGGGGTGCCCGGGGTTTCAAACGCGTTCGAAATTGCAAAAAAATTGGGGCTTGACGAAAGCATAATAGCGGATGCCCGCACATTCATGTCTAAGGAAGCCGTAAAATTTGAACAGCTTATAGGCGAGGCGGAAAAACGCAGGGAGCAGGCGGAACGAAAGCAGAAACAAGCCGAAGATTTTAGGCGCAGCGCTCAGTCTATACGCGACAAAAGCGATACGGAGCTGAAAAAAGCGCAATTAAAAGCGCAGAAAATAATTGATAAGGCAAACGAAAAAGCGCTCGAAATCCTTCGTGATGCCCGAAGCGAAGCGCAGGGCGTTATAGACAAGCTGAAAAAAGCGGATGCGTTTCGTCAGGAACAAATTAACGCCGCAAGAAAGACGCTCGATAAAAAAATCGAAAACACCGCCGCCAATCTTAGGGAAGTTCAGACAACAAAAAGCGGCACAAAGAGAGAAGATGTTTCGGCGGGGGATTGGGTACGCATTTTAAGCCATGGCGTTGAAGCATTTGTGTTGAAGCTAAAACGGGACGGAAAGGTGCATGTTCAGGCAGGCGCGGTAAAACTGGATGTCGCGCTGGACGATATAGAAATATCGGCGGATTCAAAAAATGTTGACAGTATCGGCGGATTTAGAAAAAGCAGCATCGCATCGCCCGGCTTATCTATCGATTTAAGGGGCATGACTCTTGACGAAGCAATGTTGGAAGCGGACAGATATCTTGACGAAGCGTTCCTTGCCGGCATTCACGAAGTTACAATTATTCACGGCAAAGGTAGCGGAGCGCTGCGCAGTGGCATTCGCGCGTTTTTGAAAACTCACACGCACGTTAAAAGCCAAAGGCCCGGTCAATACGGCGAGGGTGAAGACGGGGTTACGGTTGTAACGATAAAGTAGCAAAGTCCGAAACCGGACATTTAATCATGATAACGTTATATCATGGCGCCATTGGCGGTCCGGGGTTTTTATTGCAAATCCTTTACCCCGCATCAAGCGAAACCCAATTGCGAAAATGAAAAATGCCATAGAAGTTTAAAATATTATGAATAGTAAATGAAAAAACACATCAGTTTATGGCAAATAGTCATACAAGGGTTTATAATGGAACAAAGCAAGCAAAAAGCGAGGTGAAAATAGAGTGCAAAAAGATATACTTGTGGTGGACGATGATAAAAATATTTGCGAAGTAATAAAACTCTATTTAGTTAAAGAAGGTTTCAACGTTACGTTAGCTTATGACGGCCAAGCCGGAATAGACGCTTTTGAGAAAAATATTCCCGCGCTTATTGTGCTTGATATAATGATGCCCCGATTAGACGGCTGGGAGGTGTTAAAGCACATCCGCAAAACCAGCAGGGTTCCGGTTATAATGCTTACCGCAAAAGGAGAAACGATTGATAAGGTATTGGGTTTAGAATTGGGTGCGGACGATTATATAGTTAAGCCTTTCGACCCTAAAGAGTTTATTGCGCGCGTAAAAGCGGTTATAAGAAGGTCGGTAATGCACGAGGAAGAGCAAAACCGGCAAATCTCATTTGAAGGGCTTACGATAGATATTTCTAACTATTCGGTTGAATACGACGGGAAAACAGTTGAGATGCCCCCGAAAGAAATAGAATTGCTTTACTTTTTGGCGGCTCATCCAAACAAGGTCTATACCCGCGAACAGCTTTTACAGCAGGTTTGGAATTTTGAATTCTTCGGCGATTCAAGAACGGTTGACGTTCATATAAAACGGCTCAGGCAAAAGCTTTACGACCCCAAAAACCCATGGGAGATAAAAACTGTATGGGGAGTGGGGTATAAATTCGAGGTTAGATAATGTTTAAATCGCTATTTTCCCGGATTTTAATCGTGTACTTAGTGTTAATTCTTATTGCGTTTTCGTTATTGGGAAGCATCTTCTTTGAAATGCTCAAAAGCCAATATTATGATGCTCAGATGGACAGAATGCTATTAAAAGCGCAGGAGATAAACGAATGGGGAAGCGATTACTATAACGGCACGCTTTCAGCAAACCGGCTCCTTTCAAAGTTGATTCAAAAGGCAAAAGAGGAAAATATAATTATTTGGCTTATAAACGACAGTATCGGCCATATTTATATGATTGCCGATCCGGACGATAAATGCGAAATGGACAAAAGATATTCCTCAGGGATTACGATAGATATTTTGCAGAAGACGAAGCAGGGGATCGTTGTAAAGCAAATATCAAATATGGACGGCGCGTTTAAAGGAAGCGTTATGTCCGTTGCGATGCCAATGACTTACGAAGATTGTTTAATAGGAGCAATCGCTGTTCATAAAGAGGTAAAAGCTGTCGAGCTTGGTATAAGCGCGCTGTTCCAGCAGGTGTTGGTGCCTTTGATTACTTCGATTGGATTTGCGTTTGCGCTTGCGTTTGTGCTTTCGAGTTACATAGTGCGGCCTGTAAAGGATATTTCTTTAGGTGCGATGGAGTTATCGCGCGGCAATTTGGATTGGCGTGTAAAACCGACCACCAACGATGAGATAGGAGAGCTTGCAGTATCGTTTAATAAAATGGCAGAAGAGCTTAAAATTCAGGACGGTTTGAGAAATACTTTTATAGCCAATGTATCGCACGAGCTGCGCACCCCGCTTGCTTCGGTGCAAGGGTTTATACAAGGAATGCTTGACAGGGCTATTGAAGAGGGCGACAGGGATAAGTATTTGGAAATTGTTTTGGGAGAGACAAAACGGATGAACTTGCTTATATCTGATTTGTTAAGCTTGGCTAAAATAGAATCCGGCAAATTCCCGATAGAGTTTAGCGAGTTTGACATTAACGAGCTTTTAAGGCGATGCGTTTTGATGTTTGAGCAGCGCGTCGAGGAAAAACAGCTTCAAATCAGCCTTGGGATAGAAGAGCAGAGGTTGTACGTTTGGGCGGACGAAGACAGGATATCCCAGGTTATTACCAACCTTATTGACAACGCAGTCAAATTTACGCCGCTGGGAGGACATGTTTCCGTATTTACGCGAACGGAGGGCAACAAGGTTTATATTAGCGTTGCCGATACGGGGGTCGGAATTCCGGCGGAAGATCAGCCGTTTATATTCGAGCGGTTCTTTAAAGTTGACAAATCCCACAGCAAGGCTACTCCCGGTACGGGAATAGGATTATCCATAGTTAAGCGGATAATTGCGCAGCATGGCGAGAGCATAAGCTTTGAATCGTCTCCAAACGAAGGCACAACGTTTACATTTACACTAACGTGTGCGGTGCACAAACGCAATAAAGACGGTTTTGCGCATTAAATTATAAAACATAACAATGCAGAAAAAAGGAGGATTATCATATGGATAATGAAAAGATTTCTGACAATGAAATTGCGGGCGGCCCGCAGGGTAATGAGCCTAAAGATGCTGATTTTGTATACACAAACCCTGAATCAAGTATTTATGCGTACACTGATGATATAAATTCCAAAGGCGCGAAACAAAAACGCCCGCATAAAAAAATAAGCAGCGTTCTTGTTATTATACTTATTATCATTTGCTTGTTAGGCGGAACCGTTTTAGGCACGTTGGTTATCGCGCCCAACATTAACTGGATCTCCGAACAATTTTCCAGCGCGTATAAAAAGCCGGCGGAGAATACGATCGCTCCCAAAGAGACGCCCACAAATGCTATTGAACTGCCGGAAATAGGAGGGCCTACTCCTCAAATTAACGTTTCGGGTGAAGACGGGTTTGTGCAGGTGGTAAAAACGGCAGGCCCCGCTGTAGTAGGCATATCAACCAGCAGCGAAAGGCAAATAGGCAGTCAAAAGAAAGAAGTGATTATAGGGGCGGCTTCCGGGTTTATTATTACCCAAGACGGCTATATAGTTACCAACCAACATGTTGTTGCAACAGGCGAGCATATTAACGTAACGCTCAACGATGGCACCGAATACAAAGCAAAGCTTATCGGTTCCGATGCAACTTCGGATTTGGCAGTAATAAAAATTGACGCGCAAAACTTAACCGCCGCCGCACTTGGCGATTCCGATGCTTTGCAAGTGGGTGAGAAGGTTTTGGCTATCGGAAACCCTTTGGGGGAAAACGCGGGCAGCGTAACGGCCGGAATTGTTAGCGGATTGAATAGGGAAATTGAGGGATTTAGCTTAAAATGTATCCAAACGGACGCGGCGTTTAACCCGGGAAACAGCGGAGGCCCTTTGGTTGACATGAACGCAAGCGTTGTTGGAATCAACACGTTAAAGATAACCCGCGCGGGTTACGACGATTATGGAATGCCTATAGGCTCGGAAGGTTTAGGATATGCAATACCCATTTCGACCGCCAAACCGATTATTATGCAACTTATCGAAACGGGCAGCATGCCGCATCCTTTTATCGGTATAGAATGTATTGTGGATACGGCGGCGGAATATAATTCGGAAGATGCGCCTCTTGGGGTAACGGTTATAACCGTTGTCCGCGAAGGCCCCGCCGATTTGGCGCTGATAATGCCGAGGGATATAATTTTATCGGTAGACGGCATTAAAACCGAAACGGTGCAAACGCTGCTTGATATAATTAACAGCAAACAGATAGGCGATAAGATGAACGTTACTTTGTGGAGGGCTGGCCAGGAGTATTTAACAACCGTAGTTATTGGCAACAGAAACGATATGTAACAAAGACGGCGCACTTAAACAATGCGCCGCTTTTTCGTCTTTAATCGTGCGAAACTTTGATGTTTCTTCCATCGGCAGTAAACACTACATCGCCAACGATATCTGTGCGGTATAGTTCAATATTATAAAGCGAAAGCAATTCAAGCGTTTGCTCGTGAGGATGGTTATAGCTGTTTCCTTGTCCGCAGCTTATTACAGCGTAATCGGGAGAAACGGCGATTAAAAAATCCTCCGATGTGCTGCTTGACGAACCGTGGTGAGCAACCTTTAATACTTCGACGTCTATTAGGTAGCCTTCATCGAGAACTATATTTTCAGCTTTTGTTTCCATATCTCCGGTAAACAAAAAATCGGTTTCGCCGTAATCGAGGAAAATAACGACGCTTGCATTGTTTGCATCGCTTTTTATGTCTTTCTGAGGAGACACAATAGTACAAGTTGCCGGGCCTAATATAAAATCGAGCCCGGCATACGCTTCAACAACCGGTATGTCATTTTCTGCAACTGCGGAAACCAGGTTTTTATATGTTGCAGATGAGCTTGGCTTATCCGGCATATAAATACGGCCTATTTGATACTCCTTAACTATACTCTCCATACCGCCTATATGGTCCGCATGCGGGTGGGTGGCAACCAACACATCGATTTTTTCTATTCCATAAGTATCAAGAATATTGCTTATTTTTTTCGCGCTGGACTTTGTACCGGCGTCAATCAGCATTGTTTCGCCGGTGTCAAAAACAACTAATATCGAATCGCCCTGGCCTACATCAATCACTACAACCTGCATTTGTACTGCGCCGTCCAAAGATAAAGGCGGGCTGCCGGTTTGTTCTTGTGTGGAATAGATATAGTATATGCCTGCGCAGATTATAATAATCAATAGAACAGTAAGTATAATTTTTAATGTTTTATTTGATTGTGTACCAGCATTTTCTTTTGACAAAACGGATGCTCCTTTGTGTTTTTATTAAATTGTATAGGTTAAACAATTGTACTGTCAACAACGTATTTTCGCCTAAATTATTTACATGTTTGTTTCTTGTATAAACGCGCTGTTTGGGGTATAATCATTCAGCCGGTTAAAAATTGAAATCATTGAAATATATATTATAAAAGGAGTAGATGGGATGTCAAAAAAGTATGTTTATCTGTTTAACGAGGGCAATGCTTCCATGAAAAATCTTCTCGGCGGTAAGGGTGCAAATCTTGCGGAAATGACCGGGCTTGGCTTGCCGGTTCCTCAGGGGTTTACGGTTTCTACCGAGGCATGCACGCGGTATTATCAGGACGGCGAAAAAATAGCGGATGAAATTGTAACCCAAATTTTCGATGCGCTTAAAGAGATGGAAAAAATCAGCGCCAAAACGTTTGGAGACCTTAACGACCCGCTGCTTTTTTCGGTGCGTTCGGGCGCGCGCGCGTCTATGCCCGGAATGATGGACACGGTGCTAAACTTAGGGCTTAGCGATGTGGCTGTTGAAGGGCTTGCCAAGCAAACAGGCAACGAGCGTTTTGCATACGATAGCTATCGCCGTTTTATACAGATGTTTTCGGACGTGGTTATGGAGATCCCCAAGGCGAAATTTGACGAGCTGTTTGACAGGGTAAAAGAGGAAAACAACGTGGAAAACGATGCCGATTTGTCGGCCGGGAATCTAAAAGAAATTGTTAAACTGTTTAAAGAGCTTTATGCTAAAGAACACGGCTCGCAGTTCCCGCAAGACCCTAAAGTGCAGCTTTTAGAATCCGTTCAGGCAGTCTTTCGCTCTTGGGATAACCCCCGTGCAATCGTATACCGCCGCATGAACGACATTCCGGGCGATTGGGGCACGGCGGTAAACGTGCAACTTATGGTGTTTGGCAACATGGGTGACGATTCGGGAACGGGAGTTGCATTTACCCGTAATCCGGCGACCGGAGAAAAAAAGCTATACGGCGAATTTCTTATGAATGCGCAAGGGGAAGACGTTGTGGCGGGAATACGCACGCCAAGGCCGATAAGCGAGCTTAAAGAATTGATGCCGCAGGTCTACACTCAGTTTGCTGACATAGCGCAAAAGTTGGAAGACCACTACAGCGACATGCAGGATATGGAGTTTACCATAGAAAAAGGCAAACTCTTTATGCTCCAAACAAGAAACGGAAAACGCACCGCTTCGGCAGCGCTTAAAATCGCCGTTGATTTGGTTAACGAAGCTAAATTGACAAAAAATGAAGCTCTATTAAAGATAGATCCTAAAGCGTTAGACTCTCTGTTACATCCCACGTTTGACCCAAAAGCAATCAAGAGCGCAAGAGCAATTGCCAAAGGGCTTGCCGCTTCTCCCGGAGCAGCCTGCGGTAAAATTTACTTTACAGCCGATGCCGCTGTTGAAGCTGTTAACGCAGGCGCCGAAGTTATTTTGGTCAGGCAGGAAACATCCCCTGAAGATATCGAGGGCATGTACGCCGCCAACGGAATATTGACCTCGCGGGGCGGTATGACATCTCACGCCGCTGTCGTAGCGCGGGGCATGGGTACGTGCTGCGTTGCGGGCTGCGGTGAAGTGCTGATTTCCGAAATGAACAAAACAATGACGGCCGACGGCAAGGTATATAATGAGGGCGATTATATATCTTTGGACGGCTCAACAGGGCAAGTGTTCGGCGAGTTAATCCCAACGCTTCCTGCGGAAGTTACCGGCGATTTCGAAACCATTATGGGCTGGGCTGATGAAGTAAGAACGCTTAAGGTTAGAACAAACGCGGATACCCCCAAAGATGCGGAACACGCGATTGTCTTCGGAGCAGAGGGAATCGGCCTTTGCCGGACGGAGCATATGTTTTTCGAAGAAGACCGTTTGCCTGCAATGCGTGAGATGATAGTCTCTAAGACGAAAGATCAAAGAGTGCGCGCTCTTGCCAAGCTTTTACCTATCCAAAAGAAGGATTTTAAAGCTATTTACGTAACAATGGGAGAGAGGCCCGTAACTATCAGGTTGCTTGATCCGCCTCTGCACGAGTTTTTGCCGCAAAACGAAGAAGATACAAAAAAACTTGCCAAAGAGATGATAATACCTTACGAGGAGCTCGCGGCAACAATATCAAGTTTGCATGAGTTTAACCCGATGCTTGGGCATAGGGGATGCCGCCTTGCCGTTACGTATCCGGAGATAGCCGAAATGCAAACCCGCGCAATAATAGAGGCTGCAATCGAGGTGTCAAAAGAAAAAGGGTTAAAGATTTGTCCCGAAATAATGATACCGCTTGTGGGCGAAGAAAGAGAGCTAAAATACGTTAAAGATGTGGTTGTAAAAGCCGCAGAGCAGGTTATAAGCGAAAAAGGTTTTAAATTGGATTATCTTGTGGGAACAATGATAGAAGTTCCGCGCGCTACGCTAACGGCGGACGATATCGCAAAAGACGCTGAGTTTTTCTCTTTCGGTACAAACGATTTAACTCAGATGACTTTCGGTTTCTCGCGCGATGACGCCACCAAATTCTTAGACGATTATTACAACAAAAAGATTTATGAATTCGACCCGTTTGCAAGGATTGACCAGGTGGGAGTGGGCAAACTTATGAAAATGGCTGTGGAGCTTGGCAGGAAAACCAGGCCTGACATAAAGCTTGGAATATGCGGAGAGCATGGCGGCGAAGCCAGTTCGGTTAAATTCTGTTACGAACTTGGGCTTGATTATGTTTCTTGCTCGCCCTTCCGCGTGCCTATAGCGCGCCTTGCCGCCGCCCAAGCGGTAATAGAGAAAAATCAATAAGCATCAAAAAATCAAAAAAGCGGGGCGCAAGCTCCGCTTTTTTTACTATAATAAATAAGCCCTATATACGGGGCTTTTCGTTTGTTTAAAGCGCTTTGCGCCGCCAACAATCCGCCTTGCTTTATTCCGCTTCTTCCGGATTATTGTCTGCAGCTTCGTCATCCTCGCTGTTGATGAACAGAGCCTGTGCGGCCTGCTGTGCCTTTTTGAGCCTTTCCGTGATGGCAACAAGCCCTTCTAACGCTTCAATGGCAATTGACATTTGCCCCGCTAAATGGTAGTACATGGCTTTGTAGTCCGCCATAGAACACCCTCCTTTTAAATGAATCATGCGCCCTATGCTACCAAAAAAGATGCAGTTAGCATAAAGCTTTATTTCCCTTCTTCCGGCCCATCATCTATTTCCTCATCAGTGCAATCCATGAACATTTCCTCTGTGGTCTGTTGCGCCAACTTTAGCTTTCCCGTAAGAGCGGCAAGCGCTTCAGTAGTGCCGACAAGTGTATCCGTAGCATATTCTAAAACCTCAACCGCTGTCGCCATCCGACCAGATAAATGGTAGTACATTGCCTTGTAATCCGTCATGGAAAGCCCTCCTTTGAAATTATCTTAGCAGAAAGTTTGGTGCCGAAGGTGGGACTTGAACCCACACGGTATTGCTACCAACGGATTTTGAATCCGTCACGTCTGCCAATTCCATCACTTCGGCGTGCCATGTAAATATAACATATACAAAAAAACACGTCAATATTTGCTGCCGCAAAAAAAAGGGCAAACATAAATGTTTGCCGAGTAAAAAGGGAGATGTGTCTTTAGTTCGCAAGTTGGAACATAAAATACACAAACAGATTATATCATATTAAAGATATAAAGCCATTATTTTTTGTTAACTAAGGCTAAACTCTAAGAAAAAAGTCTTTAATAAATTGCCGGATTGCTATACAATGCTATATAAAACAATCTGGAGAAATGAATTGAACAGCACAACCCGATTAACCTTATTTATTGTAATATTAGTATTGCTTACGGCTACTGCTTGCGTAGCGGAAGAGACAGACGAATTGCTTATTTATTTTGTAGATGTTGGCAAAGGTGACGCCGCGCTCGTGGGCACCCCCAACAACAAATGGTTTATGATAGACGTTGGGCATGAGAAAGAACATGCAAGCGTTTTAAGAATTCTTAAAGAAAACAATATTGATGAGCTCGAAGCAATTTTTATTTCTCATCCGCATAAAGACCACGCAAGCGCGCTTGGCAAAGTTTTAAAGCATGCTAAATGCAAAACCATATATATCACGCCTTACGAGTTTAAAGACCATTCGCCTATGATGCGTGAGATGGCAGGCAATGTGCCGATTAAGACGCTAAAAGCGGGCGATAGCATCGGCATTGAGCAGATAGAAATAAATGTTGTCGGGCCAAATGATGTGTATGCGGAAGAGAACGATAACAGCATGGTTTTTATGCTTGATTGGAAAGGCAAAAAAGTTTTGTTTACCGGCGATCAGCAGGCAATGGCGGAAAAGGATTTATTAAAGAGCGGCCAGCCAATAAAATGTGATATATTAAAAGTTGGGCATCACGGTAAAACAACCGCATCAACAGACGAATTTCTAAAAAAAACCGGCTCGAAGTTTAATATTATTACAAACAACTTTAAGGGTGAAGATTATGCTAATGCTGTCGAGCGTTTAAGCAAATACGGCTCAAAAGTATTTGTGCTTGGCAAAACAGGCACGCTTATGTTCAAAATAGGCAATGAAATCCGCTATTTTAGTATTACTCCGCCAATAAACAGCGTACCAGACATAAAGATTGCCGAAGTCGATCCCGATAAAAAAACAGTGACAATAGTAAACAACAGCGATAAAGAAGTATCATTGTATGGTTGGAGCATAGAGACGGGAAAAGGTGAAAACACATATTTTTTTGATGATGATATGGTAATAAGCAATAGGGAAATAAAAGAAATCCAAAGCGATTTGTTTGGCAAGTTTAACAAGAAAAAAGCCGTACTGTACGACTTGTACGGACGAGAAGTGTGCAAATTAAAATTTTAGATAAAAAGACGGGCAACTTATTAAGGCGCCCGTTTTTATAATTGCTCGAAATTACAGGCAGAACGCTTCTGCCACTACGGCTATTGCATCGGCCGATTGATTTTCATCAACACAAAAGCTTATTGCGGTTTCCGATGTTGAAATGATGGATATGCCGATATTTTTTTCACACAGCGCGCCGAACAGCTTTGACGCCACCCCGGATTGATGCTGCATTCCCGCACCTTCAACGGTTAGCTTGCACAAACCGCTGCCGGATATCACCAAAGTTTCCCCGGCGGCATATTTTTCTGCAATAGATACGCACTGCTCAACATCGGGCTCGCAAAGCGAAAACGATAACCTTATGCGGCCTTCATGAGGCGCCGTTTGGCTGATCATATCGATTTTGATATCCGCACTTGCAATGTCTCGAAATATCTGCGCAACTGTCTTAGGCGAGTAGGGCAGCCTTGCAAGAGTGATAACCGCCTGCGAATTTGTTTTGTAAACGTTTGTAACGGCATCCTGCGATATGAGGTTGTTCATATCATAAAGCCCCGAAGGTTTACCGCAAATAAATGCCGCTGCGCGCAATGCGCCGAGCGCAAATATGCGGCGCGATTGAGCGTGGTGTTTTATCTCTATTATCTCGTCCGGGCTTGCAAACAAAACGGTGTGGTCTCCGGCTATTGTTCCGCCCCGAACCGAATGGATGCCTATTTCCTGCCCGCGCCCGCATGACAAAGCGTTTCTGCCAAACACCAACTTTTTTGGCGCCATAAGCGAATCGTTTATAGCCTGCGCGATTGCAAGCGCAGTGCCGCTTGGGGAGTCGGCCTTTTGGTTGTGGTGCTTTTCAATAATCTCAATATCGCATTCGTCCCCAAAAAAGGTAGCCGCTTTGCGCGCTAACTCTATCTGCAGATTAACTCCTACGGACATATTGGCCGAAAAAAATATAGGCACTTGCGATGAAGCTTCCTTTATCAGTTGCTTTTCGCGCACCTCAAAGCCTGTGGTTGCTATCACGGCCGGTATGTTGTTATGCCGGGCATAATTTAAATTGTTTTTAAGCGCATCGGGCCTTGAAAAGTCAACAATTACATCGGCGGTTTCACGGCAGTTGAAAATATCGGCGTAAACCGGAAACCCTTTGTCCGCACAATCCTGCAGCTTATCAACTCCCGCTACAATACGGAAATCTTTTGACTCAGCCGCGGCGCAGGCGAGCGCATTGCCCATTTTGCCGTTTGCACCGCATATTAAAATTCTAATCATTATTTACCCCTTATCTTAAGTAGAAACAACATTTAAACGATTTTAAACCCCAATTTTTCAAGTTCTGTTTTTAGAAGTTCGGCCTTGCCTTCGCTCATTTCGCAAAGAGGCATTCTGGGCAGCCCCGCGTTTATCCCTATAAGGTTTAGCGCCTTTTTTACCGGGATGGGGTTAACTTCGCTAAAAAGTGCGGACACAAGAGGGTTTAATGCAAACTGCAGCTCAAGCGCTTTTGAAAGTTCGCCTTTTAAATAACTCGCCACCATATCATGCGTCATCTTAGGGGCAACATTTGAAACAACGGAAATCACGCCTTTCCCCCCGAGCGATAACACAGGCAGTATGTGATCGTCGTTTCCGGAATACAAATCTGCAATGTCCTTGCAAAGCCTTGCAGTTTCGGCAATCTGGGTTATGTTTGCGCTTGCCTCTTTTATTGCCGTAATATTATCATGCTCACAAATTTGCTTCATTACGATTGGCTTAATATTTACGCTCGTTCTTGCCGGAACATTGTATACGATAATTGGAACATCCACACAATCCGCTATAGTATGATAATGCTTTACAAGCCCCGCGTCTGTGCATTTGTTGTAATACGGGGTTACAACAAGCAGTGCGTCAGCCCCAAGCGCCGCAGCTTCTTTTGATATTTCGATTGCGGTTAAGGTGTTGTTGCTTCCCGTACCGGCAATTACGGGCACGCGGCCGGCCGATTGCCTGATAACAAAGTCTATTGCGCTTAAGTCTTCCTCCATAGACATGGTGGAAGATTCTCCCGTTGTGCCGCATACTATAAGCGCGTCTATGCCTTCGCTTATCTGCTGTTCAATAAGTTTCTCAAAGGCCGCGAAATTTATGCCCTTTTCGTCAAACGGTGTTACTAAAGCGGTGCCCGCTCCGGTAAAAATACTCATAAAACATACTCCTTCCAAGATTTTTGGTAAACTGCGTTACCTGTCCAAATAACCCTTTGCGGCTAAAAGTTCGGCGGTTAATACGGCGCCGCCCGCAGCTCCGCGCAGCGTGTTGTGGCTAAGACAAACAAATTTGCAATCGAATACCGAATCTTCTCTCAATCGACCTATCGATACGCTCATGCCGTTCCCGCAGTCTCTGTCAAGGCGCGTTTGAGGGCGGGAATCGTCACTATGATAAACAAGAAATTGTTCGGGCGCGCTTGGCAAAGAAAGCTGCTGGCAAAGCGGCTTGTAGTCTTTCCAAATATTAAGCATCGTTTCTATGGACGGCTTTCTTGCAAACTTAACAAAAACAGCCGCCATATGGCCATTTGATACGGGCACCCGTATGCATTGGCTGGTAATAACCGGTTTTTTTGCGTTTATGATTTTTCCGCCTTCAATGCGCCCCCAAATTTTCATAGGTTCTTGCTCGCTTTTTTGCTCTTCACCGCCAATATACGGTCTTACATTATCGATCATCTCCGGCCAGCTTTCAAAGGTTTTGCCCGCGCCGGATATCGCCTGATAAGTACACACCGCTATTTGGTCTATACCATATTCAACAAACGGGTGCAATGCCGGTACATAAGTTTGGATAGAACAGTTTGGTTTAACCGCTATAAACCCGCGTTTTGTATCGAGCCGCCTGCGCTGATGTTCTATTATTTCAAGATGATCAGCGTTAATCTCAGGAATTAGCATAGGCACGTCGGGCGTTGCCCGGTGCGCGCTGTTGTTTGAGACAACAGGAATATCCGCTTTAGCATATTCTTGTTCGAGCTGTTTTGTTTTTTCTTTTTCAAGGCTTATCGCACAAAACACAAAATCGAGATCCTTAGCGGCGGCTATGTCGCTTGCATCATAAACTTTCATATCCGCAATATCGGAGGCGATGGGGGTTTGCATAACCCAGCGGCCGCTTACCGCCTGCCCGTACGTTTTGCCGGCGGATCGCGCACTTGCGCTGATATGTTCAATTTTAAACCAAGGATGGTTTTCCAAAAGTGTTACAAAACGCTGTCCGACCATGCCTGTGGCGCCTACAATTCCAACCTTAAACTTTTTCATTTCATCTCTCCAAAAATATTTTATGATATAAAAATGGCACGCAAACCCAAAAAGCGCACCATCATCATTTTAGCAGTAATGCAGGATAACAGCAGCGCTCCGCCCAAAAAAGGCGGCAGTTGCATGGCTGTTCGCCATACACCCAGGCAATCACCTTGCGGATTGGTTTTGCCTTCGGCGGTTTACCCTTTCTGCAATGCACTATTGGCGCCCGCCGCCCAAGCATAGCATACTTTTGAAAACCGCACCTCAAACTGTATCTATTATTTGAAATAATTATAGCATCAAAATTGGCACCGGTCAATGCAATTATATTTCCAGTAAATCACTGAGTTTGAAGTTAATTATTGAAATTTTGAAAAAACCAAATTAAATAGCTCAAATCATTGTTTACGGCTCTACAATATAGTATATTAAAAAACAACAAAATAACAACGGAGTTGAAATGAAAGCCTACGATATGCTTGCGAAAGTATACGATAAACTGATGTACGATATAGATTATGATGGTTGGGCAAAATATATCGACGAGCTGCTAAACCGCAAAAACGCCGCAATCTTTGAAGCTGCCTGCGGTTCGGGGAGTATTTCATGCGCGCTTAGCTTGTTGGGGCACAGGGTGGTTGCATCCGATATTTCACATTCTATGTTGGAGCAGTCGGCGCATAAGGCGCGCAAATCAGGGTGCGATATCATTTTTGTACAGCAGGATATGCGAAATATAAAGGTAGGCAACAGAGTAGATGCTGTGGTAAGCGCATGCGACGGCGCAAATTATGTTGACAAAGAAGGATTGCGCCAATTTGCTTGCGGCGCGTACAATGCGGTAAAAAAAGGCGGAATGTTGCTTTTTGATATGAGCACAAGCGCAAAGCTTGCTGCAATGCATAAACAGCTGTATTATGACGATAGCGATGATGTTACATGTATCTGGCAAGGTGAATACGATACAGATAAAAAAATGCTTGCGACTGAAGTTACATTGTTTGTTAGGGAAGCAGATGTTTACAAAAAGTACTGCGAAACACATTTGTTGTTTGCGCATGAAGTGAGAGAAGTTACGGAAATGCTTTATGGCGCGGGTTTTGAAAATGTTTCGGTTTACGAGTTTATGACCAAGAAACCGTATGATAAAGATACGCAAAGAGCCCAGTTTGTGTGCAGCAAATAAGCGTTATAATCGGCCGGCGGAGGGATAATGAAAGACAACAACAAACGAAACAATAACGTATTAAATTTTAGACAGCCCGTTGAATTTTTTATAAAAAAGGCAGAGCGGCATGTTGACGCGGGTAACTTGCTTGAGGCGCTCTCCCTTTACAGGTGCGTACTTGGCATGGAGCCGCAAAACACGGATTATCTGTTAAACATAGCGCAAATCTATTCAGAGATGGGGCTGTATGCTGAGTCTAACGACGTTTTGTTGAAAATCGCCAAATATGGCAATACGCCTACCGAATGTCTTTTTGCGCTTGGATGCAACTATATGGGGCTTAAAAATTTCGCGCTTGCCGACGAGGCATTTGAACAGTACCTTGCTATAGACCCGGACGGCGAATTCGCAGAAGATATTGACGAGCTTTTTGATATTATAGACGAGGAAGAATACGGGGAAGATACGCTCCACGATATAAACAGAAAGTTTATAATAGAAAAGGCGTTTGAAGGCAAGCAATGCCTCGACAAAGGCGATTTTAAAACTGCAATACTTATATTGGAAGAAGTTGCGAACAAAGACTGCACATTGTTATCCGCAATTAACAATTTGGCGCTTGCCTACTTTTTTGACGGGAAGAAACAAAAGGCGGTGGAGACCGCGCAAAGAGTGATTGGGCATAATCCGCATAATCTTCACGCATGTTGCAATTTGGCTCTGTTTTATTCCGAGCTTAACGACCACGCCAAGGCATCGCAGTATTTGAATAAGCTTGATGATTTGCCGGATATTGAACCTGAAGATATGCATAAAGTTGCGTTAACATACTGTGAGTTAGGATATCATGAAAAAGCTTACAGTTGGTTTTTGAAGATAATGAACTTTCAGCCTTATGACATCAGGATACTGCACTTTTGCGGTATAGCGGCGTTAAACAGCGGCAAGTACATCGAGTCTTCAAACTGTTTTGAAAAAATACTCAGGATTGAACCCCAGAACAGTTTGGCCGTCTATTATAAAGCTTATGCGGACAATGCCAAAAAAAACAGAGGGCACAGAGAATTAGAATATGTGTATCAGGTCCAATTTGACGAGATAAAGCGGCGCATTTCATATCTGAACGAATGCCTTAAAAAGAAAGAAGAAGCGTTAAAACAAAAATGGAAAAACGATTCTTATTTCTCGTCGATAATTTTGTGGGGCTTGAATTACGGCGATGAATACATAAAAAAAATTGTACTCGAAATTATAAGCATGCTGTCCGATGAAAAGGCGGAAGAAACATTGCGGGACGTACTTCTAAAAAGCACCGAGTCCGATGAAATGAAAAATGATGTTTTTATGTATTTGAACCGTATGGGCGCTAAAGAACCTTACGTTGCTTACATAAACGGCGCCATTGCGGAAGTTAGGGTGGGCTCGATGTCCGAGGATATTGGCAACCTCCCTCAGCCTTATGCCAAAGCGTTGTCAATCTTCGTTGAAAATGCTAAAGACAGATATGACGATGCGTTTATTACGGCAGGCGCCCAATTGGTTATGACAATAGCAAAAGAAAGAAATGACGAAGGCGTATGGATTAAAAAATCCGAAGCTTTGGCGGCGGCGCTTGAATTGTGTGTAAGCGAACTGTTAGAGATTAAAAGGCGCCCTCTTAAGAAAGAATTGCAGCAAATATATTCAGTAACGCTGACCACTTTAAACAAATACTATAATATGCTGTTTGAGCGTAACGGAGACGGGCGCTTTGATTGATTTTGAACAAAAATTTCGTGATTATATCGAAAACTACACTGCGAATCTTAACGAGGACGAGATTGAAAAACTGTTGCCGCAGCTTTATTTAGAATGGGCAGATACGCCTGCAAGCTGGCTTTTGGGCGCTACTCCAAATTCGTATTTCTCTAAAATGGACCCAACCCAATTAGTTAAGCTGTTCGGCGAATATCTTATTGAGGGTTCAAATGTGCCCGGACAGCTGCTCAACAGCATCGTGGATAAAGAGCAATCAACATATCCTTTGCTTGTTAACTTGCTAATAAACTACGACGGCGAGGGCAGCGATGATTTAAAAAACGAAATAGTTCGGCTGCTTTCCGAAATGGGTTTTAAACACCCTTTTGATTACTATATAGGCGTTATAAAATCTTGCGAGCGTCCAAATAGTTTTTGTGAAACCTGCGCAGAGATGCTTAAAGAAGCGGGGGAGCAATATAAAGCGAAAATATTAGAGGCTTTAAATTCCGGTTGCAATCGTTACGCGCAAGATTGTTTTTTAGATATACTTGCGGGCATGCCTTTTTGTGATAAAGTTTTCGAGCATGTCCTTGAGCGGTTTTTGCTGAGCGAGGATGGCAAAGCGTTTTATGCCAATCTGCTTGGCAAGTTGGGAAATGAAAAAACAGTTCCTCATCTTTTAAAAGCGCTGCGTTTAGAGGAAATAGGATACTATGACTATGTTGCCGTATGCAACGCTTTAGAAGCGCTGGGAAAAGAGATCAAAATAGAAAGGGACTTTTCCGGCGATAAAGATTACGACAGATTAGTTGACGGGGGAGACTGAATTTGAATATAGGATACGAAAATGTAAGAAACAGCGAGAAATTAAGCGAGCTTGTAGAGCAGTCAAACAAGGTGCTTGAGGCAATAGGCTATACAGACCATGGTCCAAGGCATGTGGGCTATGTCAGCCGGATAGCCGGCGAAATTTTAAAAAAACTTAAGAAGCCCCCAAGGCGTGTTGAGCTTGCCAAAATTGCCGGTTGGGTTCACGATGTCGGAAACATGATAAACAGGAAAAATCACGGTCTGCACGGGGCTGTTCTGCTCTTTCCCATATTGTGCGATATGGGGTTTGCCGTTTCCGATGCTTGCGAGATATGCACCGCCGTAGGGATGCATGAAGAGGAAACAGGCACTCCGGTAAGCGATATTTCGGCGGCGTTAATTATTGCCGACAAAATAGACGCGCACAAAGCGCGTGTTCGAGATAAAACAACATCAGTCGGAATTCATGACCGGGTTAACCTTTCAATAAAAGCCACAAAGCTTTGCGTTACAAACGAGTTGATATCGATTGATTACACTATGAACAATACCGCGTCACCTATGGAGTTTTTAAGCTTGTATTTAAGCCGGATGCAGATGTGCGAAGCCAGCGCGCGCTTTTTAGGTTGCAACTTTGCATTGTATATTAACGGAATGAAACTAAACAGGTGGGATTGACAAATCGCTTACAGCGTCACTTAAGAGCGGCAACTTGATGTTACCGCTCTTTTTCTTTGCGGGCCGGCTTTTTTGCGTAATCGCTCATAACTTCTTTAAGTATGTCCACACTCTCTTGCGAATCCGCCAACTCCTTCTTTAAACGGTTTATTTCAGCTTCAAGAGCCATCACTTTAACCGATTCAAGCTCTCCGCTCATTCTTTGAGCCGCTCTCTCAGCCGGATTTTTTTTTTGCGGCGCTTTTGATTGAGTTGCTGCCATTGGTTTCACCTCGTCGTAAACATATTGTTCGTCTACATATTGATTGAATTTGCCACGCTTTACATAGTGCGTATGCAGATATTCATGTGAGACGTGGCTGTTTGGATATTCGAGAAATTCCTTATATAAATTTTGTATTGACGGGTTATCATGCGATTTGCGCAGCGGCTTTTGTTCGTCCTCTTCGTAGATGCCTTTAAGCCTTTTGTTTCTTATGTCCGGATCGCTGGAACGGGGCTGACCGCCGCCCATAATGCACCCTCCGGGGCATCCCATTACTTCTATGAAATGGTACGGGGATTTTCCTTCTTTTACTTGCTCCATTAAAATCTTTGCGCCGGAAAGCCCGCTTGTTACCGCAATTTTAACGTTTACACCGCGTAAAAATTCATACTCGGGCAAAGGATTATCAATTAATATTTCCGCAGTTTTAATTTGGTCAAACCCCACAATGGGGGCTACGTGCAAATCTTCAAAAGGCAGCTCGCGCCCTGTAACTATCTCATACACCGTGCGCAGAGCGGCTTCCATAACACCTCCCGTTACCCCGAATATATCGGCGGCACCGGTTGACATGCCTAACGGGTCGTCAAATTCTCTTTCGGGAAGCAACGTAAAATCAATTCCGGATTCGCGCACCATTTGAGCCAACTCTCTTGTCGTTAAAACTGCATCTACATTGGGCACGTCATTGTTGCGCATCTCTTTTCTGGAAATCTCAAACTTTTTGGCGGTGCACGGCATAACGGATACGACAAACATATCCTTAGGGTCAATTCCTATTTTTTCGGCGTAATATGATTTTGCCAAGGCGCCAAGCATGGTATGGGGCGATTTGCATGTGGAAAGGTGAGCAAGCTGCTCAGGGTATGAATGCTCAATATATTTAATCCAGCCGGGGCTGCAGGAGGTTATCATGGGCAAAGCTGCTTTTCCTTCGGTTAAAGCGGACTTTAGCCTTGATAAGAATTCCGTTCCCTCTTCTATAATAGTTAAATCCGCACTAAAATCGGTATCGAATATATCGTCAAACCCAAGGGCGCAGAGTGCCTGCGCTAATTTTCCGGTAACTCTTGTTCCCGGCTCATATCCGAATTCTTCGCCTATTGTTACCCGAATAGCGGGCGCAACTTGCGCTACACAGCGTTTGCTGCCATCGCTTAAAGCTTTCCAGACCGGATTAACAGCATCCGTTTCTTTAAGTGCGCCAACAGGGCACACCACTGTACACTGACCGCAAAACACACAATCTACGGTGCCTAACGAAAGGTCCATAGCCGGGCTTATAACAGTGTCAAAGCCTCTGTTTTGGGCGTTTAAAACGCCCGTTCCCTGAATGTCGTTGCAGACGGTTACGCAACGCCTGCAAAGTACGCACTTTGACATATTGCGGGTAATGGCCACGGACGATGCATCGGCGCTCACGCTGTGTTCTCCTTCAAAACGAGATTCGCTAACCCCGAGCGTTTTGCCAAGCTCTTGCAACTCGCAGCTTTGGTTCCGGGTGCAGTTTAAGCAATCCTTGTCGTGATCGGACAGCAACAGCTCATACAATACGCGCCTCGCGCGGCGAACCTTATCCGTATTGGTGCGCACTATCATGCCCGGAGTAACTTTTGCCAAGCACGAAGCCTGAAGCGTTTTTGCTCCTTCAACTTCAACCACGCAAATTCTGCAAGAGCCAAACTTATGTATCCCGTCAAAATGGCATAGCCCGGGAATGTTGATTCCAATTGATTTTGCGGCGTCCATAATTGTGGTGCCTTTCGCAACGGCAACCGGCTGCCCGTTAATTGTTAAGTTCACCATAACTTACGACCTCCTTTCACAGTGCAAACAGCGCATTGCCTCAGCCATGGCGTTAAGTTTGTGGTAACCTTTTTTAACCTCTTCAAAGCTGTTTTTTCGCGTATTTGGATCGAGCATTTCAAATACAAACCGCTCATGAGCTACTATCTCGTCATTATCGCAAACTGCGGGAATTTCGATAGGCTCTCCTTTATTAAGCCTTCCTTTGCCGCCAAGATATTTGTCTATTGCGATTGCAGCTTTTTTGCCGTCGGCAATTGCGCGTATAACCTCATCTGGGCCGCGGGCAACATCGCCCCCCGCAAAAACGCCTTCCATCGTCGTCATTTGCGAATCGTCCTGCAATACAAATGTGCCCCAAGGCGTTATGCCTATCTCGTCTTTGCCGATGAAAGGGAAATCTGCATGCTGGCTTATCGCGGGAATCACCATATCGGTTTCAATCATAAAGTTAGAGCCTTCAACCAACACTGATTGCCTTCTGCCGGAAGCGTCAAAATTGCCAAGCTTCATCTTTACGCATTCAATTTTGTTTACTTTGCCGTCTTGCCCTGCGATAAAGCGCACAGGGGCGACAAGTTCGATTATTTCTATTCCCTCTTCTATTGCCTCATCAATTTCAGTTTCATAAGCGGGCATTGAATCAATGGTTCTCCTGTAGAGCACGGTTACCTTTTCGGCGCCTAATCTTAACGCGGTTCGCGCCGAATCTATGGCAGTGTTTCCGCCCCCGATAACCGTCACGTTTTTGCCCATCTGAACGGGCTGTTTAGAGTTGGCTTTCTTTAAAAAGCGAATCCCGTGTACCACCCCCGGTAAATCTTCGCCCGGGATATTTGCTTTTTGAGGCAATCTTGCGCCTGTTGCAATGTAAATTGAATCGTATTTTGATTTGATGTCTTTAAACAATATATCCTTGCCCACTTCGGTGTTAAGGTGTATTTTTACTCCCGCCTGTTCAATAAGCAATATTTCATGCGCAAGCACGTCTTTTGGCAGCCTGTATTCGGGTATGCCGAAACAGAGCACTCCGCCCGCCGTGTCGTGATCCTCGAAAACATCCACGTCATAGCCTATGCGCGCCAAGTAATACGCGCATGTTAAACCGGACGCGCCCGCGCCTAAAACCGCAACGCTTTTGCCGTTTTTAGGGAAAACAATATCGTGCGTATACGCTTTTTCGTTTTGCATTGCGTAATCGGCGACAAACCGTTTTAAATCACATATGGCTACAGGCTCGTCTATTGTGCGCCTTCTGCACTTGCTTTCGCATGGTCTCGTACAAATACGGCCGCAAACTGCAGGGAACGGGTTTTCCTGGCGAACGAGATTGTAAGCGTCAATAAACCTGCCTGCCGCAATCAAAGACATATAGCCGGGCACGTTAACGTTGGCGGGGCAGGTGTTTTCGCACGGGGATATAAACAGATCCGAACAGACGCCCGCGCGGCAGTACTTGTTTTTGATGTGTTCATCGTATTCTTCCCGAAAATATTTTATCGTGGAAAGCACGGGATTAGGTGCGGTCTGCCCGAGCCCGCACATGGCGGTTTGAGCAATAGTTTCGCCTAATTCGATAAGCAGCTCAACATCGCCTTCCTTGCCTTCGCCGCAAGTTATGCGTTCAAGTATTTCGAGCATCCGTTTTGTGCCTATACGGCATGCCGTACATTTTCCGCAGGACTCATCACGAATAAAATCCATGAAAAAACGAGCCGTATCAACCATGCAGGCATCTTCGTTCATCACTATAAGCCCGCCCGAACCCATTATAGCGCCCAATTCTTTTAACGGTTCGTAATCTGTGGTTATGTTCAAATTTTTGGTCGTGACACATCCGCCCGAAGGTCCGCCGATTTGCGCCGCCTTAAACTTCTTTTTATTTGAGGTTCCGCCTCCGATTTCAAATATTATATCTCCGAGCGGAATGCCGATAGGAACTTCTACAATCCCTGTGTTTACAACGTCCCCCGCAAGCGCAAATACTTTTGTTCCTTTGCTCTCTTTTGTCCCGATAGAAGAATACCATTCGCCGCCTTTTAAAATTATCATGGGGATGCTTGCGAGCGATTCGACGTTGTTGATTATTGTAGGTTTTGAAAACAGCCCGCTTTCGAAGGGGAACGGCGGTTTTTGCGTGGGCTCGCCCCGCTTTCCCTCTATTGAAGACATAAGAGCAGTTTCTTCGCCGCAAACAAAAGCGCCTGCGCCGATGCGGATTTCTATATCGAATGAAAAGCCTGTTTCAAAAATATTGTCGCCGAGCAAGCCAATTTCGCGCGCCTCGTTTAACGCATCGGTCATTCTTTTGACGGCAATCGGATATTCGGCCCGGATATAAATGTACCCAAGGTTTGCACCGATGGCATAGCCGCCAATCATCATGCCCTCGATAACAGTGTGAGGGTCGCCTTCAATTATGCTTCTGTCCATAAAAGCGCCGGGGTCGCCTTCGTCTGCGTTGCAAACGATGAATTTGTCGTCAGCAGATTGCTTTAAAGCCGCCTGCCATTTTAAACCCACGGGAAACCCTGCTCCTCCGCGCCCTTTTATGCCTGATTTTATTATTTCTTCTACTACACCTTTTTGAGTCATTTCTGCGAGAGCTTTATAAGCCGCAAAATATCCGTCGTTTGCGATATAGGCCTTAATATCACCAAACTCAATTGAGCCGCAGTTGCGCAGTGCTATTTTCACCTGTCTTTTGAAAAACTCGATATCGTCAATGACCGGAACATGTTTTTCGAGCGAATGATCATAGAAAGTATATCTTTCTATCGGTAAGCCGCCGATAATGTGAGACTCGAATATCTGTTTTGCTTTGCTTTCGTCAATTTCGGTATAGAATGTTTTGTCGGGCAGCACCAATACCACAGGCCCCACGGCGCATGTGCCCATGCAACCGGTTTGGTGAACGCTTACTTTGCCGTTCAAGCCTTTGCTTTGTATCTCGCTTATAAAAGCGTCATAAACTTTGCCGCAGTTAGACGATACGCAACCAGCGCCGCTGCATACGAAGATTTGATAATCGTACTTTTGCTGCTCTTTTATATATTGTTGTCTTATGCTGTTAAGCTGTTTTAATGTGCCGGTTTTCTCCACAAAAATCACCTCCTAATCATCGTACTCTGAAAGAATAGTGCCAAGCCTGTTGACGTTAACCTGTTTGTATACGACATCGTCAATCATAACGGCGGGGGCAAGCCCGCATGCGCCTATACAGCGCGCGACTTCAAATGTAAACTTGCCGTCAGGAGTTGTCTCGCCAATGTCAACGCCGAGTTTTTCCCGCAATCCTTCAACTATTTTTTTGCCGCCTCGAACATAGCAGGCGGTTCCAAGGCACACGCGTATTGTATGGCGCCCCCTCGGTTTGGTAGAAAAAAATGAATAGAACGAAACCACTCCCGATATTTCGGATAACGGAATGTTTAGAGAATCGGCAATAAACGTCTGAACTTCAAGCGGCAGGCATCCGCACAATTCTTGAGTAAGATGAAGTATCTGTATAAGGCTGCCGGGCTTGTCTTTGTAAAGCTCAATTATATGCGAAATAGCTGTGTATTGTGTGTCATCGCATTCTTGGCATCCGCCGCGCTTTTCCGTGACAGATTTTGTATTCATCTTGCACCTCCAAGCTGTTTAGAAATTTTATTAGGTTTTAAATTGAATATGATGTATATAATATATCAATAAAATATGATGGAAAAATGATATTTTATCACATTTATTAATTAAAAATGCTTGTATGCAATCAAATTAAGATTAATATTTCAAAGAATTTCACAATATCATAACAATTGATAAGTGCGGATATAGTTTCTGATTATATGTGTAGGTTTGTCAAACATATTGGACAGTGTTGTGTTTGAGATATTCGGTTGGCTTAAGCCAACCGAGCGGGCGTATGGATGTATTGTTTGAGCGATATCGGTAAGCCTTAAGCTGCTGTTTAAAGTCGGTGAAGGAATAGAAGGTTATAGTAAAACCGCTTATTATCTTCCCTGTGACTGCGCTTGGCTTTGCCGTTGTGCCTTGATGTATAAGGACGTATCAGCTTGTGCCTAATGCCCAGCTTAGTGGCAGTGGCTTCGAACAAAGTAGGCAAATCGCGCTTGGTAGCAGAGAAACGATTGGTAAACACAAACCCGTTGTCGGTCTGTACGCATTCTATAGGAAATCCAAATAAACATTTTCAAGGAATATGGCAGAAGGATATGATGCATATTTAGGCTTAGAAGCGGAAGCCTTCTGCAAACTAAGCGTTTTGAGGGCGCGACATCTTGACAACCAAAAATTTATATAAGAGCGTGATTTGTTGTATTTGCGGCTGGCACGAGAAACACCATGCTTCAAGGCGAACGAAACAAGGGATTGCCGATATTTCATGTCTTGTGTTATGTTATTCATGCAGGAATGGCTCCTTTCGGTATGTTTTTGTTTTACAACTCAACAATACCACCCGAGTCAGCTCCTGCATCTTTATTTTCAAGGTTCTTTTGTCCAATATGTATTGTAGTCCTACAAACAACGTAGAACGCTAAGCCCATCCTCTACGTTGTCAAATGATCTGTTACACTTTTAGCAAAGTTTTCCCTCCAGTACTGGAGGGGCGATTTTCGCCCTAAAACCAGTAATGGGAAGTTGTTATCCCATCTCTGATAGCGCTGTAATTGCTCGTTTGCATCTTCCACCGAATAGAATGTCCTGGTCGCATAGAACCTCTCGCTGTCCATCCGGTGTACGCGCTCTACTTTGCCATTATGCCTCGGCGTTGCTACGCGTATCCTCTTGTGCCGTATCTTCTCTTTCTTTAAATACTGCTCAAATGCCGTAAGAGTTGGGGAATTGGAGAACGCATTTGTAAATTCAGAGCCATTATCCGTCTGCACACATTGGATATCAAACGGGAACTTCTTTCTGACATGATGTAAAAACATTACTGAATTCCAGTTACTCAATTCCTCAAATATCATTCTGCATCTTATTCGCGTACATTCGTCTACTGCCGTGTACTGATACAGTTGCGGCATTTCTTCTGCCAGGCAGTCCCTTGGCACGTACTTCACGTCTATTTAGACGCGCTCTCCGGCTACTTTGGGCGTCTCATACGGCTTTGGTACATGCCTTTTCTTCCGCTGTTTCTTTCTCCCGATCCCAAGCTTTCTCATCATCCTGTTAAG
>CAYTUG010000011.1:0-64757 GCA_964441275.1 uncultured Christensenellaceae bacterium | reverse complement strand
TCGTACACACGGCCATGATACGGACGCATCACTTCCACCAATGTACGCACTACACAGGCAGGTGTGTAGAACTCACCGCCGCGTTTGCCTTCTGCCTCCGCAAACATAGAGAGGCAGTATTCGTACACCCTACCCAGCATATCCTGTTCTTCCTTGCCATGCAGTTTAAGGTTCGAGAACAGATTAATAACCTCGCCGAGCCTGCGTTTTTCAAGCTCTGGCCGGGCGTAATTCTTAGGCAGCACTCCTTTAAGGCATTTATTCTGATTCTCAATGGCCGTCATAGCTTCATCAACAATTTTGCCGATCTCCGGCGAAGTGGCGTTGTTTTTGATTTTGTCCCATCTGGCTTCCAGTGGTACAAAAAAGATGCCCTTCATGGTGTACTCATCCACATCTTCTTCAAAGCCTGCGCCTTCGGCAACCAGCTCGCTGTATCTTTCATCAAACTTATCAGATATGTATTTTAAGAATATGAGCCCCAACACAACGTGCTTATATTCGCTGGCGTCCATATTGCCCCGCAGCTTGTCCGCCGCCGCCCAAAGCTGTTTTTCAAATTCGTTATTGGTGGTTGTGTTGTCAGCCATAAATTTGCCTCCGAAAGTATGCTCAATTTACGCTTATTATAGCACAATCCATGTAATTATGTTATAATTTGTTATCCTAAAAGCCTATCATGTATAATATCACACGCTGTGTCCGTTTTTAGCCACACACAGCGTACGGCGGATAGTTCCTACCGTACATGGTGGTTTTTCATAACATTTTAGCGGGGGTTCTTGATTCTGTACCCTTTAAGTGTATAAACATGCATAAGCAAAGGGTTTTTCGTATGTGCGCATACTCGAAATAAACACCATTGTATAATAAAGTGTGTACTTATAAAAAACAAAACCGTATTGCCGATTGTACAACGATAAAGTGGTGCCCTGTGTTACCAAAATAGATGCAAGCCCTAGCGGACAGCGGGGCCCCGCAAAGCCGCAGGATTTGTGGGGAAAAGGAGGAGCCGCAGAGCGTATAAAGCCCGCAAGGCAATAGTCCGGTCAATTTGCCGTATAGACAGCTCAAGCAATTTCGCTGCCTTTTCCCTTGTTATCAACCCATTGATTACCTGTGTAATGACGGTATGCCGTTTTAATTGTTTTCTTGTCATTGTTATCTTTTCCATAGAGACATTTTATCGCGATAATCAAGAGAGACATTATCACAAGATAACGACATTATTAAAACTTTGTAGGTTTGTCAAACATATTGGACAGTGTTGTGTTTGAGATACTGTAGGACTACAAATAACATAGAAAATTCTTAAAACTTGCTGTTGATTTTTTCAAACGTTATGTTATAATCAACTTTGCAACTTTGTACGGGTTGCCGCTACTGCGTAGCATTCGGAAAACGAGGTGAAACAAAGTGAAGAAAGATATACATCCAAAGTATTATCAGTGTACGGTAAAATGTGCTTGCGGTGAAACTTTTACTACAGGTTCGGTTAGGGAAAATCTCAAAATTGAAATATGTTCGCGCTGTCACCCATTTTTTACAGGTAAACAAAAGCTTGTAGATACGGGGGGGCGTGTGGATAGGTTTAATAAAAGATACGGCATGAAATAAACGAAATTTTGAGAGCAGACCGAACTTCGGTCTGTTTTATTTTTAACATTAATTTTATAGCGCTTGCAATGATTTTTTATGCAGCATATTGTATACTATAGTTTATAGAATAATAAAGGGGCATTAGGATGAGAAAGTGCAATATTGGCGGACAGGGTGTTCTTGAGGGCGTAATGATGCGCGCTCCTGATTTTAGCGGGATTGCTGTTCGCAAAGCGACTGGCGAAATAGTATATGAAAAACAAAGAGTATCGTCAGCGGCGCAAAGAAATAAGTTTTTTGGTTTACCGGTAATAAGAGGAGTCGTTTCATTTATAGAAATGATGGGCTTTGGGGTTAAAACTATTACAAAATCGGCAAAAATGTATGACGAAAAAGATATCGGACAACCTTCAAAATTTGAAAAGTATATTGCAGAAAAGTCGGGCAGAGACCCTATGGACGTAGCCATGGTTTTTGCGGTTGTTCTTGCGGTTGGATTGGCGGTAGGAATATTCTTCATACTGCCAACAGTGCTTACAAATTTATTAAGACCAAACATAGGCTCGCCCATTATTATGAATCTTATAGAAGGCGGCATACGGCTTGCGCTGTTTTTAATCTATATTGTCAGTATCAGGTTTATTAAAGATATACGCCGGGTTTTTATGTACCATGGGGCGGAGCATAAAACTATAAACTGCTATGAAAACGAACAACCGTTGACGGTAGATAACATACAAAATTATAAAACGCTGCATCCAAGATGCGGAACAAGCTATCTGTTATTAGTTATTGTCATATCTATTTTGTTGTTTTCTTTGCTCGGGTGGAGCGCTTCTTGGTATTTAAGGATAGGCATGCGGCTTATTATGCTGCCGTTTGTTGCGGGCATATCATATGAGCTTTTAAAATTTGCAGCCAAGAGCGATTGTTTTCTGCTTCGCGCTATACGCTGGCCGGGGATGATGCTTCAAAAGCTTACCACGGCGGCGCCGGACGATAGCATGGTAGAAGTTGCAATTATCGCTTTTTCGGCGGCGGCAGACGAAACAAACGAAAACTTAAAAAAACTTGCGGAGAGCTTTTATCGCGCCCCAAAGGGCGTTGATGCCGAAAATATACAGCCTAAGGTAAGCGAGGTTGGAGAATAAGCGCTTGTTGTCGGGAACTGAAATGTATAATAACGTTAAAGAGCTGCTGCGCGGGGCGAACATACCGGAGGCGGAGGCCAAAGCCCGTGTTCTTGTTGCGCATGTACTCAAAACCAAGCTCTGGGACATTTTTTTGAGCAAGAAAATTGACGGCCCGACCGCAAGAAAAATAGAGTGTTTGGCTAACGCGTGCGCTTGCGGAGTGCCAGTAGAATATGTTACCGGGATTGCATATTTTAGAAGGTGCGAGCTTGAAGTTTGTCCGGCGGTTTTAATACCAAGAAGCGAAACAGAATTGGTGGCGGAAGCGGCGATAACGCTTATAAACCGCAAAGGTTATAAAACCGCACTTGACGTTTGCACCGGCAGCGGTTGTATAGCCATATCCTTAGCAATGGAAACGGCGGCGGCTGTAAGCGCATGCGATATAAGCGAAGACGCTCTTAAGATTGCACATTCTAATGCCAAGAAGAACAATGTAAAAATAGAGCTTTTTAAAAGCGACATGTTTTCCAACGTTGCGCAAACATACGATATAATAGTATGCAACCCGCCTTATATCAGTCAAAAAGAATATGCGGGGCTTGAACAAAGCATCAGATTATACGAGCCAAGGCTTGCCCTTTTAGCGCACGACGGGTTAAAATTTTATAGAATTATTGCAAAAAACGCGGCAAAGTGTTTAAACCCGTCGGGCGCGTTAGTGTTGGAGATAGGCGCCAATCAAGCGGAAAGCGTAAGACGGCTTTTGGCGCAAGGCGGTTTTTGCGGAATTGAAATAAACAACGATTATTCTGGGCGCAATCGTATAGTAACTGCCCATATAGCAAAGGAAGAATAATAATGATAGATAAGCTTAACTCACAGGTTGACCGGTTTTCAGAGCTGGAGGAAATGCTTTCAAAGCCCAAGATAATTCAAAACCAAGAGGTTTACACCAAGCTTGCGCGTGAGCATGCGGCTTTAAGCGAAATTGTTGATAAATACACCAAATATAAACGCAACACAGATCAAATAAAAGAGCTTGAGCAGATGCTAAACGATACGGACCAGGAGATTGCAGCGATGGCAGGCGAAGAGCTTGAGCAGATAAGGCAAGAGAATATAATTGTTGAAGAAGAACTTAAACTTTTGCTTGTTCCTAAAGATCCAAGTGATGATAAGAATGTTGTGTTAGAGATACGCGCAGGTACGGGCGGAGACGAAGCCGCGCTTTTCGGAGGCGCGCTTTGGCGGATGTACACCCGCTATGCGGAGCGTGCAGGGTATACAATAGAGAGATTAGGCGGCAACCTTACGGAGCTTGGGGGAGTTAAAGAGTTGACATTGCTTATTTCGGGGCATGGCGCGTATTCTCGGCTTAAGTATGAAAGCGGCGTTCATCGTGTACAGCGAGTGCCCGAAACGGAATCGTCGGGGCGCATACACACATCGGCGGCGACGGTTGCCGTTTTGCCTGAAGCCGAAGACGTAGATATACATATAGCGCCAAACGATTTGCGCATCGATGTGTTTCGCTCGTCAGGCAACGGGGGGCAAAGCGTAAACACTACCGATTCGGCGGTGCGGATAACTCACGAGCCGAGCGGAGTTGTTGTTACATGCCAGGATGAAAAATCTCAGCTTAAGAATAAAGATAAGGCTATGAAAGTGCTAAAAGCGCGGCTTTATGACATGGCGCGGCAAGAGCAGGAAGAAGCCCTGTCCCAAAGCCGCAAAAACCAGGTTGGTTCGGGAGACAGGAGCGAGCGAATAAGAACTTATAACTTCCCTCAAGGGCGCGTAACCGATCACAGAATTTCTGTAACGCTGTATAAGTTAGAACAGTTTCTTGACGGGGACATGGACGAAATGATTGATGCGCTTATACTTGACGATAAAACCCGTGCATTATCCGGGCAAAATTAAACAAGGCGCCGTTTTTATGATAATCCGTGTATTTCTGCCGGCGGCCAGATAACAAAAGCCGCTTTGCCTAAAATTCGATTTCTGTCGAGCGGACCGACAATGCGCGAATCTTTTGAATTATTTCTGTTGTCTCCCATAACAAAAAAATAGCATTCAGGAACTACATAAGGCCCAAAGTCCTCAAACATCGGTTCGGAAAAATAAGTTGAATCCGGCTTGCCGTTTATATATAGCGTGCCGTTGCTTATCAGTATTTTATCGCTGGGCAAGCCTATTATGCGCTTTACAAAAGTTTTACCGGGTTCGTCAGGATAGGTGCAAATAACTATGTCGCCAAAATCAGGGCTGCGGAACCAATATGTCACGCGTTCCATAAAAACATATTCGTTATCGTGCAGCGTATTTTCCATAGAACTGCCTTCGACTCTAACAAGCTCAAAAACAAAAAACCTAAGGCTTAATGCAATCGCCGCCGCAGTTATCAGCATCAAAAAAAAATTGAAACGTTCGCGCCTTTTTTTATTTTTGCTTGACTGTGCGCGTGAATCGTATTGCGGTGTTTGCTCGTTACAATCATTATCCATTGGGCAATATCCTTTTTAAACGTTTAATAAAGATTTCGTGCGGCATCATTACAATGTGAGAACATTTTAGACATTTTATTTTGACATCCATGCCAACGCGAATAATCCGCCATTTGTTTTCGCCGCATGGATGCGGTTTTTTCATTTGTACGAAATCACCAAGTGCGTACTGCACATATTCCTCCGAATTTTGCGCGCCAATATTGTAATAACGATGCTGTCGATCTTATATCATTATATCTTTATCGAAAAAGTTTTCAATAAAATATTTTTCAGAGTATCCGGCTATGTTTTAAAATAGCGTTTTTGGACAACAATTTAGTTCTTATTGGTAATGGACATTTTAATTGATAAAAATCGGTGTTGATGATATATTAATATTGTGCCGTACCGAACATCGGGGAAGTTGTGATAGCCTTTAGAGAGGTAACATATGCAGCAAAACAGGAGTATAAGTGTGTTTATCGCGGAAGATGAGCCGATAACGCTTGTGGGCCTTAGTATTATGGTTGAAGAAATTGGGCATAGGGTAATAGGCGAAGCAAATGACGGACCGGGCGCTATTGACGGGATTATTTCTACTGATCCCGATTTGATAATAATGGATATTGATTTGCCGGTAATCGACGGGCTTAGCGTATTAGAAGAGGTATATAAAATTAAGCCGATACCGAGCATAATTATCACTGGATACAGAGAGCATTCGTTTATAGACAAAGCCAATGCGCTTGGCGCTTTTGGTTATCTGCAAAAACCGGTTGATTCGTCTGAGTTAAATGCGATGATAAAGATCGCGATTTCAAGATTCGAAGAGCTTGGCGAGCTTAAAAAAAATTTGGATGATGTGAAAACATCTTTGGCGGAGCGGAAGATAATCGAAAAAGCAAAAGGTATAGTGATGGAACAGCTTGGTTATAAAGAACCCCAAGCTATGAAATATCTTCAGTTAAAAAGCAGACAGCAAAACAAAAAAATTTTTCTTATTGCAAGAGAGATAATTGATAAGCAAAAATGACAACGATATACATTCAATTGGTTAATATAAAATGCTAACAAAAACATACGGGAAAAAAGGTTATAATAAATTATCGGCTTAAATAAGCTTCGTTTTTGATTATTGCGAATGCGTTAGGAGTGAAATGGAAGCAGGTACCAGCATATTAAATGTCAACCACATAAAAGCTAATGGCGTGAGCGAAGACTTTAATCTTAATCTTTTAGAAGGCGAGATTCATTCCATAATAAGCCTTAAAGTGGCTGAGCTCAAGCAGCTGATAGACTACTTTAGCGGTGAAATTGTTTCCCAACATGGCAGTTTTATATACAACGGGGAAAGAACATCTCCAAAACAACTAATAAAAGATGGGGATGTCCAATTTATCCTGCAGGATGAACGCCTGTTTGATAATTTAACGATATTTGAAAACTTATACATCAACGACAAATCGTTTCCGCGTTACAGGAAAACCGCATACAAAGTGGCGCAAGAAGTTTTATCGTGTTTTGAGCTGCACTATAATCTTGACGATTTAGTAACCACGTTAACAGTCGAAGAAAAAAAACTGCTCGAACTAGTTAAAATATATTTATGCAAACCTACGGTCGTTATTATTTTTGATGCATTAAGTTACTTAACATACTTTAGGGCAACAAAATTTATGCAAATCATGAAAGCGTTAAAACAAGAAGGAACGAGCATAATTTATTTAACTAATAGACTTGAAGATTGTATTAGGGTTTCGGATAACATAACTATAGTTACAAACGGGAAGAACTTAGGTACTATTGATTCTCATCAGGCAAAACACAACCCAAGCATACTGATTAGATTGCTTGCGGGCTGGGAGCCTGCGGACAACGAACCTGAACACAAAACATTAGAAGTTTTAAATACTATATTTAGAAACACGGATGAACTTACCTCTACCTCGGAAATCAAACATGTCTTAAACCAGATGGCTAAAGATATAGCTTTGTTATTAAGGGCCGATGGTTGCATAATGTATATAGTTGACGGTAAATACGGAAATATAATTGACTCGATAATTTACTACGATTCGGCAACTAAAGACGTAACAAACCTAAAAAAAGAATGCATTCTTGAATTAATCAAAACGGAAGGGATGCACTATTTGTCAAGGGACGATACATTTTTTTCGGACTTATTTATGATGAAAAACGACGTACAAACATTAGTCGGGAAAACTATTTCACTGCGCGGGCAATTAAAATGCCTTATACAAATTTCCTATTACGACGCGCATATATGTACGCAAAAAGAAATTGTTTATTTGGAGGCGTTTAGCAAAGAAGTTGCGATAGCTATGGAACATTCGAGGCTTGTCGGCAGCTCGATACTGTTGCAGGAAAGCCACCACAGAATTAAAAACAATCTCCAAATTGTTATCAGTTTATTAAACATGCAAAAAAAGTACGCATTTAACAATCGTGAACGGGATATTTTCAATATGCTTATATTTCGCATAAAGACAATTGCAAAGGTACACGAATTGCTAAGCAGAAACGATTCATGCATTGGCATAATATACTTAAAAGAAATAGTTAACGAAATAGTACATCTATATAATTACGAAAAGATTAAGCTAAATTTAGAGATTGACGAAATAAGCATTCCCTATAACAATGCTACCTCAATATGCCTGATATTGAATGAATTAATTTGTAACAGCATAAAACACGCGTCGCTTTTGGAACATCAATGTCTTTCCATTTCAATTATTTGCAAAGACAATAAAGATAATATTTATATTTGTGTAAAAGATAACGGAATTGGTTTCCCGGATGATTTTGTGCCGCAAACGACTTCAAGCGTGGGTTTGTTGATTATCGATTCCATTACCAAATCATTTGACGGCTCTATAACGTTTGGCAATTTTAACGGCGCGCAAGTCGAGATTAAGCTTTCAAAGAATAAAATATATAATACATCAATTATTTAGTTGACATGACTGATTTATAATGGTATATTGACTGCGGACAGTTGAATTTGCTTGTAAACTGAATATTGATACGCCAACGCTGGCGTTTATTAGAAGGCTATGGCTGCCCCTAATGTTATTGGGGCGGCTTTTTGTTATCTTGAATTATCTGATTTTGCGGATAATTCGGGCAAACAATATAAGCTAACACAAAAAAGGGAGCGCCCCTATTGCATAAAAACAACTAATCGCAATTGTGCGCTTTGTTTGAAAATATGCAGAATTACTACGGATTTGTTATTAGAAATTAAAATAGCATATGGCTTATTGAAAAAACATATTGAAAAGGAGTGCTTATGCTAAACGATTCAATTCTTCGGATGGAATGTATAGACAAACGCTTTCACGGTGTTCATGCGTTGGACAATTTTAACTTTGAATGCAAGGCCGGTGAAGTGCATGTTCTGATGGGCGAAAATGGCGCGGGCAAATCAACGCTGCTTAAAATCCTTTCGGGAGTTCATAAAGCTGATTCCGGCACTATTTATATAAACGGGGAAATAGCCAATATAAATACGCCCAGCGATGCGATAAAAAATGGAATAGCCATGATACATCAGGAAATTCAGCTGTGCTCGAACATGACTATATCCGAAAACATTTTCAGGGGCGATGAATTTGTAAAAAAACCATTCCGTTTTGTCGATTACGCAAAGATGGAAAATGAAGCGCAAAAGCTGCTTGATAGTCTTAACATGGATATCAAGGCTAATATGCTGGTTAAAGATTTGTCAATCGCCCAACAGCAGATGACAGAAATAGCCGAGGGGCTTTCGCGCAACGCTAAGATTTTAGCGATGGACGAGCCTTCGGCAAGCCTGACCGATAGGGAAATCAAAGCTTTGTTTGACGCTATCCGCAGATTAACTAAACAAGGCGTGACAATAATATATGTATCGCACCGCATGAACGAAGCTTTCGAGATAGGCGATAGAGTTACCGTAATGAGGGACGGTAAGCTGGTAGGCACGCGTCAGATAAAGGACACGTCCAACAAGGAGCTTGTGGAAATGATGGTCGGGCGCACCATAGAAAACTTTTATGTGGGCAAACGCCCGGTAGGAGGCGAAACGCTTCTTGAAGTAAAAGGATTCACAAACAAAAAACTAAAAGACGTGAGTTTTGATGTTAAAAAGGGTGAGATTTTAGGTTTCTCCGGGCTTGTAGGCTCGGGCAGAACAGAGCTTGCGCGCGCTTTGTTTGGTTTGGATAAACTTGAATCCGGCGAGGTTTATTTTAAAGGCAAGAAGATAGATATTAAGTGTCCGCAAGCTGCGATTGAGGCGGGCATCGGGCTTATCCCCGAAGATAGAAAAAACGCGGGGCTAATTCTAAACAATACCTTGGGATTTAATCTGACCATAACGGTTTTAAAAAAATTTATCAAAGGGTTTAATGTCAACGGCAGGCGAGAAAAGAAAATTATCGACGAATACTTGAACAGCCTCAGCATAAAGACAAGCGGTGTAGACCAGACGTGCAGCGAGCTGAGCGGAGGCAACCAGCAAAAGGTTGTTATATCAAAATGGCTTGCCACCGAGCCGGAGTTACTTATTATGGATGAACCCACCCGCGGAATTGACGTTGGCGCAAAGGTGGAAATATATGAGTTGATGCATCAGCTTATTGCAAAAGGTTTAACGATTATATTTATTTCGTCCGATTTACCCGAAATAATAAACTTATCAAGCAGAATTGTGGTAATGCATGAAGGCGAGGTCGCCGGAGTAATCGATGCAATCAAAGAAATGCCGACACAAGTAAAAATAATGCACTATGCAACAGGAGGAAATAGTGAAGATGAGTAAGAATAATGAGTATTCTAATCGGAGAGGTTTTATAGCCGCAATTAAAAAGTATTATAAAGCCAATTACGGAATACTTGGGGCGTTGGTTATTTTGTGTGTTCTTATAAGTATTTTTGCCCCAAACTTTTTCCAGTTAAACAACTTTGTCAATATTCTAAGGCAAATCAGCGTTAACGGAATTGTTGCCATAGGTATGACTGTCGTCCTTCTTGGCGGCGGAATCGACTTGTCGGTCGGTTCGGTCTGCGCGGCGGCAGGTTGTCTGTTTGCGGTGCTGTTTAATGCCGGTTTAGACCCGATATTGACCGTGGTTGCAACGTTGGCGGTTGCATGCGGCATAGGGCTTGCAAACGGCGCTTTAGTATCCTTTACCAAAATACCGGCGTTTATAGTTACAATTTCTACTCAGATGATAGTAAGGGGTATTGCATATTGGTTCACCGGCGGTTATCCGGTGGTGAACAATACCGAAGCTTTCGGCGTGATAGGCGCGGGCTCGTGGGTAATAAAGGACTCAGCCAATCAGGTTGTTTTCGAATTGCCTTATTCGATAATCATCATGATTATGATGTACCTTATCACATGGGCTATTTTGATGAGAAGCAGATATGGAAGGCATGTATATGCGGTTGGAGGCAATATTGTTGCAGCTTCGCATTCGGGTATCAAAATCCGCAAAGTGTTGACTGGAACTTATGTTATAAGTGCGGTTATGGCGGGAATTGCCGGAATAATATTGGCTTCTCGCGTGTATTCGGGACAACCTACTGCCGGTACAGGATATGAAACCACCGCCATAGCCGCGTCAGTTGTCGGCGGTATAAGCTTCACAGGCGGGTTTGGCTTTATCGGAGGCACTTTTATAGGTTCTCTCATTATGGGAATAATCAGAAACGGCATGAACATGCTCAAACTCGACTATTACTTTCAGTATATAGCTGAAGGCTCAATAGTCATAATCGCAGTGCTTATCGACGCTTATGTCAAAAAAGGCAGAAAAATTAGAAAATAGTTACCCCGTTGTGAAAGGTTCGCTTCACGTGCGACGCATGTGTTTAGCATAAACAGTTTAAAGGTGATGTTGCATACGCGGTGTTAGCAATGCGGAGTAAAAGGCTTAGCTGTTAAACAAGGCAAAAGCTAATACGCACAAACATACCAGCGCGTTGGCAGCAAATCCTTAAAAATGAAAGGAGATCAAAATGAAGAAATCAAAAGGCTTGTTGTTACTTGTTGTGTTATTGGTAATTGCCATGGCTGTATGCGCCTGCGCGCCGGCTAAAACTAATGATGACACCCCTGGGGGGGCGGATAAACCAACAGAGCAAGCGCCCGACACTGGAGAGGCAAGAAAACCGCTGCAGATAGCTTTCTTGACCAAGACATTAAGCAACCCTTATTTTGTCACTCAAAAAGATGCCATTATTGCAGCTGTGGCAGAGATGCACCCGGAAGATAAAGTAACCCCGTTCGATTGCAACCAAGATTTTAACCGCGAATTGGCGATTGTTGAGGACTGCATCACCCAAGGGTTTGATGCGATCATTATAACTTCAATCGACTATGAGGGAACATCTATTGCAGTAAAAAAAGCTGTTGATGCCGGAATACCTTGTTTGTTGCTTGAAAGCACATCCAACATGGCAATAGCCGACTGTTCAGTCATGTCGGACAACTTCCAAGCCGGATATATTGCAATGGAGGGTTTGGCAAAAGCGATGGGCGGAAGCGGCAAAATTGTCACATTTGACAACAGCACCAACCCGGTAGCGCGCACGCGCGCGGAAGGTCGCGATGCTTACATAGCAGAGTACCCCGGAATCACCATAGTAAACAGCCAGGACGGAGCGGACAGCACGTTTACAGTAGATAAGATTTACGACATCATGAACAACTTCTTGCTTTCCGATCCTGACATTACGGGCGTTTGGTGCTTTATGGACCCGAACGCACAAGGCGTTGCAGCGGCTCTTAAAAACGCCGGCCTTCAGGATAAGATTTTCAACGTTGGCGTTGACGGCTCTGACGAGTGCGTAGCTCTTATTCTTGCCGATGAAATGTTAGGAACGGCTGCACAGTTCCCCAAACACATAAGCAAGGTCATAATTCAGAAGATGTATGAAATCTTTGAAAATGGTCCGCTAGATAAGCCGCATATGCAAGTTCCATGCCTGTTTATCGATAAGAGCAATGCGGAAACCGACTGGGCAACATGGGCAGCGACTCAACCTCTTAAATACGTTGATCCGTGATTTTCGATTAGAATGATTGTTTCGTAGGGAGATGGGTATGGGTGCATTCCGAATCGGAATGCACCTGTACGGTAACAATCGCGCTTCACGGCGTTACCAAAAAGCACATGCTGATAAACACCATTAACGTTAGTTTCATTTTCAGTTTCATAGTATTTATCAAAGAATGCGCAAGGTTTTCGATACGCTTTCAATATAGAAAGGAAAGAAAATGCTGGATTTAATTATAAAAGGCGGAAATGTTATCAATGCAGAGCATTCGGAATGTATTGATATAGCGATAAAAGACGAAAAAATTGTAGCTTTAGGAGATTCGCGCCATTTTTGCGAAGCAAATGAAACAATTGATGCAGCAAATATGTATGTATTTCCAGGTATGATTGATAATCATGCTCACATCGCCACAAAATTGGGCGAATTTTCAACGCTTGACAGCTACAATAGCAGTACAATAGCGGCTGCTTGCGGCGGCACTACAACTATTATTGATTTTGCATTTTTGAACAAGGGCGAGACGCCGTCCGGTGCTCTTACGCGTAAATTAAACGAGGCCAAGGGAAATTGCGTTATTGATTATTCCTTTCACCCTTGCATTAACAGTGCGGACACGCAATCATATGAGGACATCAGGTGCTTATTGCAGGACGGTTTTCGCTCTATAAAAATATTCACAATCAATCGCGGCGCCTTAATGTTAGAAAAATCGGGGATTTATGAAGTTTTGAAGATTATCGCGTGTGAGGGCGGCTCAAGCCTGATTCACGCAGAATGCGATGATATGATTCAGCAATATATTGCGGACGCGGTTGCGGCGGGCAAAACCCTGCCAGTTGACCACAAAAATTCCCGGCCTGTTATAACAGAACTCGAGGCAATGTATGCGATATTGGCAATGGTGAAAGACACCGGCACCCCGGCAATATTTGCGCATATGACCACTTCGCAGTCGAGGCAGATGCTAAGGGAGGCTAAAAAAGACACTCCTATATTTGTCGAATCATGCCCGCATTATTTAACTTTAACAGAAGAAAAATACGCCCAAGAAGACGGTTATTTATTTGTATGCAGCCCGCCGTTTAGAACAGCGGAAGACAGGGACGGGCTTTGGGAAATGATAAACGAAGGGCTTATAGATATAATAAGCAGCGACCACAACGACTTTACGATAGAGCAAAAAACAAAATATAAAGATTTCTTCCCAAAAGCGCCCAACGGCTTGCCCGGTATTGAAACCTGCGGAACTGTTTTGTTTTCCGAAGGCGTTGCCAAAGAGAGGATAAGCGTCAACCGGTTTGTCGAGCTGACATCGGCGAGCGCCGCAAAACTTTTGGGAATTTACCCGCAAAAAGGCGCGATTATGGTTGGAAGCGACGCCGATATAGTGGTGTTTGATCCCGCTGTTAAACACAGGTATTCCGGAAAAGGACATCATATGAGTACTGATTATTCCCCTTTTGAGGGTATAGATATCACGGGCAAAGTGCGCGATACGATTGTGCGCGGTTACATTGTGGTAAGGCAGGGGAAATATATAGATGCGAAATTTAGAGGTTCATTACTAAAGCTTGGAGCGCCTATACTGTAACGTTAAATAAACGTTTATATCCAAATATATAATTTGAGCAGCTGACAACATAGAAAGGATAAGATTATGTCCATATCCAATGGCTTGCACAACAGGACAGTTTTAATAACCGGAGGCACCGGTTCGGTATGTATGAACATAAGCGAACGGCTGTTAGACGAGGGATTAAATGTTGTCGTTTTTGCCCGAAGGCCGCTTGAAGAAGCCGATTATAACGAGCTGGCCAATAGAAAAGGGCACTTTAGCGTTTTTCTTGGGGATATTCTTGATGAATCTAAACTTGACGAGGCAGTAACTAAATATCAGGTTACCGATATTATCCACGGCGCAGCAATGACCCCAAGCATACAAATGGAGCGCGAGCAAGCAAAACAGATTTTAGAAGTTAACTGTATCGGAGTGTTAAACGCTGTTAAAGCAGCGCAAAAACATGACATTGGACGTTTTATATATTTGGGTTCAATTTCGGCATACGGCAAAACGGCATTTGAGGGCAATCCGCTTGTTGAAGGCGTAAGCGCGCACAAACCGACCACATTTTACGAGATCACAAAACATGCCGGGGAGCGTATTGTTTTGCGTTACCGGCAGCTGTTTGAAATGGACGCCTATGTCGCCCGAATCGGAGATGTGTTTGGACCATGGGAACATTACAGCGGAGTTAGGCCAAGCATGAGCTTTCCTTTCCAGACAACAAGAAGCGCAATACTTGGAGAGCCTGTTTACCTTCCAAGGGCATGCGAATTGGATTGGGTTTACGGTAAAGATATTGCAAATTCAATATTGGCGCTGTTGGCGTCCGAAACATTAGAACACGAAATTTATCCTCTTTGTTCTGGGCATATTTGGTCGATGCTCGATTGGTGCGCACTGCTTAAAAAACGCTATCCAAAGTTTGAATTTGGCTTGGCATCTGATAAGAACACAGCTACAGTGAGCATAAATCATCCTAATGATAATGCCCCTATGTCTACCGAACTTTTGGTTAAAGATACGGGGTACAAACCAAAGTATGGTCTTAATGAATCTTTTGAAGATTATATGCAATGGCTTGACAAACACCCCGACTACTTATTTCGCAACGATTAGCAGCTACAAAAAAGGAGTAATTTATGCAAGGAGTATTAAAAGGGGTTAAGGTAGTCGATTTTACAAGAGTATTGGCGGGCCCGTATTGCGGCATGATGTTAGCGGATATGGGCGCAGATGTTATAAAGATTGAAAGGCCGGATAAAGGCGATGATTCTCGGCAATTGCCTCCTTTTGTTAATGGCGAAAGCCTGTATTATATAAATTTAAACCGTAACAAAAGAGGAATAACGTTAGATTTAAAAAAAGATAAGGCAAAAGAGATAGTATTCGAGCTTGTAAAAAAAGCAGATATTTTAATAGAGAATTTTCGCCCCGGCGTAATGGAACGATTGGGGTTGGGCTACGATGTGTTAAAACAAACAAACCCCAAGTTGGTGTACGGGTGCGTTTCCGGTTTCGGGCATTACGGTCCTTATCACGACAGGGCGGGATACGATATTATCGGGCAGGCGATAGGCGGGCTTATGAGTACAACCGGATGGCCGGAAGATGAGCCAACGCGCACAGGCACAGCCATTGCCGATGTGCTTGGGGGGCTTAATCTTAGCATAGGCGTTTTAGCTGCTTATTATAAAGCGAAGGAAACAGGATGCGGGCAAAAAGTCGACGTTGCGTTGGTGGACTGCGTTGTATCTTCTTTAGAAATTATCAGCCAAATATATATTGCTACCGGAGAAGTGCCCAAGCGTATAGGCAATAGATACGAAGCCATTTATCCTTACGATTCGTTTAAGGTTAAAGACGGGAATATCGTTATCGCCTGCGGAAACGATAAGTTGTTCGCCATTTTTGCAAATGTAATGGAAAAGCCCGAGCTATTGCAAAATCCGCTTTTTAAACATAATAAGGACAGGGTGGAAAATCACTCCGTTTTAAAATCAATAATCGAGGATTGGCTCAAAGACATGACTATGGACGAGGCTGTCGAAAAGGTGCTGTCTTCAGGCGTGCCGGCGTCGCAAATCTATACAATCGATCGAATGGTTAAAGACGAACATATCGCAAACGCAAGGAAGATGTTTGTTGATATTATGCAGCCGGAGGTAGGCCCCGTTACGCTTACCGGCAATCAGATTAAGTTTAGCGGAGATTGCATAAACGAGTTTAAGCCCGCCCCGAAGTTAGGTCAACATAATGATGAAGTGTTAAGCGAATGGCTTAACATGAGCGGACGGCAGATACAAGATTTACAGGCAAATAAAATAATATGAACAATAAAAAAAGAGTAAGAATTGTTGAAATAGGTCCTCGGGATGGTTTCCAAAGCGTAAAAGAGCCAATCCCGACTAAGGTTAAGCTCAATACAATTGAGAACCTTATTAAAGCGGGTTGCAGCACAATCCAGTTAACTTCTTTTGTCAGTCCGAAAGCTATTCCGCAGATGTGGGACGCGGACATTGTTGTTCGAAAATGCCTTGAGCGTTTTAAGGATATAAAGTTTTTTGCGCTGGTTCCCAATTTAATAGGCGCCCAAAAAGCGATTGAGTGCGGACTTGATGAGATAACACCCGTCATTTCCCTAAGCGAAAGCCATAACATTGCGAACGTGAACAGAACTCATTCGCAGTCCTTGCATGAGCTTCGCATGATTAGGAAAGAATACGGAAAAGTCAATATCGTGCTGGATGTTGCCACCGCATTCGGATGTCCGTTCGAGGGAAGAAAACATCCCAAACAATTAATTGAGTTTTTACATCCGATATACGATTTAGGGATACGCGGAATAACATTGTGCGACACTATTGGAGTTGCTGCCCCTAACCATATTAAAGCTGCAATACAATCGGTGCAGGACAAATACACAGATTTAACCCTTTCGATACACATACACGATACGCGCAATATGGGTATGATCAACAGTCTGACAGCTGTAGAGTGCGGAATAAACAATGTGCAGACAGCGCTTGGCGGTTTGGGGGGGTGCCCCTTTGCCCCTGGCGCAAGCGGCAACACCGCTACTGAAGATTTTGTGTTTATGCTTGATCATCTTGGGTACGAAACCGGGGTGAATTGCGAAAAATTAATAATCGCAGCGAAAGAGCTAAAGAGCTGTGTTGCGGGAAACTATAGCGGGCATCACGTGCATATTGACAAACAGCCGCAGGGAGAATGGTAAACAAAATTCTAAAACGACGGGGGCTTTAAAATGCGGGCAATCGAAAGGCTTAGCATAAGAGAGTTGGTGAAATGTTATACGCAAGGCAATATTTCACCATACGAATATTGCCTGTACATGTTAAACCGCATACACGAAAAACAAAACCTGAATGCTTTTATAACTGTTATGGCTGATAAAGCTCTTGAGTTTGCAAAAGAGTCGGAAAAGCGGTATCTGAAGGGAAAGCCGTTAAGCGCAATTGACGGTGTGCCTGTGGGTATAAAAGATATATTTGATGTCGAAGGCGTTGCGACTACTTACGGATGCGAAGCATACGAAAACAATATCGCCAAAGCTGATTCGGGACATGTCGAATTGCTAAAAAAGAATGGCGCAATAATAATGGGAAAGACTAACACATGCCAATTTGCGCTTGGGCCTTTAGGGGATGTCTCATACAAAGGAGCGTGTAAAAACCCGCTTGATCCGGCTCTTATTAGCGGCGGCTCGTCAAGCGGAAGCGGCGTGGCCGTAGGGGCGTGTATGCTAACCGCCGCAACTGGCTCAGATGCGGGCGGCTCTATAAGGTTGCCATCAAGCCATTGCGGTTTGGTCGGTCTAAAACCAACCATGGGCAGGGTGAGCAATTATCACTCAACCGCACTTTCCTTTCCTATCGATGTAATAGGTCCTATGGCGCGCAATGTCACAGACAATGCGTTGATGTTAAACTCAATGGCGGGTTACGATATTCGCGATCCGTTTAGCGCCCCGTTGCCAAACGAGGATTTTACATTATCCATAGGTGAAAGCATAAACGGAAATAAGATTGCCGTTGCTTTGGATGCGATAAACAACGATATAGACGCGCAAATGAGCACAAATATACTTAAAAGCATAGACATACTTGCAAACAACGGCGCCAAAACCCTGCCGGTATCCTTGTCCCAACTTTTTAGTTTCAGGGAGGCCCATCAAAACATACTGACCGTGTCCGCATTTGCAGAATTTAGCGAGGCGGTTAATTGTGCTCCGGATTCTATAAGCGGGCAGGTGTATGAGCGTATGACCTCGGCAAAGTGCAGCGGGGTGCAGCTTGCAATGTATCAAAGCAAAAAAAAACGGTTCCAAATTAAAATGCTTGAATTGTTGGAAGGCTGTGAGGTGCTGGTATTGCCGACAACGCCTTGTACCGCCTGCAAAATAGGCGATTGCAATGTAAAAATGGGCGAACGGAAAGAAACGGCGCTAACGGCATATCCGCGGTACACATGGATAGCTAATTTTTCAGGCTTTCCGGCAATTACATTGCCCACAGGTGTTTCGAAACAAGGCAAACAAACAAGCATATCGTTTATTGCGCGGCCTTTTGATGAAAGAATACTGTACAAATATGCATCGCTGCTTGAGAGAAAGCTAAAGGGAGCTGTGTAAATGTTAGATTTGATAATAAAAAACGGGTTGGTTGTAAATGCGGACAGTATGCTGCATACCGATGTTGCAATAAAAGCCGGAAAAATAGTATTGCTCGGAGATTGCAATCAAATGGCAGAGGCAAAAGAAACAGTAGATGCGGACGGCAAATATGTTATGCCCGGGCTTATAGACACTCATGCGCATATATCAAACAGGCAGGGAGAAATTCCTTCGTTGGACAATTATTATAACGGTACTATTGCCGGGGCGTACGGAGGGCTTACCAGTGTAATTGATTTTGCGTTTATTTATGCAGACGAGACCCCCGAGCAGGCATTTGCGCGCAAGCTTGACGAAGCGAAGGATAATTGCGTAATAGATTACAGCTTTCATATATGTATTTTAAATGCCGACAAAAGGTCGTTTGATGAGGTTAAAGGATTGATGCAATCCGGCTTTCCCTCTCTTAAGCTGTTTACGGCGTATAAAGGTTTGCTGATGCTGGAAAAGCAGGGGATTTACACAGCAATGAAGATTGTTGAACGTGAAAACGGAATAGCAATAGTTCATTGCGAGACTTCCGACATTATTGAGCACAATATTCAACAATGTGTACGCGAAGGCAAAACGACTCCTATTTACCATGCAAGAAGTCACTCGCCGATAAGCGAAACGGAATCAATATACAGCATCTCGTCCTTCGTTCGCGATATAGGGGCGCCAACTGTTTTTGCTCATCTTTCTACGGCGAAAGCAGAACGGTTTTTGCGTGATATGCGAAAGAGTCTGCCCGTTTATTTGGAAACATGCCCTCACTACTTAACGCTTACCGAAGCCGTTTATTTGGAAGACAGAGGCAACGAAATGATAGTTAGTCCTCCGCTGCGGACAAAAGATGACGTGAATGCGCTTTGGGAAATGATAGCCGCGGGTATGATTGATATCGTAAACAGCGACCATACTGATTATTCGGTAAGGCAAAAAAGAAAGTATGCCGGCTATTTTCCCAAAGTCCCCAACGGATTGCCCACAATAGAGACGCGCGGGGCTGTGTTGTTTTCCGAGGGCGTGGCGAAAAACCGGATAACTCCTTCAAAATTTGTGGCTTTAACTTCAACCAATCAAGCAAAACTGATGGGTATGTACCCTAAGAAAGGCGTAATAGGAATAGGGAGCGATGCAGATATAGTGGTGATAGACCCTGATGCGTCCCGCACGCTTACCGCAGTTAAGGCGCACATGCAGACGGATTTTTCTCCTTACGAAGGCATGTCCTTAACCGGCGCGGTTATTAATACAATTGTTAGAGGTAATTTTGTAGTACGCGACGGGGAATTTGTAAAAGGTGAATTCAGGGGCGATTTGATAAAACGCCATGCGCCGGTATTGTTTTAATTCTTTTTGAATTATTGTTCAACAAATAACGAAGGAGGCAAAAAAGTGAATACGAAATGCGAAAGATTAGAGCTGCAGCAAAAGGCGCAGCGCCTAAGGGCGAACATGTTAAAGATGCTCAGCGAAGCAGGCTCCGGGCATCCCGGAGGAGCTTTATCCGCTATTGAGATTTTAACGGTACTTTACAATAAAATATTAAAGCATGAGCCAAGAAACCCGTTGTGGGAAGCCAGAGACAGATTTATATTAAGCAAAGGTCATATTTGTCCTGCACTTTACGTTGTATTGGCGGACTGCGGATATTTTGATGAAAAAGAATTGATGACGTTACGAAAATACGGAAGCATTTTGCAGGGGCATCCGTACATGCACGCAACCCCCGGATTAGACGCGTCTACCGGGTCTCTTGGCCAGGGGCTCTCATTGGCTGTCGGGATATCTTTAGCCGCAAAAATGGACGGCAAGTCTGTGCGCGCATATTGCCTTATGGGAGACGGCGAGATGCAAGAAGGCCAGATATGGGAAGCGGCTATGGCGGCGGGGCATTATAAATTAGACAATTTATGCGGGATAGTAGATAAAAACAGACTGCAAATAGACGGCTTTGTTAAAGACGTCATGAACGTTGACCCTTTGATAGATAAATGGGTTGCATTTAACTGGAATGTGATTGAAGCTGACGGCCATGATGTTGAAAGCCTCGAAATAGCTTATGAAGAAGCAAAAAATTTCAAAGGCAAGCCGACTGTTATTATAGCGCACACCACAAAAGGCAAGGGCGTGTCTTTTATGGAAAACGTCGCAGGATGGCATGGAGTAGTACCGGATAAAGAGCAGCTTGAAAAAGCGCTTAGTGAAATTGAAGGGAGGAATGTATAATGCGTTTTGCGAAATTAGAAACAGACCTTAACAATCCGGAAAGAATCCCAACGCGGTTTGGATACGGCGAAGGGCTTTTAGAAGCCGGTAAAAGAGATAAAAACATTGTTGCGCTCGGCGCAGATTTAACAGGCTCTGTTAAAGTGGATTTATTTCGCGACGAATTTCCCGACAGGTTCTTTAGCATCGGAATCGCCGAGCAAAACCAGATGGGAGTGGGTGCGGGTTTGGCGCTTATGGGAAAAGTGCCGTTTGTCACAAACTATGGAATATTTCTTTCAGGCCGCGCATGGGATCAAATAAGGACTTCCGTTTGTTACAGCAACCTTAACGTAAAGCTTGCAGGAGCGCACGGAGGGATATCGGTAGGCCCGGACGGGGCAACGCACCAGGGGCTTGAGGAAATTTCGGTTATGCGGTGTCTGCCAAACATGAAAGTGGTTGTGCCTGCGGATTCTGTGGAAACAAGGAAAGCGACATTAGAGGCCGCGCAACTGAAAGGACCGATATACATCAGGTTTGGAAGAGAAAAGGTGCCGGTGGTAACCGATTTGAACACACCATTTAAAATAGGCGAAGCGTACTGTTGCCGCAACGGCTCGGATGTGGCAATAATTGCGTGCGGCGCAATGGTGTTCGAATCTTTGATAGCTGCAAAAATTCTTGAAAAAGAAGGCATAAACGCTATGGTGATTAACAGTCATACCGTAAAACCTATTGACAGCCAAACGATTGTAGAAGCCGCAAAAAAAACCGGTGCAGTGGTTACGGCCGAAGAGCATCAGATTATGGGAGGAATGGGAAGCGCGGTGGCTGAGGTGTTAGCGCAGCAGTTTCCGGTTCCCGTTCAGATGGTGGGTATAACGGACAGGTTTGGCGAATCGGGTCCGCCGGAATTGCTCATGCAGAAATTTGGGCTAAACGGTGAAAGCATTGCGCTCGCGGCGAGGAAAGTATTAAAAAGAAAACGGGAACACTAAAAAGGGCGTTAAAATACTTATAATCAGGCGCATAGTTAAAATCGGCAATCAAAAAAATATTACGGGCGCGCTTATTTAGTATCTGCCCGAAAGGATTTGCAGGGCTGCATCATAGAAAGAAGTTAAATGTGACAGCAATCTGCGTTGCAACAAAATAAATATGAACACTGTTAACAGCATAATGTTTGGAGGACTTAAATGGCATTAAAAAAAGTAAAGATTGTGGTATTAGACGGTTACACGCTCAACCCCAAAGATTTATCTTGGGACGAGCTGGGCGCATTTGGTGATTTAGTCGTTTATGACAGAACCCCTGATGACGAGATCGTAAAGCGTATCGCAGATGCGCAAATTGTGTTTACAAATAAAACACCGCTTAATTCATCGGCTATAAATGCGTGCCCCAATATAGAGTACATTGGGGTTTTAGCGACAGGATATAATGTGGTTGATATAGCGGCCGCAAAGGAAAAGGGGATAATAGTTACCAACGTACCGACTTATGGAACAGAAGCGGTAGCCCAGTTTGCAATTGCATTGCTTTTAGAGATTTGCCACCACATAGGGCATCATAATGACGCGGTGCGCAAAGGCAGGTGGACAAACAACTTGGATTGGTGTTTTTGGGATTATCCGCTTATCGAGCTGTCGGGGAAAACTATGGGAATAATCGGTTACGGTCGCATCGGACAGGCAACCGGAAGGATTGCCCAAACTTTGGGCATGAACGTACTCGCTAACGATGAATATAAAAACATTAGCTTAGAATGCGAAACGATGAGATATGTTGAGCTTGAAGAGCTGTTTGAAAAATCCGATGTAATTGCTTTGTATTGTCCTCTGTTTCCGTCTACGGAAGGGATCATAAACCGCACCAATATCGACAAGATGAAAACCGGCGTAATCATATTGAACAACAGCCGAGGCGGGCTGATTGTTGAACAAGATTTAGCCGATGCTCTTAACAGCGGTAAAGTTTACTACGCCGGGCTTGACGTGGTAAGCGTTGAACCAATAAAATCAGACAACCCGCTTCTTAAGGCGAAAAATTGCATTATAACGCCGCATATAAGCTGGGCGTCTAAAGAAAGCAGACAAAGGTTGTTGGAGCTGGTTGTGGATAATTTAAGACAGTATTTGAACGGGACCCCGATAAACGTCGTTAACCGGTAAAACATAATCGGGTTATTTTGAAGGGCGGCATGCAAAACGTCGTTTAAAAAACTATGTGTGGTTGGTATATTAATGTGAGAATAAACAGTGTAATTCCAATGCACAGGACAAAAAAAGCATGTGCTCAAGAGCTTCTTGGAATCAGCAACTGTTTAATTGATCTTTCTTAGAAAGGAAGGAACTTGTTATGGTTAAAAAAATTGATGAAAAAGTTGCGCTTTCGAATGGCATTATGATGCCTTGGTTTGGAATGGGACTGTTTCTCGTTAAAGAAAAATCTGAATTGATAAATGCCGTAAAAATTGCGGCATCGAAAGGGTGCCGGTTATTTGACACCGCATACGCATATTGTAACGAACAAATTGTCGGAGAGGCTTTAGAACAGCTCGACGTGGCGCGAGAAGAACTTTTTATAACTACTAAGCTATGGAACAGCGACCATGGGTACGACCAAACATTGAAAGCTTTCGACAGAAGCATGGCGAGTTTAAAGCTTGATGTGCTCGACTTGTACCTTATCCATTGGCCTTTGCCGCAGATTGGCCGCTATGCCGATTCGTGGAAAGCCATGGTGCGCCTGTACAATGAAAAACGTGTGCGTGCGATAGGCGTGTCAAACTTTTTTGAACATCATATTGAGCGAATAGTTGATGAAACCGGATTTATGCCTTCGGTTAACCAAGTTGAGCGCCACCCATTGCTTCAGCAGCAAAAGCTTGCGGCATATTGCAAAACAAACGGCATACAAATGGAAGCATACAGCCCGTTGCTTAATGGCAGGATTGAACAAATCGATGATGTGCTAAAACCTATTGCGCACAAATACAACAAAACTGCCGCCCAGATAGCTTTGCGCTGGCAGATAGACAGCGGAGTCGTTGTTATCACAAAAGCGGTGCGCGAAAACCACATTGCTCAGAATTCCGACATATTTGATTTTTGTTTAAACGAGCAGGATATGGAAGAGATAGCCGCCTTAGATAAGAACATGAGGTTTATGGGCGATCCGGAAAAATTCGATGTTGTTGAGGACCCTAACAAAAGCTGAATTAAAAAAATTGGCATCAAAAATTACACAATCAAGTGTTAACGGAAGATTGTACATTGTTTAATTGGATTCATGGGGTAAGTACAAGGCATTTTGAAACAGTATTATCGTTTGGCATTTTGTCTAACTTTTTATTCTTGAGTTTGTTTTATTTCTCATGCAATCATTGGGCTGATTTTATGTTAAACGGTTAAGAATCTAAGCTGAAATGTAAGATATGATTGCAAAAGCAGCAAGCGTAAAAATAGTATATATAGAAATCACAGCTGAGGCAAAAGAAGCTTCTTTATCATTTGAAGTGAATACGGGAAGCACGAAGGGCGGAGGCAATATGAACATTATTATAAAGGCCCATTTTAATTGATTGGTAACGTCAATAAGAACGCCGATTAAAATTAGCGTGACGGTACAAAGTATACCAATCAGTACAATGCGTGCGGCCGCAGTTGTTAATGCGGTTTTTATAGTTTGTAGAGGAAACTTCAAATCGTAGCCGATTACGAATAAAATAATTGCAGCCGTTGGCGCTGCTGTAAAATCCAGGACTGCGTTGATAATACCGCCCGCAGTTGAAGCATTTATTAAACTGCCAATATTGGTTGCGCCAACGACAATTCCCGATAGGATTGCGATTACGACAGGCGAAGATATCATCGATTTTAAAATAAGCTTTAAACTGTATGGAGTTTTGCTTTCGCCGCGTTTTAAAACGGAGAGGTATACTGTGAAAACAAAAAGTACCTGACCTAAATCTACAATTGCGAACTGCATTATAGAATCTGCGCCGAATAAAAGCATATAAAGTGTATAACCAAGCATGCCTGCCTCAAATCCGGTTATTAGAAAAGGGAAAAGTCGCGAAACGTTGAGTGTGCGTTTTATTAAGAATCCAACGTAAAAAGCTAACATACATATAAAAAACATAGTAATTGCAATGATTATTATGCTGTAATCATAATTTGCATTATAAAAAGCGCGAAATAAAACAGCTGGCAGACATATATTTACCGCAAATGCTTTCAGCCCGGCTAACCCCTGTTTTTGCAATACGCATTTTATTCCGCATATTTTGCCTATGATTATTATAAACAGTACGGGCAATACCATTTCTAATGCGCCTAAAAGCTTTTCCAAAATTCCTCTTAATATGCAACATAAAATATATTTATAATCTATCAGATTCTATCATATAGAACTGCTTTTTTACAAGTAGCGACACGATTCTCAGGTGGTTTTAAAACAATATTTAATTGCCCACCATAAAAATCCAGTCCACTTTAAGCCGCAAACACCTCATTCGCCGTCCTATACCCAAACATCCTTCTCGGATAGTTGTTCATCCAGTGCTCAATACGCCGTATATCTGCTTTCGTCAGTCTATCTATGTTTGTCCCCTTGGGAACAAACCGCCGGATCAACCTGTTGGCTGCATCGTAATGCTCTTAAATATCGTTTCGTCACTTATGTTGTCTCTCCATTCTGTCCAGCGCTTCCTTTACGTACTCTTGTTTCTTGACCTTGAGCTTGAATATCAGCTCTTTGCGGCTCGCCCGCTCCGTCATCACAAGCAAGCCTTGCCTTTGCCCACAACGCAGTCCATCTCCTAATGTCCCGTATCTTCCCTCGTATCCACACTTTTGGGCCGTTCCTCTATGCTGCGGCCTTTTAGATTGTTGAGCGCCACCTTGCACACTTGCCTGTATTTACGCCTTTTCCCGTTCCTTTTTATAGGAATATTCCTTTGTCGATATAGTTATAGACCGTTTTCGTACATATATCGGTTTCAAACCTTATGCCTTTTCGCCTTATTTCCCCGATTACCGCATCAGGCGCATATTGCTCTTCGCCTATCTTTTTCTCTATATGTGCTGCGAGCCTATGATCATGGCCTATCTTTAGCGGCCGTCCTTTATTAGCCGCATTTTCTTCGCATATACGTTGCCCTGCGTTGGCACAGTAGCACATCCTTTCACGCCACTCGCTACCCCATTGTACCACGCTCCCGCGAGCAATTTCTCGTTCTATTGTTCGCCGGTCTCCTATTTCTTTGACCGTGCGTTTCTCTTTCAACAATATTTCTATTTGATACCGTTCTTTCTCACTTAACTGTTTCCATTTCCTCGTACTTTTGGTATGCTGTTTTTGACCCATCATCTCACCCCCGTTGCTTTTGTGTCACAACTCAAGTGTAACTGGTTTGTGACCTTTATGGGTCATCCTTTTTTTATTTTGGGCAATTCATTTTACAACTTGCCGTGCGAAAAAATATTAATAAAATCCTTGCAATTATTTTTTGTTTATTATATAATGCCTTCGTTGCGCATTTAAGTGCGCAATTTTTAGCGGGTTTAAAGCGGGAGGTTGCCGGAAAAATCGCTTCCGGGTAAATTTTCGCTCACCGCTTGTCCAAAACAGGACGGCGCCCGGCAAGCACACAAGTGCTAAAAAATAAAAAGTGATACACGCGGCTGTGTGTATATGGGCGTTAGCGTAAGGAGGAAAAAATGGCCAGCCAAAAGATAAGGATAAAGCTAAAAGCGTACGATTATAACATAATCGATCAGTCGGCAAGCAAGATAGTTGAAACGGCGAAGCGGACGGGGGCAAAAGTGTCGGGGCCGATACCGCTGCCCACGCAAAAAGAAATTGTTACTATTTTGCGCGCTCCTCACAAATATAAGGATGCGCGTGAACAGTTTGAAATTAAGACGCACAAAAGGCTAATCGATATTCTTGAGGCCACTTCAAAGACTACGGACGCTTTGATGCGGCTTGATTTGCCTTCGGGTGTTGATATAGAAATAAAGCTATAGGGGGTGTGACGAATGAAAGCAATCTTAGGCAAAAAGATAGGCATGACGCAGCTGTTTATGGAAGACGGCGAGGTTATACCTGTTACAGTTGTTGAGGCGGGGCCGTGCATCGTCACTCAAAAAAAGACAATAAATACTGACGGCTATAACGCGATTCAGCTGGCGTTCGGCGATATTAGAGAAAGCCTTGTAACGAAACCTGTAAAGGGGCACTTTAAAAAAGCTGATGCGCAGCCAAAACGCAGCTTGCACGAGTATCACGTAGATAAAACGGACGACTATTCGCTTGGCCAGGAGATTAAAGTCGATGTGTTTGAAAAGGGCGATGTCGTTGATGTTCAGGGAACAAGCAAGGGAAAAGGCTTTCAGGGCATAATTTCTCGCCACAATACCGCAAGAGGGCCTATGACTCACGGTTCGCGCAGCAAACGGCGCCCGGGCAGCATTGGCGCGTGTTCGGACCCTTCCCGAGTGTTTAAAGGCAAAAAGATGGCCGGGCAAACCGGGGCTAAAACTGTGACGGTGCAGAATATTGAAATTGTCGGCGTGGATGTGGATAAGAATGTGCTTCTTGTTAAAGGCGCGGTGCCGGGCGCAAGGGGCGGCTTGCTTTCAATATCTAAGGCCGTCAAGCAAAGCTAAGCAGCGCATCAGCAATAGTAAAGGAAGTGAAACGAATGCCCAAAGTACCGGTATATAAAACAGACGGCACAAAAGCCGGAAATATAGATTTAAAAGACGAGGTTTTCGGAATCGAAGTAAACGAAGCCGTAATGCATCAAGTGGTGGTTGCGCAGCTTGCCAACAAAAGGCAGGGCACACAAAGCGTGCTTTCCCGCTCTGAGGTCAGCGGCGGCGGCATTAAGCCTTGGCGTCAAAAAGGCACGGGCCGCGCAAGAGCGGGGTCTTCCCGTTCTCCTATTTGGACCAAGGGCGGCGTTACGTTTGCAATGAAACCGCGGGATTACAGCAAAAAGGTAAACAAAAAGGTTAAAAAGCTTGCAATACAAAGCGCGCTTTCAATGAAGGTTAAAGATAAAGACATTATAGTGCTTGACGAGCTAAGCCTCGAGCAGCCAAAAACAAAGCTGATGGCGGGTATGCTGTCGGTATTTGACGTAAAAAAAGCGTTAATTGTGACGGCGGCAAAGGACGAAAGCGTTATCCGGGCATCCGGAAACATTAAAGGGGTTAAAACTCTTTTAGCGGACAGCGTAAACGTATACGATGTCTTAAACTGTGATAAGCTTGTTATTACCAAAGAAGCTGTCAAAAAGGTTGAGGAGGTTTTCGCATAATGGACCCGAGAGACATCATTTTAAAGCCCGTTTTAACTGAAAAAAGCTATGATGATATAAACGATAAAAAATATACATTTTTGGTTCACCCCAAGGCAAACAAAATGCAGATAAAAGATGCAGTGCAGCAGATATTTGGGGTTAAGGTTAAAAGGGTAAACACGCTGCAGCAAATTGGAAAACTTAAAAGACAAGGCTATCACATCGGCAGGCGGGCAGGAGTGAAAAAGGCTTTTGTTACTCTGACCAAAGACTCAAAGAGTATCGAGTTCTTTGATTCTCTTGCGCAGTAGGTATTAGGAGGATAAGGCAACATGGCGATAAAAAAATATAAACCGACATCGGCCGGGCGCCGGGGGATGACCGTTTCAACATTTGAGGAAATAACGGCAAAAACCCCTGAAAAGTCTCTTTTAGGGCCGATAAAAAAGACGGCCGGAAGAAATTCAAACGGCCGTATAACCGTACGCCACAGAGGCGGAGGTGCAAAAAGAAAATATCGTATAATTGATTTTAAACGCAACAAAGACGCAGTTCCGGCAAAAGTTGCAACTATAGAATATGATCCCAACAGAACCGCATACATCGCCCTGCTGTTTTACGCAGACGGTGAAAAGCGATATATTTTAGCGCCTCACGGGCTGTCGGTAGGGGATACTGTTGTATCGGGCAAAGGCGCGGATATCAAACCGGGAAATGCTTTATGCTTAAGCGATATACCTATGGGCACAATGATACACAATATCGAGTTGCAGCCGGGCAGGGGCGGTCAATTGGTGCGCAGCGCCGGAAACGCGGCCCAGCTTATGGCTAAAGAGGGTGGATACGCACAGATACGGCTTCCTTCGGGCGAGGTGCGCATGGTGCTTTTGACTGCCAAAGCAACGATAGGTCAGGTGGGAAACATTGAACGCGAAAACGTGAGCATTGGTAAGGCGGGCAAAAAACGCCATATGGGTTTTCGTCCAACGGTTAGAGGCTCGGCTATGAACCCTGTCGATCACCCGCATGGCGGGGGCGAGGGCAAGGCGCCCATAGGCCGCCCGGGTCCGGTTACTCCGTGGGGCAAACCAACGCTTGGCTATAGGACGAGGAAGAAGAATAAGCTGTCCGATAAGTACATTGTCAGGCGCAGGCATAAATAGCGCGGTTTATAAGGAGTTTTTATATGAGCAGATCAATAAAAAAGGGACCGTTCGTAAACGCAAGGCTGTTAGCTAAATTGCAGCAGATGAATGAAAAAAACGAAAAAAAGGTTATCAAGACATGGTCAAGAGCGTCTACAATATTTCCGGACATGGTCGGGCACACGGTGGCTGTTCATGACGGCAGAAAGTTTGTGCCGGTTTATATGACGGAAGATATGGTAGGGCATAAATTAGGAGAGTTTGCACCGACAAGGACGTTCCGAGGGCATGCGGGGGACAGAAAGTCCGGTTCGAAATAAAAGCCGGAGAGGAGAAAAGCAATGGCGACTCGTCAAAGAGAAAAAGCAATAAGAAGAGCACAGCTTAAAGATACAAGACCGATGGCAAAAGCAAAATATGTTCGGATGTCTTCTACAAAAATTAAGCTTGTTATAGATCTTATACGGGGCAAAAGCGTAACGGAAGCGGCCGCGGTGCTGAAGAATACGCCGCAGGCGGCAAGCCCTGTTGTTGGAAAACTGCTAAATTCCGCCGTGGCAAATGCGGAAAATAATAAGGGTATGCTAAAAGATGATCTGGTAGTGGCGGAAATATTTGCAGACCAAGGGCCTACGCTGCGCAGGTTTAGGGCGCGCGCAAGAGGCCGCGCTACCCGAATCCGTAAAAGAAGCAGCCATATTACTATCATATTAGATAGCGCTGTTAAGGAGGAATCTTAATCTATGGGTCAGAAAGTAAATCCTCACGGATTTCGTGTGGGCGTTATTAAAGACTGGAATGCTCGCTGGTTTGCGAAAAAGGGTGAATTTGCGGCAAACTTAAAAGAAGACAACGAGATAAGAAAGCAGCTGAAAAAACAGCTTTACCTGGCGGGCGTTTCCAAGATTGAAACGGAAAGAGCGGCCAACAAATTGACCGTTAATATACACACCGCCAAGCCTGGAATAGTTATCGGGAAAGGCGGCCAGGGCGTAGAGATATTAAAAGCGCAGATTATGCGCAAAACCGGCAAATCGGTAGTTCTTAATATAATTGAAGTTAAACGCCCGGATATTGAAGCGCAGCTCGTTGCGGAAAACATAGCGTTGCAGCTTGAAAGAAGAATATCCTTTCGCCGCGCTATGAAACAGAGCATAAGCAGGGCAATGAAGGGCGGCGCTCTCGGTATTAAGATGATGTGCTCGGGGCGTCTCGGGGGCGCGGAAATCGCGCGCAGCGAAAAATATCATGAGGGGTCTATACCTTTGCAAACCCTGCGGGCCGATATTGATTATGGATTTGCGGAAGCTTCGACGACCTATGGCAAGATAGGTTGTAAAGTTTGGATATATAAAGGCGAAATACTTGGAAATCCGCTGAAAGATAAATTTAAGACGGCGGAAGGAGGCGGCAAAGATGTTAATGCCAAAAAGGGTTAAAAGAAGAAGAGTGCACCGCGGCCGCATGAAAGGCGTTGCCACGAGGGGCAACACGATAAGCTACGGACAGTACGGGCTTGTCGCAACAGAGCCGGCTTGGATTACAAGCAACCAGATAGAAGCCGCCCGTATAGCGATGACCCGCTATACCAAAAGGGGCGGGCATGTTTGGATAAAAATATTTCCGCACAAACCGGTTACCGAAAAACCGGCGGAAACGCGTATGGGCTCTGGTAAGGGGTCGCCCGAATATTGGGTAGCGGTTGTAAAGCCGGGGCGGGTGATGTTTGAAATTGCGGGAGTATCAAAAGAATCAGCCTATGAGGCGCTTCGCCTTGCGGCGCACAAGCTGCCCATTAAGTGCAAAATTGCCGTGAACGAAGAGTTTGACGCTGTGGCATTTGCGAAACAGACTTTTAAGAAAAAGGCTGAGGAAATAGTGCCGGACGAAGAAGAGACGGGTGGTGAGCAGGATGAAAGCTAGCAAACTGCACGAGATGTCAACAGACGAATTGACGGTTATGCTAAGAGACCATAAACAAGAGCTTTTTAACCTGCGTTTCCAAAACGCCACAGGCCAGTTAGGAAACGTAATGGTGATACAAAAAACCAGAAAAGATATAGCAAGAGTCAAGACGATACTGCGCGAGCGAGAGATTAAAAGCGCTGTACGCAGCTAAGGAGGATGCAAATGTCTGAGAGAGGAAAACGCAAATCTCGTGTTGGCATTGTTGTCAGCGATAGAATGGATAAAACCATAGTGGTTCAGATAGTAAGAAGGGCAAAGCATCCGCTTTACGGCAAGATAGTAAAGATAACCAAAAAATATAAAGCGCATGACGAGCAAAATGAAGCCAAATTGGGCGATAAGGTCATGATAACCGAAACAAGGCCGCTTAGCAAAGATAAAAAGTGGAGATTAGTGCAGATAGTTGAGGCGGCTAAGTAGAGAAGCAATTTATCAGGAGGCATGTAAGTTATGATACAATCCGAGACGCGCCTAAAAGTGGCGGATAATTCGGGCGCCAAAGAGATACAATGCATAAAAGTTCTCGGAGGCTCAAAAAGAGTGACAGCCAATATAGGCGATGTAATCGTAGCGTCTGTTAAAGCTGCTGCCCCGGGCGGGGTTGTCAAGAAGAAAGATGTTGTCAGAGCCGTTATTGTACGCAGCGTGTACGGAGTTAAACGCAGTGACGGTTCGTATATCAAGTTTGACGATAATGCTGCGGTAATAATAGACAGCCAGAAACAACCTAAAGGCACACGTATTTTTGGTCCCGTTGCACGGGAATTAAGAGAAAAAGAATACATGAAAATTATTTCTCTTGCACCAGAGGTCCTTTAGAAAGGAAGTTAAGATGGCAAAGCTAAACATAAAAAGAGAAGATAAAGTAGTCGTTATTTCCGGCAAAGATAAAGGCAAAAAAGGCAAAGTGCTGCTTACAGAACCTTCCGCCAACCGCCTTATAGTCGAAAAGGTTAATGTGGTAAAAAAACATCAGAAACCGAGAGGACAAAATAAGCCGGGCGGTATAGTTAATCAGGAAGCGCCAATCGATGCAAGCAATGTTATGCTTGTATGCGCAAAATGCGATAAGGCCACGCGCGTTGCATTTAAAATACTAAAAGACGGAAGCAAAGTGCGCGTGTGCAAAAAATGTGGCGAGACATTCGACAGGTAAGGGGAGGATTTGAACTGATGCCAAGGTTAAAGGATATGTATGAAAAGCAAGCCGTACCTGAATTGATGAAAAAGTTCGGATATAAAAATGCTATGCAGGCGCCGAGGCTAAACAAAATAGTTATTAACATGGGGCTTGGAGATGCAAAGGATAATCCTAAAAGTCTTGATTCGGCGGTAGAGGATTTATCAATAATCGCAGCTCAAAGGCCGGTGGTTACTAAAGCGAAAAAAAGCGTTGCCAACTTTAAAGTGCGGGAAGGCATGAAAGTTGGAGCAAAGGTTACGCTGCGCGGCAGCCGCATGTATGAGTTTGCCGACAGGCTTATGAATGTTGCATTGCCCCGCGTCAGGGATTTTCGCGGCTTGTCCGCATCGGCGTTTGACGGGCGCGGAAACTACGCGCTTGGGTTGAAAGAGCAGCTGGTATTTCCCGAAATCATCTATGATAACGTGGATAAAATACGAGGAATGGATATCGTGCTGGTAACGACGGCTAAAACCGATGAAGAAGCGCGAGAGCTTTTAGCGCTGCTTGGAATGCCGTTTAAGCACTAACAAGTAAGTTAACTGGAGGAAATACAATTGGCTAAAAAGTCGATGATAAACAAACAGCAGAAGGGCTCAAAGTTTTCGACCAGAAATTATACCCGTTGCAGCATATGCGGGCGTCCTCATGCGGTATTGCGCAAATACGGGTTGTGCCGCATATGCTTTAGAGAACTTGCCTATAAGGGCGAGATCCCGGGTGTGAGAAAAGCGAGCTGGTAGGCTTTCGTGCTTATAAAAAAGGAGGTTATATTATGCCTGTAACAGATCCTGTGGCGGATATGCTAACACGCATACGCAATGCGATAGGCGCCAAACATGAAGTAATCGATATTCCGGCTTCCGGGACAAAAAAGGCTATCGCCAGCATTTTGTTGAAGGAAGGATTTATTAAAGGATACGAATATATAGAGCAAGGGCCTCAAGGTGTGATACGGGTTACTCTAAAATACGGTAACAAAGACGTATCGGTTATCAACGGGCTTAAAAAGATAAGCAAGCCGGGGCTTAGGGTGTACGCCAGAAAAGACGAACTGCCCAAGGTTTTAGGCGGTCTTGGGGTTGCCATTATATCCACTTCAAAAGGTGTTATGACAGACCGTGACGCACGCGATAGTGGAGTGGGCGGAGAAGTTTTGGCTTTTGTTTGGTGATTTGTGAACATTATGAATATTACGCTTATGCGGAGGAGATAAAGATGTCGAGAATCGGGAAAATGCCTATTATAGTGCCACCCGGCGTTACGGTTTCGGTAGTGGAAGGAAACACTGTGCGCGTAAAAGGCAAGTTAGGCGAATTAGAAGAAAAAATACCTTCTGCAATAACAGTTAAGATTGAAAACGGTACTGTTGAAGTTTTGCGCGAATCTGAAGACAATAAAACCAGGGCAATGCACGGCCTTTCGCGCTCGCTGATTGCCAACATGATTATCGGCGTTGCGGAAGGGTTTACCAAAACCCTCGAAGTTGTAGGGGTAGGCTATAGAGTGCAAAAAAGCGGAAACAAGATAGTGCTTAACGTTGGTTATTCGCACCCGGTTGAGGTATCGGAAAAGAAAAATATTACGCTTAATGTTGAAGGCGCAAATATTATAAAGATAACGGGTCCGTCCAAACAGGTTGTCGGACAGGTGGCTGCAGATATACGCGGTATTCGTCCGCCCGAGCCTTATAAAGGCAAAGGCATACGTTACCAGAACGAGCAGATACTGCGCAAAGTCGGCAAGACCGGAATGTAAAGAGGTGACAATAAGTGTTTATAAAAGAAGACAGAAATCAAATGCGCAAGGTTCGCCATAAGAGAGTGCGCAACAAAATTATAGGTACTTCAACAAAACCAAGGCTTAACGTATTTCGCAGCTCCGTTCATATATATGCGCAGCTGATAGACGATGCAAAAGGTGTTACATTGGCAAGCGCATCAACGCTTAGCGCGGATTTAAAAAGCGAGATGGACGGCAAAACAAAACAGCAAGCCGCAAAATTGGTTGGAAATGCGATTGGCAAAAAGGCTTTGGCAAGCGGAATAGATCAAGTGGTATTTGACAGGGGCGGTTATGTGTATATGGGCAGGGTTCAACAGTTGGCTGACGGCGCCAGAGAAGCCGGGCTTAAGTTTTAAATAGGAGGTTTGTCTGGTGCAAAACGAGTCATTTACAAAAGTCGATAGAAGAAACGACAGGACGGCGCCGAGGGGCGGCAGAAAGAACTTTAGAAAAGAAGAAGAGCAAGAGTTTAAAGAAAAACTTGTTTACGTTAATAGAGTCGCAAAGGTTGTTAAAGGCGGAAGAAATTTTAGCTTTACGGCGCTTGTGGTTGTGGGCGATGAAAAAGGGCGCGTAGGCGCGGCTCTTGGTAAGGCGGCCGAGATACCCGATGCTATTACCAAGGCGGTGCAAAAGGCTAAGCGCTCTCTTGTAAACGTGCCTATAGTAGGAACCACCATACCGCACGAAGTAATAGGCATTTTTGGAAGAGGAAGAGTGCTGCTTATGCCTGCGCAAGAAGGTACCGGCGTTATTGCCGGAGGACCGGCGAGGGCGGTGCTTGAGCTTGCGGGCGTAAAGGATATTAAGACAAAATCCCAAGGTTCCAACACGCCTGTAAATTGCGTCAAAGCCACGTTAGAGGGGCTAAAAATGCTTAAAACTGCGGAGCAATACGCAAAAATGCGCGGTGTAAGCGCGGAACAATTAAGTTAAAGGAGGGCTTTATATAGCTATGGCAAAGAAAAAGGCAAAGATTAAAGTTCAGCTTGTTAAAAGCCCGATAGGATATGCGAAAGAACAAAAAGCTACCGTTGAAGCGCTTGGGCTGCGCAAGTTAAATGCGGTGGCGGAACACGATGATAACGAATGTATCAGGGGAATGATTAAAAAAGTAACGCACCTTGTTAAGGTGCTCGATGTTTAGCGGGGAGGGCAAGCTGTGAAACTTAGCGATTTAAAACCGGCTTCAGGTTCAAGGAAAACAAAAAAACGTGTCGGCAGGGGAATTGGATCTGGGCTCGGCAAAACATCAACGCGCGGTCAGGACGGCCAGAAAAGCAGAAGCGGCGGTGGTGTCCGGCCCGGTTTTGAAGGCGGTCAGATGCCGCTTTCACGGCGGTTGCCCAAAAGAGGGTTTACAAACATTTTTGCCAAGGAGTACGCAACGGTAAACGTGTGCGAGCTTAACCGTTTTGAAGACGGCACAGAGATTAGCGCGGCTTTTCTTAAAGAACAAAAGCTAATCAGAAAGATCAACGACGGGCTAAAAGTGTTGGGCAATGGAGAGCTTACAAAAAAACTTACCGTTAAGGCAACAAAGTTCACAGAGGTTGCGGCCGAAAAAATTGTTGCCGCCGGTGGAACGGTTGAGGTGGTTGAATAATGTTTAGTACGCTTCGAAACGCATGGAAAGTTGCCGATATCAGAAAAAAGATGATATACACCCTTATGATGCTGTTTGTTTACAGAATAGGAACGGCGGTCACCGTGCCGGGAGTTAACGTTGCCTATGTTGCAGGCGAAGTAAACAAATACGCACTCGGCGGGTTTATCGATTTGTTTGCGGGCGGCGCTTTATCAAGCTTTTCGTTATTTGCGTTGGGCATAATGCCGTATATAACCGCATCCATTATCATGAACTTGTTGACTATGGCTATTCCCGCGCTTGAGAGGATGTCTAAAGAAGGCCCGGAAGGCCGCAAGAAAATAGCGTCAATAACGCGCTATGCGGGGGTTGCGTTAGGTCTCATTCAGGCAATAGGATTGTTAACCATATTCGGCGAAAACGCGCTGCTTGATGTTGGAACGCCCCTTATAATAAACCAGATAACAATAGTTCTTTGTTTGACGGCGGGCACGGCGCTTATCATGTGGATAGGAGAGCATATCACGGAAAACGGAGTGGGCAACGGAATATCGCTTATAATATTTATAAACATTATTTCAAGGCTGCCCGGAACTATATACGCTGCCGTGGCGAACGCTTTTGTCGGTTCGGGCTCTATAATTACTTTAGTTGCGGTGCTCGTTGTTTCAATAGCGATCATCACCGGAATAACTTTTATTGATTTAGGTGAAAGGCGAATTCCGGTACAGTATGCAAAAAGGGTTATAGGCAGAAAGATTTACGGCGGGCAGTCAACGCACATACCCATGAAGATAAACCAATCGGGCGTTATGCCTCTTATATTTGCGATGACGTTGCTGCAGTTTCCAACTATGATTATGGGCTTTATGGCTCCCGAAACGCGGGCGGGGTATGACGCGGTTATGGGCGCTGACAAACCGCTTTATCTTGTGGTTTTCGCTCTGCTGATATTCTTCTTTACTTTTTTCTATTCGCAGGCGACATTTAACCCTATTGAAGTATCAAAAAACCTGCAGCAGAACGGCGGTTTTTTGCCGGGCATACGCGCCGGCAAGCCCACGTCCGATTATCTTAGCAAGATACTGGTTAGGGTAACGCTGTTCGGCGCTATATTCCTTGCTTTATTGGCAACCATACCGACCGGTTTGGGTGCTGTGGTTGGGTTTACATCTTCGTTTGGCGCCACAAGCCTTCTTATTATGGTAAGCGTTGCTCTTGAAACCACAAGGCATCTTGAATCCCAAATGATGATGCGTCATTACAAGGGGTTCTTAAAATAGAGGTGTTTTATGAATTTAATGTTTTTAGGACCGCCGGGCGCGGGCAAAGGAACGCAAGCGGTTAAACTTGCCGCTAAGTTTGAAATACCGCACATTTCGACGGGCGATATGCTGCGCCAAGAGATAAAAAACGGAACAGATCTTGGCATGAAGGCAAAGGAATATATCAACGAAGGCAAGCTGGTGCCCGACGATGTTATTATGGGAATGATTAAAGAGCGTATCGCAAAGCAGGACGCAAAGAAAGGGTTTATACTCGACGGCTTTCCGCGCACTAAAGGGCAGGCAAAAGAGTTGGAATCATTAACCACGCTCGACGCAGTGATAAACATTGATTCGCGGGACGATCAGATAGTTAAGCGCATTTGCGGGCGCAGAGTATGCGGCGACTGCGGCGCAATATACAGGCAAGCAGATCTTGGAGATACGACAAAGTGTCCAAAATGCGGCGGCGGGCTCTATACACGTGAGGACGACAACGAAGAGACTGTGCGAAAAAGGCTTGCCGAATACAAAAACAAGACAAAACCGTTGGTCGATTTTTATACGGAGCGCGGAATACTGCATAATATTCCGGACAACGGTACTATTGAGGATATAACGCATAACATACTTGCGGTAATATACGCGGTGTATGATAGTGATTAAATCGCCCCGGGAAATTGAGATTATGCGCGATGCCGGCAGGATATCGGCGCAAGCGCTTTGTATCGTTGGCGAGGCCGTGCGCCCGGGCGTCACCACTCTTGAGCTTGACGCAATAGCGAGGCGCTTTATAGCCAAACAAGGCGGCGAACCTTCTTTTTTGGGGTATTGCAACTATCCCGCAGCCGCGTGTATATCTGTAAACGATGAAGTTGTCCACGGAATTCCATCGCACAGGGCGTTAAAAGCCGGAGATATCGTAAGCGTTGACTTAGGGGTAAAATATAAAGGGTATCATAGCGATAACGCCAAAACGTTTGCGGTGGGCAACATCAGCGAGCAGGCGGCACGCTTAATCGAAGTGACCGAACAAGCGTTTTTTGCGGGCATGCAAGCTTTTCAGCAAGGCAAAAGGTTATGCAGCATTTCCCGGGCTGTTCAAAAAACCGCAGAGGACGCCGGATTCTCGGTGGTTCGAGAGCTTGCCGGGCACGGGATAGGCAGACAGTTGCATGAACAACCAAGCGTCCCGAACTATGTTGGCGCAAGCAAGGGGCCGCGGCTAACAACAGGTATGGTGTTAGCCATTGAGCCTATGGTAAACAGCGGGCAAAAAGAGGTTATAACTATGCCGGACGGCTGGACGGTGCGCACAAAAGACGGAAGTTTATCGGCACACTTTGAAAATACTGTAGCGCTGACACAAAACGGTCCAACGATACTGACCCAGGCGTAAAGGAGTGAGCCTAAAGTGATAGAATATCCCGTGCAAATAGGCAGAGCGGCCGTATCCATTGCTGGACGGGACAAAAACAGGTATTTTATTATTGTTAGCATAATTGACGAACAATATGTATATATAGCGGATGGCGATTTAAGACCTAAGGATCGCCCGAAAAAGAAGAAGACAAAGCACTTAAGGCTAACCCCTAAAGTGTTTGAGGGTATTGCGGATAAACTTAAAACAGGTGTGAAAGTTTTTGACGCGGAGATTCGCAGCGCTTTAAGGGCGTTTAAGAGCGAAATAGATGCTTAGAAAGGGGAAGCAATTTGTCAAAAGGTGATGTCATTGAGATGGAGGGTAGGGTTATTGAAGCCTTTCCAAATGCCGTATTTGAGGTTGAGTTAGAGAATGGCCATAAGATACTCGCACACATTTCAGGCAAATTGCGGATGCATTATATACGTATACTGCCGGGCGATAAAGTAACGGTTGAAATATCCCCGTACGATTTAAAAAGGGGGCGTATAACGTGGCGCGGCAAAGGCTAACATCTTTAAGGAGGAACAAACGATGAAAGTTAGACCATCGGTTAAACCGATATGTGAAAAATGCAAGGTTATAAAACGCAAGGGTAAGGTTATGGTTATTTGCCCTAACCCAAGACATAAACAAACGCAAGGATGAATGCTTATACGGATGCGGCTGGGAGTTATTCCAATCCGTATGGCTTCTATATAATTAATTTCGGAGGTGTAATCTAAGTGGCGCGTATTGCTGGTGTTGACCTGCCAAGGGAGAAAAGAGTTGAGATAGGCTTAACGTATATTTACGGAATAGGGCTAAAAAAATCCCGCGAAATATTGGCATCGACAGATATCTCCCCTGATATAAGGGTTAAAGATTTGACCGAGTTTGATGTCGGCAAATTAAGGGAATATATAGACAGGAATTTAAAAGTTGAGGGTGATTTAAGGCGTGATGTCACTATGAACATAAAACGCCTTATGGAAATAGGATGCTACCGGGGCATAAGGCATCGTAAGGGTTTACCCGTAAGAGGACAAAGCTCCAAACAGAACGCAAGAACGCAAAAGGGTCCAAAGCGTACTGCGGGCGGAAAGAGAAAGTGAGGATAGCTAATGGCAAAGCCAAAGACAGTGTCAAGAAAGCGAAAAGAAAAAAAGAATATTGAGCGCGGCCAGGCGCACATTCGCGCTTCTTTTAACAATACAATGGTCACGATGACAGACGTTGCCGGCAACACACTTTCGTGGGCAAGCTCGGGCGGTATGGGTTTTAAAGGCTCAAGAAAGAGCACGCCGTTTGCCGCTCAGATAGCTGCCGAAAAGGCCGCAAGCGCGGCCATGGAACATGGATTGCGTTTCGTCGACGTGTATATAAAAGGCCCGGGCTCGGGCAGAGAAGCGGCAATTCGCGCGCTGCAGACGGCGGGGCTTGAGGTTTGCTTGATAAAAGACGTTACGCCCATACCGCATAACGGCTGCCGCCCGCCTAAGCGTCGCAGAGTATAAGGAGGTAAACTATAAATGGCAAGATATACAGGTTCCGTTTGCCGCCTTTGCCGCAGGGAAGGCTGCAAGCTGTTTTTAAAAGGCGATAGGTGCTATACCGCCAAATGTTCGGTGGTAAAGCGCCCAACCGCGCCCGGAATGCAAACGAGGGGCAGAAGGAAAGTATCCGAATACGGATTACAGCTGCGTGAAAAACAAAAGGTTAAACGCGCTTACGGAATGATGGAAGCGCAGTTCGAAAAATACTACAGGCTTGCGGAGCGCATGAAGGGCAAGACGGGCGAGAACCTTTTAAAGCTGTTGGAATTGCGGCTTGATAATATAGTATACAGGTTAGGGTTTGCAGATTCCCGCGCGCAGGCGCGCCAAATCGTAACGCACGGTCATATACAAGTTAACGGAAAAAAGATTGATATACCTTCGTATTTTGTTGGCGTCGGCGATCAGATAACCGTAAAGAAAAGATCCGCAGACGGCGAGCGCTTTAAAGAATTGCGCGAAAGCGAAGCGCATCCGATGCCAAGCTGGCTTGAAATGGATAACGCTAACCTTACGGGTAAAGTTGTTGCCGAACCGGCCAGGGAGGATATGGATCTTACGATAGAGGAGCACTTGATAGTTGAGTATTACTCCAAATAAGCGTATTAGCGGTTGCCCTCGAAAAAAATATATTTGTTTATAACGGGAGGGTTATAATGTTAGAGATTGAAAAGCCGAATATTGAGTGTATTACAAAATCAGAGGATAATACGTATGCTAAATACGTAATGGAGCCGCTTGAGCCCGGCTTTGGATCTACTATTGGCAATTCATTAAGGCGCGTGCTTTTATCGTGTTTGCCGGGCGCTGCCGTGACAAGAGTTAGGCTAAACGGCGTTCTTCACGAATTTTCTACTATTCCCGGGGTGTGCGAAGATGTAGTAAATATTGTTATGAACTTAAAAGGCTTGGCGGTTAAAATGTACGTTGACGAGCCCAAAACGCTTATACTCGATGTATTCGGACCAAAAGATGTTACGGCTGCCGATCTTGCGATGGACGCAGATGTTGAGATATTAAACCCGAATATGCATATTGCTACCGTCAGTAAAGACGCAAACTTGTATTTAGAGATAACGGTTGAAAGAGGCAGGGGCTATGTGTTGGCGGAAAACAACAAAGGGTCCGAAATGCCAATAGGAATAATACCTGTAGATTCTTTGTTTACTCCCGTGCGCAAGGTTAACTTTACCGTTGAGAATACCCGCGTTGGGCAAATGACAGATTATGATAAACTCTCGTTAGAGCTGTGGACAAACGGAACAATAGCTACCGATGAAGCGCTTTCGCTTGCGGCAAAAATTTTAAGCGAGCATTTGGCGCAGTTCGTAACGCTAACGGAACACGTGCGTGACGTTGAAATTATGGTTGAGCCGGAAGAGGATAAGAAAGAAAAAGTTTTAGAAATTATGATTGAAGAGCTTGATCTTTCCGTACGTTCTTACAACTGCCTAAAACGCGCCGGTATCAATACGGTGGAAGAGCTTATTAAACGCAGCGAGGAAGAGATGATGAAGGTACGCAATCTTGGGCGCAAATCCTTAGAAGAGGTTGAGCAGAAGTTGGCGGCTTTGGGGCTGTCGCTCAGGATTGACGATTAAGATTTATATTTACGCCGCATATTTGGTTTCGCGGCAAATGGGGAGGCTATAATGGCTGGATACAGAAAGCTAAATCAGCAACAGGACCAAAGGCAAGCTACGCTTCGCAACCTTGTTACCGGGTTGTTGTGGCACGGGCGCATTGAAACTACGCTTGCGCGCGCTAAAGAAGCAAGAAGTATTGCGGAAAAGCTAATTACGATTGCTGTAAAAGAGCATAAAAACACCGTCAGCGTTGTTAAAACGGTACATAAAGACGGTGAAAATATAAAAAGCAAGGTTACAAACGATACGCCGTCAAGGTTGGTGGCAAGGCGCAAACTTATGAAATATCTGTACAATGTGCCCGAACCAAAAAAAGCCGGCGAAAGCAAGTTCGACTATAAAAAACGCACAGCTTTTGTGTCAAACCCGCTTGTAGAAAAAATGTTCAGGGAATACGGCCCAAAATATTACGAGCGTGCCAAGCAGCTTGGCACCGGCGGCGGATATACCCGTATCATCAAAAAGGGGCCGCGCCGCGGCGATGCTGCCGAAATAGTTATATTAGAGCTTGTCTGATAGCAAATATGATTTTACAGTGCGAAAGGCTTTGAGGTTTTTATTTCAAAGCCTTTTGGTGTATAATTAAACAAATAAAAAGGCGGATTTAACTTGAATATTATAAATGTGCAATCAGTTTCGTATACGTATTCTAACGAGCATGACATACCCCCCGCTATCGATAATATTTCTTTTGCCGTGAAAGAAGCGGAGTTTGTTGCCGTAATAGGGCAAAACGGCTCGGGCAAATCCACTCTTGCAAAACACATAAACGCACTGTATTTGCCCGGATCGGGAAAAGTGACGGTTGATGGTATGGACACTAAAGATGAATCGAAAGTTTGGAAGATACGCAAATGCGCAGGTATGGTATTTCAAAACCCCGACAACCAGCTTGTCGCCACCATTGTGGAAGAAGACGTCGCATTCGGGCCGGAGAATATAGGAATACCGCCGGCACAAATAAGAGAGCGTGTCGATGCGGCTTTATCTTCGGTAAACATGAGCGAGTATGCCGACCGCGCGCCGCATATGCTTTCGGGCGGTCAGAAACAGCGCGTTGCTATCGCGGGGGTTTTAGCCATGCAACCAAAGATAATAGTGTTTGACGAGCCGACTGCAATGCTTGACCCGGAGGGCAGAAAAGAAGTGCTTTCGACTATCGCCAAGCTCAATAAAAGCGGCAAAACGATATTGCTTATTACTCATTACATGGAAGAAGCGCTTTATGCCGACAGCGTTATTGTTATGAAGGAAGGGCGCATAATGGCAAAGGGCACGCCAAGAGAGATTTTCGCGGATGAAGAACTGCTTGCGGACGCAGGGCTTGAAGCGCCGCCTCATATTGCGCTTTATCACAGGCTAAAAAACAAAGGTTTTAAATTAGGTGAATGCCCCCTTTCAACCGACGAATTGGTGGAAAAGATATGCCTATTGAGTTAGATAGATTAACATATGTCTATATGCCCGCAACGCCGTTTGAATCAACGGCGGTAGAAGAAGTCAGCTTGAAAATTGATGACGGGGAATTTTTAGGTATTATCGGGCATACCGGCTCGGGGAAGACCACGCTTATCGGGCTTATGGCAGGGCTGCTAAAACCAACGTCCGGACGCGTTATTATTGACGGTTATGACATAAATGAAAAGGGTTACGACAAAAAGCGGCTGCGCCGGTATATTGGCGTTGTGTTTCAATATCCCGAACATCAGCTGTTTGAAGAGACTGTATACAAGGACATTGCTTTTGGCCCCCGCAAGATTAACGTATCGGAAGAGGATACAGACGTGCGGGTTAGACAGGCGATGAAGCTGATGGAGCTTGAGTACGACAAGATGAAAAACCTTTCGCCTTTTGAGATTTCCGGAGGCCAAAAAAGACGGGTTGCAATTGCGGGAGTGCTTGCTATGGGGCCGCAGGTGCTTATTTTAGACGAACCGGTGGCGGGGTTAGACCCGAAAGGGCGCGCGCACCTTATGAAGCTTATTACTAAGCTAAACGGCGAAGGGGTCACCATAATTATGATAACCCATTCAATGGACGATCTTGCCGAGAATGCAAACCGTGTTGCGGTACTAAACGGAGCAAAGCTTGTAATGGACGATACACCTGCTAAAGTATTCGCGCAAAAGAGGTTGTTGCAACAGATAGGGCTTGATGTGCCGTATGTATCGGAGATTGCGCAGGGGCTTCGCGAAAAGGGCAAAAACGTACCTGAAAATGTGATACGTATCGCTCAGCTCGAAGAATGCGTAACCCGCATACTTGGAGGCAATCAATGATAAAAAATATTACTCTCGGGCAATTCTTTCCCGGCAACTCTATTGTCCACCGATTGGACGCGCGCATTAAGTTAATATTGACTGTGGCGGTTATTGTGCTCGTGTTTTTAGTACACACCGTAATAGGGTATGCGGTTGTGTTTTTGTTTTTCGTCATAGTGATTTTTCTGTCAAAACTGAGCGTAAAATATGTGATTCAAGGGCTTAAACCGCTCTGGTTTATACTTATCTTTACTTTCGTGCTCAACACCTTTTTTTATTCGGGCGGAACCGAGCTGTTTTCGTGGTGGATATTGCGGATTACGGAAGAGGGGCTTATAAACGCCGCAAGGCTTGCGATAAGGTTAATTTATCTTATAACCACAACAACATTGTTAACGCTTACAACCTCCCCTATTTCGTTGACCGATGCGCTTGAAAGCCTGCTAAGGCCGCTGAAAGTTATTAGATTCCCGGTGCATGAGCTTTCTATGATGATGACGATTGCAATGCGTTTTATTCCAACGTTGATTGAAGAGACCGATAAAATAATGAAGGCTCAGACGGCAAGGGGTGCGGAATTTGATTCCGGAAATGTGCTAAAACGCGCAGCGGGCATGGTGCCTTTGTTGGTGCCTTTGTTTGTGGGCGCGTTCAGGCGTGCGGACGAGCTTGCGTTTGCGATGGAATCGCGCTGTTACAACGGCGGAAAGGGGCGCACGAGAATGAAGGTTATGCGGTTGCATTTAAGAGACTTTTTTGCAACTCTGTTTGTGGCGGGGCTTATTGTTTTTGCTGCGTTCGGGTATTAGGAAGGTGCAAGCCCATGCGGGTAAAACTGACTATCGAATATGACGGCACAAATTATTCGGGCTGGCAACGCCAAAAAAACGCTGTTTCCATTCAAGAAATGCTCGAACGCGCTTTTCTTGCCGCAACGGGAGAAACGGTTTGCATAAACGGCGCGGGCAGAACGGACGCAGGGGTACATGCCGCTTCGCAGGTTGCGCATTTTGATACAAATTGCTCAATACCTGCAGAAAAGATATGTTTTGCGATAAATATGCATTTGCCGCCCGACATTCGGGTTAAGGATTCTTGTAGCGTGACTACGCAATTTCATGCACGATATTGCGCTGTTAGCAAGACATACGGATATACAATACACAATAGCGTTCATGCTCCCGCGTTATTGAGAAACAGCGCGGCGCACGTGCGCGGCAAACTCGATATCGGGGCGATGCGAAAGGCGGCGCAATACCTTGTAGGCACGCACGATTTTGCGGCATTTTGTTCAAGCGGCAGTTCCGTAAAAAGCTCGGTGCGCACTATAGCGGGCATTGATATAACTGAACAAAAACCGTTGCTGCATATCATAATCAATAGCACCGGGTTTCTTTACAATATGGCGCGTATAATAGTTGGGACGCTTATCGAGACGGGGCTGAAAAAACGCTCTCCCGACAGTATGGCAAATATTATTGCCGCTAAAGACAGAAACGCCGCCGGCATAACCGCGCCGGCAAAAGGGCTTATGCTTTTAGAGGTTATTTATTCGCCCGAGGCGTAGTAAGAGGCAGCGTGAAAAACGGAAAACTAAAAAAAACAGTATTTGTATTATCCATAGTTGCCGGGGGCGCAATATTCGTCCTTGGCGTTATTGCCGCGCTGTGCTCAACCGCAATAACATTGGGTATGGCGGTTTTATCCGCAGCGGGAATTCTGTTGATTTTATGGGGAATCGTACGGTTAAAGCGATTTGGCCCGGCTATTAAACAAAAGGCTTTAAGAAGGTTTGTTGCCGCATCGGCTTGTGTTGGCTTGGCTGTTTTGCTTTTCTTAGAAGCGTTTATTCTTTCAGCTATGGTTGCCCCAAACCCAAAAATTGAGCCCAAATTTGTTCTGGTTTTAGGTTGCGGAATATTTCCCGACGGAAGGCTGACAAATTCGCTGAAAAGCAGGTTGGATTGCGCATACGATTTGTTAAACAAGCACCCTTATGCGCTGTGTATCGTTTCGGGCGGCAAGGGCGAAAACGAACCATTTGCGGAAGCGCAGGCAATGAGCGGCTACCTTGCGGGGCGCGGCATAGATAAAAAGCGAATAATAACGGAGCCAAATTCGCGCAATACCGCTCAAAACATGCAGTATTCCTCAAGTATAATAGAATCTTGCGGAGGGGGCGCTACTGCCGTTGTAACAAACGATTACCATGTTTACCGAGCGTTGGTTACCGCGAAAAGATACGGTATAGACGCTTTTGGCGTAGGCGCGCCGACTGACTTTAGGGTGCTTATCCCAAGCCATATAAGAGAGTGCATAGGCTTAATAAAAGAGGCTGTTTTTAGCAATTGATTTCGGGCGGCTTAAAAAAAGCCCCGGGCAAAGTACTTGCGCCCATGTCGGATTTTATAGTAATATAGCTTATACTAATAAATGATTTTCAAATTTTTCAAGGAGGATATAATATGAAAAAGACTATTGCAATGGTTGTAGCGCTGATTATGGTTTTTGCGCTCATCTTAACTGGCTGTGCTAATTCAGATAAAGCCGGAGAGAAAAAGGTTAAAGCTGGCTTTATTTATATTGGGCCTGCCGCGGACGGAGGCTTTTCAACATCGCATGATGTGGCAAGGAAAGCTGTCGAAACCGAGTACGGAATTGAAACCATATATAAAGAACTAGTGCCCGAAGGCGCAGAAGTTGAAGATGTTATCGACAATATGGTTGATCAGGGCTGCAATGTAATATTCGCATGTTCTTTCGGTTATATGGACCATGTGGAGAAAAAAGCGGCCGATTATCCGGACGTTAATTTCTTGCATTGCAGCGGTTATAAATCGAACGACACTAACTTTGCAAACTACTTTGGCCGTATTTATCAGGCGCGTTTCTTATCCGGTCTTGTCGCGGGGCTTGCAACACAAACAAACCAGATTGGATATGTTGCGGCTTTTCCTATTCCCGAAGTTGTGCGAGGCATGAACGCATTCGCACTTGGCGTTAAGGCCGCTAATGCCAACGCCACGGTAGAGGTTGTATGGACAGGCGATTGGGTGGATGCGGTAAAGGCAAAAGAAGCCGCAAAAACGCTTATCTCCAAAGGGTGCGATGTAATAGGCCAGCATCAGGACGCAACAAGCCCGCAGCAGGCGGCGGAGGAAGAAGGCGTGTTCTCGGTGGGCTACCACTGCGATATGATAGACGCCGCGCCGAACGCCAACATAGCATCGGCCGTCTGGAATTGGGAGCCGTATTATAAACAGGTTATTAAAAGCTTAATTGACGGGAAATACGAGAACAAAAACTATTGGGGCGGAATGGATGAAGGCGTTGTAGACGTTGTAATTACAAAAAATGCTCCTAATGGCGCACAGGAATTGGTCGATAACTATAAGGCCAAACTTAAAGACGCAACATGGGATGTATTTTCCGGGCCGCTTTATGACAACGAGGGCAATATTGTTGCGGCGGAAGGCGAAGTATTAAGTGATGAAGCTATGCTTTCAATGCAGTGGCTTAGCGACAACGTTATAGGCAAGATTTCAGCGGAATAAATGATGAGCGCGCACACTGTTGTCTGTTTAAAAAGAATAACAAAAAAATTTGGCAGTGTAACGGCAAATGATTGCGTGGATTTCTCTCTGAAGAAGGGGGAAATCCACGCTGTTTTAGGTGAAAACGGCTCGGGCAAATCTACTCTGATGAACATATTGTCAGGGTTGTACAGGCCCGATTCGGGTGAGATTTATATTAACGGCGTTAAAACTGCTGTCTCTTCGCCGGCTGTTGCGATTTCGTATGGTATTGGCATGATACACCAACACTTTAAGTTGGCGGAAGCTTTTACCGCGCTCGACAATATTTTAGTTTCAAACCCGAAAGGTATATTTAAGAACAGCGCAAAAGAACATAAGCAGATTAGCGGATTGTTAAAAAGCTATGGGTTTGACATTGACCTATGCAGCTATATTAAAGATATGCCCGTGGGACAAAAACAGGCGGTTGAAATTGTTAAAATACTTTATAAAGGCGCGCAGGTGCTTATTTTAGACGAGCCTACGGCCGTACTAACGCCTCAAGAGACAGAAAAGCTGTTTGGTATTATGCGCTATATGCGAGACGCCGGCAAATCAATCATATTTATTTCCCATAAACTTGGCGAAGTTATGGCCGTAACCGATAGGATTACGGTGCTGCGCAAAGGAAAGTCCGTCGCAACTTTTAACACGCGCGATGTTGACGAATTAGAATTAGTACGCCACATTGTGGGAAAAGAGGTAGACCTGTCTATAGCGAGGACAAAAGCAAAACGGGGCGAAAAGCTGCTTTGCGTCGATTCGCTTAGCTCAAACAACGCTGACGGTACAAAAGCATTGAAGGATATATCGTTTGAAGTTTACGGGGGAGAGATACTTGGAGTTGCGGGCGTTGCCGGCAGCGGCCAGAAAAACCTGTGTGAAACGCTTGCGGGGCTAAACCCCAATTATAGGGGGACAATCAACCTTTTAGGGGAAGATTTAAGCAAACTGAGGCCGGTGGATATAATAAAACGCGGGGTTTCGATGAGTTTTGTTCCAGAAGACCGGCTCGGGATGGGGCTTGTTGCCGGCATGAGCATTACGGAAAATATGATTCTAAAAGAGCACAACACCCAAAAAGGGTTTTTCCTTAAAAACGACATATATGCGCTGATGGCGAAAGACGTTGTTAAACAGCTTTCAATAGACACCCCGCATATCGGGTTTCAGGTCAGCAGGCTGTCGGGGGGCAATATACAAAAAGTATTGGTTGGACGCGAGCTGCGTTCCGGCCCCAAACTTCTTATTATGGCGTACCCTGTGCGGGGGCTTGACATAGGCGCGGCTATGCAAATATATTCGCTGATAAACGCTCGTAAAGAGGCGGGCACGGGAATAATCTATGTAGGCGAAGATTTGGACGTTCTTATGCAGCTTTGTGATAGAATTCTTGTTTTGTGTCACGGAAGCGTAACCGGAATTGCGGATGCGCGAAAGGTTTCTAAAACAACCCTTGGTTTGATGATGACAGGGCAAAAGATGGAGAACATACAATGAGAATTGTCGTTAGAGATAATATCGGCGCCAACAAGGCTTTTTTAATAAGGTTAGCCGGAATAGCCTGTGCCGTTTTAACGGGAATGGCGTTTCTTGCAATAGCGGGATACGATCCTGTATCCGCTATGGTTTCGTTGTTGGAAGGCGCTTTTGGGAATGCCCGAAGGATTGCCAAAACGATAGAGTTCGCAGTGCCTCTTGTAATAACGTCGCTTGGAATTTCCCTTGCGTTTAGAATGAAATTCTGGAACATTGGCGCGGAGGGGCAGATATGCATGGGCGCTTTTGCTGCTTCGTATTTTGCGCTCTTTTGTTCAGATTGGCCCGCTTGGTTGCTGTTTGCGGCGATGATGGGCGCGTCTTTGATTGCGGGCGCGCTTTGGGCGGCAATACCTGCGTTTCTTAGGGTTAAATGGGCTACAAACGAAACGCTTGTCACGCTTATGCTAAACTACGTAGCCATAAAGTTTATTCAATATCTTCAATATAACGCATGGAAAGACCCAAAGGCGCTTGGGTTTCCAAAGATTAAGATGTTTGAACAAAATGCGCTGCTCCCCGATATCTTTGGTGTAAACGCCGGCTGGATTGTTGCTGTGGCTTTAATTGCGGTTATGTATTTGTTTATTAGCTACAGCAAAGGCGGATACAGAATTAAGGTTATAGGCGAATCGGTCGATACTGCACGCTATGCGGGCATTAACGTTGCTAAAACCGTTGTGTTGACCGTATGTGCGGGCGGCGCGTTGGCAGGGCTTACGGGTATGATACAAGCTGTAGGGGTTGAGCATACATTAAACGAGACGCTTTCGGCGGGGTACGGGTATACTGCAATAATAACCGCCTGGCTTGCCCGGTTAAACCCTGTTGCCATAGGCGCGGTCTGCATTTTGTTTGCGGCGTTAATTCAGGGGAGCAACTTTATACAAACAGCCCACAACATACCGAGCGCCGCGGCATCGGTGTTTCATGGGCTTATTTTGCTTTTTGTTTTGGCGTTCGAGTTTTTTATAAAATATAAAGTGGTATTCTTTAACGCTAAGGAGGGTAAATAGATATTGGATATTCTATCTTCGTTTCTTGCGGCTACCATATCTTCGGGCACGCCATTGCTTTTGGCAACCCTCGGCGAGACTATTACGGAAAAGGTGGGGAACCTAAACCTTGGAGTAGAAGGATTGATGCTGCTTGGCGCCGCTTTCTCATTTGTTACTGGAATGGCTTCGGGAAGCCCGTTTTTTGCGCTGTTGGCGGGTATGGCGGCGGGGGGCGCGGGTGCGCTGATATATGCATTTTTAACAGTCACGCTGCGCGCCAACCAAGTTGTCACCGGGCTTTCAATTACTATATTCGGCACCGGGCTGGCGGATTTTATCGGCAAGTCGGTAACGGGACTAACTCTGAGCACAACGGTGACGGGCGTTTATAAACGCATTGCGCTGCCTCTTATTTCAAAAATACCTGTTATCGGGCAGGCTTTGTTTAACCAAAGCATTCTTGTATATTTCGGATATATTGCCGCAATTCTTATGTGGATTTATCTTGGCAGAACAACTGCGGGGTTAAGGGCGCGCATGGTTGGAGAAAACCCGGGTGCGGCCGATGCTGCCGGCATAAGGGTTAACGGCAGCAAATATGCGCATATTTGCATAGGAGGCATATTTTCAGGAATTGCCGGAGCGTATCTTTCTTTGCATTACAGCACAACATGGCAGCCGGGTATAACAGGAGGAATGGGTTGGATAGCGGTTGCGCTTGTAATATTCTCGGTGTGGAACCCGGTCAGGGCTCTTCTTGGGGCATATATTTTCGGGGGACTTAAGATTATAGGGTTTCAACTGCAGTCGCTCGGGGTGTATATTCCAATACAGTTTGTCGATATGCTGCCTTACGTTTTTACCATAATCGTTTTGCTGCTTGTATCGGTTAAAAAATCAAAAAAGAACCCTATGCCCGGCAGTCTCGGAGTAGCATATTTTAGAGAAGAACGTTAAATTTGCAATTAAACCTGTTGTTTTTGGTTTTGGGAAAAACCCGCTCGCATTGCATAATTAAACGATTATGTGATATATTCTTTTAGTAATAATCAACAAAGGCGGAATTATGGATTACAAAAATGCAATTGCCTGCAGGATAGCCGATGCCGCAAAAATTTCAGAACAAGAAGCGGCATCGCTTATTGAAATTCCCGCCGATTCGGACATGGGCGATTATGCTTTCCCGTGTTTTGTTTTAGCAAAAAAGTATCGCAAGTCACCCGCTGTCATTGCAAAAGAGCTAAGCGCGAACATAAAGCCGCCCTCTTTTGTGTCAAACGTTAATCCGGTTAACGGATATATTAACTTTTACATTGACAAACAGTTCTTTGTTGACAATGTGCTTGAAGAAATAAAACAGTCCGGAAACAATTACGGCGGCTCCGACATCGGAAGCGGCAAAACGGTTTGCATTGATTACTCGTCAATAAACATAGCCAAGCCATTTCATATCGGGCATCTTTCTTCTACCGTAATAGGTGCGGCGCTCTACCGCATTTATGGGTTTTTGGGCTATAAAACAGTTGGTATAAACCATTTGGGGGATTGGGGCACGCAATTTGGAAAGCTAATCGCCGCTTATACAAAATGGGGAGACGAGCAGGATATAGAAAAGAATGCGGTTTCCGCAATGCTTGAGCTCTATGTGCGCTTTCACGATGAAGCCAAAAAGAATGAAAGCCTAAACGAGCAAGGGCGAATATGGTTTAAAAAAATAGAAGACGGCGATAAAAAAGCGCTTGAAATTTTTGATTGGTTTAAACGGCTTACGCTAAAGGAAGCTAACCAAATATACGGCATGTTAGGCGTAACTTTTGATAGTTATGCGGGCGAAAGCTTTTATAACGATAAGATGCAGCCGGTTATAGACGAGCTGAGGCAAAAGGGAATGCTCGAGCTATCGGACGGGGCTTATGTTGTAAGGCTAAACGAACCGTTGCCTCCGTGTATTGTGCTTAAATCAGACGGAGCAACGCTTTATTCCACGAGGGATTTAGCGGCCGCCTTTTATAGAAAACAAACATACGGTTTTCATAAATGTTTGTATGTTGTTGCATACCAGCAAAACCTGCACTTTAAACAGTTGTTTGCAGTAATCGAGAAGATGGGTTATGCCTGGGCTTCGGATTTAGAGCACGTTGCATTTGGCATGGTTTCGCTTGAAGACGGCACTTTATCTACAAGAAGGGGCAAGGTTGTGTTCTTGCAGGACGTGCTTGAACGCGCAATAGACAAAACGGTTGCGATAATTGACGAAAAATCACCTAACCTTGAATGCAAGCACGAGGTTGCAAAGGTTGTAGGGGTTGGCGCTGTTGTTTTTGACACTCTTCTTTCGGCGCGCATTAAAGATATATCATTTTCTTTTGATAGAGTTTTAAACTTTGACGGAGAAACCGGCCCTTATGTTCAGTATACGCACGCGCGCTGTGCAAGCCTTTTGCGTAAGGCGGGTTTTGATTGGCGGAAAGAACAAATGAACATTTCGGCGCTTGACAATAAGCAAGCGTTTATTGTCGCTAAGCTGCTGCATTCTTTTTCGGACGCAGTTTTAAGGGCTTGTGAAAAAAACGAGCCATACATTGTAACAAGGCACACGCTTGAGATTGCCAAGGCGTTTAATCGTTTTTATTACGAACACCGCATAATAGACGAGGACAGGCAAAAAACAGCCGCCAGGCTAGCTCTTTCTTCGTGCGTTAAGCAGGTTATTAAAACAGGCCTTTGGCTTATTGGCGTAGAAGCGCCGGAGCGCATGTAACGCGCACAAATTTGCAAATTTAGTTTTAGAGGTAGGCTATGCTCGATATAAAAAGAATACGCACTGTGCCAAAGCAAGTAAAATCGGCACTCGAAAAACGCGGGGTAAAAGGAGCGGTTGAAAAGATAATTGCGCTTGACGAGCAAAGGCGGCAAATTATCGTATCTGTCGAAGCGCTAAAAAACCAAAGAAACACGGCGTCCAAACAAATACCGCATGATAAAAAGGAAGGCAAAGACGTTACCGCGCTGCTGGACGGGCTAAAACAGCTTTCCGAACAAGTTAAAGAATTAGATTTAAAACTTGCCGAAGTTGAAGCGGAATTAAACAATGCTATGTTGCTTGTGCCTAACGAGCCGTTTGCATATGTACCTTTGGGTAAGGATGATTCAGATAACGTTGAAATAAAAAAATGGGGGCAACCGCGCAAGTTTAATTTTGAACCGTGCGCCCATTGGGATATTGGCACAAGGCTTAACATATTGGACTTTGAAACCGCGGCAAAACTGTCGGGCGCGCGGTTTGCGCTGTATAAGGGGATGGGCAGCCGTTTAGAACGTGCATTAGTAAACTTCATGCTCAATTTGCATTCGCTAAAATATACGGAGGTGTTTACGCCGTTTATAGTTAACAGGGAATCAATGTTGGGTACAGGCCAGCTGCCCAAGTTTGAAGAAGATGCGTTTAAACTTGCGGATTCGGACTGTTTTCTAATACCGACTGCCGAGGTGCCGGTGACAAATATGTACCGTGACTGCGTGATAACGAAGCTTCCGGTTTATCATTGCGCATACAGCGCGTGCTTTAGGGCGGAGGCAGGCAGCGCGGGCAGAGACACCCGGGGGCTTATCAGGCTGCACCAGTTTAACAAAGTTGAGCTTGTAAAGTTTGTAAAGCCTAAGCATTCCGAGCAAGAGCTGCTCAATCTGCTTGCCGATGCGGAAAGTGTTTTGCAGCATTTGCAATTGCCGTACAGGGTTGTGCAATTGTGCACCGGAGATCTTGGCTTTGCGTCGGCAAACACCTATGATATCGAGGTTTGGATGCCAAGCTATAAGCGCTATGTTGAGATATCCTCATGTTCAAATTATCGTGATTTTCAATCAAGGCGCGCTAACATTAAATATAGAGAAGCAATTGGTGCTAAGGCCGGTTACGTTCATACGCTCAACGGCAGCGGGCTTGCCGTAGGCAGAACGGTTGCGGCTATACTTGAAAACTATCAGCGCGGAGACGGCAATGTTGAGGTGCCTTTGGCTTTGCAGGAAGCGTTAAAATGTGAGGTTATCGGCGCAGATTTGGAATGAAAGAGGGGCTATTGCTAACCCCTTTTTAAGTTATTTGAAATATTTCACCGGGTCTTTGTACGCTCCGTTTACTATATACTCAAAGTGCAGATGGTATGAAAGATCAAGCTCTTTTGGCATCTCCCCAATTTTGCCTATCTGATCTCCCGTGTTAACTCTGTTCCCCGGCTCAACCAGCATTTCGCCTAATCCCGCATAAAGCGTTTTAGATTTCTCCGAATGGGATATAACGATTACGCCCCCGTCTGCCTCGTTTGTGTAAACTTCCGTAACGGTACCCGAGAGCGCAGCCACCACAACTGCGTCTTTGTCCGCTTTAATATCCACCCCGTTGTGAGTTTTCCACATGTCGAGCGAAGGGAACGGAACAAGCTCGTTTCCCGAAAACGACTTAATTATCTGTCCTTCAACAGGCCTTTTGAGCACTATTCTGCTGCTGCCCGACGCGGGCTTTAAAGCCTCGGTAGGGGCGGGGGTTTGTGTTGGCGCAGGCAGCGGCGTAGGCGTTGGGTTAACCGCAATTTCATCTTTTAGCCTTGGCGAATCAATTTTGGAAGCATCGGCGTTCTCTTCAGGCAAAGGGGCTTCCCTCGGCCATGTGATAAGCGCCGTAACGCCGGCCGCAACCACGCATAAAAAGATAAGCACATACAGCCCCTGTTTACGAAAAAAAGTTTTAACGTTACTTTTGGTGAGCTTATTTGAGAGCTTATCCCTAAAATCTTTAATATTCATATATTACACCTCCATGATAAAATTTTTCCCCGTTTAGCAAAAAAAATACCTTTGCAATCAAAAGCAAAAAAAACGGGAACTATTTTATTGTTACTCCGGTGAAATAGTGGGTCAAAATATCGATATAGCTTGCGCCTTTTTTAGCCATAGCGTTTGCGCCTGTCTGGCTTAAACCAACGCCGTGCCCATAGCCTATCGTGGAAAAGGTAATGCTATCTGAAACGTCTATGCTAAAGTTTGTCGAGTTAAGAGAAAATATGCTTCTTATTTCACGGCCGCTAAATGTATTGTCGCCTATTTGGATTCTTTTGACGCGGCCGCTTTCAAAACGGGTGATCTCGCCTATAAGCTTTGAATTCTTAAAGCTTAAATTTGGCGAATAAGCTTTCATACGCGCAATAAAATCATCGCGCGACAGCACAACTTTAGCATAGTAATTAGCTGAAGTTTCTTCTCCTGCGCTTTTAACGCCAACCAGGTAAGGCAACGCTTTCGAGTATACGTTTTCGCAGTTTTCGGTGCGCCCGCCCGATGAAGCATGATAGAACACCTGGATTTGCTCATCGTCATAATAAATCATTTCGCCTTTTGTCGACTCTACCGCAGCTGTTATGCTTGCAAGGTATTTATCTTTGTTGTGCTTCCAGCGCGCGTTCATTTTTTCTTCGGTCAGGTAGGCTTGGCAATGGGCGCTGTCCGTACAGATATCCGCGCCTTTGTGCGCGGAGCATCCGCCGTGAGCAGCTTTATAGACCGTATATGTGCGTGCGGCTACGGCTTGGGCTTTTAATGCCTCCAATTCATATGCCGCCGGCATTTCGGCAGCCACTACCCCGATTAGGTATTTTTCTAAAGGCATTGTCTGGATTTTGCCATCAAGATAGACGGATACGTTATCAAAAGGGCAAGAACCGCCGAGTATTGAAAATTCAACATCCGATGCCAAATGCGTTTTTGGTGTTGCGCATCTTGGTTTTATCAGGCAAAACAATGCAAGCAATGCGGCAAGCATAAAAAATATCAAATAGCCGTGTTTAAGGTTGAGCGGTTTTGGCTTTCGGCGGCTTTTTTTATTAGTCCTCATTTAAAAAGTGTATTACATTAAGCTATGATTTATGAGGGAAAACCGATTAATAAGCGCGTTAAAAAGGCGGTTTTAAGCTTTCCGGGACGAACAAAAGCAGAATGCCAAAAAAATGTTTATGCTGCTGAAGGAAAGCTTGTTTTAGATTACGCCGTGTGTTATCATATGCAAAATTGTGTTTGAAAGCCTAAGCCTGCACTTTTCGACTGCAAGCTTGGGAGGATGTGATTGTGAAAAAGATAGTGTTTTATGATACAAAGCCGTACGATAAGATTTGGGCGGATAAATTAAAGTCTAAATACGGATTCAATATTAAGTATTACGAAAGCAAACTAAACGCTGATACAGTCGCTTTGGCAAAGGGCGCCGACGGCGTTGTCGCGTTCGTTAACGATACCGTTGATGCGGCTGTTTTAAATTCGCTTTATGGCTATGGAATTAAAATACTTGCCTTGCGCAGCGCCGGCTATAACAATGTTGATTTTAAAGCGGCTTACGGTAAAGTCCACATTGTGCGGGTGCCGGCATATTCCCCGTACGCCGTGGCGGAGCACGCAATGGCTTTGCTTTTGTCGCTCAACAGAAAAATCCACCGCGCTTACAACAGAACCCGGGATTTTAATTTTAATATTAGCGGACTTATCGGATTCGATATACACGGAAAAACAATCGGGGTTATAGGTACGGGCAAAATCGGGCGGATATTTATAAATATATGCAAAGGGTTTGGGATGAAAGTAATAGCGAGTGATCCTTATCCCGCAGCCGATATTGATGTGGAATACGCATCGCTTAAAGAGCTGTTGCCAAAATCGGATATTATTTCGCTTCACTGCCCGTTAACCGCACAAACACATCATTTGATAGACAGAGAGGCGCTTTCATTGGCAAAACAGGGAGTGTACATTATCAATACCTCCCGGGGCGCGTTAATAGACAGCGAGGCGCTGTTAGCGGCAATTAAAGAGGGTAAAGTCGGCGGAGCGGGGCTTGATGTTTATGAAGAGGAGACGGACTTGTTTTTCGAAGACTTCTCCAACACCATAATACAAGACGATGTGCTTGCGCGTTTGGTTTCAATGCCCAATGTGCTTATAACTTCCCATCAAGGGTTTTTAACTGAGGAAGCTTTAGAAAACATCGCGACGGTCACGTTTAACAATTTAAAGGATTATTTTGAATCCGGCAGTTTGACCAACGAAATATGCTATCAATGCGATAAGCAGCCTTCATGCGACAAGGACCATAAACATCCGTGTTTTTAGAATGATAGCCATAAAGCGTTAATTGCTGTGCACGAGCCGATCTTAATCCGTTTAAAGCTGAAATGGCCAAGATGAGTAACAGAAAGCAAAAAAGAGGAACGCTCAAAGACGTGATAAAAGGGGCGGATATCTTTATCGGGCTGTCTGCGCCGGGAATACTCACAAAAGAAATGGTAAAAACAATGAATGAAAAGCCAATTATATTTGCCATGTCCAACCCTGTGCCTGAAATAATGCTCAATTTGGCTAAGCAAGCAGGAGCGGCAGTTGTGGGGACAGGCAGAAGCGATTATCCAAACCAAATAAACAACGTGCTTGCATTTCCGGGGGTGTTTAGAGGAGCTTTAGATGAAAAAGCGGTAAAAGCGGTTGCGGAGGCTGTTGCAAAAGCTGCAAGGCAAAGCAGGGTTTCAAGAAAATAGATTGATTTATAAAGCCCGTCGGGTTTGCATTAGTGAAACGCATACTATTTGTTTCGTTGACTGCTAAAGTTGCTAATAGCTGATGAAAAAGTGTATAATAAATTAATTATTACTTTGAGAGGATAGGTATGGAAAACGAAAAGCGTATAGCCGTACTGTTTGATGCAGACAATGTTTCGGAAAAATATGTTAAGGCGGTTCTCGATGAGATTTCTAACCATGGAACGCCAACATATAAGCGCATTTATGGAGACTGGACAAAACCGCAGCTCGCGTCATGGAAGAACGTGTTGCTTGCGAATTCAATAACGCCCATTCAGCAATACAGCTATACGACAGGCAAAAACTCGACGGATGCGGCGCTTATTATCGACGCAATGGATATTTTGTATTCGGGCAGCATAGAAGGCTTTTGTATTGTATCAAGCGACAGCGATTTTACTCGTCTTGCCGCGCGGTTGCGCGAATCCGGAATGTATGTGATAGGCATGGGGGAGAAGAAAACGCCTACCCCTTTTATATCGGCTTGCGAGATATTTAAATACTTAGAGGTTTTGAACCAGCCGGCTTCATCAAGCACGCGGGTTTCGCAAACAGACACGTTGCCAAAAACAAAAACCAAAGAGGGAATGGCAAGCAAAGATGAGTTGATAGAAGCATTAAAAGTAATTATTACCGAAAGCTCGGACGATGACGGCTGGGCTTACCTGGGTCAGGTGGGAAAGCTTTTGAACAAGCGCTATCCGGACTTTGATACGCGAAATTATGGATTTACAAAGCTGACGCCGTTTATTTGTTCGCTAAAGCTTTTTGAAATACAATCGCGAAGAGCGGGCAGTCCGAACAATACCCTCAAATATGTCAGAATAAAAGAAAAATAATGCGATGCCTTGGGCGGATTGTTATTACCACCATTTCAAACTGCATAAGCATCCTCCGCAGCGTTTGCATGTTTTGCATCCGTCAAACTTATGCCCGCATCCTCTGCAAACTTTTTGTTGAGATACACGATGTTTTGAACCGTCAAAACCGCATAAAATGTTATTTATCATATCATAACAGTTAAAGCCGCAGACGCCCGGACAGCCTGTTTTGGATGTACAGCGGCACGGATTATGCGGGTTGCACCGCCCGCAAAAACAACCATCGCACCGCAGACCGGGACGGTTAATTCTATCACCAACTCCGCAGCATTTACACAAAACCATGGCAAGCGCCGCCCGGCAATTATCATTAATGTGCATGTTTTAATATCTCCACTTATTTTGTATAACTTAAACTATTCAAAAGTCGCAAACAGTGTGAAAAAAGTTTAGTTTAAGGGCAGACAATTACATGGTATAATTTAAATTAATGTATTGACGGCGGGGGCGGTTTGATGAAAACAGTTGTTATTACCGGAGCAACCTCGGGAATTGGGTTTGCGGCAAGCAGAGCGATTGCGGCTTCCGGATTTAAAGTTATTGGCGTTGGAAGCACGCAAAGAACCTGTAACGATGCAAAAAACGCGTTGATGAGCGATTTGCCCAAGGCCGATATTGTATTTTTAGACGGGGATTTAGCCGTGCAGAACAATGTAAATACAATAGCGGACAGCGCTTTAAAGCTGATCGGCAAGGGCGGGCTGGCTGCGCTTATAAACAACGCGGGCGGGGTGCGGACAAGATATACACAAACTTTGGACGGGTGCGAGTTTCAGTTTGCGCTCAATCACCTTTCGGGGTTCCTTTTGACGCATAGGCTTTTGGATGCCTTGAAAAAAGGCGGCGGGCGCATAATAATGACGGGCAGCAATTCCCACAAAAAAATGCGCGTTAACTGGCGGGATGTGATGTTTAAAAAGCATTACAGCTGTCTTTTTGCGTACAAACAAAGTAAGCTTTGCAATGTGCTGTTTGCAAAAGAGCTTATGCGCAGGTATGAACAATACGGTATCAACGCTTATGTGGTAGATCCCGGCCTTGTTAATACCAACATAGGCAACAAACAGACGGGCAGGGCGGTAAATGCTTTTTGGAATATAAGAAAGCGTTACGGAGAAGCACCGGATATCGTGGCAAAAACGTATTTGTACCTTGTAAGCGAGAATCCCGCCCCTGAAGGCTTATATTATAAAGCTTGTGCTCAAACAAAATATAATCCGCGCGCTGACAACGCCTATGACGCTAAAAGGCTTTTTGAGCTAAGCGAAACGCTTTGCAAAATAAAATTCGGGGAAAAGGAACAAAAAAGTTAATCAAAAAAACATATTTTTTTGACTGTTAGAAACCATAGAAAGGCACAGCTAAATACAATAAAAAAAGGCCGCTGATAGGCGGCCCCTAAGAATAATATTAGAACTCGTCTTCGGTGTATTCAACCTTTGCTGCGGCTATCCATTCTTTATTAATCTCGTCCCAACGCTCTTGTTTTAACGATTCTAACAACGAATCGTATATGCTCTGTTTGACGCTGTCAAAATCGGCGGCTCCGGAGGCAACGTCGTTAAAATACTCGACAATGTGGTAACCAAAGTCTGTCCCGACAAGAGAGCTAATTTCACCTTTAGACTTAAGCGACATGGCGGCTAAGGCAAACTCTTCGACCCAGCTTGGCGTTATATCGTTTTCTTCGTTATGTTTTTTGTATTCATCGACTGCTTCGGCAAAGCTTATTTTTTCTGAATTAACCTTGTCGGTTAACTCTAAACCTTTTTCTGTTACGACTATAGAATATCCCTCTTCAGTCAGCCCCGGGTCTTCGTTATACTCTTCAATTGCTTTTGCAAAGTCAATTGAACCGGATTCAATTTTATCAAGTATTTCTTGCGCTTTATCTTTTATTTGCAGCAAAGCGCTCTCTCTTAGCAAGTCTTTTGCCTTATCGAAACCATCGCTCTTTAGAGATGATATCGCCGACATCATTTCATCGTCAAACTTGACAAGTATATGGCGCACCAGGCGAACGCCTTCGGGGACGTAATAAACAGGCGACCCTTCGGACAACAGGTGTTCGTAGTATGTGGGATCATCGGCCAACGCTTCTTTTGCGAGCGCTACTTCATTGTCATACTCTTGCTTAACCTGCTGGTCTGTAGGCACTATGCTGCCTACCAAGTCATCCCAAGCAGCATCTTTGGCTATTTCCATAGTAAAAATATTGGTTATGTCTTCTTTCGAATAGCCGTACTCTTCAAGCGCTTTTTTCGCGTATTTTGATTTGACGGCTTCATACTCTTCCTGTGAATAGCCCTCGCCGAGCTCGTCCAATAAATCTTCCGAATAATAGTATTCGATAATTGAATCCATTTCATCCTCAACGTCTTTTTCTACTGCATCAAGTTGGGATTCTGTAAGATTAAGATAGCCCTTTTCAGTATAAACCTGAGTTGCTATTTCCGTTTCAACAAGTTGTTTTAGTATCATGTCTTTAACTATGCCTATGTTTTGTTTATCATCTTTTGATATTCCAAAATATTCGCACGCTACGTTTAACTGACGAATATATTGCGAATAATATATTGGTTTACCGTTTACCTTTGCCACTACAAAATTATCATCGATATTTGAAGCCGGATCGTTTGCCGCACCTTTATTTGATTCTCCACCGCATGCCGCAAATAACATAATTGCAGCAAGCAACAAGCACACCAATAGTAGTCTCTTTTTATTCAATTATTCTTCCTCCAGTTAGATTGTTACCAAGTATTTTTTCATATTTTTTTGACAATAACAATACCATCTTATTAAAATTCTGTAAACTGTAGATTTTATACAGCCTGCAGGTTGTACAATGATGTGTAACAGTTAAGGGGAAAGAAAAAAGCAAGGGTTCCAAAAATCTGGTAGGGTTGAATTGTAATAGAACAACAACAGAGAACGGAATCCTCGCATGAAAACTATAAGGCAGAAAGCGTTCTTTCGTCAACGGGTATTGAAGGAAGTGGCAAAAGGTATGCCACAGTTGTATCAGTACACAGCAGTAGACGAATGCACGCGAATAAGATGCAGAATGATCTTTGAGGAATTAAGTAACTGGAATTCAGTAAAGTTTTTACATCATGTCAGAAAGAAGTTCCCGTTTGATATCCAATGTGTGCAAACGGATAATGGCACCGAGTTTACAAATGCGTTCTCCAATTCCCCAACTCTTACGGCATTTGAGCAGTATTTGAAAAAGGAGAAGATACAGCATAAAAGAATACGCGTGGCAACGCCAAGACATAACGGCAAGGTAGAGCGCGTACACCGCATGGACAGCGAAAGGTTCTATGCGGCCAGAACATTCTATTCGGTGAAAGATGCAAACGAGCAATTACAGCGCTATCAGAGCTGGGACAACAATTTCCCGTTACTGGTTTTAGGACGAAAATCGCCCCTCCAGTACTATGAGGGAGAACTTTGCTAAAAGTGTAACAGATTATTTGACAACGTAGACGCGCATGATGCCCCCTTTTTGTCCCATTCCTTTTGCTATGCTATCATTGCAAGGGGATGTTTTTATGCGGAAAGGTCTAGTTTTGCTCATCAACGAAATTGGGGAACAAAAGCGACTTTCTGTTTCTGCCGGATGTGATGATAACGGCGTAGTGGCTGAAGATAGGCCAGCCCATAACTCTGGAAAAGGCGATTATTTTTCACGCAAACAATCGCGTGAAGCAGTTGTCAAGTATTGTCCCCGCGATATCCGCAACAAGGCGTGGAGTTATTTTCTTTGTGGACGGGTAGAATCAATGGATGTAAGATAATTGTATACCACAGCTTCCTATTATTCGAAGGGGGAATACAAACCAGTACTGATCTTACTTTTGAGGGTAGGAATGGGGATATATCTAACCTCAAGGGACATTAAAAGATTGTGATCAAGTTGGAAAATGATTGAAATAAAAGGCACATATGCAACAGCGAAAGTATTCACCGATGCAATTGAACCGTCAGCAGAAGGGCAGATCAAAGCGCTGTGCAATCAACACTATGCGAGCGGCAGCAAAATCCGTATCATGCCTGATGTGCATGCGGGGAAAGGATGCACAATCGGTACCACAATGACAATTGGAGACAGTGTGGTACCCAACATGGTAGGTGTAGACATTGGCTGCGGCATTGAAACTGTGAAGTTGAAAGATAGGCGCTTGAACTTGCCGCAGCTCGATAGCTTCATACAGCAAAACATCCCTTCTGGCAGAAATGTACGGGAGCGTCCGCACAGAAGTCAAGGACGAATTGATGTCGGCGAGCTTCGATGTATCGGGAAGCTAAAAAACACACGGCGAGTCGAAAACAGCTTGGGTACGCTGGGCGGCGGAAACCACTTCATCGAAGTGGGGAAGGACGATGAAGAGAACCTTTATCTTGTGATCCATACGGGCAGCAGAAATCTAGGGCTTCAAGTTGCCAACTACTATCAGGATAAAGCGTATAAAGCAGCGGGCGGACGATCACAAAAGGAGATTCCGTATGAGCTCGCCTGTCTTTTAGGCGAGGACATGGAAGACTATCTGCACGACATGGAATTCATGCTAAACTTCGCCGCGCTGAATCGCCAGATTATCAAAGAGGTGATTCTAGGTGGATTGAAGCTGAAGAGTGAGGGAAGTTTCCCTACGGTGCATAATTATATTGATATGGAAGCGGGAGTTCTTAGGAAAGGCGCTGTATCGGCAAAGAAAGAGGAAACCTTGCTGATTCCTATCAATATGCGCGACGGAAGCTTGATTTGCGTTGGCAAGGGCAATAATGATTGGAACCGGTCAGCACCGCACGGAGCTGGACGTTTGATGAGCAGAACCGAAGCGAAAAACTCCTTCACGGTTTCTTCGTTTAAAAAGGAGATGGAAGGGATCTATACAACATCCGTCAATCAGGATACCTTGGACGAAAGCCCTGGGGCATATAAGCCCATGGCAGAGATTATGGCCAACATCAAAGAGACGGTGGATATTGTAAAGAGAATTAGACCCATATATAACTTCAAGGCAAGCGAGAACGCCAGCGATAAACGACGTCGATGAAAAATAAATGCGCTGGGTTTTGCGAATTAGGATGGATCGTATGAGATTATAATGAGGCGTTCCTTTTTAAAGGCAAATGTATCCCGTATCATTGAAAATTTGATAGAGAGTATATATTTAGCTCAACCCAAAGTCTTTTCTGGTGGTTTAAATAAGGAATAAAAGAAAACGTTCATTAGGTTGCTTGATCTCACTATGCAAAGTGGTGAAGTAGACTCTTTATATAATATTTTAGAAGAAATACTTAATATGGACTCGTATGAAAGAAAAGAATTAGCTGATATTTTAAAATACACAAATATGTCTAATGTGACTAGAACAATCAAATTAATTCGGGATCGCCATCAAGCAATAAGTGATTTTAAACAAAAATCTTGGAGAGCAATCATTAGTTTATTTTGTCGATAATATAAAAATATTTGTTAAAACGCGGGTGAAATATTTGGTGATTTTGAAGTCACCTATAATCATTTAACAAAATCGTTATAATTAAAGCGTAAAAATCTGTAGAAAGAATATAAAACAGCGGATGAAATTATTAAAAACCAAACAACTAATGCTGCTGTGATGCCTGTGGAAATAAGCATTGGACAATAAATAGGACACGCTCTAACGGCTTGTCAACGCGGCGTCTTGGCGTCACCCTGCGGCCTATTAAACTCTGATAGAATAATGGTGTTGCATGATCTAAGGAAAGCCCTCGAGATGCTCCGGTGGATGGACATGAAAGAACGAGACATACTTTAGCATGTTGAGCGAGCAAGTCGAGCGAAACAAAAAAACCACCCGCTACTGAAATCTCAGTTTTACATCTGTTAATAATAATATCCTGAACGGCTTGGCTTTTGACATCCTTGTCGGCGGCTATCTTTAGATGACACTCCGACGCGTGCAAAAAAACACCGCGATCCACTTTTCAATGATTCGCGATAGTGTGAGCGACAGCTTGCCGCTGGCGGAGTAATATCGGATTCGAACCGATGACCTCTTGACTGCCAGTCAAGCGCTCTAGCCAACTGAGCTAATCCCCCGCTTATATGCACACAATTGTAACGGCTTATTATTATGCTGTCAAGACCCCAAAATACACGTCAAAAATGCGCCGTCGTTAAATTTAAAATAATTTTTTAACGAAGTCTATAATTTTCCGCGGTGTTTGCTTATAGGTAAGTTGTAAAATGAATTGCCCAAAATAAAAAGAAAATGACCCATCAAGGTCACAA
>CAYTUG010000010.1:0-74417 GCA_964441275.1 uncultured Christensenellaceae bacterium | reverse complement strand
ACCATATAATATTATCTGACATTCGGAGAATACACAAAATTCTCGGCACTACCGTCTACGTTGTCAAATGATCTGTTACACTTTTAGCAAAGTTTTCCCTCATAGTACTGGAGGGGCGATTTTCGTCCTAAAACCAGCAGCGGAAAGTTATTGTCCCATCTCTGGCAGCGCTGTAATTGCTCGTCTGCATCTTTTACCGAATAGAATGTTCTGGCCGCATAAAACCTTTCGCTGTCCATCCGATGTACGCGCTCTACCTTACCGTTATGCCTTGGCGTCGCCACGCGTATTCTTTTATGCTGTATCTTCTCCTTTTTCAAATACTGCTCAAATGCCGTAAGAGTTGGGGAATTGGAGAACGCATTTGTAAACTCGGTGCCATTATCCGTTTGCACACATTGGATATCAAACGGGAACTTCTTTCTTACATGATGTAAAAACATTACTGAATTCCAGTTGCTCAATTCCTCAAATATCATTCTGCATCTTATTCGCGTGCATTCGTCTACTGCCGTGTACTGATACAGTTGCGGCATTCCTTCTACCAGGCAGTTCCTTGGCACGTACTTCACGTCTATTTGGATACATTCTCCGGTCATTTGGGGCGTTTCATACGGCTTTGGTACATGCCTTTTCTTCCGCTCTTTTCAGCTTAGCAGATTGTCTAAAATACTACCGCGCTCCCGGTTCGCTTGTTATTAACGCTTGCGCTTTTCCTTATTTATGGCGCCTGAATTGACAAGAGCCATTTTAGCGCTTACAGGGCCTATTAATTCGTACAATACCGAAGATGACAGTATTATTGTAAGCAGCATGTTCCCATATTGGGCGGGAAGCATCCTCATCCCTAAAAACGCAAGTCCGATAGAAACCCCTGCCTGCGGTATCAATGCAAAACCCAAATAATTTCTAATTGTCTTAGAGGTTTTTGTTATGGCACATCCGACAAACGCACCTAAATATTTGCCCGCAATCCGAACTATAAAATAACATATGCCTATCACCCCCAGCCCGGCAAAAGAACTTAAGTCTAAGCTCATTCCGGACACAATAAAGAATATCGACAATATGGGAGGCGCAAATCTTTCTGTTTGCCTGTACAATTTCTTATCTTTGGTCATATTGATGTACGTCATTCCAAACAGCATGCACGATAGCAACGGCGAGATATTAACCGAAACACATAATCCTGCAATCCCAAGAAGAAGCGCAATCGTCAGTATCAGCCTGTTGTCTTCGCTTCTGCTCGGCGTCATAAGTTTGCTTAACACCACACCGCTAAGCACGCCTATCCCCAAGGCAATTATATTGTATAGCAACGGCATAATTATATCGGACAATGGCATAGCGCTGCTTACGTTGCTGTTTATTATCGTAGCCGCAATGCTAAAAACAATCAGGCACACCGCATCGTCAAGCGCGACAACCTGCAATAATACATTTACAAAATTTCCGCGAGCATGATATTGACGGATGGTGATAATCGTGCTTGCCGGAGCGGTAGCTGTGGCAATAGCGCCTAATATGAGACAAAAATCCCAATCAAGTTTAAACATATAACGCAGGGCAAGTGTAACAAATATTCCGGCAATCAACGATTCTAATAGCGCAATTACTATTATTCTAACGCCGGTGTCTTTGAAAACTTCTTTCTTAAAAAACCTTCCTACGCCGAACGCGATAAATGCCAACGCGATATCGCTCAAAAATCCAAAGTTTTTAACCGTCTCAGCCGGCACTATGTTCAACGCATAAGGTCCAATAATCACTCCGGCGATTATGTATCCCGTCACATTTGGCAGCCAAACAAGTTTTGTTAATCTTGTCAGTAAAAACCCGGCAAGAAGAATAACAGATAAAGTTAAGAGAATAACGGCTTCGTTTGCTAAGCTGTCCAACAACCCAACCATATTATCCCCCCTAAAATCAGTATTTGCGCGGCTTGCATATAAGCGCATAACCATCATACTATTGTTGTCTTGCGTTCTATGCATTGTTTTCACTATAAGTGTATGCTGTTATTATATTTCAAACCTTTATAACGTATATTTATTTGCCCTGTACAACTTTTTTGTCTCAAAGCCTAAAGCTGAGGCGCAAGCTTGGCGTTTCCATACTTGCGCACAGTGTGGGCGAGCTGCACAAGAACAAAATGACTGTGTTTCTTAATAGAAAACTTAAGTATGGTGCGTGAAATAAATATGCTATACCATCGTGACTTTAAAAAATGTTGATTTGCTGCAGGATGCACTTAAGGAATATAAAAGTCCGGGGAAAACGTATTTTAAATAAACATAACCCGCACTGCAAAACAAAAAGCGCGGGCATTCCGCAGAGTTCTTGCAGAATGTCCAAATGGTTACTTAGTGTTTACTTTCCTCTCGAAACATCGCATATGCTGCACTTATCGAATCGGGACTTTTCAAAGTTTTCGCAAGTTACTAACTCTTTGGGCAATCTCTCCCGCTCTATTCCCCGCTCTATGCCTTTATGGACAATTCCGTTTAATCCTTCGTATGTGCAACAGCACACTAAACCCACGTACTCCCCCATTTTATCCCCTCATTCATATATTTGTTTGTGCATATTATTTCGGCATTAGGGCGGCAAAAGTTTAGGGTTAAATATTCTGATGCCTTAAGCCTTTGATATAAAAGTTTATTCCCTTTCGTTTAAGGTTTTGTTTTAAATCTTCGAAAGAAGGCTAAACTATTCATATTTTGTTGTGCTTTCTTTGTTTTTATCCTTTTCTTGCTTAAAGCAAACAATTATGCAGTTGCGTAACTGCGGCAGCCTAAAAAAGCACCGATGGCGAAATTATCTCCAATAACCGTTAGCTGCAGCTACCGTTTGAAAGTTAATAGCCACAACTTGAGAGGCAGCTATAAGGCTATCTGCGTTTCTCGAATACCACGGCCTTAACCTTTTGCGTATCTCTTCAGACGGCTGAGTGTATTCGACGCCTTTTTGCGACAATTTAATAGCCAATTCAAAACCTTCTTGCACGGTATTGGTTTTTAAACTCGTTATCCAGTTTTTCATTTTATCCCCCCCTTAAAAACAGTATATGCAATATCAAATATTAGGTTAACGCTCCGCAGATAAACGCAAAACCGCTACCGGCGTTCCCTGCATTTTACATCGTATCATATGCTTTGGCGGAAAATTAAATTGCTCTTGTGTTTCCTTGGATATTCAATCTATAATACTGTCACCAGATAAATTTCATTTATTATAAGGCAATGTATATCCTTCATAAAAACGAAAGAGACTATTTAGGGGGTGGCTTTTTGCAGTTTGGCGTTATTTCGGTATTGATACCTTTGTTGGTGATACTTTTTGCGGCAATAACAAAAAGAATAATTCCGGCATTAATAATTGGAATATTGGCGGGCGGAATCCTTCTTTGCAACGGCAATGTTTTAGACGGCTCTATTGCCGCCGTTGACCGTTTGGTAAAAGCCTCAACATCCGAAGAAAGCCTGTACATTATAATGTTTTTGTTTGTCTATGGCGGTTTGGCGGAAATAATGAAACTATCGGGCGGCATAAAAGGCTTTGCAAATTTAGCAAATAGATATGTTAAAACCGAAAGGGGCGCATTGTTTACTGTATGGGCAGTCTCAATATTCACCTTTATTGATTGCTGTTTTCATGCAATCTCTGCCGGGACTGTCGGGAACGCGCTGATTGACAAAGTAAAAGGCAACAAATACAAATTAGCGTTCGTTATAAACGTTACTTCATGCCTTTTAATAATTCTGATACCTTTCGGAACAACATACGTTGGCTATATAGTCAGCATCATTGCCTCTTCAATAAGCGAAGCGGGCGTAACGGAACCCGCATACAGTATTTTTGTAAAAAGCATTCCTTTTAACTTTTACGCGATAATAATGTTGCTTATAAGCTTGGCATTAATCACATTTAACTTCGGTTTCACCAAGATTGTACATAGCGGCGGCAAAACGAAGGAAAGCGCGCACAATGCGCATGAGGCGCACCATCAATGCGAATTTGAACAAAAGGCGCCCCCGCGCGCTTTAAACTTAATTGTACCCCTTGTTTTGTTGGTGGCGTCAACGTTCTTTTTGTTTTGGTATACCGGGAACACAAAACAGCCCGGGGTTTTTAATGCAATGATGAATGCGGATTTTGAAAAGTCTATACTTGTATCGGCAGTTATTACGGTTGTTTTGACCACTGTTTTCTATCTGTTTAGAAAAATCCCTATGCGCGAGCTGGAAAGCCATTTTTTATCGGGCGGAAACGAAATGATAACGCCAATAATTGTGTTGGTTCTAAGCTGGGGGCTTTCCGCCATAGTTAAAGATTTGGGGTTTGCGGATTTTGTCCGAAATATGGTAGCTAACAAAGTGCCCGCTTTCCTCCTGCCTGCCGCTTTATATCTCATTGGCTGTGCGGCGTCATACTTTATGGGCACGGCTTGGGGAACATGGGCGCTGCTTATGCCCATCGCAATCCCCTTAGCGGTAGGTACGGGGTTGAACATACCTTTAGTCGTCGGCGCCGTTTTGGCGGGGGGATCTCTTGGCGATAACGCTTCCCCGTTAGGGGAAACCGCTATCCTGTCCGCAACAATATCAAAAATACCTTTGATGGAACATATTAAATCGCAGCTGCCCATTAGCCTTGTTGGCATCGGCGGCTCTGCAATACTTTTTGTTGTAGCCTCGCTTATCGTTTAAAAATAATCAGCAGACAAAAAAGGCGACCGGGCTAAAGCCTTAACTATGCGAGCCGAAAACCGGCGCACCCGCTTATGCTACTCAAGTTTATCAGTCTCCCCTATTGCCTGACTTACTATCTCTTTTCTTTCCATCCCGCGAACTCTTGCCGCCCTTCCTTACTGTCATAATACGCCAGTCTATACGAAATCAACGTACTCGCCAAAGACTGTATCACTTCACCAAAAATATAGACCATACGCTTTTTTGCGGACATTACACCCGCTTTTGTATACTGCTTAATTTGCAATTCCAATAAAAATCGTCAAAGATCATCGTCCGCGCTGCGCGTTCTTCACTATCCTTTAAGAATATCCCAGCAAAGACTTCCTTTATGTGTTGCGGTGCTAACTTCATTGTCTGATGAAAGTCAATAGTCTGTTCGTAAAGCTGTTCCCAGCTGCTCTGCGAACTAAATAACCCCGATGAACTTTCGCGTAACTGCCGTATCAAATCGGTTATCTTATTCCGGGGAAGAATTCCTTCCTTTGCAAAGGATATCATCTCCTTGTAATTCTGCTCGATTAATTCTACTCTTCCGAACATCTTTTTCCGGCCCAGTTTATCTATCTCGAGAAATGTCTTGCTTCCGTGTATGATGGACTATCAGGATGCATATGTTATACTGATCTGCAGTTTGCTTGAGTCGTGTTACGATTTCATAATCGCTGGCGTAACTATATTTCTCGCCGCCCACCTAACGAATTCTTTGAAGGGTACCAATGATAATCAGTTTGGTATCGGGATGCTCCCGCATAAACTTTTTTAACTGTCCGTCCAGACCTTCCCGCAGGTTTTTGGCATGAGTAGCAAAGTGAAAGTTGTCAATACCATCCATACTAAATATACGGGGTAAACGCTTTTGTAGCCTTCCGTAATCGCCCTCCAAAGCAAGATACTGTACCTTTATAAACCGTATGCTCCCACAGGGGAACATCTCTGCTTACATGGTACCCGAGTTGAGCCATAAAAGTATTTACCCGCCTCTGGTGCTCCCGCAAACAGATACACTCCCAAGCAAATAAGATTATCGACAATCTTCATCTTGGGTTTATATGCTATATCATACAGCTCTGTAAGTGATATCGTGTATAAATAGTCCGGTGAACTTATCATTTGACAACTTATAAGCCGATTAAAAAAACTATTGACAAACACAATCTTTTTTAATATATTGTTGATGACGCTATATGCGCTATGTATATAGTCTGTGTGAATGTAGGTGTAGCATGATTAATGAAAAACAGTGCGGCGGGCAGATGCGCCGTTTTATGGAAGTGTGTTTGTTAGAGCTGCTCCAAAAGGGCGATGCGCACGGTTATGCGCTTGCCGATCAGCTTGTAGCGTTTGGTTTTAAAAGCGATGAACTGCACATAAGTACCTTATACCGGACGCTGCGCGGAATGGAGCATTTTGGCTGGGTAAACTCTGTCTGGGAACAAAGCGCCCACGGTCCTAAGCGCCGGGTTTACCGTATAACACAACAAGGCAAAGTAGCGCTTGAGCAATGGATATCTATACTAAAAGCCAGGCGGGAACGGATAACCAAACTGCTCAACGCTCACGACAAAACAAATATATAAAAGGTTGGAGGCAAAATTATGGGATTGGATACCATCATATTCTATACGCTTGCGGTCGCGCTTTCAGTTGTATCGCTTATCAAAAACAAAGAGAAAACAAAAAAAGCTTTTATTAAAGCTTGGAAGGCGTTTGAAAACATACTGCCCCAAATTATAGGCATAATGATACTTTTGGGTATTTTGTTAACATTCGTAAACGCCGCCACTATGAGCCTTATCGTGGGCAAAGAATCCGGCTGGCTCGGCGTCGCTATCGCCTCGGTTGTCGGCGCAATCACCCTGATACCCGGCTTTGTGGCATTCCCTACCGCTGCTCTATTGTTGTCAGGCGGCGCCGGCTACATGCAAGTTGGCGCGTTCGTATCGTCGCTTATGATGGTTGGGGTGGTTACCCTGCCGGTGGAAATCAAATATTTACGTAAAAAAACCGCTTTGCTGCGTAACGGTTTATCTTTCATTTTTGCTTTTGTCGCTGCGCTTGCCATCGGAATTGTTATGGGAGGATAATTATGAAAAAATTGCTTAAACGATATTCTTTCTCTTTGGTTACCCTTGTTGTTCTTATAGCTTTGCTTATTTTTATGCCCGATAAGGGTGGCGTTGCGTTTGAAAAATCGCTTACGGGAATCAAAGAAATGTTGCTTGTGGTGCCGCCTATATTCGTGCTTTTGGGATTGCTTGACGTTTGGGTGCCTCGCGAAACAATGGTACGTTTTTTAGGCAAAGGTTCCGGAGTCCGCGGAGGCGCTCTTGCCGTTTTGCTCGGTTCCGCCGCAGCGGGCCCGCTTTATGCCGCGTTCCCGGTAGCCGCAATTTTTATGAAGAAAGGCTCAAGTTTTATTAACATACTATTATTTATAGGCGCATGGTCGACGACAAAAATTCCTATGCTTCTTTTCGAATTTGCGTCTATGGGCGCATTGTTTACACTGACCCGCCTTGCCGTAAGCCTATTTGGCATTGTCTTTATTGCGTTAGCCATAAATAAACTTGCGGGCAGAAATGAAATTGCGCAGATAACCGAAAACGCAAAACAGCTTTGATGCGCAACTAAATACTAAGATTGGCATTGCTATGCATGCGCTCTGATTTATTTCGTTTTATGATTATCTAAACGCCTTATTGCGCATACTAAAAACAAAAAGGAGCATCTTATGAAACAGAAAAAAACAAAAAAAAGAGCGCCCAAAATTAAGAATAGGAACAACGATTTGGGGCTTCCTGAAAATATTCGTCTTGTTCACAGCAACGAGGCAAATCCGCATGACGGATAATGTCAAAATATATCGCAGAATAAGGAGGGCGGCCCATGCTGCATGTATGGCCCGCCTGTAGTGGCGAGCCGTCTGAATTATATTCTACCAACAACGCCTGCCACGGCAAAAGCAGCAGCCCAAGCAACCGCACAAACAGTTGCATAAGCAACTACGGCTGCGGTAACTGCTTCGCATTTGGCTGCGACCGCAGGAGTATCCGCCACACATAAGTCTTCACCCCCCTGTGATTATATATATTCATATGCTTCGCTTATTGTTATGTAGTTTTGTTACTTGGTTTCACATTGCCAAAAATCAAATATAATTGAATAATAATTCCGGAAAAATATCTTCTCGGCAACCGGTATTAAGGCATCTTGGGCGTAACCTGGTATTGGGTTTTGCATGTTCTAAACCTTTTGCAAAAACATATTTGTCAACTTAATGTATCAACTTTCGTCCCGCCTTTCTGACTCATTCCGTTTAATTTATTGTTTCACAGCGCTTTTGCAATATTCTCCTTCCCCACCGCATTCTCTATTTTATCAAGCGCGCAAACTCTTATTCTTCCGGCTGTTGCTACCGAGCAAAACAAACGCTGCGCAGAAGCTTCTACACTTTTTCCCTCGAAGTAACGCAATCTTATGTATGCGGCTTCAGGTGCGGACAGTCCCGCGTTGGCAACCGTCTGTTCAATAATTTCAATGGTGCGCCTTTCGTAGTTTAGCCTGCGCTCAATGCTTTCAACTTCAGCACGGAATTGATCCACCGCAAGTATTACCGCCTTCTCAACCGCGCTGTCATGCGCATAGCGCGATCTATTTGTTTTTATCAGCCCGCCTGTAGACGGTATATATTGGCGGCTTTGTTCATAAGCGTGCCGCGCGGCCGATAAATCAAGCATCAACCTGCCTATGCTGCGTGTAGCATACCAATAATCCTTTAAAAATATTTCTATTTCTCTCATAGATTAACCTCGCAACTAATATTACGGCGTCTAACCGCATTTGAAAACAGGAGAAAATTGCCCATCAGAAACCCAAATGCGCAACTTTACGCTGCGATATGTCACAAAGTCATGATACTCTTTTAAAGTGATAAATTATGATAACCGTGTTGCATGTCCTTTTCTGCTTTGATTCTCATTGTAAAATATGCTGAATATTTCACATTCGGGGATGTCGAGCGCCCGCGCAATGCGCACCGCAACATCGGGCGAAGGGCGTCTGACGCCGCATTCAATGTCTGAATAATAGCCCTGAGATATTCCTGCTCTTTTAGAAATTTGCACCTGCGAAATATTCGCGCCCTCACGTATCAAAGCCAACGCCACTCTCATGATCTCACCTCCGTATTCTCTTTCACCCTATCCAAAATCAAACAAGTTGTCAATAGCTTAAAGCTATACTTTACAAATCTATCGCTTATGGCTATAATCCATTTGTGTGCCTTAAATTATTATATGAAGGAAGTAACTAATTTGGACAGCCTCCCCAAAAAATTAAAGCATCAGCGGCAGCAGCTCGGTTTAACGCAGTCTCAGCTTTCCGCGCGCATTGGTATCACCCAGGCTTTTCTTGCGGAGATAGAGAGTGGGCGCAAGCGCCCGTCAATAGAGGTTCTTGAAAAGCTTTGCGACGCTTTGGTATGCTCAGCCGATTACCTTCTTGGAATTGCGCAGCAGCACCGTTATAAAACCCTGAATCAGCCCACTCTATCGCCCGCGCTGTCAAGCCGCGGAATTACGTTAGAAATGTTGGAAGAGCTTGCAGAGCGCAACGTAAGCGGTGAAGAACTTCGGCTTGCCATTAAGCTCGCCCAGGCAATGAAAGACGATAAGCAAGCAAACGCCGACCAAAAAAAATAGCTGTTTAGGCGGCTCGCACTAAATTACTCTGCGATTTTTTGTAATCAGTTTTTGTTTGCTAAGCATATTAGCGGCTCCAATTAACCCTTTGATTGTGTTATTAAATTATTAGATTCGATAACCGCATAATATACTTGATATATAAGCGCTAATTTTTGTTTTACTTTTGCTGATTCGGAAAACCCAAAAAGCTGGCTTGCAAGATGTTAGATTTGCTGCCGCATTCCGCAGGTTCTAACATTGGACTATTACAAGGTTTAGCCGCTTGTAAAACGTCGGCGGTGTTAATGCTGCTTTTTCACACCGTTTTTGTTAACGGGGCGGTTCATCTCGCCCCTGTTACACTAAACCATATAATAATTATCAATATACGGCGTGCTCTTTTGCACGGGGTTTTTATTCTTTTTTGAACCGCTCTTTTTCAAAGCTATGCCTGTCATCTCTGTAAATTGCGCTGCGGTTATTAGTTTTTTCTTGTAAAGGCTGTAAGCCTGGTCAAACAAGTTTTTTTGCCGCGCTTGCTCGAATTGCGCTTCAAAACGCGCCTGTTCGGTTAAAGCGGCTATACGCTCGGACGCCGTTTTAGATTCTACTTCCGTTAAGTCGGCTTTGTGCTTTGTTTTCAGATTGTACAAAGCCATGTTAACGTTATCGCTGTAATCCTGTTGCTGTCTTGAAATGTCTCCAATCTCTCTTAAAAGCCGCCCCGTGTTACGTTGCTCCAAAGTTTGAGAAGCTCCTCCGGTACCGCCTAACCCCATGTTTGCCATGTTTTCACGGCGGGCCTTTTCGATTAGCGCGTTATTTACATACGCTTCATTTTTGAGATACTGATATTGCGCCGGCACGTTTTCATACTTTTTTTGCAGCTCTGCGTAGGCCTGTTCAAACTGCGCTATAATCGAAGCTTTTTGTGCTTGCTCAAGGTTGTCAAAATAGCTTTTAATGCTGTCCGCCGCATTCACGCCTTTCCCCCTCCTTTAAGCACAACCAGCCGCGCCTCAATCAACCGGGCAACATACGATGCAAAATCATCCGTCCTGTTTTTCAGCAGCTCAAGCGACCGCTCGGACAAATCGCTAATAAATTGCTCCGCCGCTAATGCGGCCACTTTTTTTGCATCATCGGCCGTTAACTTTCCGTTGCCGCTTGCTTTTTTAAGAGAGCTGACCACGGTGGCCGAAAGGCTTGCCACAACATCATCCGCAACTGTTTGAGCCTCGCAAAGCGCCGCGAACATTTGGTCATTGCTCGTTTTGTTTTTCAGCCACACGAATAAAGCGTTTATAAGCGGCAACAACACCCCGGTAAACATCAGCCCTACAACAGCTGTCACAACCTGTGTCCAATCCATAAAAGCCTCCTTTCCGCAAGGATGCATTATCCCCGCAAAAAAAGGTTACATCACAGGTTCGCTCAATGCCGCTCATTTTAGCGCCGATAACAGCCGGCCAGCCGCAAATACTAATTACATTTATCCAATAAATTCGCGCAATATGCTGTAGCGGGGAACGGAGCCATCCTCGCCATAACTTAAAAAGTAATTCAAGAACTTAAGCAGAGATAACGCCTCGGGATAATTTGGCATATCGGGTGTAAAGCGTCTCAATTCGCTGTACGCATATTTTTTTAGTATCAGCGGCTCGTAGAGCAATGTGGAATTAAACATTACATCCGCCGACTCTTGATACGGCAATATGTACTTGTATTCGCCATGCCTTACCTTATCCCAAATAGCAAAAGTTTGCGCGAACGAAAAACCTCTTGCCCTTTTGTCCCTCACTAACCGCCTTAAAAGCCGCAAATCTTCGGGCATGACAACGCTGTGCTCGTCTAAGTTAAGAGTGGTAAGCGGCGAAATAAATATTTTAAACTTAAATTTTCTTTCTAAACTTTCAAGCAATGCGTTGTTTAAGCCATGTATGCCCTCAACAATTACAATCTCATCGTCAATCTCTATGGGCACAGTTTTAACCCGGACGCCCGAAAAGAAATCGTACTTAGGCATTTGGGCTTGCGCCCCCGAAAGAAGCAGCTTTATATCATTGCTAAACTTAGGAATGTCCAGCGCATCTATGCTTTCAAAATCGTATTCACCGTCTTCACCCAATGGCTGGTCTGCTTTATCTTTATAGTAATCATCAAGCGATACGGCAAAACATCGCTTGGCTTGCGCCTTTAAGTGAACAGTTAGACGGGAAGCCAAAGTCGTTTTTCCTGAGGACGAGGGCCCCGCAATAAGCACCACCCGAACATCCTTTCTGTTTGCAATAGTATTTGCTATTTCCGAAATGGTGCGTTCGTGCAGCATCTCGTTAATGTTTATTAACTCCTCAATATTGCCTTCCCTTAGAAGGTTGTTTAAATCGGTTACATAAGAAGCCGAAAGCTCTTTTGCCCAGCGGTCGGCCTGCCGGAATATCTCAGCATATTTGGGTTGTTCAATGATGGGGGTGTGCGCCATTGAATAAGGAGTCGGATATACGAGTATCATGCCGTCTGCATATGCAAAAATGTTAGAGCCTTTAAGGCAGCCCGCACTTTTGGGCATTATACCGTGAAAATAGTTATGCAATTGTCCGTATTGATAAAGACGGTAATAATCAAACGGCCGAAACTTCAGCAGCTTTGCCTTTGATTCAAGCCCCTCTTTGCGCATTATCCTTTCGGCCTCGTCAACCCGCATAAGCCTTAACACAAAATCTTCATCTTTCGCTATTAGCTCGTACATTCTTTTTTGTATTCTGTCAATATCGTTTTTATTGAGCTTTCCCAATTCACAGTAAACGCCTCCGCAAAGCATATAATCTATACGCAGTTTTCTGTCCGGGAACAGTTCATGTGCTGCGCGGTAGAGCACAAATGTCAGCCCGCGCATAAATACGCGTGATGCATGTTCATGTTCAGTTGGTTTTAGCAGCGTTACGCTCGCACCCTCTTCCGGCGCATCGGAAAGCGAAACTAAACGGCCGTTAAGCAGTGCGCACACCGCATCTTTAGCCCCAAGATTGCCGGCAATCTGCCATAGCCGCGTGCAGTCGTCAAAATATGTCTTAATGTTTTTGCGCCCGGCATAATTTACATAGCAGTGTTTTTCCATTCCGTACTCCCTTTTTTAATTAGTCTATTATAATAACACAATATTAAACAATAAACTTTGTCTAATCCGTCATAACTAAATAATTATACTTTAAAGCGGATCTTATTTACAGGCAAACGGCAAGCGTTTTAAACCTTCTTGCTTGTTTCAAATACATTAAAACAGGGCGTCCAAACCTTTGATACAACCGTATGGGTTATGTACGCAACTAAAATCTGCTTTGTTTGTTGCAAACTGCTATAAGTTACCGCAAATATAACGTTTTTATGCTATGCGGCCTGTCTTAATATATTATTCTATAAGCTGATAATCTTTTTTAAGAAACAGCTTAACGCAAACATCCACTACATCCGGGTGATAGAGAGTACCTTTGTTTAAGGTTATCTCATCAAGCGCGGCTTTTAATCCAAGGCTCGGCCGGTACGGGCGGTGCGTCATCATTGCCTCCACCACATCGGCAACCGATATAATACAAGTTTCAAGATAAATTTCATCGCCTTTTAGACCGCGGGGATAACCGCTTCCATCAAGCCGCTCATGATGCTGATAGATAATCTCTGCAACAGGCCATGGCATCTCATAGTTGCGTAACACCTCGTAACCCTTTTGCGCATGTTCTTTTATAAGTTCGTATTCAAGCTCTGATATTTGTCCCGGTTTGTTAAGAATATCGGTAGGCACCATGATTTTTCCCACATCATGAATGCATCCTATAAGGTTAAGCCCTTCTTGCAGATCTTCCGAAAGGCCTATCTCGCGCCCGATGATGCTTGCAAGGTTGCCCACCCTGCGCTGGTGCCCGGCGGTGTAAGGGTCCCGCAAATCAAGCATTGCAGCGGCCGCATACGCAGTGTTTAGCATCGCCTGCCGCATCTTTTGTGTCCGCTCTTCTACAAGGCACACCAAGTTAAGCTTTTGCTCCTTGTTTTCACGTTCAAGGCGCTCTTTATCATCAAGCAATTTTTTGTAGCTTACCGCATTCCTTACGGCCTTAAGCAGCTCGTCACGGTCTATTGGTTTGGCAAGATAATCCCGAGCGCCATGCCTTACGGCATCGACTGCGGTTTCCACCGTAGGCTCTCCCGTCATCATGAGCACCTGCATATTTAATTGCCTGTTATGGATTTCCTTTAGTAAAGATACTCCCGAGCCTTTTGGCATTATAATATCCGTCAAAACAGCGTCAAAATCGTTTTCATTGATAAGATTGGTCGCACATTGCATATTATCGGCCGTAACGACATCATATCCCGCTCTTTTTAAAAACTCCCCTATTGTAACGCGTATGCTTTTTTCATCATCGACAACCAAAACCTTCGGCATTCTAACCCTCCATACGCGCCGTCATCGTCCACCCGTTGTTTATGGGCAACTCTAATACCGCACGCGTATATTCCCCTTCCTGCGAATCGAAATACAGCGCGCCGCGATGATCTTCAACTATACCGTGGCTAATCGACAAACCCAACCCCGTTCCCTCGTCCCGGGATTTAGTCGTAAAAAACGGATCGAACAGTTTTTCCTTGATACTGTCCGGGATCCCTGTGCCACTGTCCATAACCGTTACTTGAACACATCTGTTACCGTCCTTTTCTACCGTTGCGCTTGAAAGAACAATCTTTTTGTTATTGTTATCGCTCTTGTAACGCGCATTTAGCGCATCGCGAGCATTGGTGATTAAGTTCATAAGCACTTGCTGTATTTGCTGGCTGCGGCATTTAATACATGGCAAATCCGGATCCAGTTCTAACTCGAGCGATATGCTGTCTTTTTTTAATATCGTCCTTATGAACGATAGCGTGTCATTTATTATATCGTTAACCTGCGCAACGCTGTGCGTTTGTTTTTCTTGACGCGCAAATTTAAGCAGGTTTTTAACTATATCTGCTATCCTTCTTCCTTCACGGACAATATCGGCGCAATATTCGGCTGTTTTCGACTTATAATCAAGCGTTTCGTATATTAGCTGTGCGTAATTTATAATTCCGCTTACCGGATTGTTTATTTCATGTGCAACTCCGCCTGCCAAAACACCAATAGACTCGAGCTTTTGTTTTTGTCTGAGCTGGGCTTCAAAATATATTTTTTCATCCTCAAGCTTTCTGCGCTTTGAAATGTCGTGAAAAAAGATTATCGCTCCTGCTTCCCCACCCAAATTGAAAGGCACAGCGGAAATTTCAACTGCCACCTCTGTCCCGTCCTTGCTCTCAATTGTTTCATTTAGAAGAGATACCGGTTTTTTCAAAACGTTTAGCCTCCTTACAAAAGCCAAAACGCCTTTTCGTCTTTTTTTGGGGAAGAACGCCTCGATAGGCTTGCCGAGCAGGTCGTATTCTGAAGACACGCCGAAAAGCTCAACCGTTTTCCGGTTTACATATGCAAAAAGGCCGTCCATTTCTACAAGCACGCCGTCGGGCGCGCTTTCAACAAACAGCCTGAACCGGTTTTCGCTTTCGATAAGTCCTCGTTCAATACGTTTTCTTTCTGTTACGTCGTGAATTATCATGTGCAAAAATTTATCTCCGTTAAATGAGACGCAACCGCAAAAAACCTCCATCTCACGCAGCTGCCCATCAAACCGACGATGAACCATCTCCACCGAATCCGAACTCTTGTTGTATATCTCGTTTAATTGTTTGCGCAACACTCCTTCGTTAGAGTCGTCAATATTCCATATCTTTATCTGTTTAATCTCGCACGATGAATGACCATAAAATTCGCACGCGGCGGAATTTGCATCTACTATTTCGCCAGTGTCGCTGTTTACAATTATTTGTATGGCATTGTTGTTGTGAAAAAGGCTGCGGTATTTTTGCTCTATTTCCCTCGTCTGCGCCTGAGCTTTGCGTATGTCCGTCATATCAAAATTTACGCCCGTAATGCGCATAGGTGCACCGGTCTCGTCATGTTGCGTGTGCCCATAGGCTTTAATATAACGAATCTGCCCGGCTTGCCTTACCACCCGATACTCGTGTGAAAACTCTTTTTCATGCATTGCGCCGTTTAGCTTTTGCTTTGCGCTTTCTCTGTCGTCGGGATGAATAATCGCAAGCCAGTCGGACAGTTTGCCCGTAAGGTTTTTTCTTTCTATATCGAACAGCTTCAACGATCTGTCATCCCATGCCAAAGTCTGCTTTGGTATATTGTAGTCCCACACTCCCATATCCGCGGCATGGGCGGCCAATGATAAACGCTCGTTAATCGTTTTTATATTCCGCTCTAAATCAATAGTAGGCGATAAGTCTAAAATGGTTGATATTAAGCATTGTATACCCACAAATTCCGCTTTTTCGACAGATAGAATAACTCGCAGAGTTTCCCCCGACTTTGTGAGAAGCGATGTCTCAAAATCCCGCAGCGGCTGAGCGTTTTCCAACCTGCCTGAAATAACGCGCCTAATGTTAGGATCGTCAAAAACGAAAAGCTGCATCCCCGTTTTTCCGATTATCTCGTCACGGTTAAATCCGAAAAGCTTAAAATAGCTGTCATTGGCGTCTATCACCCGTCCATCGTCTATTGCAGTAACTATTATGGCTGTGGGCAGAAGGTTGAATATTTTTGCAAGCTGTTCGCTTGCTGTTTTGTCCGCCTTTTTATTTAACCCATCCTTTTCTATGATTGCCCCAAGTTCATCCGTAGCAAATTCGGCATATTGTGAAAGCAGCTGCCTGCTCCAGTTCCAAAATTGTTTTACCCGGGCGTCAATAACGCACAAAGCACCGCACGCTTTTTTATCCGGAAGCAAAATAGGATATGCCATAAACGCCGATGCACTTTTTATATTTTTATATTCTTTATTTGCTTGTATATTTTGAATAATGAGCTCTTTTGAGTTATCGATTACTATTTTGCAAAGGGCGGATGCATCGGCTAACAGATGCTTAACTTCGGATACTCCAAATGTACCTTTAACTAAAATTTCTATGCCGTCTGACGTGTTATACATAATGTATGCGTGGCTGCACTCTGTCATCTGAGCGGTAAAATCAAGTATCTTTTTCCACTTTGATTTTATCAAGGCATCAATCTTAATATTTTCAGTATCCGGGAACATACATAGGTCTCCAAATATTTATTGGGCAGCATTTATACCAAATGATAATTTTTTATATAAATTACCTGCTGTTATTTTGCTATTCCGAGCCGCTTATATTAATAAACACATCTGTAAACATTCAACCACTTTCTTATTACTATAGCTTTTTATTCTAAAAATATTATTTGACACAAAAAGCGCAAGAAGCTTCAAACGCTAAGGCAGAAATTGAATAAATTATTCATTTCATTAATACCCAAGGCTATGATACAATAATGTGATTAACATATTGGAGGCAAAAATGAGTTCAAGAATTTTATTCTCGCCGGTTACATTTAAAACGCTCGATCCAAGCGAAACTTTACCGGCACGGTTTGAAAAACTTCTCGAAAATATGGATATGGGAGATAATGTCGCCGGCAAATGGATAGCGATTAAAATGCATGTAGGCAGAAACATAGGATATACGACTATCCATCCGCTTTTTGTGCGCATGCTTGTTGATAAGCTCAAATGTTTGGGTGCTAAACCTTTTATAACAGATAATATTGTTGACGGCGCAGAGCGCAGAGGTTATACGGAAAACTACATCGGCGCTCCTATTGTTCCTGTATGCGGCACTGTGGATAAATACATATACGAAAAAGAAGTTTCATTCCGCAGTTTTACAAACGTGGATATAGGAGGCAATATTCACGATGCCGAAGCCATGATAATTCTATCGCATATTAAAGGCCATGGCGCTTGCGGCTACGGCGGAGCTTGCAAAAACATAGCAATGGGCTGTGTGACCGACAGAACGCGGCAGCAGATACACGGTTTGGAAGGCGGCCTTTTATGGGACGAATCGCTTTGTACCCACTGCGAGGCATGCATCACAAGCTGCAACCACAATGCAAACAGCTTCGATGAAAACGGCAAATATACCGTGTTTTATCATAACTGCACATTGTGCCAACACTGCGTTAAGGTGTGCCCCACAAACGCTATTACGCTTGATTCGCATAACTATACCGATTTTCAGAAAGGTATGGCGCTATGCACTAAAACAGTGCTCGATACTTTCAACCCCGGCAGCGTATTTTATATTAATTTTTTAACCGATATAACTTTTGTTTGTGACTGCTGGGGAATATCAACGCCGCCTCTGGTGCCGGATGTCGGAATAATGGCAGGAAGTGATATTGTCGCCATAGAACGCGCAAGCCTTGATGCTATCCGGCCGGAAAGGCTAATACCTGACGGTATTCCAATTGATCATAAATTAGGCGAAACGGGTCACCTGTTTGAGCGTATACACGGCAAAGACCCTTTTGTGCAGCTAAAAGAGCTTTCAGTGCTCGGGCTTGGCAAAGAGAAATACGAGTTGTGCACCGTATTGTAAGCCCCCAAGGTTTATAAAAACAGAGCGTTGGCGAAAGGCTATATGGTTCCAGCCTTTCGCCGCAAAACTTTATTCCGGGCAATAACGCCGCATTTTTTACAATTAATTGACCGAAAACAGCTAATTTCACACCGCATGTTCTCACTTTACGGACATACTATGATTCGTTTTTATGTTGCAAAGGTAAGTTCGCCTTCCGATTCGTCTACCGTAATATGTCCTCCGTCAGCTATCCCGCCCGCAACAATCATTCGTGAAAGCCGGGTTTCAATAATTTTTTGCAAATATCTTTTTACAGGCCTCGCCCCGTATGCCGGGGTATACGATTGCTCGGCGACAAACCGCTTTGCCGCAGCTGTCAGTTCAAGCGTAATGTTTCTTTCGGCAAGCCGGGATTGCAATGCGGCAACCGACAAATCAATTATTTTAACAATATCCCCAATTTTAAGAGGTTTAAACACTACAATATCGTCAACCCGGTTTAAAAACTCAGGCCTAAAATGGCTCGTCAGTTCGGATATTACCATAGCGCGCACATCTTTTTTAAGCTCCCCCGTCTGATCTATCCCGGTAAGCAAATACTCGCTGCCTATGTTGCTTGTCATAATTACCACCGTATTTTTAAAATCCACTGTACGTCCGGAGCTGTCCGTTAAACGCCCGTCGTCAAGCAGCTGCAGCAGAACGTTAAACACGTCGTGATGCGCTTTTTCTATCTCGTCAAACAATATTACGCTGTACGGTCTTGTGCGCACTGCCTCGGTAAGCTGCCCTCCCTCATCGTAACCTATGTATCCGGGCGGCGCTCCAATAAGCCGCGCAACCGCGTGTTTCTCCATGTACTCGGACATATCGATGCGCACCATATTTTCCTCGCTGTCAAAAAGCGCTTCCGAAACGGCTCGCGCAAGCTCTGTTTTGCCCACTCCCGTAGGACCTAAAAATATAAAAGAACCTATTGGGCGCTTTGGGTCTTTCAAGCCGCTTCGCGCGCGCAGCACCGCCTCGCTTACGGTGGTTACAGCTTCGTCCTGCCCGACAACGCGCTTATGTAAAATATTTTCAAGGTTCAACAGCTTATCGCGCTCTTGTTCAACTAACTTTGACACCGGAATACCCGTCCACCGCGATACTATCTGCGCTATTTCTTCCTCCGTAACCTCTTCTTTTAAAAGCACATTTTCCGCTTTTTTTCCGCGCTCTTGCTCTTGCTGTTTTGCAAGGGCGGGCAACTCTCCGTATTCAAGCTTTGCCGCCTGTTCAAAATCATATTGCCTTTTTGCATCTTCTATGCGCCGCTTAAGCTCCTCTATCCGCTGCTTTAGCTCTTTCTCTTTCAATAACGCGGCTTTCTCCAGCTCCCACTGCGCTTTTAGTTTGTCGGCCTGTTCTTTTTGGCTTGAAAGCTCTTTTTCTAACGCCTTTAGCCTCGCTTTGCTTGCCGCATCGCTTTCCTTTTTCAGCGCCTGCCGCTCAACCTCAAGCTGCATGACCCGGCGCGATATCTCGTCAAGTTCCGTCGGCATGCTGTCTATCTCTGTGCGTATCATAGCCGCCGCTTCGTCCATCAGATCTATAGCCTTATCGGGCAAAAATCTATCGGATATATACCGGTCGGATAATACGGCGCTCGATATAAGCGCACCGTCTGTTATTTTTACTCCGTGGTGTATCTCAAACCTTTCCTTTAACCCCCGCAATATGGATATGGTATCCTCAACCGACGGCGGTTCAATAAGTATTGGCTGAAACCGCCTCTCGAGAGCCGCGTCCTTTTCTATATATTTGCGGTACTCGTCAAGCGTAGTTGCGCCTATGCAGTGAAGCTCCCCCCTTGCTAACATTGGTTTTAATATATTGCCCGCATCCATTGCGCCTTCCGCTTTTCCCGCGCCCACTATGTTATGCAGCTCATCGATAAACAATATTATCCTGCCTTCCGATTTGTTGATGTCCGACAATACAGCTTTTAAACGCTCTTCAAACTCTCCGCGATACTTTGCCCCTGCGATAAGCGCGCCCAAATCGAGCGCGAATATGGTTTTGTCTTTTAACCCTTCGGGCACATCGCCTTCAAGTATGCGCTGCGCAAGCCCCTCAACCACGGCCGTTTTCCCAACCCCCGGCTCTCCTATCAGCACCGGATTGTTTTTTGTACGCCGGGATAGAATTCTTATGGCTCGGCGTATTTCGCCATCGCGCCCTATCACCGGATCAATCTTCCCCTGCCGCGCAAGCTCTACAAGATCCCGCCCAAACCGGGTTAGCGAGTCGTAAGTCTCTTCCGGGTTTTGTGAAGTCACGCGCTGGTTCCCCCGCACCTTTGAAAGCGCCTCCATAAACTTATCAAGCGTTATTCCAAACTGAGCAAATAAATTCGAAGAAGGCGTACCTCGCTCTTTTATAAGAGATATGAAAAGGTGTTCCACACCCGCATAATCGTCCTTAAAACGCTTTGCTTCATCCTGCGCGCCAACGATAATCTCGCTGAAACGGCGTGAAGCGTATACCGAAGCGGAAGCGCCCTGCACCTTGGGCAGCCGGTTTAACTTATCTTCAAGCGCAGATAAATACTGCGCCGTATCAATTCCCATATACTGCAATAGCTTAGGTATAAGCCCTTCCTGCTGCGAGACGAGCGCCCAATTCAGATGTTCTCCGTCAATCTGCTGATGAGAGCTGCGGATTCCAGCCTGTTGCGCCGCGTTAATCGCCGCAATCGCTTTTTCAGTAAATCTGTCAAGTTCCATTTTTATCCCTCCTTAATGGCATATTGCCGCAATAGTTTAACGACCATCGTCTAAGCTTTTAAGCTGTTCATATAACTTCTTTTGAGAATCGGTCAGCCGAACGGGATTTTTTATGCTAAGCTCTATAAGCAAATTTCCCTGAGCCTTCCCCCTGAAAGGATAGCCCCTCCCGGCGACTCTAATCCTTTTGCCCGTTTGCACTCCGGGCGGCACGTTAACCATAATCCTCCCGTTGAACGTATCTACAGCCAATTTTGCCCCAAGCGCCGCGTCCCATGGACTGATGTCCGCATGCATAACAAGTTTGCCGTCGTCAAAAGAATATCGGGCGCTGTTTGTCATATGTACGGTCAGCATTATATCTCCGCTCTTTCCGCCGCCTGCGCCTTGCTGTCCCTGCCCCTTTATTCGTATTGTCTCGCCGTCCGACACCCCGGCAGGCACCTTAAAGTTTATTGTACGCATACCTTTATCGGTTTTTACCGCAATCTGCCTTGCAACCCCAAAAGCGCCTTCTTCAGGCGTCAAGCTTATCTGCGCTTGTATATTCTCTCCGTCATAAGCCCTCGCTTTATGCTGTCTGCCTCCCCTGAACAGATTCGACATATCATCGGTTTGGTAATAGTATGCACCGTTGCCCTGGGCGGCAGATAATAAATCATCAAAAGCGCCCGAAAAAAACATGTTGAAAAAATCGCTCCTATCGCCCGAGCCCGCATGTTCATACCGTACATTTCCAAACCCGTACTGCGAAGGATCAAAGTTATGCCCCCCTGCAAATTGGGTCTGATTCCCGAACGTATCGTATTTTTTGCGTTTTTGTTCGTCCCCGAGCACTTCATAAGCTTCGCTTATCTCTTTAAACTTTTCTTCAGATGCGCTGTTGCCTTTGTTGGCGTCCGGATGATGTTTTTTTGCAAGCTTTCTGTACGCCTTTTTCACTTCATCCTGTGATGATGTTTTTTCTACTCCTAAAATTTTATAATAATCTTTATACTCCACTGCGCATCCCTCCTTTCAGCCGCTTTTGCTTTCCATTTATAACCTTTGACTTTCTTTGACCATATGGTTTTATGATATAATGATTCATTAAAAAAAGCAAGCCTTTTCAAGAAAAAATTTCAAGCGCGCCTTATTAAACGATAATTCAAAACATTATTGCATTCTTTCAGTTCTGCATCTTTCTTTTATTCCGGCGGATTTAGTATTTGCCGTACAAAATTGGTTAATTTGATTCCGATACCGCTTAATATCGCAAAAATGCAGAACACAAAACAAGCCTTAGCGACTGCCAAGGCTGTGTCTTTTGCAAGCTTTTAGCTAATTCGTTGCCTTTATTTTTTCGTTTCAATCCACGGGCACCGTGTCTTCTACAAACTTTTAGCTAATTCGTTGCCTTCCCATATTGCGGCCAAAACTTTCCCCGGTTCTTTCGCATCGCCTATAACATGGCATTCAATTTCTAAATCATCTGCAATATCTTTGACATTTCTGTTTGAGACGGCGCCCGCCGCTATAACGACTGCTTCGCAGCGCAGTTCTATTGTATCTTCGTCTTTAGCTGCGGTGATATAACCGTCGCAGACAGTGAGGCATTTTGTGCCCGTAAGCACATTCACACCGTTCTTTTCTATTATGCTTAGCATATACGGGCGTATGTACATCTCAAGGTCCATTCCTATCTCGTCAAGCATCTCAACCACGGTCACCGCTTTGCCCTGAGCCGTCAAAACCTCCATAGCCTCCAGCCCGACAAGCCCTCCCCCGATTACGACTACGCACTGCTCTTTTACAAACGTTTCCCCCGCTATAACAAGCCGGCCTTCGTAAACGTTACCTTTTTGCGCCCCCGGCAAATCGGGAAAATACGGGTCGCTTCCCGTTGCCAATACAATCACATCGGGCCCGATCTCTTTTATGTTTTCCAACGTCGCCTCAGTGTAAAGCCTTATGTCAACCCCCGCCTTGTGCGCCCGGTATCCCATATGCTGCGCGGATGCGCTAAATTCGCGCTTATGGGGCGCCCTTCCGGCCTGCAAAAACTGTCCGCCAAGCGACACCGTTTTTTCAAAAAGAGTAACGCTGTGCCCGCGCTGCGCGGCAACCCGCGCCGCTTCCAAGCCCGCCGGCCCTCCGCCTATTACCAAAACCTTCTTCTTTTTCTTCGCTGCTGTCATCACAGCTTCCTTTTCATTGCCTGTAGCGGGGGTAAATATACAGCTTGCGCCCAGTCCGGCAAACATCCGCCCGACACAGCCCTGGTTGCAGGCTATGCACCGTACTATTTCATCGGCGCGCCCTTGCATCGTTTTGTTGACAAAATCGGGGTCGGCAAGCTGCGGTCTTCCCAAAGAAATAAAATCCGCATAACCTTTTTGCAGCACATATTCCGCCATCTGCGGGGTTGTTATCCTGCCTGCCACAACCATAGGCACATTTGTTTGTCTTTTTATTGCGCCGGCGTTGTTTACGTTTACCATATGCGGTTGATAATACGGCGGAACGGTATAAGGCAATGCGTCATAGCATCCTTGGGATACGTCAAACGCATCAACTCCCTGCGCTTGGTACCGTTTAGCCGCATCGATTGCATCATCAAGCTCAATCCCGCCTTTAACATTTTCGCGCGCGCTCATTCTAAACAGCACAGTATAATCAGAGCCTGTTTTCCGCCTGACATCCGCAATAACCTCACACCCGAACCTTGCGCGGTTTTCGGGGCTGCCGCCGTATTTGTCTGTACGCACGTTCGTATACGGATTTAGAAAAGCGTCAATCAGATATCCGTGAGCGCCATGAATCTCGACAGCGTCAAAACCGGCTTCCCTTGCCCGCACAGCGGCGTCTCCGTATGCGCTTACTATCTGCTCAACCTCTTCTAATGTCATGGCATGCGGCGTTTCGCCTATCATAGCGCACGTTATTGCCGAGGGCGCAAACGGTTTGCCGCCAAACGGCTTGCCCGATGTTTGACGTCCGCCGTGCCAAAGCTGTATGCAGGCGATTCCGCCCGCCGCCTTTATGGACTGCGCTAACCTGCTAAGGCTGGGTATAAACTTATCGTCGTAAATTCCTATTATATTAGGCGCTTTGCTGGTAATATGCACCGATGCAATCTCGACAATGTTCATTGCGCATCCGCCTTGAACGCGCCGCACATGATAATCAATAAGCACATCGCGCACATACTCATCGTCAACATACCCGGAACCCATGGGCGGAAATATGCTGCGGTTTTTAAGCTCTAAACCTCCTATTTTTCCGGGAGAGAGAAATTTTTCAAACATCACATTATATCCTCGTTAATTCTTTTGATTATATGATAACCAAATTCAGCTTTCTTATATGCGTTAAAAAGCAGTATTAAAAAATCCGCTTGGTTTTTTGGCAATTTGGCTATACCTCGCCAAGCAGATTCTTTGCGCGCTATAATAAATATTTTTATCTTAAGAATACAAAATAACGCCTGTTCAAAAAGCGCATATGCAAAAATTATAGCAGCTAACTTTTACTATAAGATTTAATATGTTTTAAACTTATGCCGTTTGTTTAATCCTACTAAACTATATCTTTCAAACTCTCGTTATAAGGCGGACGGGCTATACCGTATTCGGTTATAATTGCGGTTATGTTCTCGGCAGGGGTAATATCGAAAGCCGGGTTGTATGTTTTTACGTCCTTTGGCGCTATGTATATGCCGCCTATATTTTTTATTTCGTCTCCGCTGCGCTCTTCAATGGGAATCTGGTCCCCGGTTTCACAGCCTAAATCTATTGTCGAGACGGGAGCCGCAATATACATAGGTATCCCGAAATGTTTCGCGGCAATTGAGAGCCCGAACGTGCCGATTTTATTTGCAATATCGCCGTTGGCAGCCACCCTGTCGCAACCTGTCAAAACGGCGTCTATCTTCCCCTGTTTAAAAAGAAAAGCCGCGGTGCTGTCGCAGATTAAAGTAACGTCAATCCCGGAATGCAGCAGTTCATACGCCGTAAGCGACGCGCCTTGAAAGCGCGGGCGCGTTTCTCCTACATATACTTTAATATCCATTCCGCGCTCTTTCGCCAAATAGAATGCGGCAAGCCCCGTGCCGTATTTTGTGGTGGCAAGCATGCCCGCATTACAATGGGTAAGAACCCCGTACCCGGTTTTTAATAGGCTTAAAGAGTATTCGCCTATGCGCCTGTTTGTAAATATATCTTCTTTGTGTATAGTTATCGCTTCTTGCTCGAGCCTTTCAAGCAATCCGTTTAGTTTACCGTGAATTCTTACGGCGTCTAACATCCTTCCAACTGCCCAAGGCAAATTTACAGCAGTAGGGCGCGCAGACGAGAGCGTATCCGCTTGCTTTTTTAGCTCTCTTAAAAAGGAATCAAACTTCTTTGCTTTTATGTTGCGCGCCGCCATCACCATCCCATAAGCAGCCGCCACACCGATTACCGGCGCCCCCCTTACCTGCATAGTGTTTATTGCGTCATAAACACCTTTTACCGTATCAATGCTCAGGTAAACAGTTTTACTCGGCAGCTGGGTTTGATCCAGCAGCTCCAAACAACGCCCGTCCCATTCTATAGTTGAAAGTTTTTGCATCAACATTTCCCCCCGTACGCCTTTATTGCAGTTCTGTACATAAATCAAAACAACGATTTTTCATCGTCTTTTTGAATAAACTTGAAAAACATATCCACAACTTTTGGGTCAAACTGAGTGCCGCTGCAATCCGATATTTCTTTTAAGGCTGCAGACTTATTAAAAGGCGAACGGTAAGGCCTTTCATTTGTCATGGCGTCATAAGCGTCGGCAACGGCTAAGATTCTTGCCGCAAGCGGTATTTCTTCGGCTTTTAGCCCGCTCGGATAACCTTTTCCGTCAAAACGTTCATGATGTGCTATAACCGTCTTTGCAATGTACGCCAAATCAACAGATGTAGAAATAATCCGAAAGCCTATTTCACAATGTCTTTTTATTTCCGCCCACTCGGCTTCCGATAAAGCTTCCCGTTTATTAAAGATATTTTCCGGTAATGCAATTTTGCCTATGTCGTGCATAAGCCCCGCAATTTTTATTTCGTCAATTTCCCGTTGGCTTAATCCCATTTGCTTTGCAATTCCGGCGCTTATATTGCTAACTGATTGCGCGTGACGCTTCTCACAAGGCCTTTTTTTATGCAGCGTTTGCAATATGTTGTTTATAAGGTTGTCCTTCCTGTCGGAATCTTTAAAAGTTTTGGTGCGATACATCTTGCTTTCGGCCATTTTTATTATCGTGCTTATTTTTTCGTCAATCTTATATTTTGTCCCTATGCCAATAGAGATTGTAGAATCAATCTCAAGTTTTCGGCTGTTGGCAGCCAATTCCTCTATCCTTTCGCAAATTTCAATTGCTTGCAGCTCGTCGGCGTTTGGCAAAAGTATGTAAAATTCGTCTCCCCCTATACGCGCAACAATATCGTTAGCCCGTACCGATCTTTCCATAATAGACGCCATACGCTGCAAAAGCCTGTCCCCGGCATCATGCCCAAAAGCATCGTTGGTAAGCTTTAACCCGTTGACGTCACAGCTTAAAATTGATATAGGCAAACAGTTTTTCGTATCATATTTTCTTAACATCATGTTGAAATATCGCCTGTTGAACACTCCGGTAAGCGTATCATGATATAACAAAAAGTCTATTCTTTCCTGTTTCTTCTTTTCTTGCGTAATGTCCCGGATAACGACTACGCTCCCGCATATTTCTGATTTGGAATCCTTTATAGGAGCAGCAGTATAGGCAACGGGCACAATTTTTTCATCCTTGCGTATCATTTCACAGTCCGAATAAGAATATACGCGGCCTGTTCTTAACGCTTTTTCTATAATGCTAAACCCTGCAGTATCATTTGAGCCCTTGTTGACCGTTATAAATAACTCTCCTAACAAACGCCCGTCTATCTGCGCGCGCTCAAGCCCGCTGATCTGTTCAAACTGAGCGTTCGCAAGCGTTACCCGCCCGTCTTTATCTGTCACCACAACGCCGTCACCAATTGATCTGAGCGTTGCCGCCATCAACTCTTTTTCCGCCATCAGAGCGAGTTCCGCCTTTTTGCTCTCGGTTATGTCCCAATCGGTGCCTACCATCCTTATAGGATCTGCGTTCTCATCTTTGTGCAGCATCCCCGTACTGCTTATATGACGAATAGTACCGTCTTTCAAAACAATGCGATATTCAACAGAATAGTTTGCGTTGCCTTTTAACGCATCGTAAAAAGCCTTTTTGACACGCTCCGAATCGTCGGGGTGGATATACTTGTTCTGGGTTTTAATGTTCCCGTCAAAAGAGTCCGGTTCAATGCCATAAATTTTTTCGAGGGTTGAATCAATGTATTCAACTTTGCGAATTAAATCTATGTCCCAAACCCCGACGCGGCTTGCGCTTGATGCTAATTTCAACCGCTCCGCCGCGTCCTTGTGCGCTTTTCTTGACATTTCAAGTTTAACGATATGCGCGCGCAAATCCTTAATCAACGCAACTTTTTCAATAATGGCGGCTAACTGATTGGCGAATGCAGTTACTGCGTCAACATCTCTCTGTTTGAGCCCGGCCGATAAAACCGCAAATATACCTATCAGTTTGCCTGATTGCGTTAAAGGAGAAACAATACATTTCAAATCTTTGTCATAACCAGCCTTAGACAAAATTTTATGCATATTCAGGCTTTCAATATAAGCGGTACGGCGTTTAGCGACAGCATCTGAACAAATCTTGTCTAACATGCAAGGTTGCTCTTTATGCTCAATTCGCTTTGGCTCGCTAAAGCTTTGATATGTTTCGGTGGCTACTGCCTCTTCATTTAGAAGAATGAGCATACATTCAAACCCGTTTTTGCGCAGCGCTTTTTCTGTGCCGTCAAACAATTTGTCCATCTCGACTACGTTGCTTATATCGGCCGCCGCCTCGTTAAGCGCTTTATAAAGCATTTGCGAATATCGGCTTTGCGATAAATCCGAAACTACGGTGCCAAAATGCGATTTATCCCATGGAGTGACTGAAAATAAATAATGCCTGTTTAAACGGGAATAGAATATATCGAACTGGCTCGGCTGTTCGGATTGCACTGCGCTTGCAAACTTATTTATAAACGGCGCCTTTGCATTGTCGAATAAACTGCTCGCAAGCCGTCCTACCGCTTTTTTGCACTCAAGACCAAACATTGCCGCAAAGCTTTCATTCATGCCTTCAATAATATAGTCAACCGCTTTTCCGGCTTTGAAAACAAGCCGGTGTATCGCAACGCCTTCACGCATGTTGCTAAACAGTAAAGAAACATGTTTTTGATCGAAGTGAAGCGGGCATATCCGCTCGCGCTGGCCGCATTCACAAAAAATGAACCGGTAGCCGTTTTTATCGCAGCGCAAAATACCGTCCGCCTTAGCGCCCGTGGGTTTGTAAATAGCGCAAAACGGCTGCCAAACAGCGCAATCTTTCATATAGTCGGTAGCTAAATCGAATACATCGTCAAACCTGGTGCCGACCGGCAATTGTTTAAGTCCAAAAAGTTTTAGTAGCTGAAAGTTGCAGTATTTAATGTTTTTCTTTAGATCAAGACAAAGCAACGCTTCGTTATCGAAAAAAGCGGAGAGTATTTCGGTCAAAAAAAACCCTTCTTCACGATATTTTTGTTTGCTATTGATACCACCAATCCAACAAATCAAACCTTAAATTACAATACTTTGTAATTACAGAATCTTTAAAACAAATTTCCATCAGACAGGTTGGGGTTTTTTAAGTTTATGTTTTGCGCGCCTGTGCATCCATCTTGTAAGGCTGCCCTTTGTCGCAAGCAACAACAGATACGCCAATGTGCTAATAACAACAATGCACACGCCGGAAGGGATGTTTAAATAGTAAGAGACAACAAGCCCGGTAATACAAAATAAAAGGCTGACCAGCACGGATACGGCAATTACCCTGCCGAAAGAATTGCATAGCATTTTTGCGGCCGATACCGGAATGGTCATAAGAGCGATTGTAAGCAGTATTCCTACAATTTTTAAAAGTACTATTATGCCCACGGGTATTATTATGTGAACTATCCACTTTAAAACGTTAACTTTTATACCTGCCGCGGCGGCGTATTCTTCATCAAATAGATAAAGCACCAAATGATTATAGAATGATACAAATACGAGAGATACAGCCAAAGTAAATATCGCCAAGTACACAACGGTGTCCGATGAAACCGAAAGAATATCGCCAAACAGATAGCTGGTCATATCGGGCGTGTACCCGGGACGCAGCGAAATAAACAATATCCCAAGCGCCATGCCAAAAGACCAGAGTATTCCCGTCATGGTGTCCGCCTTAAGGCGCGCATTTTCGGGCATCTTAGCTATTAGAGCAGATGTTGCTATTGCAAATGCAACTCCGCCGAAAATAGGCTCAAACCCGACAAGGTACCCTAACCCTATTCCGCCGAACGATGCATGCGCTATTCCGCCCGACATGCTGATAAGCTTTTTTTCCATTGCGATGGCGCCAATAATTCCCCCCGTTATGCTGGCAAGCGCCGCGGCAATAATGGCATTGCGCATAAATGCATAGTTTAAAATTGCTTCAATCACTTTGCCGTCTCTCCTTAAACCCGTGTTTATACTCGTTGGGGTCTGTGTACTCGTTTACCGTATTGTTTACATATAACAATTTGTCCGCAATATCAACCACATCGCCCAAACGGTGACTTGCCATTATTATCGTCTTCTCATTTTTCAATGTTTTCAACATAGCATACAGCGAGCGCGCCGCATCAATATCAAGATTTGCGTCCGGTTCGTCAAGCGCTATTATGTCCGCATCGGATACCAGCGCCCGGGCTATAAGCGCGCGCCCGCGCTGCCCGCCTGAAAGTTGGCTGATGCTTCTTTCGGCTACGTCTAAAATCCCCGCCTGCCGCATTGTCTCTTTTGCTATCAAACGATGGTTGCCGCCAAAGCGAAAAAAGGGGCTTATCCGCCTGCTTATCATTCCCATAAGCACAAATTCTTTAACCTTAACAGGAAATGAAACGTCAAAGCTTAAATTCTGAGGCACATATGCCGCAATACCGGCTCCTTTTATGCTGCCGTCGTCCGGTGCAAGCAGCCCGCAAATCAGGCGTATAAGTGTGCTCTTTCCGCCTCCGTTAGGCCCTACAAGCACCGTCAGCGAGTTTTTAGCAACGGAAAAGTTTACGCCGTTTAACGCGCATACATTTCCAAAACAATATCTTATGTTTTCCAATCGAATCGCAGTTTCCATCAATTTTCCGTTATCGCTGCTGCAAAATCGCGCATCGAGTTAATATAATCTTTGGATAGCGGTGCGGCTTGTTTTGCCACTCCGCCTATTTCGGAAGCAATTGTGCGCGCCTGCCCCGCGTCAAACTCTTGCTGATAAAGAATTGTCTTTATGCCGTTTGCTTTTGCGAACTCAATCACCGCCTGCAAATCAGTCGCCGAAGCTTTTTTCCCTTCCGCCTCAATAGCTACCATGGCAACGTCATAGTCATCGGCAAAATATGCGTATGCCGCGTGATATATTATAAAAGCTTTGGTGCCGCGTTCTTCAAGCAAATCCTTAATTTTGGAATCGAGTGAGGACAGCTCGTCTATATAGTTTTTGGCGTTAGCCTTATAAGCGTTCTCGTTCCCCTTATCGATTTCGCAAAGCACATCTGCGATTGCGCTTACAATTACAATAGCCCGTTTGGGGGACAGCCAAATGTGAAAATCTTTTGTGTATTCGTTTTTGTCGTGATGTTCATTGTCAAAATGCAGCATGGGGTATACCTTTTCGGCTTCGGATTGAAGGTCAACAACCCTTATGCCCGGGCTTAAATCATGCAATTTGGGCAAAATATTAGCCTGCTCGGAAGGAAGCTCAAGCGAAAAATATACAGATGCATCGGAAAGCGTTTTCATCTGGCCGGCGGAGGGAGAATATGTTTCGGGATTGTTTCCCGGGGGGACCATTGTCACAACCTGCACAAGTTCCCCGCCCGTCTTTTCAACAAACTCGGCTAAAGGTGCGATTCCGACCGCTACGTTCAGTTTCTGTTTGCCGATATTTAACGCTTGATCGTTTCCGCCGCATCCAATTAAACAAACTAAAGCTGCTAATAATATAAGTTTTGCCGCTCTTTTCAAAATTCTTCGCTCCTTATTGCAAAACTATTGCATTAAAAATGGTAACATGTGGGTCTTCGATTGTCAATGTAAAAACAAAACTCCGGCTTGCAACGTATTCCGTTTGGTTTTGCCCATCAAACGGCTAAGACAACGAATATAAATTCGCGCCGCCGCATAAACAAAATGCTTAATACAATCCGCGTCTTTTAAAATTGCCGGTCAAATATTTTTTGCAGCATTTAATAACCGTAAAATGAGCATATAATATTGGTTGATATGTTTGACAAAGAGTAGTATTTGTAAGTAAAATAAGCATATTATTTCGCAGGCTCAAAGCATCGGGTTGTTTGCCGCCGATAGCATTTATTATTAAACACTTTTAGTATAATCGGGAGGGTAATCGCAATGACTGAAAGAACATATTCCATTACCGGCATGTCGTGCGCCGCTTGCGCAGCGCACCTGCAAAAAGAAATCGCAAAGCTGCCCGGGGTTATTTCGGCAGATGTAAACATTGCAACCGAAAAGTTGCGCCTGCTGTTTGACGAAACCAAACTGGACTTTGAGACAATAAAAAAGAGAGTTCGGGATTCCGGATACGACATCGCCGATAGCATAAGCAGCGTAACCGTTGCAATAGACGGTATGACGTGCGCCGCATGCGCCGCCGCCGTTGAACGTGCGCTTTTAGGCGTTGAAGGGGTTAAGTCCGCATCGGTAAACTTAGCCACAAACCGTGCGCGCGTGAAATATGACGCCGGGGTAACAAACTTTATACAGATCAAAAATGCGGTTATAAAAGCCGGGTATACCCCGCAAGCCGGTGAAAAAGACGAAAGCGAGCTTAAAAGGGCAAAAATGTTGCGGAGTATGCGCCTGCGCATTATAATCGCTTCTGTTTTTGCATTGCCCGAACTGTATATAGGCATGGCTCATATGCTGCCGTTTTTGCCCTTGCCATGGTTTATCACTCCTCACTTGTATCCGCTAAATTTTGGGCTTATTCAGCTTGTGCTGACAATACCTATACTTATTGCGGGCAGACATTTTTATATCAACGGTTTTAGAATGCTTTTCAAAAGAGCGCCTAACATGGATACTTTAGTTGCCATAGGCACAAGCAGCGCATTCTTATACAGCGTTTATGCGCTGTCAAGAGTGTATTTTGGCGATTTAAGCTTCGCCCAGTCGATATATTTTGAGAGCGCCGCGGTTGTTGTGACGCTTGTGATGTTAGGCAAATATCTTGAAGCCATCAGCAAAGGCAAAACGTCTCAGGCAATAAAAAAGCTTATAAAACTTGCGCCCAAAACCGCAACGGTTCTGCGGGGCGAAGAAGAAACAGAAGTGTTGATAGAGGAAGTGGCGGTATCGGATATTGTTATAGTGCGCCCCGGTGCGTCAATACCTGTCGATGCGGTTGTAATTGAGGGCATATCTTCGGTAAACGAATCGATGCTAACAGGAGAAAGCCTACCGGCGGAAAAGCACCCGGGCAGCGCGGTTACGGGGGGAAGCATAAACGGCGAAGGATTGCTTAGGCTTAAGGTTACCAAGGTTGGCGAAGACACAACGTTAGCACAAATAATACACATTGTGGAAGAGGCGCAAAGCAATAAAGCGCCTATTGCTAAAATAGCCGACAAAGTTTCCGGTTATTTTGTGCCCACGGTAATAATTATTGCTATTTTAAGCGGCTTTGCATGGACGCTCGCCGGAAAAGATTTCAACTTTGTACTAAACAGCTTTGTATCGGTATTGGTAATTGCGTGTCCGTGCGCTCTTGGCCTTGCCACGCCTACTGCCATTATGGTGGGCACCGGCAAAGGAGCCGAGCTTGGAGTGTTGGTTAAGGGCGGCGAAGCGCTCGAAACTGCGCATGGCATCAACACTGTGGTGTTTGACAAAACCGGCACTTTGACAAAGGGAGAGCCTGTGTTAACCGATATAGTCGCATACGGCGATACCGATGCAAACACGTTGTTGCAGCTTACCGCTTCCGCGGAAAAAGGCTCCGAACATCCGATAGCGCGCGCAATTGTCGAGCACGCAAATAATCAGAAAATAAATCTTAGCAATCCCGAATCTTTCAAAGCCGTGCCCGGCCGCGGAATTGACGCTTACGTGTCGGGCAGTCACGTGTTATCAGGCAACGTTAAATTGATGAGCGAAAACAACATTGATTTGTCTTTATCGCAAAAAGACGCACAATCGCTTTCTAATAAGGGGCGCACATTAATGTATGTAGCAGTAAACAACAGGCTTTGGGGGCTGTTAGCCGCAGCAGACGAGCTTAAACCCACAAGCAAAAATGCTGTACATGCGCTTAAAAATATGGGCATAGACGCCGTTATGATAACCGGCGATAACAAAAACACTGCGTATGCAATTGCTAAAGAGGCAGGCATACAAAAAGTTCTTGCCGATGTGCTCCCTCAAGATAAAGCTGCGCAGATAAAAAAACTTAAAGAACAAGGCAAAAAAGTGGCAATGGTAGGAGACGGCATAAACGATGCGCCCGCCCTTGTAGAATCCGATACGGGTATGGCGATAGGTACGGGTACGGATATAGCGGTAGAGTCCGCCGATATAGTGCTTATGCAGGGCGACCCTATGAAAGTGCCCACCGCTATAGCGTTAAGCCGCGCTACAATGCGCACAATTAAGCAAAATCTGTTTTGGGCGTTTATATACAATTTTGCGGGCATTCCGTTTGCCGCAGGAGTTTTCTACCTGTTTGGCGGGCCTTTGCTCAACCCCGTTTTTGCCGGGGCAGCCATGGCGCTAAGCTCCGTTTCGGTGGTAACCAACGCTTTGCGCCTAAAACGGTTTAAACCTGCAAAATATTTTTAATCCATAATATTTGACAATCTTGCGCTTTAAAAGGTTGCCCATATTAAACGGATTTTTTGTCAAGGCAATTAAAAGGCACGTTGTAACAATATAAAATATTCAATCTTGTTTTTTAACTTGCAAAATAATAATTCAAATGTTAGAATACCAAACGGCAACTTAAAAGAGAGGTGTAAAGCGTGGCTAATTTTTGTGATATATGCAATAAAGGCAAAATGAGCGGCAATACGGTAAGCCATTCCAACCGTAAAGCAAGAAAATCATGGTCCCCTAATGTTCAGCGCGTGCGCGCCGTTGTTGACGGTGCACCAAAAAGGCTGTATGTGTGCACAAGATGCTTGCGGTCGGGTAAAGTTTCGCGAGTGTAGTTTTTTACTTGATACTGGCTAAAACAAGGCAGTATCAAGTATTTAACATGTTTTCACAACATGATTCAATTTTGTTATGCAGCATGTGTATCGCTTATAGCCCGGGCGGGCGCACTCAATCCATAAATACTCATTTATCTGTATATAAAAAATATTTACAAGGAAACTATGAAAAAAAGAATATTTACCGCGTTGGCAGTGCTGGTTTCATTAATCGTTTTATGCGCTGCTGCGTTATTTATTATAAACAGCATTGTTATTAATGCTTCTGAACAATACATAACCGATATTGAGAACATTGATACGCTCGATACGGCAGACTGCGTTTTAGTATTGGGCGCGCTCGTATATGACGATACGCATATATCGCCTATACTTGCCGATCGGATGCAAACGGCTATTGCCATATATAAAGCAGGCAAAGCGGATAAACTTCTGCTGTCGGGAGACCATGGCCAAAAAGAGTATGACGAAGTAAACGCAATGATGGAATACGCCGTTTCATGCGGCGTGCCAAAAGAAGATATATTCCTTGACCATGCAGGTTTTTCAACATACGAAAGCATTTATCGTGCGCGCGATGTATTTTTGGTGCGCAATGTAATAATAGTTACACAGGAGTTTCACCTTTCAAGGGCAATATATATAGCCCAAGCGCTTTCACTTAACGCACGCGGCGTTAAATCGGATTTACGGCGTTACGCGGCAGAGAGTTATAACAATATACGCGAAAGCATAGCCCGTGTAAAAGATTTTCTGTATGTCCACATATTTTTACCGGAACCAAAATACTTAGGCGACTCGATACCTATATTCGGTAAAAGCAATTTAACTTTCGATAAAAACTAAGCGGCCGTTTAGTTTTTCATGAGCAGTCTTCTGATATTGTTTATATAATATTTTGTTACCTTTGTGAATGCGTAATCATAGATTATAAACGCGACCTGAGCCACGCCGATAATAACCGCAAGCGCCCAGCCCGACGCTAATACATCTTCTATAACCGCCTGACGCGCAATTAAATAGATTAGCGATAGCGCAACATTAAAATATATTATCTTTAAAACATAAGCTATCACTTTATCTTTTATACGCGTTTGAATAACATGTTTAGCTATTCCGTAATGCCCAAAAAAGAGTATGTAATACATCGCGCGGGACAAGGGCATAAGCAAAAGCGACAGTATTGAAACGACCGCAAACATAAGCAGCGCAAGCCCTATCTCCTCTTCTATCAATAGGCCCATAACAAATATGGAGCTTAAAAAAAACATAGAAATGCGCAAAGTCGGAAGCACCGATGCTAAGAACAATACTAAAAGCGTCATAGCCGCAAACATTGCGGTTAAGCTTATCCTATGCGATGTACGATGAAACCGAGGCATGTTCGCTCTCCTTCCCGGGGGTTATTAACAACAACGTATTAAATCTCCTCCCGCACATTCGCAGCAGCAATCCGCACACATTAACCCGGCACACAAATTGCACACATCGCATCCGCCGTCGTTTGCCCGCCCTCCGTAATATGTTTGGCCGTATCCGCTTGCGCTTCTGTTAACGGTGTTGTATGCGTTGGCATACTCCATGTTTGTCGGGTCAAGCCCTACCGCTGTGGCAAAATGCTGGCGGGCGCCTTCGTACCAACCCTTTCTAAGCAAAACCATGCCTTTAAGATAGTGCCATTCCGCAGTATGATCAGCCATCTGATCCAACATTGCTTCCGCCCGGGTTAACTCTCCTCTTGTAATTGCATTACGGATTTGCGCAAACTGAGGTGAACCCGAATTATATTGGCCTGCCGTGTTGTACGAATGACCTCCCCCGGATTGACGCTGTTTTTGTATTACATCGTACGCTTCGTTTATTTCTTTTAACCGCTCTCCGGCAAGGTCTTCAAGATCATGTCCCCGGTATTTATCGGGATGATATTTTTTTGCTAACCGGCGATATGCCGTTTTAATTTCGGCGTCCGTTGCATTTGGATTAACCCCCAAAACTTTATACGGATCCATCGGCTTCCCCCTTTATTACATCCTGCGTCTTTTTAGCCAAACCTAAATACATTATATTGTCGAGCAAAGGCTTGTCTCTTTTTATGTCTAACAACTCGTAGGCCTTGCACGCTTCGCAAAGCGAGTATTTTAAGTTAAACTCGGCTTCTTCTTTTGCATCGCGCCTGATATTATCGGAATTTTTGCTAAAACGCTCGACAAACACATTGTAATTATTGTTTTTCATGTCGGTTTCAACATCGCAGATGGCATCCGCAAGATATATCCAACGCCCTAAATTATAGCCAAAATGCCTGAGAGTTCTTTTAGCCGCATCGTCTAAAAATTCGAACGGAGCCATGCTAAAGACTGCGGCAAGAATATTTGCGAACTCGTCCGCAACCGTGTCAATTTGGGTGCAACGGCTCGCCTCTAAGCAAAAAAGATTGTCCAGCCTTTTTTCTATTTCTTTTGAAAGCTCTGCATGTTTCGCTTTTGCACGCTTGCCCACCCTTTTAAAAAACAACGCCGCAGCTTTTGCGGAAGCTTTTTTATCATCGCGCACATTGTCTTTTATTTTGGCATAACCTAAAAGCATATTTACCGCCGCCGCATATTCCGCCTCGCCCGAGCGTACGACGATTCTTTTTTTAAACGGATTTGCGATGCATCTTTCCGTGAATATCTTCGGGGCGGCGTCGCTTAAAGAGCCAAACAATAAATATAGCACAGCACAATCGAAGTTTAACATAAAGCGCGCGGCGTTAGTATAGTTTTCTTTTATTTGTTTGCACAGCCCGCAATAATAGCCCTTATACGCTTCATATTCTTTCAATTTAAGCTCCGGCTTAAGCGGCTGAATATAACCGAACATGCTTTTCCTTTCGAGAGCTAATTTTATCATGTGTTAAGCAGAATAACAATGACGATATGGCGCACTTTGTCCTAAAACATTTAAACGAATAGTATTGTGTAAGACATCTAATTAATAAAACGGTTTAAACGTAACCGTTTATGCTGAATTTACCATCTGTTTACGGCAAAAAACATTTCGTAATCGTTGACAACGACTACCGCTTGTGATAAATTACGGATAGTGCTTTTCATCAAGGCTTTTTGAGGCCTTTTTTAATTGCGCCGGATATTTATTTGGAGGATACCGATGCGTACCAAAATTACGTTAGCGTGCACTGAATGCAAGCAAAGAAACTATGATACTATGAAAAACAAAAAAAACGATCCTGACAGGATGGAATTGAGCAAATACTGCCGTTTCTGCAAAAAGCATACCGCACATAAGGAAACAAAGTAGTATCGATAATAATGTTTAGGATGTGAGGGTTATGGCAAAAACAAAACTACTCGGCAACGATAAGAAAGATAAGCTTGAACAGCAAAGAAAAGCCGCAAAAAAAGCTAACAAAAAGAAACGCAAAAGCCCGGCGCGGTTTTTTAAAGACGTTATATCCGAGCTCAAAAAAGTTACATGGCCGACAAGCAAAGAGCTTATCAAATATGCAGGCGCCGTTATAGCTTTTATTATTGTTTTGGCAGTTATAGTAGGCTTGATGGATTTGGGGTTAAGCTCGTTGTTTAATCTCATGCTAAAAAAATAAGGAGACGCGCAAAAAGTTTTTATTTAAGCGCACTTAGTAAATGTCCGATGAACTAACAACCGAAAAAAACGGCGAGCCGCTTTCTTCGGAATCAGAAACTGAACAGCCGAAAAATCCCGAACTTCAGGGCGTCTTTATCAAGCAAGAAAAAACGGACAAACCCTATTGGTATGTTGTGCATACCTATTCCGGGTACGAAAATAAAGTTAAAGCTAACCTTGAAAAAGCGATACAAAACCGCGGTTTTGAGGATTTAATACTCGAAGTAAAAGTTCCCATGGAAGAGAGCATAGAAGTAAAAAACGGCAAAAAGAAACACGTTATGAAAAAGCGCTATCCGGGCTATGTTATGATCAAGATGATTCTTGACGATGAAACCTGGTACGTGGTGCGCAACACAAGGGGCGTCACCGGTTTTGTCGGCCCCGGCTCTAAACCTATACCCTTAACCGATAAAGAAGTTCGCGCTATGGGGGTTGAAAATATACCCATTAAACTTGATGTCGAAGTGGGCGAAAATATAATGATTACGTCAGGTCCGCTTGAAAGTTTTGTAGGAGTAATAAAAGAAGTGCAACCCGAAAGACAGAAGGTTAAAGTGGTTGTGTCTATGTTTGGGCGCGACACACATGTCGATCTGGATTTCGTGCAGATAAAAAGAATATAAAAAGAAGTTTTCTTCTTTTTATAGCAAGTGGGAGGAAACACAACAAGCGGCCGTGCCGCGGGTTTTTTAAATTCCGCTTGTACCACAATTTTAGCAACAGGAGGTGTAACCATGGCAAAAAAGATTACCGGTTACGTCAAACTGCAGATTCCTGCAGGCAAGGCAACGCCCGCCCCGCCGGTTGGTCCGGCACTCGGGCAGCACGCTGTGAACATCATGGGGTTTTGCAAAGAATTCAATGAAAGAACAGCCAAACAGGCGGGATATATAATACCCGTCGTTATTACGGTTTATGCCGACAGAACGTTCTCGTTTATATTGAAAACTCCGCCGGCGCCCGTTCTTATCAAAAAAGCGATAGGCATCGAGCTTGGCAGCGGCGAGCCCAACAGCAAAAAAATAGGAAAAATTACGCAGGCTCAGTTAAAAGAGATAGCCGAGCTTAAAAAAACGGATCTTAACGCGGCAAGCACAGAGGCGGCAATGCGTATGATTGCCGGAACGGCAAGAAGCATGGGCGTAGAAGTTATCGACTAAGAGTAGTGTGGAAGGTTAGCGCAGCTGCGGGAAAGGGTTTTTTAAGCTGCCGACCGCTTAACCACAAGGAGGATATAATGAAAAGAGGAAAAAAGTATCAAGATAGCCTTAAGGCTTTTGATAAAAATGTACTGCATGACCCGGACGAGGCGCTTGCGCTTTCGATAGAAACCGCGAAAGCAAATTTTGACGAAACTATCGATGTGTCTATTCGCCTTGGCGTTGATCCGCGCCATGCCGACCAGCAGGTAAGAGGCGCTTTGGTGCTTCCGCATGGCACTGGAAAGGTACAGCGCGTGTTGGTGTTCGCCAAAGGCGATTTAGCGAAAGAGGCCGAGCAGGCGGGTGCGGACTATGTCGGCGGGGACGAATTAGTAGAAAAAATCAAAAATGAAAACTGGTTTGAGTTTGACGTTTGCGTAGCCACGCCCGATATGATGGGCGTAGTTGGCAAAATCGGGCGTGTGCTTGGGCCGAAAGGGCTTATGCCCAACCCCAAATCGGGCACTGTCACAAGAGACATTTCGCGTGCAATATCTGACATTAAGGCGGGTAAAGTTGAATACCGCGTCGATAAAACCGCGATTATCCACGTTGTTATTGGCAAGAAGAGCTTCGGTAAAGAAAAGCTTTCCGAAAACTTGCAGGCGCTTATGGAAGCCGTCATCAAGGCGAAGCCGCCGGCGTCCAAAGGTACGTATTTAAAAAGCGTAGTTGTTTCAGCCACGATGGGACCGGGGATAAAAATTAACGCTGCCCGCTTTAGTAATTGACAAATTGGTTTTGTATTGCTAAAATAGCAAAGAACATAATTTCATAATCAAAAATCTGCCTAAGACAACAGGCGCGTAAAGCTTAAATTTAATGCCTGTCGAGGAGAGTTTATACGAAAATACAACCCTTTTTTGTGTGGCTTTCCGCGCGAAAAAGGGTTTTTGATTGGTGCAAAAGGGAGGTGAAACTTTTGGGTGAAAAAGCAATAGCGCAAAAAAAGCAACAGGTTCTTGATATAAAGCAAAAGGTCGAGCGCTCGCAGGGAATTATTTTTTACGACTACAGAGGTCTTACCGTTGAAGAGGTAACTGCATTGCGCAACAACTTCCGCGAATCGGGGGTTGAATACCGCGTAATCAAAAACGCTTTGCTCAGCCGCGCTTTTGATATGCTCGACATCAAAGGTCTTGACGAAACTCTCACAGGGCCGACAGGCGTGGCATTCGGATATTCCGATGCGGCGCAAGCAGCCAAGGTAATTGTCGAGTTTATCAAGAAAGTTAAAAAGACGCAGATAAAAGCCGGTCTGCTTGGAACAAAGGTAATCGATGTTAACGGCATAAAGAGTTTGGCGGACCTGCCGAGCAGGGAAGTGCTTTTGGGTATGCTCGCGGCAACCCTGCAAGCGCCGGTATCCGGGTTTGCCCGCTCTCTTTCGGGCATAATATGCAAGTTAGGGTATGCGCTAAACGCAGTTATAGAGCAAAAACAACAGGCATAAACGTGCCGGTTACAAATTAAAATTTTGGAGGAATATAATAATGGATATGAATCAAATACTTGAAGCAATCGAAAAAATGACGGTGCTTGAGCTCTCCGAGCTTGTTAAAGCAATTGAAGACAAATTCGGCGTTAGCGCCGCAGCGCCCGTTGCTGTTGCCGCCGCCGGCCCTGCCGCCGGTTCCGCAGCCGCCGCAGAAGAAGAAAAGACAGAATTTGATGTCGGGCTTAAGGAGATCGGAGCCGAAAAGATAAAGGTTATTAAAGTTGTTCGCGAGGTCACCGGTCTTGGGCTTAAAGAAGCAAAAGATTTAGTAGACGGCGCCCCAAGCGTTGTTAAAGAGAACGTTTCTAAAGAAGAAGCGGACGAAATTGTTGCCAAGCTTAAGGAAGCCGGCGCAACTGCAGAACTGAAATAAGACTTGCCAAAGCCTTCGTGAAACAACCGGAGGCTTTTTTGTTTCCCCTTAACAGTTGCCGCATGTTTGCAAACATGTTATTATTAAAAAAATTGTTTATAAAAGTATATATTGAATAACAATGAGCACAGACAACAAATCAAACGCATTGCGCTTTATATGCCGTGTAAAAACTCCCATCGGAGTGCTTGCGGCGCTGTACAATAACGAACGCATAGTACGAGTGTTGTTTCCTGATGAAACGATAAGCGCACAATATCAAATGCACGATGATTCTTTGCCGTTTTCACAGCAGATGATTGAATATTTTGAAGGCAAGCGTCAACAATTTTTGCTGCCGATTGAAATAACCGGCACTCCTTTTATGCAATCCGTATACCGGGCCGCCCTTCAAATACCCTATGGAACTACGCTGTCTTACTCTGCGCTTGCGTTAAAAGCCGGGTACCCGCTTGCGGCGCGTGCCGTCGGCACGGCGTTAAAACGAATAAAACTGCCCATACTGATACCGTGCCACAGGGTTGTGCACAAAAATTCTTCAAAATTCAAATATCGCGGCGGCGCAGATATAAAAAAGTACCTGCTGAATATGGAATCGTCCTATATCCGAAATAAATAGCACGATTATAAACCGGGGCAAAAACTATATTGGGGTTTTATAAATTTTTCAATTCCGATTTTATGCACAGCTTTGCAACAAACAATCGCTTTGTTTGTCTTAAAATGCTATTCATGGCGCAGCGCGTCAACCGGGTCAAGCTTAGACGCTTTGTATGCCGGTATGAGCCCGAACACTATGCCCACGGTGGCTGAAAACAAAACGCTAAGCAGCGCCGCGCCCTTTGAAACCTCGGCCTTGATATCCAATATCCCGCCCGCTATGCGGGTCATCGCCACGCCGAGCAAAAGCCCGAGCAACCCCCCGAACATAGCATAAAACAAAGCTTCGGCTAAAAACTGGCCTAATATATGATGCTCTCCGGCGCCTAACGCCTTGCGTATGCCAATCTCTCGAGTGCGCTCTTTTATCGTTACAAGCATTATGTTCATTATGCCTATACCGCCCACAAGCAGCGCAACCCCGGCAACCGCGCCGACAACCGTTTTAAATATATCGAGTATATTTTGGGCATTTTCAAGTTCTTTCGACAAATTTATTATCTTTATTGTGCCTTTGCCGTACTTGGCGAGCAGCAAGGCGCTGCAATCGCTTATAACGTTATCGAGCGCAGCCGTATTAGCCGCAACAACCGATATCTCGTCAATATATTTGTTAGAGAACATTGCGCTAAAAGTAGTAACGGGAATATAACACTTGCCTGAAAAAAAAGAGGAGTATATCGACTTTTCTTCTTTTTCCACCCCGACAACAGTATATTTTTGGCCGTTTATACTAACTCTTTTGCCTTCCGCTTTCTCTTCACCAAAAAGTTCGTCTTTCGCATCTTGGCTTAGTACAACAAATCTTCGGCTGTACTCAATGTCTTTTGAAGATAACGCCCGCCCTTCAAGGAAAGGTGTTTGTTCGATAGAAAACAGCGAATCGCTGGTGCCCACTACATCTGAAACTATCTTTTTGTTTCCTACGGACAAAAAACTTTTTTTGTATACCGAAGGCGCAACCTCGCTCACGTTGCTTACGTTTTCAAGCAACCCGACGTCCGACAGCACAAGCATATCCTTAGGCCCCCGCACATTGTTGGAAAAGAACCAAACCCTGTTTATGCCGAATTTTTTAAGCTCGCCGTTTATCATCTGTTGCCCGCCGTTGCCCACGGAAATAACCGTTATCATGGAAGCTATCCCAATCATTATCCCTAAAACGGTAAGAAATGTTCTTTGGCTGTTCTTTTTAAGCTGGTGCGCCGCAATATATAAATAATCCCAGATTTTCATGACGCCGCACCTTTTGTCAACCTGCCGTCACGCAGTATTACAACTTCTTTCGCGCACCGCGCAACACCAATTTCGTGCGTTATCAGCACTATACTCGTGCCGTTTTTGTTCAAACCGAGCAAAATGCGCATTATCTCTTCCCCCGTCCGGCTGTCAAGGTTTCCCGTGGGTTCGTCTGCAAGTATTAGGCTTGGAGAGTTGACAAGCGCGCGTGCAATAGCAACCCTTTGGCGCTGGCCTCCCGAAAGTTCCGCCGGCAAATGCGAGGCGCGGTCTGAAAGCTTCGTAAGCTCTAAAAGTTCGGCGGATTTTTTTCGTCTTTCCCTGATTGGCACGCCTGCGTATACCATAGGCAATTCAATATTCTGCTTAGCCGTAAGCGAGGGCAGCAGGTAAAACGATTGGAATATAAACCCTATATGCCTGTTTCTCAAATAAACCTTTCCTTGGGCAGTAAGCCTGCGCACATCAGAGCCGGCAAAAAAATAATCCCCGCTTGTTTGAGAGTCTATACACCCGAGTATATTCATAAGCGTTGTTTTGCCCGAGCCGGACGGGCCCATAACGGCGACAAACCCGCCTTTTGGTATAATAAACGAAACGTCTTTAAGAGCGTGCACGCATGTTTCGCCGCGCCCATAGGTTTTATATAAATTATTCACCTTTATCATAACTTAACTTCTCACCATCTTTAACATTTTTCGGGCAAACAACCAACCGTTCCCCTGCTTCAACGCCGTCTAAAACCTCAACAAAAAACGCATCTTCAAAACCCGTAACTATGGCGCGCCTATGCGCGGTATCGTCCGAATCCAACACAAAAACACATCCGTCAGAAGTCAAACAGTCTACCGGTATGGAAAGTACATTATTTTTGCTGCTTAATAATATCTTTAAATCAACGGCGGCTCCCAACATTCTTTTAAAATCTCCTTCCGGCTCGATCTCAATTTTAGCCATAGAATCAAACGCCGATGCGCTTCCTTCCTGCCCTAAAGCCGAAACCCCCACCCTTTTAATCTTTCCTTTATACGTTTTTTCATCTGCAATTATACAAACGTCCATACCGGCCTCCAGATCCTGCACATCTTTCTCGTAAACAAAACCCGTTATTATAAACCTGTCTGTGTCCGCAACAACCATTGCGGGCAAACCGGGCGGCAGCACTTCCCCTTCGTTAATATTTACAGCAATTACGGTGCCTTTTATTTTGCTTCTTATACTCATGTTGTCAATTAGCTTTTCAAGCCGCTGTATTTCCACATCGGCAAGCTCAATCTGGGCGGTAGTTACACTGCCGTCGTCCGATGTATTTATACCAAGCCCCGAAAGGCTTTCAGCCAAAGATGCGCTTGCCTGCTGTATCTGCTGTGCCGCATCGCTGCCAAACGCTTGGTTTAAAGAATCGTAATCGTACCCGACGGTCTGTGAGAGCGCAATCGCAAGTTTAGCCTTGTCCGCCGCAACTCCCCCGCTCTTTTGAGCTAACACCGTTTTAGAATTGATCTCGCCAAGAATGCTTGCGCGCAACCGCGCCTCTTTTAGCTGGGTTTTCAAATCCGCATCATCAAGCACAAACAACGTATCGCCTGCTTTAACCGCTTCGCCCTCAAAAACTTTCAGATTGCAAACCGTCCCGCCCGTCTCGCTCATAACATTGTACTTTGCTGCCGGGCAGACTTCTCCCGAAAATTCCAATGTATTTTCAAGATCTATGTACCTTGTTATGTAAACCGTTACAAATGTCTGCGTTTCGCCGTCACCTAAGAATAAAAACCAACCTGCAGTTATAAAAACCAATACTGCCACCAATAGAATTGCTTTTTTCAATCAGACGCCCCCTTAAAAATGTGCTTTTTCAATTTTAGTTTGGCAGAAAAATAAGCACAGTATTCTTAAAAAAGATGTTGCATTTTTATACATTATGTTGTATATTTATAAGCACATATTTTAAGGAGGGCGAACCTTTGGTTAAAGTCAGCGTAATAGGCGCAACAGGATATGCGGGTGCGGAGCTAATGAGGCTTTTATCAGGCCACAAAGAGGTACATATTTCTCACGCAATATCGAAAAGTTTTTCGGGAAGCAATATTTCATGCATATATAAAAACTTTGTTCAAAACGACTTTGCTCTGAAAGATTTGCAATACGATAAAATATGCTCTGACAGCGACATCGTATTTACATGCTTACCCCACGGGGAATCTTATAAGGTTGTGCCGGATTTAATTCAAAAAGGTGTTAAGGTTATAGATTTATCCGCCGATTTTAGATATAAGGACTCCGGTTTATATGAAGAGTGGTACAAAACGATACATCCGGCCAAAAGCCTTTTGTCGCAAAGCGTATTCGGGTTACCCGAAATCTATAGGGAAACCATAAAAAAAGCGAAATTAATAGGAAATCCCGGATGCTATGCTTCATGCGCAATACTCGCCATTTATCCGCTTTTAAAAGCGGGCGTCGTGCGGCACACCGGGATAATAGTTGACGCCAAATCGGGTGTAAGCGGCGCCGGGCGCAGCGGAAAGTTGGAACTGTCTTTTTGCGAGGTTAACGAATCTGTGAAAGCATATGCAATCGCCGCGCATCGTCACACTTCGGAAATAGAGCAGGAAATCTCTCTTGCCGCGGGCAGAGATGTTATAATCTCGTTTACGCCGCATCTGCTGCCCATAAACCGGGGTATAATATGTACTATTTATTTAACTCCCCAGGTTGATGAGGAGGGAATATATGGTGCATATTCAATGTATGATGACGAGCCCTTTATAAGCGTGTACAAGCAAGGCATACCCGAAATCAAACACGTAACCGGAAGCAACAACTGCGCAATAGGCTTTGTTTTAGACAAGCGCGCAAACCGGTTGGTGGTAGTCTCCTGTCTTGATAATCTGATAAAAGGCGCGGCCGGTTGCGCCATACAAAACTTAAACTTGATTTGCGGGTTTGACGAGTGCGAAGGTTTAAATAATACGGGGTGGTATTTTTGAATGGATAAATATTATAAAAAAGCAAACATACTTATAGAAGCGCTTCCATATATAAGGCGGCTGTCGGGCAAAACTGTAGTCATAAAATACGGCGGTGCGGCAATGCTGACAAAAGAGCTGTCCGAAAAGATTATGCAAGATATCACGCTGCTCAAATTTGTCGGGATACGCCCAATCGTTGTACACGGCGGAGGCGCCGATATAAACCATCTTCTCTCTTTATACGGCATAGAGTCAAAGTTTCACAATGGGCTTAGGGTAACGGACGCCGCGACGATGGAGATTGTTCAGATGGTGCTTACCGGAAAGATTAACAAAGGCATAGTATCGCAACTTGGCTTTGCGGGCGCAAAAGCAATAGGCCTTTGCGGCCAAGACGCAGGGCTTATTTGCGCCGAGAAACTGTTGGCCGGCGACGGCGCCGATTTGGGCCAGGTTGGCAGCATAACAGCCATTAACACTAAACTGTTAAACACTCTCGTTCAAGACGAATACATTCCCGTAATCGCGCCTGTGGGCATCGGTGAAGGCGGCGAATCGTATAACATAAACGCCGATACCGTAGCCGGCGAAATTGCGGCGGCATTAAAGGCGGAAAAACTGATCTTTCTTACCGATATAGACGGAATATTGAGCGATCCAAAAGACCCTGATTCTCTTTTATTCGAAATATCTATCGATGAAATATACAAATACATAAATACCGGAGCAATAAGCAAAGGAATGCTGCCTAAAGTTGAAAGCTGCATAAGGGCAATAAAAGGCGGCGTGAAACGCACACATATATTAAACGGCACTATTCCTCACCCGATAATACTTGAGATATTTACCGATACCGGTATAGGCACAATGGTAAAGGAGTAAACCAATGGACATAAAAGAAATAATGCAAATCGACAGTCAATATTATTGCCCGGTCTTTGACAGCAGAATGCCAGTACATTTTGTGGACGCGGAAGATGTGTTTTTGTTTGACGGCATAGGCGGCCGCTATATCGACTTCTTGTCAGGCATAGCGGTTAACTGCCTTGGTTATTCCGACCGGGGCTTTAAAAAAGCACTATGTGATACAATAAACAGCCTTATGCATACTTCAAATTATTTTTATAGCGAAAAACAAGCTATGTTTGCAAGGCTAATATGCGAACAAACCGGGTATGATAATGTGTTTTTAGCTAACAGCGGCGCCGAAGCAATGGAAGGCGCATTAAAACTCGCGCGCAAATACCATAGCGCACAGCCGCGCACGCATTTTGTGTCTATGCGCCAAAGTTTTCATGGCCGCACATTAGCAACGCTTGCGGCAACAGGCCAACAAAAATTTCATACAGCGTTCGAGCCTCTGATATTCGACTTTGATTATGTCTCACCCAACAATATTTGCGCTCTTGAAAATGCAGTAAGCGAAAAAACCGCCGCAGTTATAATAGAGCCAATATTAGGCGAAGGCGGGATAATAGAGATTGAGCCGGAATATTTTTGCGCCGTCAGAAATATTTGCGACAAATATGGCGCTCTTATGATAGCGGACGAAATCCAAACCGGCATGGGCCGCACAGGAGAGCTTTTAGCTTCCCCCTCTTTAGGCGCGCTTCCCGATGTTGTTGTGCTTGCCAAGTCGTTAGGAAGCGGAATTCCGGTTGGCGCTTTCTTGGCGCGCGGCGAGGCTGCGCAGGCGCTTTGCACAGGAGATCACGGTTCAACATTCGGCGGCAACTATCTTGCCTCCGCCGCAGCATTATACGTTACCGAAAAGTTGGTGCACACAAACATCATGGATAATGTAACAAATATGGGCGCATATTTTAAGCAAAAACTGATTGATATAACGCAAAACTGCTGCCATATACTCGATGTTAGGGGCAGGGGGCTCATGCTTGGAATTCGCTTGGGTGAAACTTTAAGCGCCAAAGCAGTGCAAATATCGCTGTTGAGAAAAGGTTTTGTCACCGCAACCGCGGGCCAAAACGTACTTCGATTTTTGCCGCCCTACACAATCAGAAGCATTCATATTGATAAATTGTGCGATGCGCTGCAATCATTGCTTGAATCCGTTTAATATAAAACGCCTTCAAGCAAGTAACCTGTTAACAAATTTGGTTCCGCCCAAAGCGATTTTAGCAATTGAGCAAACGCATACACCGGGAAATGAATATTTGAAAGGATAATCAAAATGACTGATTTGTCAGAATACAAGCCTTTAAAGCCGTTTACGCAAAAACATCTTGTTTCGCTTTCGGGTTATTCAAAAGACGAAATTCTAAACTTAATAAGCCTTGCCATAAAACTGAAAGAACAAAAAAAACAAGGCGTTCTGCCGCCTATTTTAAGCGGAAAGATTTTAGCTATGATATTTGCAAAAAGTTCAACCCGAACCCGGGTTTCTTTTGAAGCCGGCATCTATCAGCTTGGCGGCACCGCCCAGTTTCTAAACAGCAACGATATTCAATTGGGCAGGGGCGAACCCATATCCGATACCGCAAAAGTTCTCTCCCGCATGGTGGACGGCGTGATGATACGCACATTCGCTCAATCCGACGTTGAAGAGCTTGCAAGACACGGAAGCATACCCGTGATAAACGGGCTTACTGATTTGCTGCATCCTTGCCAGGCGCTTGCCGATTTAATGACATATTACGAAAACAAGCATTGTTTCCGCGGCAAAATCGCTTATGTCGGCGATGGAAATAATGTTGCCAATTCGCTTATTACAATATGCGCCAAGCTTGGGCTTGATATATCGCTCGGTTGTCCTTCAGGGTTTGGTCCCGATGCAGATGTGCTGCGCAAAGCAAAGCGGGAGGCGCAAATAAGCGGCGCTGATATCATTGTAACGAACGACCCGAGAGAAGCAGTGCAAAACGCGGATGCGGTATACACAGATGTATGGGCAAGTATGGGCGAAGAGAAAAACGCCCTGCAAAAATATAAGCACTTTACGGGTTTTCAGGTAAACTCAAAGCTTCTAAGCGTATGCAAAAAGGATTATATATTCATGCACTGTCTGCCCGCCCACCGCGGCGAAGAAGTGTCAGCAGAAATAATAGACGGGCCTCACAGCGTTGTGTTTGACGAGGCGGAAAACAGGCTGCATACTCAAAAGGCCGTCATGGCGCTGCTTATGGGCAACAAATAATGCTAAACGCCGTCATCAGAAAAGCGTCGATCAACGATGCCAATGCGGTAAAATCTTTAACCCGAAAAGCTTTTTTAGATTATGCGCGTTCTATCGGCCAAAAAAATAACGTAGCGGCGCTCAACGAAACAATTGATGATATAAAAAAAGATATTGAGCAAAAAGAAGTTTACTTATGTGAAATTGACAATATCGCAATCGGGGCTGTGCGGTTTGAGTTGTTAGGCAGTCAGACCGCTTACCTTTCAAGGCTTGCGGTACATCCAAGATACCAATCTTTTGGGGTTGGGAAGCTGCTTATTGAAAAAGTGAAGCAGGAATGCGTTGCCTTAAACGTTAGCGCTATTGCGCTGCACACCGCCGCCTGCATGCCCTCCGTTGTCGCTCTGTACGAAAAAAACGGATATTTTGTGCACTCCGTTACTTGCGCCAGGGGATATTTGCGCGCGTTAATGATAAACGAGATAAATAAAACGAATACTCCGGTTGATTATGAATCCGTTGTAGCCGGCAGATAATGGCTATTATTTTTGTTCAACAAACTGCACAAGCACTCCGTTTGGGTCCTGCACGAAGAAAAAACGAGTGCGGGCGCTTGGCGAAAAAGGGCCGCTGTGAATTTTTAATCCTTTTCCGATAACAAACTCCATCTTCTTTTCAAGGCTGCCAACCATAAACCCTATCGCTATTCCGCCGCCCGAATACGGCTCGCCCTTTCCGACTATCAGCTCGATTTGCGTTTCTCCGTCGCCCAAAAAAGATATGTCCGTACCGGGCGTTTCGTTAAACCGGCGCGTTAATCTTAGCCCCACAATATCCTGATAAAACAAGAGCGATTCTTCCATGTTGCGCACATGTATTGTACACCAGCAAAATGACATATTTTTTTCCCTCCAAAACCGAGCGATAACATTCTGTATTTAAACCCGTTTATACCCGGATTAAAAAATACCGCTAACCTAACAGCGAAGCCCTCTGCCCTTCGCTTTTTGCCACAGTAACCTGTGCGCCGCATTTGTGCAGCATTGATAGATGCGAAGGTTCAATACCATCGTCCGTTACAATTGCGGCGATCTGATAAGCGTCTCCAAAGCTGCATAGGCTGTGCTTGCCAATTTTCGAAGAATCGGCAACAACTATGCTTTGTCCCGCCGCCGCCAATACATTCTTTTTAAACCCCGCCTCCAAAACGCTGCTCACAAACAGCTCGCCGCGCGCCCCTATCGCGCTAACGTCCATAAAAGCAAGATCAACCCTAAAACGCCCAATAAACTCTTCGGCCGCCGGGCCCCTGCACGCCAAAGCGCTTTTTTTTATCTCTCCGCCGACCATTATAACCGAAACGAAAGGACGCTTGATAAGCTCTGTCGCCGTGGGTATGGAATTGGTCAACGCCGTTATATGATAAGAGACGGGCAGAAGCTGCGCCAACATAAAGTTTATGTCTCCCGAATCAAAATATACTGTTATGCCATCGCAAATAAATGAAAGCGCCTTGCATGCCACTGCTATTTTGGCTTGTTTGTTGTCAATCTTCGGTTTGCCTGTTCCGGCTTGTTCTAAGCCCTGTTCTTTGGGTACCGCACCTCCATGTATTCGCAAAATCTGCCCGTTTTGCGCAAGCGAATCAAGATCACGCCGTATGGTCATCTCCGCTACTCCAAAATGACGGCTTAGCTTGCTTATCATTACCTCGCCGTCATTATGCAGCATTTCAAGTATCTGCGCTTGCCGGTTTTGCTTTAGCATGTCAGCTTCCTTTCGGCAGTTCCTCTATGTTATGTTTTGTTACTATATGTTCTATTATACCTCAACTTCAAAAAGGCGCAACAGCTTTTCTTGTGTATGCGCTTTTTGCAACCATACCGCTATCTTGTAAAAACGCTTATCCGCTTAAGATTGGTTGAGCCTCCTACTGTTTCCGCTCTTGAAGATGTGTAGCTTATCTGTACAGCCCCCACCGTTATCGTTCTGTAATCCACTGAGAAATTGCCGGGGTTGAAAGTGCTTATGTTGTGCATATATGGTATGGTGCGCCCTTCCGCGTTCAGGGGCGCAACAGATTCGCCATACGCCACTATCCCGTCCGCGCTTTTTAGCTGTATCATCATTTCGGATTTGCCCGCCTGGCTCGGCATGTCTATGCTTCCGTTTCCCGAATTCAACCCTTCTTCCAACACCAATGACCATCCAAGCGCAGCTTGTGAAAGTTTGGACTTGGTAACGCACCCGTCCGCAATCTTCGTTGCGCTAACCGCGCCCGCCGCTATCTTTGTATTGCCGATCGCCCCGTCGGCAATATGCGCACCCGATACCGCCGCCGGCATTATATGGTTGCCTGCAACCGCGCTTTCGGCTATCTTCGTTCCGCTGACCGCTCCGTTACAAATCTTTTCTTGAGTGACGGCGCTTGGGGCTAATTGCGCCTCCCCAATCGCATTGTTTGCAACCTTTGCTTTGGTAACCGCAGCTTCCGCAATCTTTTGGGTAGTGATAGAACCATCGCTGACGCTGCCTGCCGAAACATCGTCTATCTGCGTTTTAAGGCTGACAATCTGCGCAAAAACATTTGTCCCGTCAACCCCTTGTATCTCCTCGCTGCCTATTTTTTGCGCACCCGAGCAGCCTGCGGCCGCATTCTCAACCTGCGGCAGCAATGTTTCGTTTAAGAATTCTTTAATCTGGTCGGAAACCCCTTGCACTTGTTCGCGCGCATCAGCTTCGCTTTCGGGCGCAGTCGGATAATATTCCGAATTGCGCAAACCTTCCGGCGGTTCAAAAGCCATCCTGTCAAACGCCATATCTTACCTCCTTAATTTGTTGTTAAAGCAGTATTCTATCCTAAGCGCCGATATCCCCACGTCTCTGTCTTTATCGCTTCCCGATACCTTTATTTGTATGTAGGCGGCGCGCCGCATAGATAAACGCACAACATAAGTTCTTGAAAATTTTATAACGTCAAACGTAAATGTGCTCCAGTTAAAATCGAGCCACGAAAACGACTTTATATCAAATACTCGTTTCGAAAACACATCATGGGTTTCGCTTGATATGGTAACGGTTGCTTTTATGTTACCCTGCGCCGCAAAACTCGGATATACTTTTAGAAATGTTTTTAATCTGTTTGGACACATCAAATCAAACGCCTTAGTTGTAAAATAAGCGTCATATTTTCTGCCAAAGTCGCTTTTATTTTTGCAGAATAATACTATGCCCTTTTTGCCGCCGTAATAAAGCGTATCGGCATCGGCGCATAAAACATTTGCGTCTATGTTATCAAACCTATACCACGCAAGCCTGCGTTGAGCTTTTTTGTAATCTGCAAAGTCATAAAACGGTGTCTGCTCATAATCCCAAAGATACGCCCGCCCTCCTGCACATAACCAATAGTACCTGCCGTGATCGATAGAACACGCATCGCGCAGCCCGGGTTCACTAAGAAGCAGTTTATTTATATTTGCCGATAACGGCTTTACCACGTTTTCAGATTTGTTGTCGGTAGACGTTAGCATGTGCACTCCGCTGCTCGAATTCGCAAAAACAAGCGCGTTGTCAATCAATGCTAAACTTTTCGGCATATCACAACCAATGGCGCTGTGGCACTCCCTTACCGGGTAAAACGCGTCAACTCCGTCGAATACGTACCCAAGCACAAATATCGAACTCTGTTTAAATAATACGAGCTCTCCCCCCATTTTTGCCGCCGCGGTTATCGGCTGATTGTTTTGGTTTAAATGTTCTTCGCAAGTATCCGGAAAATAACGCATACCGCTCCCCAATCCATGCCCTAAGTCACTGTGCCAGTACGTTCTTGCATGCTTTGGGTTGCCCGTTACAAAAACCCTGGTGCCCCCGAATATGCCGGATGCCTCCCCGCCGAAAGGCAAAGCTATTTTGCACCCCGTAATTTTCCGTTTGTTTTCCGGCGCCGTTTTAAACGCGCTAATCCATACATTATTAGTGCCTGCGCCGGGCGGCCCGTTCGGGCTTGTCCCTTCGGCAAAATTCACAATGCCCTGCGTTCTATCCACGCTAAAATGCTCGCCTTCATTCAAATCGGCTGCGTCTATGCTTACCAAAACCGCGGTCTCGTCAATCTCTTTTTGCGGCAGCGAATACACTGCCGATGTTTCATCGCCATTGTATTTTACGCAAAATCCAGCACCTATTATATTGTACGCCTCGTTATCATCTCCGCCCGATAGGTCGGGATGAGCGTTTATAATTACCACAGGTATGTAAGGACGCGCTTCCTTTACGCTAAAATCAGGCGCGATTTCCCATATTTCATTTCCGTCAAGATAATATAGTGTACCGCAAAACTCACAAAAAACGCCCTCGGCGCTTGCAACGCCGCTCTTTAACAGCTGCGCCTCATTTCCTCGCCATTTATAAAGCCTATCGTTCGAATGCACAACATAGTAATCGCAGTAAAGCGGCGATATGCTTTGCACCTCGCCCGCTATCCCGCAATCGATCAAAGCCTGACCGTTGCGCTTGACTAAGGATTTTCCCCTGTACCACATGTTGAGCATATCGTGGCTCTGGCTGTCGAGTATTGCATACTCCGGATCGTTAACATTAAGCCCTCCGTTTAATTCGGGCAGCATAATCTCTTTTATTCTTTCCATAGCAGTTCGCTCCTTGCGTTGGGGTTTGCCCGCCCGGGTAATGGCGGATTATCACTTAAGCCCCTCCAAAACTCCGTACTCGTCTGTTATATCGGAATCTTCAGGCCTTATCGTGCGAATAAGCGCGCGATACATTGCACTGTAATCCGAATACATATCCGCGTTTTTATCGGACAGCGCAAAGTTTGCGGCCAAACCATAGGGAAGTATGCGTTCTGCAGTATCTTCCCCTATCTCCAAAATATCTTCAAGTTTCTTTATCCGCCTTGTGACGGCTGTTCCCTCATAAAAAGCAAGTTCGCGCTGCAGCACATCTATTAAAGCAGGCGCTCTTGATGCATAGTCGGCAGTATCAATGCCTTCGGCTTGGTCGATAAGCGCAAGCGACATCTCATACGCTTCTTGTGCAGTCATATTCTCAACCTCCAAAATTAAAAAATTTAAGGGGGCAGGTATGCCCCCCGTCCGGCTTCTTTAAAGCTGCGCCGCCTCTATTGTAATCAGTAAAAGCAACTGTTCGCTAAGAGCGTCGCCGTTGCCGTCCACCAAATCAACGCTAACGTTTCCGCTTGCCAAATCTTTATAGCGCGCGGTGTCCCAAAGCGCAATGTACGCAACCTCTCCCGCCTTTACCGTTATGTCTTTATCTCCAAGCACGCACCGCGGCCCGCCGCCCGCTTTAAGCCGCACCACAACGTCCTCCTGCTCGTTCGCATTGCAAACCCTTAGGCACAGCCTCGAATCTTTTTTGCACGGCACCTGCTGTACCGCTGCCGCCGGCGTCATAGATTCGGTTTGCAAAATGGCGGGCATGCCTTTGCTTATATCGAATAAGCTTACATTAGCCATACACAACACCCCCTATATTTGTGTTTCTTCCGACGTTGTTAAATCAACGCGGATAAGCTCTGACGGCCTTATAACCGTGCTTCCGTAAAGATGCAACACTTTAAAGGCATCGGCAAAAGTTTTTTCGGGCTTATAACGCTCTATCATGCTTGCCGGTATTTGCTCCGCCAGCGCAATCGCCTGCCTGGTAAATGCCATGCAATGGTGCACTTCACCGGTCTTTTTGATAGAGTTTGACACATAAACCCCAAAATTTAAGTAGCTTCCTTTAAATCCTTTGCCAAAAACCTCGGCGTTGGACTGCAAAAAAACTATCTTGCCAAGCACAAGCTTTGTATAAATTGCCGGCGATATTACAAGAAACCGTTCTTCTTCAAACGGCACGTCCATCTCAAGCAAAGCCTGTTCGGCCTGCGCAAGAGTAGACAGTATCGAGGCTGAATTGCAGCTTTTGTTCTCTATCACGCCGCCCGCCTGTTTGTGCAGCCCGGCAAGGTGTTCGTCAAGCGTTTGGGCAAGCGCCTTTTTTGCTTCCCGCACTTCAACCCCGAACACCTCTCCCTGCGCCTGCGCTTTATCTACCCTGTCCACCTCAACATTGACATACTTAGCCTCGGTTATATACAGGTCCTGGTTATAGCTTTTTTTCTGCTCGAGCGTTATGTCTTTGCCGGGGATATAATCACGCACAGTAGGGCGTCCAACGCCCGCTATTCGCAAAACGTCTCCCTTCTTCGCTATCTCGCCGATTATAGGACCTTTGTAGCAAAGGTTTTTAAAAACGCAATCTCTTCCCCTGTCGGTCATAAGCTCTTTGGCCAAAATTTCCGGCCTGAAACTTTCGTAAGGCAAATCTATCTCTCCTTTCTATTCTTTCTGTCCCGTTAAAAATGCCCATATCCTGCCATGGTTGTTTTCCAATTCGGAATGCGACATCTGCGCAATAACCTCTTTTGAAAGCGGCTTTGGCGCCGCAGCCCCTATTCCCTGCGCGCCCCCCATGCTTGCCGCGGCATTCTGCTCGTTGGTTTGCCGTGCATTAACCTGCCTGATTTTAATTTCTTCATACGCGGCATAAGCATCACACAACGGAACGCCGCTTTTCCATTCGTTTATTACGCTTTCCGGCAAAGACAAAGGATCGTAATCCGGATGGGCGGCGATAAACTCGTCAAGCTGAGCGTTTATACTTGCCTGTGCTGCGCCTTCTTCGCTCACACGCTGGCGCAGTGCAAGGAAAGCGTCGTTTTCACTTATTCCGTTTTGCTGGGCAATTTCGCTGACAAGAGTGTTAATATGCTGATAGTCCTCAACCTTTTGCGACAATTGCGATAATCTGCCGCTTATTTTGTCGTAATTTAAACCCTTTTGGGCATATTCCGTTGCCGCCTCCCGGGACAAAGGCAACTCTTCTTTGTTGTAGCGCACCGTTAAAAACGCTTGTTTATCGTTTGACCCGGTTTCTACATCGGTTTGAATATCCGGCTGGTTTGCCGTTTGCGCCTGTGGTTGGGCATTGTTTTCCATTTTTAATCTCCTTATTTTTAAGTATCAAAAAAGGCCTTTAAAGCCTTCTTTGATAAGCATTTTATTAATTGCCGATTAAACGCAAATATAGTTTAGCAGGCTCTTCTAACCGGCTAAAAAGATCTCCAATATTTTTATTACTATTGATACTACGCCCGGCAATGCGGCAATAAGCGCAATGCGCCACATCATCTTAGAGTTTTGCTCTTTTGAGGTGTTAGCTTCTATGCGCTCTATCTTTTCATTCAGGCGGTTGATCATTTCATAAACAAGCTTTAATTCGCCTTGCATAATGGCTTTTATCTCAACAATTTGCCCGCCCGTTTCAGCTATCGCAACGCGCGATTTGCTTAACTGTTCATGCAGCTGCTCAATCCGTCCGTTTTGACGGGCCGCATTTTTTTCAATCACATTGTTTATCAGCAGCGAGCAATCTTTGTCTGCCGTTTCAAGCCGTTTAAACGCTTCTTTGAGCTCTTTTTCCAACGTATCTTCTTGCGTGGGCGTCACCTACTTTCCTATTTTGGTAAGGCAGCAACCCTGTCTTATATTATGCGAAAAATGCATTTAGAGTTTATACTATTTTGATAACTGAACGAAATATAATTACATTTCATCCGGCTGTAGTTCATTTTGGCTGATTTGCGTTATTAACTCTTCCTTAAGCGGTATATACCCCTCCGGCATGCGTTCAAGGTATTGCCTCAAGCTTATCTGTCCGCCCTTTAAGAGATTATCTAATGTTTTTATAACTTGAACCTCGCTCCACATAGAAGAAGGCCCAACGTCCACTTTAAGCCGCATAGAATATTGTTGCAAAACGTTATCGGGCAGCGGCACGAAAACCCGGTCGCCGTCTTGCTCAACGGGTATCATGCGCCCCGCCCGGTAATACTGCTTAATAAAGTCAAGCCATATCAAACCGATATCTTCAACGAAAGCATAAAACCTCTCTTGCTGGGATTGCAAAGGCACAAGAGCGGCATCCCTTGTCGCAATAAAAGCCGATGTGTTGTCCGGGTTTTTTATGTTTCCAAGCGTAACTTCGTTTGCGCCCATCATCCTCATAGTGGTTTCTAATGTCGAGTTTAAACCCTTCCATGCGTCATACGACATCCCGGGAGGGGAAAGATATTGCGCCGCTCCGCTTATATCCCCGTTTACCGCAATTGCCCCCGCAACTTTGTTGCTCCACTCGCGTATTCTCGTGCGGTCATACACCACTTTAGGAAAGCTAAGCTGCATCTGGTTAAGCTGCGACAACGCAAGTATCTTGTTAATAAACACCTGATTGGGGATAAGCCCCGTAACTTCCGCCACCCCGTGGCATGAGTTTTTCCGCGTGTCCCAGTTCATAACGGCAATTGGATATCTCGTAAGCATAGTGTTTTTTGGCGGCTGCACCATTGCGTTTTTAACGCATTTTTCACACCACACATTACCGTCTTTTTTGTACATCTTAAGCAGCACATTGCATTTGCCGCTGTCGTCAAGCTCGATTTTTCCGCAATCTCCCGAGGCGTATTCGTTATTTTCATCTGCGGTTATCTCGTTTGAGCTGCCGCACCCGTTATCACGCGCCTCCTTTCGTGTTTTTGAGAGCAGTTCCCTAAATGACAAAATTATATAAGGTTGATTTTGCACGTCATCGCTGTTAGGATTGCCCGGATAATAGTTAACGTTGTCAATAAGTTGGGTTGCAATATCTCCGGAAAGCGCCTGACCGGTATCAAGCGATGAATCCCAATAAAAATACTGCACGTAATCGCCGGTTATCGCGGCCTGTTTTAGCCCTTCTTTCGTTAAATAGTCCATTTTAAGCCGTTCCCATAAAAGATCGCAGTGAGCCGATATCTGCCTCGCGTACACGCCAATATCGCTTCCATCGTTGACGCCCTCCGCCATAAATTTTAAACAAAGGCGCCTGTCGGTTACCGCGGCAATTTTCCATGCCGAAGCATATCGGATGAAATTTACCACGGGAGTTGGCAACCCCTCGTGCGGTATGCCCGCCCACTGGTCCCCGGCATAGAAACGCTCGTTTAAATCTACGGTACGGTAAAGGCCAATACGCGTTTTATAATCAACCCCTTGCTCGTATTCCTTCCACGCCAAAGTGATGCTCATATGTTTTCACCGTAAGGGTCATAACCTATTATGGTCTCATATTTTTTCATCAACGCGTTTTGCTCTTGCTGTTCTTGTACGGCTGTTGTTGTGCCGGCAATTTTTTTGCCGGCTTTTTTTCCTTTTAAGTAACACGCAATACAAAGCGCGCAGGTGCCGGCAAACGTAACCGATGCGGTTACAATATTTATAAGCATTATAATTTCCTCCTTCGACAACAAAAATAGGCGTTTCTTTACGCCCATTCATTTATTATGGTTATTGTCAAATAAAGCCGCACTCATAATCGCTCAAAGTTTACTTGCCGCAATATAACTGTTGTAACGTCTAAAAGCTATAAAAATGAGCTATGATTTGCGCCGGTATTCGCCGGTGACATTGCAACAGGTTTTATCTACGCAAAAGTTCTCCGTCAAATATATTGCTTACGCCTATAGCGCGCTTTTTGTTTTCTATCTCTTTAATCATCTGCACAATGCGGGCATTCACGGGGGTGCTAATTCCGTATTGCTCGCCCTTAGCGGCAATGTATCCGTTGAAATAATCCACTTCCGTGGGCTTGCCGCGTTCTAACGCCTGCAGGCTTGACGATTTTAACCTCCTGTATTTAAAGCCGATAATTCTTATCAGCGCATGCCTTTTAATACCGGCAAGACTGCCGCTTCCTCTGGTTAGTTTATAATAATCAAGCTTTCCCCCAAATGGTTTTATTCTAAGCCCCATCGCATCAGCAACCTGCACAGCCTCGCGGATAATAGATATAAAAATATTGCGCGCCGCTCTTTTTTTTAGTATTTTGCCAAGATTTAACCCGCTCAAAACGCCGAGGGAAGTAATGCAAGCGTTAACTATCATTTTGGAATAAAGATCCGCTATAATGTTATCTGAAATGCGCACAGGCACAACGTTGTCTAATGCTTGTTTTATCGCGCTGACATCCAAGTTTGGCAGAAATCCGCCTATAACAAAATCGCCTTCGGACGTCATGTTCAGCGTACCGTCCTCAAGCATTGTTGAGCCCCAGCCCACAACGCACCCAACCGCGCGGTTATCCCCTACAATATCGGCAAGCGCTTCAACACAAATGCCATTTTGCATGGAAACAACAAGGCTGTCTTCTTTTAGAAAGCCCATTATACTGTTTGCAGCGTCCGGCATGTCATATGCCTTGGTAACGATAAGCACCAAATCCTTTTTGCCGGACAGCTGTTCCGCTTTCGCTACGGCATTCATTTTTACGTAATGCTCTCCGCGCACTCCGACAATGTGCAAACCCTTAGTTTTTATTTGCTCTGCTTTTTGTTCGTGCTTGCACACTAACGTTACGTCGTAGCCTGCACGTTTTAAATAAGCCGCCGTTATGCCTCCAATCGCCCCCGCACCCAAAACCGCAACCGTAAGTTTGTTTTTCATATCTTTCTCCCAAACACAGCCTTTTGTTAAAGTATATCACCTAAAAATTATGTTGTCAGCTTTTATCATTAACATATTAAGTGTTGCAATACCGCCCGTTTTATCAGAATACGTTTGCACGGCGCATAAGCTAACAATATCTTCGGATATTTTCATTTTTCCGTTTTTGTCTATACTTTTTGTGTGATATATGATATATGTTACTAAAGATATTATTACTTTCTTATTACAAAATGCAACCGTACACTAAGGAGCCGCAGTGAAAAGAAGAATTGCCGTTTTTTCGCTATCTATATTAATAGTTTTTACCGCATTTTTTGCAGCGTCTTCGCCTTCGTATGCGGGCAGCAAGGATTTTGCTAAAATCCGCGTGTTGTTATCCGTGCCTTCCGGCTGCACCCAGATTAAGTTTTATGTTGACGGCAACTACAGCATAAACGGCATACCCCTCGCGCGCGATTTATACACTGCAAAAATAAAAAATTCCAAGGTTTCACTATATCGAGCCAAAGAGACAACCGCAATAGTTTCAGCGGCGAACATTATGCTTGTCCGGCACGTTGCAACCGAAGGCCTTAACAATTTTATCTGGCACAACAATTCGCGCAACGGCTGGTGCGCTTACCTTGGCGATTTTCAAATCCGCTGTGACAGCAATAAAATCGTCCTTATCAACCACCTGTATACCGAAGAATATCTCTATGGCGTGGTGCCGCACGAAATGTCCGATAGTTTTCCGCTGGAAGCGTTGAAGGCGCAGGCAATATGTGCGCGCACATATGCGGTAAACAAAATTTCAACCGCATCGGCGTCCGCATTGTACGATATAAACGACACATCGTCTCATCAGGTATTCAAAGGCTACACCCCATCGTACAAAAATGCCAATATGGCTGTTGATGAAACCAAAGGTATGGTTTTAAAATGCGAATACGAAAAATCGGGCAGCACAAAAATTGAATACGTAGAGGGTTATTATGCCGCATCCAACGGCGGGTGGACTGATATTCCCCAACATTCGTGGACTGCAACCGCGCCTTTAAAGCCGTACCACATAATTAAATACGACGAGTTTGATATTATTAATCCGTCAAGCCTGCAAAACTTAATAGTATTTCCCAAAACAATTACGGCAGACGCTAAGATACAATATTCAAGCGGCAATTACGGCAAAATGACAGTGCCTGCCGATGCTGCGGATAGGCGCGCAAAAATTGAAAAATTGCTAAAAACCTCAGCGTTCCCCAAAATCTCCGCAAAAGATTTGAATAAAATCGATATACTTGGTTTTGACAGCTTTACAACGCACACTTATGACGGGCAGCACGGGGTGTGCAATGATTACAGCGGCCAAAATTTATGTCCCGACTTTAAGATGGCTAATATTACAATGAGGTTTCTCGATAACCGCAACGAAACGCCGGCGCCAGACACTGTTAATTTCGATATTAATATGCACGAACTGCAAAATGCGGGCGGAGAATACTGTGTTTTCTCGTCAACTAATCTGCGCATACTTACAGCAGAAGAAACCGATACGGAATTTCGGTTATACCGCAGGCGTTACGGTCATGGAATCGGCCTGAGCCAACGAGGCGCACAACAGCGGGCAAAATCGGTGGACAAAGGCGGCGGCGGGCAAAACTTTGAAGATATCTTGCTGTTCTATTTTGAGGGAACGCACATCGCTAATGAGCCTACAATCGCTCCCCCGAAGCTGACGCCCTTTTTCGAAAGCGACATAATGCTCGGCGATGCAAACAACGACGGGGTAATTGACATCAGCGATTACACAGCTATCCGGCTTCATATTCTTGAGTTGAAAATGTTAAAAGGAGACGATCTTGCCAAGGCAGACGTCAATCAAGACGGGGTAATTGACATTACCGATTACACAATGGTCCGGCTTCATATACTTAATCTTAGGAATATTATCAATGGCGCGCCCTATGTCCCTACCAACGCTGCAGTGTACGGCTCAAGGCTGGTTAATATCAGAAGCAGCGCAAGCTCATCGAGCGATTCAAATATTATTGGCGCATTACCCGACGGCGCGCGTATACAGGTTACCCAAAAAAATGCGGCATCGGGTTGGCATAAAATCAACTACGGCGGAGCTGCCGCGTATATCAGCTCCTCTTACGTTAAATTGGATTAAAACACAATATTATTGTTGACAAATGTTTGTTGTCATGTAAAAATAAATTTAACAGTTTGTAAAACGCTATTTCTTAATTTATATTGGTTGCCGCCGTCTTGTCACTCTATACGGAATACGCACCAATATAAAAATACGCTAATCACCAGCAGTTTGTTAACAGATTTCAGTCGCAGCCAATGTTCTCTAAAACCACTTTGAGACTCAATAATAATTAAATAGGGGTTAATATAATGGTTAAGCGTTTTTTAGGGGTATTGACGCTTGTCGTCATTATTGTCTTCTTGTTTTGCGTTACGCCTGCTTTAGCGGGCGCAACTGCTAAAATAAAAGGTGCTTCCGAAGTTTTCGCGGGCGAAACTTATTCATACAACTACACCGTATCTTTTTCATCCTGTATAGAAGGCAACGCGAAAGTAACTGCAGACGGAGTATTTGAAATCTGTTCGGGCGGAGAAATAATCGAACTCGCAATAAGCGGCAGCTGCAACAGCGCAACTTATTCAAAAACAGTTAAGGTACGGGTGAAAAGCGACGCCCAGCCGGGTCAAACCGGCAAAATAACTGTCAAAATCACTTATCAGGAAGTTGACGAAGAGTACAACCCTAAATCCGGCACTATTAAAAAAGAGCTAATCGCAACCGTGGCAAAGAAGTCTGATTCAAAACAAAGCAAAAGCGCCAAAGCGAAAAAAGCTTCTCAAACCTCCTTAGACTCAATAGATTCCCCTCAATCATCTAACACGGAAAGTTTGCCGGGCGGGCTTGAATCTGTTGCCGCCGGCGGCGTTATAAATCTTTGCGCCGAACAGCTATCGTATCTGTCTAAGGATGACCTATTGGAATTAAAACAAAAAGGGGCAATCCTAAATATAGATTTTGGAGACTATATTTGCACAGTTGACGGAAACAGCATAATAGATATTCCGGAAAATTTTCCGCAATTGGACCTGTCCGCATCTGTGTCTAAGTTGGCTTTGATTTCAGATGCGTCAAACAATTTAGACGATTATCAAATCCACTTCTCACACTGCGGCGCTCTTCCCTTTGGCATAACAATAAGCTTTCGCACAAGCAAGCATGACTTCGGGGATGTGCTGTACCTTTATCATTACGTTAAGCCGGCCGGATTAATAGAAATGAAGGATAAAACGGCTGTGGATGAAAACGGATATGCTTCTTTCAACATAGAGCATTGTTCAAGCTACTTTCTTTCTTCGCAATTGATTACCGATACGGAAAATGCTGCGCCGTCCGATTTTGCGGCAGATTTGGAAGATACGATCTCGGCCGCATTGCTGCGTGCTAAGGCTCTTGACACCCCGCCAATAACGCTGTCCGAAATAGTGTTGATTGTTTTTAGCGCAGCGGTTGTCAGCTCGGTAATAACGGCATTTATTTGCCGCGGAATCTGGAAAAGCCATGCAAAATAGCACGGCGAAAAATCATGCCCGCGTTTTAAGCGATGCGAAATCTTGAAGGCTCCCAGTTTACAAAACCGTCAGTCACAAAAAACAAATCCCATTTTTGCACGGCATAAATGCAAGCTGCTTTTTACTTTGCCTGCACGCTTCCCTTGCGAATCAGATTAATTAATGCTAAAAAGATTACTGAACCAAGCAGCGCAACTAAAAAGCTTTCAACATTAAACCCGGTAATGTCCGCCTTAGCTCCTATAAGGTTCATTACAAGGCCTCCAATAAACGCCCCTATTATGCCCACCAAAACATTAGCAAACGCGCCCATCGACGGGTTGTTTCTTGTTATCATGCTTGCAACCCATCCGGCAAGCCCTCCTAATATTATCCACGATATTATTCCCATTTGTTTGGCCTCCCTGATTAACTTTGATAAATTATATATTTTCTCAAAACGGCTTATAATATACCTGTCAAACAACTGTTAAATCAAATCGCAAAACATTAATGCTTTTTATCTATTCATTATCTTCATGCGCCTTAGCGGCAAGAACTTCTTTTAACGCCGCATCCACTTTTTTCTTTCTAAACAAATATACCGCTAAAATGATTACCGGAATAATAAAAATCACGGGTATGATAAAAAACGGGAACACCTCATCTGAGCGGATAGCGTCTATTACAATTGACCTGTTAATCTGAGGAATTACCGCAAAAACATAACCTATTACAGCTATGGGAAATATGAAAGGTTTATGCGATTTTGCCTTAAAAATACCCGCTAACAGTTCGCTGCCTATGTACATGTAAATTGTTAGCTTCAAAAGCGTAACGGGAAACCACGCAAGTATATTAAAAGAATGCATCCGCTGGATAAAATCAAACGCCTTTAGCTGACGAGTAAAGATATAGTACGGGCTCCATGCAAGTTTGGCATATTCTACGCCAAGCACGGTTATTACCGATATCACGATAAGCATAAATACAATTCCGAATGTCGTCAGCGCTTTTGCGTATACTTTGTTTATGCTCGCATTCTTAACAAGATAATATGAAAATACCCATAAAATTATAATTTCAGAATAACGCGCCGCAGTAAGAAAAGCGCCTAAATTAATTTCAATAAAATTTGAATCGGCTAAAACCGGCTCAAGATTATGCAAATCCATGTCCTTCAAACCAAGTAAAAAAAACACTACTACTGTTGCCAGCGCAAAAGGCACAATAAAATTGCTCACCCTTGCCATCGTTCCTATTCCTTTGTACGCCGCATATAATGTGGGTATAACCATAAACAGCATCACCGCCCACATAGGCACATCCGGCAAGACGTACAAGTCCATAAAGCATAACGTTATCAGAGAACACGCAACGTAACAAAATATTGTAAATATAACAATCGGGACAATTATTATTTTAGCCAATAGTTTGCCTAATACTATTTCGGTAGACTGAATCATGTTAACCCCCCTGAACTTGTTCATCAATATCAAAGCGGGAAGGTTTAATAAAAATACATACACGTAAGAAATAACAAGCACAATCCAAGCGTCTTGATTGGCGGGGGGGCTGTTAACTATAGGTAAAAATGTGTACGGAAATACTAATGCGCTGCCTACCGCCAAAAGCAAAAGCTGCATTGAAGTAATTTTGGGTTTTACATTCATCGCTCTGTCCCCATTTTAAAAGGTTTTTTTATTTGGCCCGAACGGGTAACCGTTGATTGCACAGCCACGCTGATATCAACGCTTGTAAAATAATCGTTCCAGTTATTTTTTAGCTCTCTCCATTTATCCGGAAACTGTGTATGCAGCTGTCTGCCAAAGCCGACAATATCGCTTTTAAGCTCATGTTGTATTTTGTATATTGCATCAGATATCTGTTGCCGCATAACTTGGTTAAAACAATCTTGTACAAATAAAACCGATTCCTCCCGGGTAATGTCCAACGCACTGCTTTGTTCAATTATGTTGGTTATCATCTCTATATTTACGAAGAATTTAACGCTGTCGCCTTCTTGCGCAGCTTTTATATTTGCTTGCGATTGCTCAATTTTAAGTACTGTTCTGCCGTCTCCCGCGCGTATGGATATAAATGTATTGCCTATTTCATTAACAAGTATATTGTATGCCCTTGCTTCTTCCCCATCTAAAAAACCGCAAAGTTTTCCGTCCTTAAAAGCGGCAAGCCCTTCGTACACAATTATTTTTTCTTCCTGTTTCTGATCACCGGATTGCTGTTCGCCTTCTTGTTGCCCCACGCCCCCCATTCCCTGCGTGCCGTCTTCCTTTTGATTGCTTTCAGATTTGCCCTTCTTTTCCTCAACCGTTTTCACCAAACCGGCAACCGGTTGTTTTCCCGCTGTCAGATAATCTTTAAAAAAATCAAGCGTAGTAACATAAACGGCTTTTGAAGTATGTTCTTTCTGAGTCTCTACCAAATCCTCAAAAAATTCGCCCACCATATTAGAAAATCCGGATTTGCTAAAATAAATATCGTAGGGCGTTTCGCCTTTTATAACAACCATTGCGGACGTCTCATCGGCAACACGGCTCCGAGCAAAAAAATCAAGCACGTTAACCATCTCGGTTTTCGCAAATCTCTCGCTGAAAAAACGTACAGTATTATGCCCGCCAAACACGAAATTCTCAACGCTCTTTGAAATATCGACAAGGGCTTCCCGTGCGGAATCGCCTTTTCCCTCAACCACAAGCTTTGTTTCCAATTGGGTTGCGCTCCCGCGGTCCTCGCCGCTTTTGCCTTGCGGATTCATTAATTCAGCTATCATAACAATCTGTCCGTTCTCGTCAATATCGTATATTACGCTATGAACTACCGCCAAATCCTTTGGTTCTTGTTTGTTCCAGCATCCTGTGGCTGCAAAAACAGATACAATACAAAGCACAGTTACAATAATTTTAACAGCAACGGATTTCACTTAACCCCTTCTCCTTCTGTTGTCTTTAACTATTGAAACAGGCCTAAATATCATATTTTTCAGTTGAACGCGTATAAAACTGTCCTTTAATTCTTGTCTTGAAAAAGACGAGAGAATTGGCACGCCGAACGCATCGGTTGAAGCAAGCTGAGTAAGCATAACCATTATTCCCATGCCTATTCCGATAAGCCCCATGGTGCCCCCCAAAATCCAAAACAACGTTCTGTATATTATGCTAAACTCTAAAAGGTTTGGTAACATAAAGCTTGTAACCGCTGTAAGAGCTACAACGATAACCATTGCCTCGCTGACTATTGCGGCGTTAACCGCCGCTTCGCCAATTATTAAAGAACCCACTATGGTTATTGCAGAGCCTACCGCCTTGGGCATTCTGGTGCCCGCCTCACGCAAAAGCTCAAACATAAGGGTAAGCAAAAATACCTCCGCCATAAGCGGCATAGGCGTTTTTAAAGATGCCGAGATAACGCTCGACAAAAAGACATCGGGCACCATCTCGTGATGAAATGTTAGTATCGCTATCGATAGCCCGGGAAACAGTACGGTAATAAACAGCGCAACAAACCTAAGCAATCTTATAAAAGTCGCATACAACGGCCTGTTGTAATAATCCTCGGCGGTGTGAAAGTTTTCAATAAACAGTTCGGGCACTGTCAACACATGGGGCGTACCGTCAACAAGTATGGCAATTCTCCCCTCAACTATCTTGCTTGCTACCACGTCCGGTTTTTGAGTCAGCCCTATTCCCGAAAGGGGACTGAAACTATTTTCGCATATATATTGTTCTATCTCGCCCGTCTCAAGTATCAAATCTGTATCGATGCTGTCAAGCCGCTTTTTTATCTCGTCCAATATGCGCCTGTTTACAATTCCGTCAATGTACAAAATTTCAACCGGTGTGCTCGTTTGTCTTCCGATAATTTTATTTTCTATTACAAGCCTTTGGTTTTTAAGCTTTCTTCTGATAAGCGAAGTGTTTGTCCTTATATTTTCGGTAAACCCTTCTTTAGGCCCGCGAATAACCGATTCGGCGTCCGGTTCGTCAACCGCCCTTTGACTCCACTGTTTTAGCTCAAACAGATACGCTTTTCTTTCGCCCGTATAAAACACCGCGCTAAAACCGGCCAAAATGCATTTAACAACTTGCGCTATGTCTTGTGATTCGCTGTAAACGGTCTTAAAGGCAATTTTCAAATCACCGTTAAAGTCCAAGCTTTTTAAAGGTTTTATAACATCCCTGTCTATCAAATCTTTATCAACAAGCCCATCGATAAATACAATCATGGCCTTCTCTTTTTCAGTATCAAACGGTTCAACAACAACGTCAAAGCTGTTGCAAAAAAGGCTTTTAATCATCTTTTCACAATCTTCGATTTTGCAGGGTATGCCCATCTGGTTTTTAGAACTTTGCCTGCCGGCTTTATTTATATCTTTTTTAATGAAACGGAAAATAACAGACCTCTCCTTTATAGCCATTTGATAAAAAGGATATCCGCTTTAGGCTTTTTTATTCTGCCATACATGAAAGTGACCATAAAAAAAGCGGCTTCGCAATGCGCCGCATTTTAATAAAATTGTTACGAAAGCCGGTTTTTAAAATCGTCATATCCAAACTCTCGGATAATCTTTACCTCTCCGGTTTTTGAAGCAAGCGCAATCGCAGGCAAAGGCATTCCGTTGAACGTGTTGTTTTTGACCATTGTGTAATGTGCCATATCGAGAAAAACCAGCTTGGTATTCGGCTTGAGCGGGCAGTCAAACGAATAGTCTCCTATTATGTCGCCGGCAAGGCAGGTAGTGCCCGCTAACCTGTATAAATGTTTTCTTTCGCCGGGCAGTCCCGCACCCATTATATTTGGACGGTAGGGCATCTCTAAAACATCGGGCATGTGACAGGCGGCAGAAGTGTCGAGTAGTGCAGTTGTTATGCCCCCGCTTCGCACTGTGTCAAGCACACTGCATACCAGATACCCGGCGTTAAGGGCAACTGCTTCGCCGGGCTCAATGTACACTTGTACGCCGTATTTGTTCCGCACTCCAGTCAGCATATCAACAAGCAAGTCAATATCATAATCCTCTCTGGTGATGTGGTGGCCTCCCCCAAGGTTAAGCCATTTCATTTTGCCAAAAAAGTTCCCGAACTTATTCTCCGCGGCTTCTAACGTTGTTGCTAAAGCGTCTGCGTTTTGCTCGCACAATGTGTGCATGTGCAGCCCTTCAATATTTTCTATCGCGTCATCGATAAAATTCTCGCGCGTTATCCCGAGCCTTGAACCCGGGGCGCACGGGTCGTAAATTGCATGTTCCTGTGTTGAACATTCGGGGTTTATCCTCAAACCGCACGAACAACCCGCCGAATGCGCCGCTTTGCCAAATTTCTCCCACTGTTCAAACGAATTAAAAATAATATAATCGCATATTTGCGTTAGCAAATCTATTTCGCTTTCCTTATAGGCAGGCGAATACACATGATTCTCTCCGCCAAACATTTGCGCGCCCAATTGCGCCTCAAAAAGCCCGCTCGCAGCTGTTCCGCAAAGATATCTGCTTATAAGCGGGTATACGCTGTGCATAGCAAACGCCTTTTGAGCCAACAGTATTTTGCATCCGGATCGGCAAGATACGCTTTGCAATATGCCAAGGTTAGAAATCAGCTTTTTTTCGTCTATCAAATAACAAGGCGAAGGCAGACTGCGCAACAAATTTTCCATCAATCTACAAGGCGCGGCGAGAAACACTCATTCCACGGCAGCCCCCATTTGTTCAATTCGTCCATAAACGGATCCGGATCAAACTCTTCTATATTAAACACTCCCGGCCCGCGCCATTTTTTTGTCATAAGCATCATTGAGCCTATCATTGCAGGCACGCCTGTAGTATAGCTAACAGCCTGACTGCCGACCTCCTTGTAGCTTTGCTGATGGTCGCACACGTTGTACACATAATAGTTTCTTTCCTTACCGTCCTTTACGCCTTGTATTATGCATCCTATGTTAGTCTTGCCAACCGTGCTTGGACCTAATGAAGCGGGATCGGGCAAAACCGCTTTGAGAAATTGCAGCGGAACAATTCCTCTGCCCTCGAATTCTATCGGTTCTATTGACGTCATGCCCACGTTTTGCAAACAGTTTAAATGAGTCAAATAGCTTTGTCCAAAAGTCATAAAAAAACGAATGCGTTTTACTCCTTTTATGTTTTTTGCAAGGCTTTCGATTTCTTCATGATATAGCAGATACATGTCCTTTTCCCCGATTTGCGGAAAATCATAAACCCTTTTTATATTCATAGGTTTTGTGACAACCCAATTTCCATTTTCCCAGTAACGCCCGTTAGCGCTTATCTCCCTAATGTTTATTTCGGGGTTAAAATTGGTTGCGAAAGGATAACCGTGATCGCCGCCGTTGCAATCGAGTATATCGATATAATGAATCTCGTCAAAATAATGTTTCGCAGCGTATGCGCAAAAAACCCCCGTAACTCCCGGGTCAAAACCGCTGCCTAAAAGCGCAGTTATACCTGCGGCTTTGAACCTATCGTTATATGCCCATTGCCATTTATACTCAAACTTTGCGGTTTCGGGCGGCTCATAGTTTGCCGTATCAACATAATCGGTTTTTGTTGCAAGACACGCATCCATTATGGATAAATCCTGATACGGCAGGGCGAGGTTTATAACAATATCGGGATTAAACAATCGTATAAGCCTTATTACTTCTTCTGTGTTATCGGCGTCAAGCTGCGCAGTCGATATTTTTGTTTTCCCGCCCTTAAGCTTGTTTTTAAGCTCTTCACATTTTGAAACGGTACGGCTCGCTATCATTATCTCCTTAAAAACTTTGGAGTTTTGGCAACATTTGTGTATTGTAACGCCTGCCACTCCTCCGCACCCGATAATCAACGCCTTTCCCATTAACTTTCCTCCAGGTCTTAATATTTATAGTGCTATCAACATCTCTCGCATTATTGTTAAAGCTGCCGCAGTTGAAATGCCGCTTTGGTCGTAAACAGGGCATAATTCGGTTATGTCGCACCCGACGATATTTAGACTGCTTACCCTGTGCACCGCTTCAAGCAGTTGTAAAAAAGCAACCCCTCCCGGTTCGGGCGTCCCCGTTCCCGGAAAAACAGAAGGGTCAAGAACATCAAAATCGAGCGTAAAATAAACCGGTTTGCCGGCCAGATGTTTTATTGTATCTTCAAGCGCGCGAAATCCGAAGCGGTGCATTCGGGTATGCTGTTGCGCAAAAACAAACTCTCCCTGCGTTCCCGAGCGTATGCCAAATTGAAATATGCGCATATCGCCCAATATGTCCCAAATGCGGCGCATAACCGTAGCATGCGAAAGCTTAACGCCCAAATAATCGTCACGCAAATCCGCATGCGCATCAAAATGCACTACGTTAATATCCGGATACTTTTTAGCGGCGGCACGCAACGCGCCCAAACTAACAAGGTGTTCCCCTCCTATCATAAAAGGAATCTTGTTATCGTTTAATATCCGCGCGGTTTTTTGCTCAATATCTTCAAGCGCTTTTGCAGCGTCTCCAAAGCACAGCTCAAGATCGCCTAAATCGCAAACGTGTTTTTCCTCTAAATCCGCATTAAGATAAGGGCTGAAAGTTTCAATTGAAAAAGAATAGTTGCGCATTGCGCCGCTGGCAAAGCGCGCGCCCGGACGAAAGCAAGCCGTTGAATCAAACGGCGCGCCAAACACGGCGATGTCCGCTTCGGTATAGCTTTTGTCACAACCGAGAAATTGTTGCATCTTCCACTTCCTTTATTATATCTTCAACATAGGTGGGCAGCGCAAAAGATGCTTTATGCAGGTTGGTGTTGTAATATCTCGTCTTAATGCCATACTGCCGCCAACGTTTTGCATCAAACCCCGAAACCGGGTGATAGACTTTTGAAGAAAATCCGAACAGCCAGTGTCCCGAAGGATATGTCGGTATATGGGCTTGATACAGCCTGCTGATAGGAAAGCTTTGTACAATGCGCTGATGTATGCGCCGCACTGCAATCACGTCTTCGGGATAAAAAGGGTTTTCATGCTGGTTAATTAGTATTCCATCATCTTTAAGGGCTTTATAGCAGTTGCCGTAAAACTCCTTGGTAAACAGCCCTTCCCCGGGCCCGAACGGATCGGTCGAATCCACTATTATTACATCGTACACGTCATGGCAGCGCCGTATGAAGCGCAGCCCGTCCTCGTAATAGATGTTAACCCGTTTATCGTCAAGACTGCACGCAACTTGGGGCAAGTGCTCTTTGCAGGCTAAAACCACCTGTTCGTCAATCTCCGCAAGGTCTATGCGCTCGATAAAACCGTACCGGCACAATTCGCGCACGGTGCCTCCGTCTCCGCCGCCTATTACAAGTACGTTTTTGGCACACGGATGAACGGCAAGCGGGATATGCACCATCATTTCGTGGTAAATAAACTCGTCTTTTTCCGTAAGCATAAGCACGCCGTCTAAAGTCAGTATACGTCCAAAATCCAAAGAATCCAAAACATCAATCCGCTGAAACCTGCTTTTGGCGCTAAAAATCTGCTTATCTATGTCTATGCTAAGCCCGGCATGCCGGGTATGCCTTTCGGTAAATACAAGCCGCATACATTACCTCCCTTTCATAACGTTAAGGTGCTTTATGCTAAGATCTTCCGGCCCGGTCAGCGAGCCGCCTTTTTTCTTCATATAGCTTATGTATTGCAGAATTTGTTCGGTAATCTGTTCACCCGGCGCTAATATGGGTATCCCCGGCGGATAGCACATTACGCTTTCGGCACATATCTTGCCTTGGGTTTGCTCAATTGGCAGCATCTGTTTTTGCGAATAAAAAGCTTGCTGTGGGGTTGCCTTAACTATAGGGTCAATGTATTCGTAGCGCATAAGCCCGGTTTTATCGCGCCTTTTACGCCGTCTGATCTCGGAAAGCGCGCTTACCAAACGCTCAACATCGCGTTCTCTATCTCCCACGGATATATACGCAAGTATATTCGCTATGTCCCCAAATTCGACCTGAATATCGTACTCATCCCGAAGTATATCATATACCTCAATTCCCGCAAGCCCGGTATCAAGCGTGTGTACGGAAAGCTTGGTGGAATCAAAATCAAATATTGTACCGCCGTTTACAATATCTTGCGCATAAGCATAGTAATCGCCTATCTGGTTTATTTCCTCTCTTGCATACTGCGCTAATTCAAGCACTGTGTTAAATACCTCAGCCCCGCGCAGTGCAAGATTTTTGCGCGAAATATCAAGGCTTGCCATTAAAAGATACGAACCGCTTGTCGTTTGGGTAAGCCCTATAACCTGTCTTAAATGGCCGGCATTGATATTTGGTCCCGAAATCAGAAGCGAGCTTTGGGTTAAAGAGCCGCCCGATTTGTGCATGCTTATGCTTGCAATGTCACAGCCTGCCGCCATAGCGCTTTTGGGCATATCTTTTCCGAAATAGAAATGAGTGCCGTGCGCCTCGTCCGCAAGCACAACCATTCCGTGGCTATGCGCCAAATCAACTATTTGCTCAATATCGGAGCATATTCCGTAATACGTGGGGTTGTTTACAAAAACCGCTTTTGCATCTTTGTTGTTTTCGATTGCGGAGCGGACATCGTCAACAGCCATTCCAAGCGCTATGCCTAATCTTAAATCCGTCTGAGGATTAACATAGACGGGAACGGCGCCGCACAATACCAAAGCCCCGATAACGCTGCGGTGCACATTTCTCGGCAATATTATTTTGTCGCCTTTTTTGCATACGCTTAATATCATGCTTTGTACTGCGCTTGTAGTGCCGTTAACCATAAAAAAAGCATTCGCGGCGCCAAAAGCGGAAGCCGCAAGAGCCTCGGCTTCTTTTATAACAGATGTTGGGTGGCACAAGTTGTCCAGCGGCTTGCTTGAGTTTACGTCCGCTTCCATGCACATGCGCCCCAAAAATGCGGTTAACTCGGGGTTGCCGCGCCCTTGTTTGTGGCCGGGTACATCAAAGTGCACAACTCTTGCCGCTTTGTGGTTTTCAAGCGCTTCAAGTACGGGCGCTCTTTTTTGCTCTTCCATCAATGCTCCAAACCGCTAATATACATTTTTACCGCTGAATATGTCTATCATCTCACGCCGCAAGTTAGCGGTTATCTCTATCCTTTCCTGCAAAGGCAAATCATCCACATTTCTGTTGAAAAGATAGTTTTTTAAATCTATCTCTTTCAATAGCATTTTGGTATGAAACAGGTTGGCCTGATATACATTTATATCAATTGCATCGTATTTTTCAAGTGTAGCCGCCGCTATATAATCCTGTATAGACGTCATATGGTGGTCCATAAAAAGTTTTTGGCCGTCTAAATCACGGGTAAACCCGCGCACGCGATAGTCCATAGTTATAATATCCGAATCAAAACTATCTATAAGAAAATCAAGAGTGCTTAAGGGAGTTATTTGGCCGCACGTGGCAACGTCTATATCCACTCTAAAAGTTGCAAGAAAAGTTTCGGGGTGGTACTCGGGATAAGTGTGCACGGTTACATGGCTTTTGTCAAGGTGGGCGAGCACGGTATCCCCGCGCGTTCTTAGCCCGGACATGGGTTCTTCGGCGATAAGAATAGTAACGCTTGCGCCTTGCGGGTCATAATCTTGTTTGGATATGCTCAAAACCTGTGCGCATATCATTTCAGTAACCCTCTCAAGTATTCCAGTAAGCCTATCCGAATTGTATTGTTCATCAATATAAGCTATATAATCACGCTGTTCAATCGCGCTTTTTGCATAGCACACGTCAAATATATTGAAGCTAAGCGATTTTGTCAAATTATTAAAGCCGTACAATTCAAGTTTTTTCCCCATTTTAGCTACTTCCTTATCAAAAATAAAAAGACTTAAGTATTATGTATGCACATAACACTTAAGCGTTCAATCCAGCTGCACCTTTATATACCCTGTTTTATGGGGCGCTCTTACGAGTCAAAAGGCAGAGTCTATATAGCAAGGAACTACTTTTACTACTCTTATTGATTGATTCACAAGCGTTGATGTGCTTATTGCACACGGCTGTTTAGTAGCCAACTTATAAATTGAGCGTAAGCTCAACCAATAAGGCAACAAAGTTGCCGATCCGGCTTTTGACCCGGCTGTCCGAATGGCCTTAAACCTAAGAGTTAGCAAAAATATCTCTTAGGATGGTCAAAAAATTCTTTGCCGGCGGAAAATAAATTCCGCCAAAAAGGCCCGTGCCTTAGTTACTTATGCATTATAAATAATGGTTGCATAAAATTCAAGCATTATTTATTTACATAATAAAATTGTATTCATTTTAAAACAAAAAACAATTTTTTTGTAGAACATTTCATTTTCTTTAGCCAAATATTTTAAAATTTGCACGATTCCTTTTTATCTCAGTGATAATTTTTATTTTTAAGTCCAAAATAAATATAAAAGGAGGCAATATAAATGAAAAAGGTATTAATTGCAATTGTGGCTCTATTGCTGTCGGTTGCTA
>CAYTUG010000009.1:0-78849 GCA_964441275.1 uncultured Christensenellaceae bacterium | reverse complement strand
CTACAAAGTAATCTGTTTTTTAATCTTCTTGGGGCTGAAAGCTTACTCTTTTCGTTGCATTTCTATGCCTGAGCTTGCTATTCTTCCACTTTTTACTTTACAGTCCCAATAAAGATTAAAAAGGCGCAAATTCTATCGCACCTTTATCATATCATGGCGTATATAAAGTGGACAATCCTTTGTGTAGGACTGTCCACTTATCAAGCACATTCCCGTTGCCGCCGCGATGAACGGCAGCCACGTTAGTGACTGCGCCATGATGTCGTTTGAAATGCACAGGAAGCAGATCAACTTTCCTTATCAGCCTGCTTGGCCAGTGTTTCATAAGACGAGCGAGAAACGGTCGGCTATAAATACCAGTTTGCTCCTAGTAGGGCGATAACAAGCAACGAGGAATAATGATACTCCTGTATAGCCATAAAGTTGAGCATTTTACGGCGCATATGCTTCGGCATACCTATGCCTCTACCCTCTACAACGCCGGGGTGGATGTGAAGTCGGCGCAACAATTTCTCGGCCATTCCAGCTTAGAGATGACGCTGGGTGTGTACACGCATTTGAGGAAATTCAAGGAAGAGGAATCGGTGGCAACGTTGAATGAATATCTGAATGGGAAGAATTAAGCTATTTTATCTCTTGCTCTAAATTGTCAAACTCACTTGTGCTGAAGAACTGTCCCAGCGTAATCCCAAGGCCGTCGCACAGCATTTTAATAGTTAGAATTTTAGGGTTCTGGCTTCTGCCATAAAGAATGCTCTTTAGCGATGATGGCGAAAGCGCCGATATATTCGCTAATTTGTTTATTGTAATATTTCGTTCACCGCAAAGCTGTAAAATACGATTTCGTATTGCTTGGGTTGTATTCATGATATCGTACTCAATCCTTTTTATTTAAGGATAAGGGATATCGCTTGAATTTATAGGCGATGCATAATAACATATAGGCTATGCATAGCCTATATGTTTGGAGGGATATTGATGCTGACATGTGATTTTAATCTTTGTATTTATCAAAAAGAGGGGCATTGCATATTGGACGCGATTGATATCAATTCTTGCGGCATATGCGATAATGCCATTGTTGTTGACTTGCCAGAAAGGAAGCTGGCCGTGCTTAAAGAAAAGCAGCTATCAGAAATTGATAACAGGTGGAATAAACAGCGGGCATTAAATCCATCGCTGAAAAGCATTTGAGCAAGCGGGCTCTTATGGCTCGCATATATGGTGCATAAACAACATGTTTTATGGCGGCGGGAGAGTGCTTTCTTCCGTCGGTTTCCATTATGTGCGCTTCCATGCCGTCCTGTTATCTCTATATTGTAGTCAGGCCGAAAAGACAATGTACATAATATTAAAATAAAAGGGTATAAATATGCTAATCCGTTTTTATTATTCCCGTGTAAAATGTTGTCAAAAATTTTGAAAAAGACTAATCTGATAAAAATCGAAACCCCGATAGAATGGCTTCATATCGGGGTTTATGTGGCGCGCCTAAGAGGACTCGAACCTCTGGCCTACCGCTTAGGAGGCGGTCGCTCTATCCTGCTGAGCTATAGGCGCACGCTGCATATTTATTCTATTTTCAACTTCGCGCCAACTGCCAACAAGCTTTCTTAGGAGGCGAGTGCTCTATCCGCTGAGCTACCGGAGCAAATTATATGATTTTTCGATTTAGTCCTACCGCTTAGGAGGCGAACGCTCTATCCTGCTGAGCTACGGGAACATGTGTAGCACCGCCTTCACACAAGCTGCATTGGGTTTGTGATGTATGCTTTGTAATTTTACATACAATAAAATATAAAGTCAACTTAAGCTATCGGAATTATCTCAATATTACGGTAACGAAATTCGGTTATAATGTGACATACTAAAGAAGATAGCAGAATTTTTTCAACAATATTATTCAAACTCTTTTTCACAATCAGTTAAATCGCTGTTCACATTATTAAAAATAATATAACCACTGCTTTAATTGCGCCCTTGCAGTTTTTGGTGTTGGCATAATAACGGGCGCTTAAAAGCGGCTCCTTTTGCAACATACTCTGATATTAAGATACAGTACCATTGTTAGTGACTATTATCGGAATACTTTCAGCTCAATTGTTTGAAATTAACTTTATTTTTTTGTCCCAAATAGCAACAGCGGTTTATTGAACTGTGCGATAAGCTGTATTATAATGATGTAGCACAATTTTATTTATACGAATCTTTCCCAGGGCATATTACGAAAAATTAATAGAAGAGGTGACAACCATGAAACTGTGTCCAAATTGCGAACACGAAGCAAATGATAAAGACATTTTCTGTTTGATGTGCGGTACGCCTTTGCCTGACTTTTCCATTAACCAGATTAACCCTTCGGCAGATTTAGAAACAACCACAAATGTAGAAAAAAAGCCAGAAACAGAATCTGAAATACAAAAAACAGAGCCGGATGTTAAGACAGCTTATGTGCCTAAAAAGTCTGTTCAGCGATCGTTTTTCTATAAGCAGCAACCGCTTGTTCAATCAAATTATACTTTTTTAAACACTGGAATTGGAATAGTTTATTTTGCCTTAATATTAACGGCAGCTATAATCACGGTACTAAAAGTCCGTGAGCACTTTGAAATAAATGCGATGTTAAGCCAGTTTGGCTATTACGCTTTAGCAGCTGTTGCCATAACGCTATCGGTGCGCGCAAAAGGGCCGGACCTATCAATAGGCGCAGTTGTTGAGGCGGCGCCTATCGCTATGTCAATTTTCTATTTGAACAGCGGTTTTAACTATGATTCACCCGTTTTGCCCGTGATATTGACAATTTCTGCAGGCGCGGTCCTTGGATTGCTAAATGGCGTTTTTATAGCGTTCTTAAAAATACCGGCAATAGTGATGACTTTGTTTACAGGAATTGTCATAAAATATTTTAACCTATTGAGTAGTTTTGAAAACCGCATTGCAGTTGCGCAAGTTGGGATCGCATCTAACAATGTAACGCTGCTCATTATTACGTCATTTGTAGCCATAGCCGCTTTTCTGTTTATTTTGTTTACGCGGCTTGGGGTACCAACTTATTCCCGAGACTCTAATAAACCAAAAATCTCTTTTATGTTTGCCTATATGACAAGCGCAGCCATTGCCTCAGGCGCTGGTATATTAATGCTTGGATACAGGGCAGTTGAAGCACCTATGGTTGAAAGCGCAGAAATATATATTATATTTATATTCTCACTGCTTATATCGAGCCGCATTTTCGACAACAAATATGCACCGATACCATTGAGCCTTGTTTCTGCGGCTGTATGGGTGCTGATACGAAATATTTTTGTTTTTAGTTTATACGGTCAATTATTCGTAATAGGCGCCACATTTATTGCGCTTGCGGTTGCATACATGTCTCGTTGTGTAAAGAAGGACAACGCCTATGCGATAAATAATGATTCTTCGCTTGTGCAATAACATCAGTTGCGACTTAAACTGATTATTGAATAAACAATTTTTCAATTAGCATATAATGCGGATAGCGAAAATAATGTGCGCGCACAAAACTTCAAACAGTGAATTTACTGCATGGATCGTCAATAGCGAATTTATGCTTAGATTCACTTTTATATTTGCTATTTATAACTGCAAAATAATGTTGCGCTATGTTTATTTGGTCTCACATGTATTATATACTATACAATGCTGCGCAAAAGTGCAATGTGGTACATTGAGGGCTTACCCGCATTAAAATTTAAAATTTTGTGTTAAAAAAATTAAACAAAGAAAAAAACGTTATAAAGTTGCGTTGAAAAGCATAAAACGGTATGATAGAATGTCTGCTATAGTAATTTGAGGAGGACGCTTTATTTGAAAAAATCACCGCGCGGAGTGCTTATATATATACTTTTGTTTGTTGCGGTAATTTTGCTAATACAATTTATGTCTGAGTCTACTTCTCAGGATACGCGGAAAATTAATTATCCTGCGTTTTTAGTTTTAGTAAAAGATAAACAAATAGAAAAAGTTGTAATAGAAGAAAATTTCTTATACGCACGAAAAATCGGTTCAACAATAAACCCGGAAAATTTCCCCGACCAATATGATTATTTCGCACAAATTTCGAGCGTTGAGCAGCTTAACGAAGACTTAAAGGCAATTACCGGCGCAAGCGACCCTACCGGTTACGGGTTTTCGGTAACTTATGAACAACCGCCCGGGCCGTCGTTTTTGTCGCAGCTTTTGCCTTATCTGATACCAATCGCGCTGCTGATGTTGCTTTTCACATATTTTATGAGACAGCAGCAAGGCAGCGGCAATAAGGCTCTTTCATTCGGCAAATCAAGGGCGCGGCTGCAGGTAAACGATAAAAACAAAAAAACATTTGCAGACGTTGCCGGAGCGGACGAAGAAAAGGAAGAGCTTGCCGAGATTGTTGAGTTTCTAAAAAACCCTAAACGTTTCATCGATTTAGGAGCGCGCATACCCAAAGGCGTACTGCTTGTCGGGCCTCCCGGAGGCGGCAAAACGTTGCTTGCCAAAGCCGTCGCGGGCGAGGCCGATGTCCCTTTCTTCTCTATAAGCGGTTCGGATTTTGTTGAGATGTTTGTTGGCGTTGGCGCTTCGCGAGTACGCGATATGTTCGAAAATGCAAAAAAGAATTCCCCTTGCATATTATTTATTGATGAAATTGACGCCGTTGGGCGTCAGAGGGGGAGCGGCCTTGGCGGCGGCCATGATGAGAGAGAGCAAACTTTAAACCAGCTGTTGGTAGAAATGGACGGTTTCCAGGTAAACGAAGGAATTATTATATTAGCTGCAACAAACCGCAAGGATATCTTAGACCCTGCGCTGTTAAGGCCGGGCCGGTTTGACAGACAGGTATACGTAGGATTTCCGGATGTTAAAGGGCGTGAAGAAATTCTAAAGGTGCACTCTAAGGGAAAACCTTTTGACGAATCGGTTAATTTGAAAGTTTTAGCTAAAAGAACCCCCGGTTTTATTGGCGCCGATCTTGAGAACGTCTTGAACGAAGCGGCTATACTGACCGCGCGCGCCAACAAACAGCATATAGGCATGCCGGAAATTGAAGAAGCTATAACGCGCGTTGTGGCGGGTCCTGAAAAGAAATCACGCATGATAACCGAAAGGGATAAAAGGTGCACCGCATACCATGAAGTCGGTCATGCTATTTGTGCAAAGGCCCAGCCTGAATGCGATCCTATACATGAAGTATCTATAATACCAAGAGGCATGGCGGCAGGATATACTATGACACTGCCCGAAGAGGACACGCAACACATATTTAAATCCAAGCTGCTTGCCGACCTTACGATGTTGCTCGGCGGCAGAGCGGCTGAGAAACTGGTTGTCGGCGATGTGAGCACGGGCGCGTTGAGCGATTTGCAGCGTGCAACCGAGACAGCAAGAAACATGGTTGTCAAGTTTGGCATGAGCGATGAGATAGGCCCTTTATTTTTAGGCAGTACTCAGGAATTGTTTATCGGCAAAGAAATAGGGCATACGCGCAATTATTCCGAAGAGTTGGCATACAAGGTTGATGTTGAAGTAAAAAAGATACTCGATGCCGCAATAAAGAAAGCCGAGAAACTGCTCACTGAACATATGGACAAATTGCACAGAATAACAAAGGTGCTTATAGAGAGGGAAAGGCTTGACGGCGAAGAGTTTAATAAGCTTTGGGACGGTGAAGAACTGCCGCCGTTTGAATCGGCTGATAATGAAACGAAAGAATCAGACGATACCTCGCAAAAAACCAATAAAGATACGAAGGACGATTCCAAACTAAGCTAATACGAAAAATTTAAAACCCCGCTAACGTGCGAATGCTGATAGCGGAGTTTTTTTATACAAAATATTTTTGATAAAATGCTAAAGTACTTATAGAAAATGACGATATATTCAGAAACGGGTGTCTGTCTTTTTTCAAGACAAACTAATCCGCATAAAAGATTGAAAGTCGTTAATTATTTAGTTCCGGACAAGCGTGTGTGGATCTTGAAGCGGAAGGAGGGAGAGTGGTGGAAAGTATTTGGGATCTGATTAGGGCACAGCCAATTACAAACAGGCTGTACGAAGTAAACAAAGCGAACGAGGAAGCGGCATCAATACGAAACAAGGCAGTTAAAACATCTCCGCAGATACCGATTGTTCCGGTTGAAAATACTGCTGTGCATCTCGAAGGTCCCGCCTACTCCGTTACTTTGAGCGAGCAAGCAAAAGTTGCGTCCTTACAGAATCTTTCGGACAATGATGTGATCAAGCCGGATATAGTATGACTTTTCGTTTACTGTCGCTACATGGGTAGGTTTATTAGCTGACGCTAAAACGGCGCATGTTCCGGCCAGTTAATATAGAAAAATGTTATGCTTAAAACTTTTGTAATAAGAGTTTTTTTGTTATATTCTAAAAAGTCCACAATATGTTATAATCATTTTAATGGAAAATGTAACTTCTCCCAAAGTGCTTACGGCGCTTATGGACAAATATAAAATAGCCCCGCTTAAACGTTTTGGGCAAAACTTTTTGATCGATGGCAATATCGCACAAAAAATTGCCGCCGCGGCTGTGCCTGAACCGGGGTTTGTACTTGAAATAGGCCCGGGGTTTGGCGCCTTAACAAAAAAATTGTTAGAGCGGGCGCAAATGCTCGCAGCTTACGAAATTGACGCCGGTCTATCAAGAGCTTTGCGGGACATTTTTAACGATGCGAATTTTACGCTTTTTCACAAAGATTTTTTAAAAGCGGATGTCGAAACGGATTTATTTAATATTTTTGAACGCGAACAGATATTTGTCGCGGCTAACCTGCCATATTATATTTCTTCTCAAATTATTATGAAGCTGCTTGAATCCAAACTTAACATAAAACTGATTACGATTATGGTGCAAAAAGAAGTTGCCGGTAGAATTTGCGCCAATCCGGGCGATAAAGATTACGGCGGCTTTAGCGCTGCGGTCGGTTACTTTGCGCAGCCGCGGCTTATTATGAATGTATCGTCATCGTGTTTTTATCCAAAACCCGATGTTGAATCTGCCGTGGTGCAGTTGATAAAAAGGAGCCGAAGCGACACTAATTCCGCCATATACTTAAAAACGGTTAAAATCCTTTTCGGGATGCGAAGAAAAACCGTCAATAGCAATTTGCGCGCGGCTATAGGCGGCGACGCGGCCGAAAAAGTGTTAGATTTGGCGCAGGTTGATAAATCCGCAAGAGCGGAAGTTTTAAGCATAGATGAGATAAAAAAGATAAGCTCAAAGCTTAAAGATTATCTTTAATCCTGCGCATTTGAAAGCCTGCGTTAAAAAATCATCGGTCATTGCATTAATATAGTTTTTAGAAACATTTATTGCTGTAATCTACAACGAAAGTTTCGTATTGCATCGTCCGCTAACATAACGATAAAGGCGACAAGTAGCATTTCAAAAAACCCTGAGCCTATGCCGCCGCCTATTATGCTGTTAGTTATAATAAGAGTCAGCAGGTTTGCAAATATGCTGGCTAAACCGAAAGTGAGAATATTAAACGGCAAAGCTATGCTAACTATTAACGGGCGAATAAATGTATTTACGCATGCCAATACCAATGCGGCAACAACCATTCCCGAAATTGAACCGGGCAGCAGGCTTAAGGCTAAGGCCGCAAACAAAATAATATAATAGACGAGCGTTTTGGTTAAAAACCGTAATATAAATATCATAATCACCTCAATCGTAAATCAACTTTGTGACCTTTTGCCCGAATCTCAATTAAATCAAGCGGTTCTAAATTACGCAATTGCGACACAACGCCTTCAAGCAGAGAAACCATGCGCCAAACTTTTTTATTCTTAAATTTAAACAAGCACAATATATCGGCATAACCCTCAATTATCTCCGCAATGCAGCGAATGGGAAAAAGGATGATAACAGGGAACCAACCAAAGCGCATAAGAACAACGGCAAACCTGTTTTGTCTAATCGACATAAACTTTCACCGTTGCGCCCTTCTCGGCGGTCCCCGCCTCAACGTTGACTAACTCCTCTGTAATTTCGCCGTCCTCAAACATTTCAATAAGCCCTTTTAAGTCGATAGAATCAATATCAATGCCTTTTTCAGTTAACTCTTTCTTTACATCATCGGATATAAACGAAATAAACCCCAACGCCTTTTTCGCAAGCGCAAGCGGAACATTAACATTAACCTTTGCTTTTTGTTTGTCATCCGGGTCGTTAACGTTCACCCTTACGCGCAGCATAGACTTTTTTCCGCTGTACGGCTGTTCCTTAGGATTGATGGCGGCAATAAGTTTTTCGCCTTCCTCGGAAGTAATTTTGCCTTGTTTAACCATCTCTAAAACTTTGTAAACTTCTTCGTTCATGTTCTTTCCTCCTTCTAATTAAGGCCGTTTAACATCTCGGTGGCCTGCAAAACAGAAATTTCGCCTTTTTCCAAGCGGGTAAGAATGTTTTGCCGCTCTTCTTTTACGTCAAGCATAGGCACACTGCTTTTAAGACCAAGTTTTTTTAGAACAGCATCAAGCCTGTTCCTAACAGTCGGGTAAGAGATGTTGAGCTCTTTTTCGACGTCTTTTATGCTGCCCCGGCATTTCAAAAACACTAAAACAAAGGCTGCCTCTTCAACTTCAAGGTTGCAAAAAACACAGCCTGAAAAATGACCGCTAAGTTCGCTGTTGCATTTTTTGCATGTCAGGGTGCTTATCTCGTATGAGCCGCCGCATACCGGACAGCTTGCAGGGGTTTTATATGGCATATGTAAATCTCCATATTAATATATATTAAATATATAACATTATATATTAACATTGTCAATGTTAATATTAGATATGTTTATAAAACTAAGCTATGCAATCTTTATTGCGAGTTTTAAAAAAGTTCCGTTTTTGGGCAGTTGCAAAGAATGGGGTTACATTAAACTGTTAGTATATGTCCGGTATAACAAACGTGCGCCCTTTATGCTCAATTGTGCATACCGGCGTTTTGTATACTTGCTCAATGTTATTTTTGGTAAGCACTTGTTTTGGGCTTCCAAAAGTGAAAAGCCCGCCTTCATTTAGCATTACAACTCTGTCACAGAAACAATGCGCCAAGTTCAAATCATGCAAAACACACACCGCGGTTAAATTGCGGTTTTTTACAAGATGCCGGACGGTTTTCATAATTGATATTTGATGGCTTACGTCTAACCCCGATACGGGTTCGTCGAGCAGCATTGTGCCGGCTTGTTGGCACAGCGCACGCGCCAAAACCATCATTTGTTTTTCGCCCCCGGAAAGAGTGCCTGCATACCTGTGTTTTAAATCATAAATCCCGGTTTCATAAAGCGCTTTGTTCGCCGCTTCAAAGTCGCCCTTTTGCTCTCCGCGCCATCTTTTAAGGTGCGGATTGCGCCCCATTAAAACAATATCGCCTACTGTAAAACCGTATTCTATTGTGTTTTGCTGCCTGACAAGCGCAATGCGTTTTGCGGCTTCTTTTGCGCTCATCTTTGCGCTGTTTTTGCCGTCTACAAGCACCTGCCCGCAACAGGGTTTGTAGTATCCTGAAATGCAGCCAATCAATGTGGTTTTGCCCGAACCGTTAGGCCCCACAATTCCGACCAAACTGCCTGTGCGGGCTTTAAAGCTGATGTTTGCAAGCGCCTTTTTGCCGGATGGGTACGCGTAAGATATGTTTTGAACCACGATCATTGCGCCGGTCTCCTTTCCCGCGTCAAAAGAAAGAGAAAAAATGGCACTCCGATCAATGCGGTAACAACGCCAATCGGGATTTCTTGATTTGCTATTGCTATTCTGGCGATGGTATCTGCAATGAGCAGAAATATTCCGCCGCCTAAAAACGAAAGCGGAAGCAGCTGCCTATGGTCAGGACCTGCGATAAGGCGCAGCATATGGGGTACAATAAGACCGACAAAACCTATTATGCCGCTGGCGGAAACGGCGGCGGAAGCACAAATTGTTGTAAGCAAAATAAGCAGGCGCCTAACCTTGTCGGTGTCTACACCAAGATGATGCGCATCTTGGTCTGAAAGAAGCATTATGTTCAAACTGCGTGCAAAAGGCAGGCATGCCGCGCTTGAGATAAGCATTATGGGCGCTGCAATAAGCGTTTTCTCCCAGGAGGGGGAGGAAAAACTGCCCATTGACCACATAACGATATGCTCCAACCTATCGCGGGAAATTATCATAAGGCAGTACACCAAAGCGGTGCAAAGAGTGCTTATGGCAATGCCGGAAAGCAATAGCGATGAAACGCAAATCCGCCCATAGAGTTTTGATAAGCCGTAAACCGCCGAAACAGCGATAATTGCGCCCAAGAAAGCAAACAGGCTGACGGTGCCAAACCCAAAAAACGACAACGAAAAAGCAAGAGCAACAGATGCGCCAAAAGCGCTTCCGGCGCTTACCCCTATTACATATGAATCCGCCATTGGATTTTTAAACATACCTTGAAGGCAAGCGCCGCAAATTGCAAGCGCGCCGCCCGAAATAAAGCAAATAATTGAGCGCGGCAAACGCAAGTCAAAGAATACTGTGTACGTGCTTTGCTGCGCGTTTCCTTTAAACAGCGCAATAAATTGCGGAAGGCTTATCCCCGAACTGCCGAACAGAAACGCGGATAAAAACCCCGCAATACCGAGAGGAAACATAATTGCAAGAACCAGTTTAGCCCGCCTGTTCATATGCTGTTGCTCTCATTTTGCCTGCGAAAATATCGGAAAGCAAATCAAAAGCTTCTGTTATGCGGGGTCCCGGGCGTTCGATAATGTCCGAATTGACAAAATAGTATTTGCCTTTCTTAACCGCGGTCAAATCTGAAAAACCCGGCGCCGACAACAAATCGTCCTCTGTTATCCAGCCTGAAACCAGCAATATATCAGGATCGCTGATAACCAGCTGTTCAATTGGAAATTGCAGCCATTCATTCTCGGTGTTTGCCGTTACGCATATGCCACCGGCTATTTCAATAATACTGTTTATAAAACTGCCCTTGCCTGATGTCCACCCGTCCGTGCTCATTACATAATAGACGGTAGGCGGATTTTTTAAACCAGTCGCCTTCTGGCGGGCGCGGTTTTCCGCTTCGGTTATTTTGGCCGTTAGCGCTTGCGCTTCTTCTTGCTTGCCCACAACTTTTCCTATAACAAGTATACTGTTCGCTATGTCTTCGTAATAGGTAGCCTCTGAAGCGACAACATTAAGCCCTGCATTTTCTAATGCCGCAATATCTTGATGCTGCAAACCGTTTCCCGCAAAAACCACGGTAGGTTCGAGAGAAATCACTTTTTCTATATCAAACCCGTTAAAATCCCCCACTACCGCAATGTCGGCTGCCTCAGGCGGATAGGTTGAGTATATATCAACTCCGACGATGTTGTTGCCGCATCCTAATTCGAACAGTATTTCGGTTGCGCTTGGGGCGGTGGATACAATCACAAGCTGCCCCTCGACTGCCGTTACTTCTTTGCCCATAGAGTCTGTGTTCTCATCGAGCAAATCCTTTGGCGCAGGCGTGCGCTGCGCCTCGGTGGTTAATTGAGCACAGCCCAAAAAAAGCGTAACCACCAGCACAAAAACAGATAATACAATTGTACGTCTCATGTAAACCCTCCTATAAAAAGTAATAAACAGGGCGTAAAAAAACGCCCGGGCAGATGCCAAGGCGTAAAAAACCACGCTGCACCGCATCTTCCCACCGAAGAAACTTTAGCTAAACGAATTCGGCAGGTTTACCGGCTTGGCTTCAACCCGTTTAAACGCCTTCCCGGGCATAGCCCAGTGGCATATTGTTTAAACAGTCAGCTACACGGTAGCGGGGGCTGCAACGGCGTTCAACCGTTTTCCCTATTATCCTTTGATATGTAAACTTTCTCAATCAAAGGCACCGAATTATTGTTTTCAGATTATCATAATTATTAGTGATGGTCAACTTTAACGACATTAAGTTACACAATTTACTTTATTATATAACATTATTATGTTAATATGGATTATCAAGCAGTATACAGCATGTGGGAACTCAATACTATCGGGCAGAAAAAACAAAATGATATACGGCACTGTGCCGTATATAAATAATTAGGAGGGTTATCATGTATTGTGCCAAATGCGGTACGCAAATTTCGCCGGACGGACGGTTTTGTATGAACTGCGGAGAGCCGGTTTTAAATGGGTCTGAGGGCGAAGGTTATAATACAAATCAAAACGATCAGCAGCAAACCGATGTTTCTTTCGGGGAATACTATGCACAACCGCTTACAGAGGATGCGCCTTTGCATACAAAACAGACAAAAAACAAAAAAACCATGGTGTTAATTATAGCCTCTGTTTTGCTTGTTTGCGCTTTAGCCGCCGCTTTGTTTTTAGATGTTTTTGCAACGGAAAAGGGTTGGCCTTTAAGCGGGGACACACTTCAAACCCGGTTTGTTAACGACAGCATAAAGGTTTTCGATATCGCATTCGGCGATATCAATTACGGGAAAACAGACGAAATGAAAGACCAGCCTTTCGAAATGAAAATGAATCTTAAGTTTGACAATGCCATTCCCGGCACCGTAATTAATGCCGATTCTGTTTTCGAATATGCGTATGACGAAAAAGCGCTTGGAATTAAAATGACTCAAGAACACAACACTTTAAAATATCTTCTGTTAAAAGATGTCTTTTACTTTGAGAGTATTGGCAACTATCTCGATCAAGTCTTTTCTGAAACGGTAGGTATAAAATTTGAATCCGATAAAGATCTCTCTAAGCCGATGGGTTTAGAGGAAAGAATGAACGCGTTGCTTTTTGGAGATGAACCCGATTTAGATTTTACTAAGATTTTTGAGCATTTCTTCAACAGCATAAATAAGGAATGCTTTCATAAAAACGCTCGTTATACAACCGTTAAACTAAACGGTTCGGATTTATCGCAAATGCTAAAAACATTTTCGGGCAAACTGCGTGACGATAAAGAGCTAAACGAAAGCATAAAAGATTTACTTGAGAAGCTGATAGGCATAAGGTTAGATATTTCAAGCCTTATACCTATGATAACTTATCAGCTTTCAGAACAAGATTTTGAGTTAATATGGACTGTAAGATATAGTAACGCTAATCTGCCTGAGCAGGTTGAGATTTCGTTTTTTGAAAAAGGTAAAAGCGTGTTTGATTTCGCATTTAACGCACAAAGAAACGAAAATCATAGAAGTATGGCGTTTGATTTTCTTATACCCGATAAGTTCAAAGATGTTTTACTTACCATCGAAATGCAAATTGATATACAGCCTGATGAAATAGAATACGGCGGTTCAATAATATTAAACGACACTACGATGGAATTTGAGTATCTGGAACGCTGGGACGGGTACAGTTTTCACGGTAACGCAAAAATTAGCTCTTCTGACCAATCAGACGTAATGGGGTTTAGCTACAGCGGTGATTTAACAATAGGGGCGCCCTCTATAGCCGTTAAGGATGATGAAAGGTTTTCAGTCAACACAAAAGACGCTAAAATATTAGATTTAAACGATTTAGGTTCTCTTTTCTCATCGACCGACCTTTTCCCCGAATACAGTTATGAAACATAGAATAGTGCTTAGGGGCGGATTATCCGCCCTTTGTTTTTTTGAAAGCATGTGCATTGAAAGGCTTAAAATGTTAGTGTATACTTATTCGTATAAATCAATTGTTAACGGAGGTCTTCGGATATGGCAAAACGCATAGGTATTCTTACCAGCGGCGGAGACTGCCCCGGGCTTAACGCCGCAATACGGGGGGTGGCCAAAGCCTCATACCAAATGTTTGACGATGCGGAAATAATAGGCGTTATGGACGGCTTTGGCGGGTTAATCAACGGCGATTATCGAATAATGGAGAAAAGCGAGTTTTCGGGAATATTGACAAGGGGCGGCACCATACTTGGCACTTCACGCCAGCGAGGCATGGCGCCGGGGCAGTATACGGGCAAATTTCTTGACGAGTTTAAAGCCATGTCTAAAAACTACGAAAAGATGGAGCTTGATTGTCTTGTGACATTGGGCGGTAACGGCACGCACGCCATGGCGGGGGATCTTGCCGCTTACGGGTTAAATATTGTCAGCCTGCCCAAAACTATAGACAACGATATTTACGGGACCGATGTAACATTTGGTTTTCAAAGCGCGGTAGATATAGCGACTGATGTTATAGACAAAGTACATACGACCGCACATTCGCATTCGCGCGTAATGATAGTTGAGCTTATGGGAAATACCGCAGGCTGGCTGACATTAAGCGCAGGCATAGCAGGCGGTGCAGACGTGATATTATTGCCCGAAATAGCGTACAACATTTGCGCTGTTGCCGAAGTTATAAATGAACGCTACGAGAGCGGTAAGCATTTTTCAATAATTGCGGTTGCGGAAGGTGCGCGCAGCAAGGATGACGAACAGGATAAACTGTTCAAGGGACAGCATTATTCTATAGGTTACAAGATAGCTGACGATCTTTCAAAGATAATAGATATTGATACGCGCGTGGTCGTCCCCGGTCATTATCAAAGAGGCGGCGCGCCGTGCCCGTATGATAGAATATTGGCAACGCAAATGGGGGTTTATGCCGCTAAGCTAATCAAAAACCGTCAGTTTGGCCAGTCTGTGGCGGTGGTTGACGGACGGATCACATCAAATTCTATAAAAGATGTGGCAGGAAAAACAAAGACAATACCGCTTGATGACGAATTGCTTAAAGTGGGGCTTGATATAGGTTTAAGCTATGGGGAAGCATAGCCCTTTCACTTGTATAATAAGCGGCATTTTTGTACCGCTAAATGTTTGACATGCGAAAATATATTGGCTAAAATTTAATGTGCGAAAAACGCATTGTTATTTTAATCAGTTTACTACGGAGAGTTACAATGAAAGATAGCTGCTTATCGGTGGTTCTTGCCGCAGGTCAGGGCAAAAGAATGAAATCATCGCTTCAAAAGGTATTGCACCGATTGGCGGGCAAGGCGCTTTGCGAATGGGTTGTTGAGTCTGCCGCCGAGGCGACAGGGTCAGCCCCAATTTTAGTTACCAACCCGGATACAGAAAAATTTTCAAAGCTGTTTGGCAGCCGGGTAATTTATGCCGTACAGGAACAGCCTCTTGGATCCGGGCATGCGGTTAAATGCGCAAGCGAACACCTTGTCGGAGACGGCTACGTCCTGATAATAGCCGCAGATATGCCTCTTATACGCCCCAAAACGCTCAAGATGTTGGCCAATAAGGCAAAGAGCGAAAGGCTTGGCGTGTGCCTGCTTACAGCGCTTGCAGACAACCCCGCAGGGTACGGGCGCATATTAAGGGACAAAACCGGAGTTTTGCGTATAGTCGAGCACTCTGACGCCACAGACGAACAGAAGAAAATCCGGGAGGTAAACCTGTCGGTATACTGTTTTAATATTCCGTTGCTTGTCGAAGCGCTGAGCAATATCAAAAACGAAAACTCGCAGAACGAATATTATCTTACCGATTGTATTGAATACATCTCAAGAAAGGGAAACCCGGTTGACGCGGTAGTTTTAGAAGAAAGCAGCGAGGGCTTAGGGGTAAACGATAAGTTGCAGCTTTCGGTTGCGGCAAAGATGCTGCGCGAAAGGATAAACAACAACCTTATGATAGACGGAGTAACCCTGATAGACCCGCAAAATACATACATTGATGCGGGCGTTGAGGTTGAACAGGATGTGACAATATATCCGGGGGTTATTCTTGAAGGCAGCACCAAAATAAAACAGGGCGCGGTATTATACCCGGGCAGCCGAATCAGCGACAGCGTTATAGGTTGCGATACGGTAGTGCAAAACTCCGTTATCTTGCAATCGGTTGTCGGAAACGGCTCAACGATAGGGCCCTACGCCTACCTTAGACCAAACAGCACAGTAGGAAACGGATGCCGCATAGGCGATTTTGTGGAGGTTAAGAACTGCAATATAATGGACGGCGCAAAAGTTTCGCATCTCTCGTACGTTGGCGACGGAGAGATAGGCGAGAACGCCAACATAGGATGCGGAGTTGTTTTTGTCAACTATGACGGAAAGAAAAAGGGCTTTACCGCAGTTGGCAAAAATGCGTTTGTAGGATGTAACGTTAACCTTATTGCCCCGGTTACAGTAGGCGAGGGGGCGTACGTCGCCGCCGGCTCTACGGTGACCACCGATGTCGAACCTGATGCTTTGTGTGTTGCGCGTTCCCGCCAGCGCACGATACCCGGGTGGGCAAAAAGAAGGCGGGAAGAAAAATAAAAAACCGGCAACAGAGCGGAGGGCACATGCGCAGATTATTTGCCGCTTTCAAACGCGGAAAAGCCGCCGCCGATTTGGCGGCAGATTTTTATATAATAGGGCTTGGCAACCCGGGGAACAAATACGCACACACAAGGCACAATGCCGGGTTTGACGTGGTGTCGGTGCTTGCACAGCGTCACGGCATCAGCTTAAATATTCATAAATACGGTGCAAAAATAGGGAAAGGCAAAATAGGCGCGAATAAGGTTTTGCTTTGTATGCCGCAGACGTATATGAACCGCTCGGGCGAAAGCGTAAAAGCTATTTCAAAATCGCTTGGCGTGCGCGCCTGCCAGCTTATATTGATATACGACGATGTAGATATAAAATCGGGCGCGGTAAGGGTTAAATCGAGCGGCGGCGCGGGCTCTCACAACGGTATGAAGTCTGTAATCTATTCGCTCAACACAGATGATTTTGCAAGAGTGAGAGTCGGAATAGGCAAGCCGAAAAGCGATATAGTTGATTACGTAATGTCCGAACATAGCGATAAAAACGCTGCATTCGAAACGCTTTTAAAAGCGGCTGACGCAGTGGAAACGATACTAAAAGCCGGAGTAAACGAAGCGCAAAACAACTATAATTAAAATATGACACATATTGAACAGCACATAAATAATACGCAGGCGTTTCTGCAGCTGCAAAAAGCGCTCGACCAAAAGCTTGTGCCTTGCGCTCTTTATGGCGTTGCGGACAGCGTTAAGCCACACATTGCCCAAGCTTTATCCAAAAATACAAATCGTACGGTTGTATTTGTGTGCGCAACGGATGAAATTGCGCAAAGCTATTCAAGCGTCTTTGATGGCGCGGTTTATCTGCCGCGCAGAGCTTTGCAATTAAGACCAAGTTATGCGCGCAGCAGAGATAATATGTTTGCACGTATTAACGGCATTTCAAAGCTTTTGGCGGGCAGTGCAAAAACGGTGTTTTTAAGCGAGGAAGCGCTTGCTGCCCGGCTTGTGCCCGTTGACGATTTTAAAGGCGCGCATATTACTGCTAGCAAGGGTGAGCGCTGCGACCCAACCGCACTTGTGCAAAACTTGGTTTTAAACGGGTATGAGCGCGTTTCGTCCGTTGAAACTGCAGGTCAGGTTGCGCGGCGCGGAGAAATAGTAGACGTGTTTTGCCCCGGCGCCTGTGCGCCCTACCGTTTAGATTTTTTTGATGTCCTGATTGAAAGTATCCGCACATTTGACCCTGTCAGCCAGCGCCGGGGACGTGAGGAATTAACCTCAGCTTGTTTTCCGCCCGCGGTTGAGTTGGCGATTAACGAATCGTCCGCAAAAAAAGGAATAGAATTTTTCTCAAGCGCCCGGGCAATAAATGCGCAGTTATCGGCACGGTATAATCATTACGTAAGCCAGCTTTCCAACCGCAGATATTTTGAAGATATAGAAAACTACGCACATTTATTTTGCGAGCATTGCCTTGCTGATTATTTAAACGCCGCAATATATATTTATGACGATTATAAACATGTTAAGGCAGCGGCAAAACAGCGCGAACAGGATTTTACATCAAGGCTTATGGATTTGATTGACGAGCAGGAGGCTTTGCCGGAGCAAAGCTCTCTTTATTTTTCGCATGAGTATGTTCAATCTTTAAATAACACAGTTATTGACCTATGCGCTATAGCTAAATCTCCGCTTGAAGTAAAATCGCAAATAACGCTCAGCACTAAGAATGCCGTTGCGTATAACCGCAGCATCAGCTTTATGCAAAAGGACATTAAAGAGCGCGCCGCCGCGGGTTGGCGCATATATCTTTACTGCGCAAACGCATCGCGCGCCCAGCGCCTTTCCGCTGAGCTGACGGACGATAAACTTGCGGCGCCGTATATCCAAAACAACAGGGCGCTTAACAAAGGCGAGGCGGGCACATTTGAGCATAAGCTGTTTGCGGGGTTTGAACTTTGCGAGCAAAAAGCGTATTTTTTAGGCGAAAAAGATATTTACGGGTACGTAAGAAAGAAAAAGTCTGCGGCTTCGGGAAAACATCTTGACGTGTTTACCGACTTGAAACCGGGCGATATAGTTGTGCATGACATTCACGGCAAAGGACGTTTTTTAGGGCTTGTTAAGCGCAGTGTACAAAATGTTTCAAGAGATTATATCGAACTGCTATACCGCAATAACGATAAATTGTTCATCCCGACCGACCAGATAGACAGAATACAAAAATATTTGGGCGGAGAAGGCGAAAGTCTCAGCAAATTAGGCGGGCGCGAATGGAGCCGAACAAAAGCGCGTGTAAAAAAAGCGGTGAAAAAGCTTGCGCAAGACCTTGTTTCCATATATAGCGAGCGCCTTGTAAAAAAGGGTTACAGCTATGGCCCTGATACCCTTTGGCAAAAACAGTTTGAGGACGCATTTACGTATGAAGAAACCGAAGGGCAGCAGAAAAGCATTATAGATATAAAAAACGACATGCAAAGCGAAAAAATTATGGACAGGCTGCTTTTGGGCGATGTAGGGTACGGAAAAACCGAGGTGGCCATGAGGGCTTGTTTCAAAGCGGTTATGGAAGAACGCCAGTGCGCCGTGCTTGTCCCGACAACATTGCTTGCAAGGCAGCACCATAACACGTTTGCCGAACGCTTTTCGCAATTCGCAGTAACGATAGAAACCGTATCGCGCTATACAAGCGCATCAGAGCTAAAGCGCATACTTGCCGGCGTATCTGCCGGAACAGTGGATATACTTATAGGCACGCACAAACTGCTGTCCCCGGACATAAAATTTCTAAACTTGGGGTTGCTCGTGATAGACGAAGAACAGCGGTTTGGGGTTTCGCACAAGGAGCGCATAAAGGATATTAAGCGGCACATAGACGTATTAACCCTTTCCGCAACTCCTATCCCCCGCACGTTGCAGATGGCGCTTACGGGGATGCGCGATCTTAGCATGATAGATACGCCGCCGGAAGAGCGCAAGCCGCCCGAAAGCTATGTGTTAGAATACAGCCATACGCTTATTCGCGATGCCGTTTTGCGCGAAATGCGGCGCGGTGGCCAAACCTATTTTGTGTGCAGGCGTATAGAGCTTATGGATAGGCTTGCAAAAGAGCTTGGCAAGCATGTTCCGCAAGCGCGGGTTGCCATGGCGCATGGCCGAATGAGCGATAATGTAATCGAAGACGTGATGGTAGACTTTTTATCGCGCAAATACGATGTGCTTTTGTGTACCACCATAATAGAATCGGGGATAGACATACCAAATGTTAATACTGTAATTATTTACGAAGCGGATAAATTCGGTTTAGGACAACTGTATCAGATTAAAGGGCGCGTCGGGCGGGCAGAAAAAAACTCCTACGCTTATTTGACTTATCTTCCCGGGTCAAAGATGACTCCCGAGGCGGAAAAAAGGCTTGCGACCATTGCAGAATTTACCGAGCTTGGAGCAGGGTTTAAAATAGCGATGAGAGACTTAGAGATAAGAGGGGCAGGCAACCTTTTAGGGCCGGAGCAATCGGGGCAAATGGCGGCGGTAGGCTACGATATGTATTGCAGGTTTATGCGCGAAGCTGTGGCCGAAATAAAGGGCGAGCGTATTGAACGGCCTTCCGAAACGTCGGTCGAGATAAAGCTTGATGCGCATGTGCCTGCCGGATATATTGCCGATGATATGCAGCGGATAGAAATCTATAAAAGAATAGCTGCAATTGAGGGTGCGCGCAGCGCAAAACAGCTAAAAGAAGAATTGATAGACCGTTACGGAAAACCGCCGCGCCCGGTGGAGAACCTTTTGCTGATATCGGTTGTTAAGTATTGCGCCTCAAAAGCCGGGTTTAGTTCGGTAGTGCGCAACGGTTACACATTTGTTTTAAAATATGCACAACATTGCGAAATAGACGCCAATGCGCTGTTGAGGAAACTTAAGAAATATCCCGATGCACAGCTAAGGTCTGCGGAGCCGCCCTTTATTGTGTTTCAGGCGCCAAGGCACAAGGCGCTCGATGCGTTGCTGTATTTTTTGCACGATATTGGCGGCTGTTACATAAAAAAAGAACAAGCGGCCAACGAGAGTTAACCGTTACGCTTTCCATCGCACACGCTAAACGCTACGTTTCCGAAAAACGACGTTTCGTGCAGTGCGGCTTATCATTTAAGCCAAACGCGCTTTGAATTCGTTGATTAAAGCGGGTACAACCTTTAACACATCGCCTACTATACCGTAAGTGGCAATTTTAAATATTGGAGCGTCAGGGTTTTTGTTTATTGCAATTATCGTATCGGACGACGACATTCCCGCAAGGTGCTGAACCGCGCCTGAAATACCGCACGCAAAATATACTTTCGGGCATACGGTTTTTCCCGTTTGCCCCACTTGATGACAATACTCTATCCAACCGGCGTCCACTGCAGCGCGGGAAGCGCCTACCGCGCCGCCCAACAGCTTCGCCAACTCTTCCAACAAGCTAAAGTATTTAGGATCTCCCAGCCCCCTCCCGCCGGACACTATTATGTCGGCCTCGGTCAGGTTAACCATTTGCGTTAAATCCGCAACTATATCGACAACCTTAGTGGATAGCCCGCAAGGTATTTTTACATCCGGCCTGATAATGTTGCCGGTACGGGAATAATCGGGAGGCAAAGCTTTCATGACCTTGGGGCGCACCGTAGCCATTTGGGGACGCTTATTCGGGCAAATGATTGTAGCCATAAGATTGCCGCCGAAAGCGGGGCGCGTTTGCAGAAGAATGCTTTTTTGAGGGTCAATTTCTAACTTGGTGCAGTCGGCGGTAAGCCCCGTGTTTAGCCGCGAGGAAATTCTTGGAGCAAGTGAGCGGCCGTATGTTGTAGCGCCAAAAAGCACTATCTCAGGTCTGTATTTTTTTATTAGCGTAACAAATACGTCCGAGTACGATTCGTCGTTAAAATGTTCAAGCGCCGGGTGCTCAACAAGATAAACATTGTCCGCACCGTGCGCTATTAAAAGCTGCGCCGTTTGGTCTGCGCAGGCTCCCAACAGAACCGCAGAAAGCTGAACCCCTAGCCGGTCGGCTAACTTTTTGCCTTCGCCAAGCAATTCTAAAGCAACACATGCGGCGGTTTTACCGGATCGCTCGGCAAATACCCATACGCCTTTGTAGGCGGAAACATCAATATCGTTTTCGGGTTCGTCTTTCTCAAAATCTATTGCGCCGAACTTGCAAGAAGAAACGCAAACGCCGCATAAAGTGCAGTTGTCGAGTATTACTGCCTTTTTATCTTTTACTTCAATTGCTCCGAAAGGGCAAGCCTTAATGCACAGCTTGCACCCGGTGCATTTATCGTTAATTTTTATTTTTGTCATTAACAAACCTCCGGTATATTAAAAACCTTTTTCAAATTGCATGGACATTAGTATATCAGCAAGCCTTTTAGCTTGCTCTTCAGGCTGCCCGTCTATCATTTCGCTTTTAACGTCATGAACGGGCACAAATGTTGAGACGACTTGGGTCGGGGAACCCTTAAGACCGCACAATTCTATATCGGCGCCAATATCCTGTGCGTTCCAAACGCTAACTTGCGCCTTTTTCGCTTTAAGCATGCCTTTAATGGAAGGCAGCCTCGGTTCGTTTATCTCTTTAACTACGGTAATAACAGCGGGCAAAGACATCTCTATAACCTCATAGCCGTCATCGGTCATCCGCTGGCATCTAATATACCCTTCGCGCAGTTCTTCAATTTTCCGAACGTATGTTGTGTGCGGGATATTGAGCTTTTCCGCAAGGCTTGGGCCAACCTGCGCCGTATCGCCGTCGGTCGCCTGTTTGCCGCAAATAATAAGATCATACGGGCCTATTTTATTTACCCCCATAGAAAGCGTATAGGCGGTCGCAAGGGTATCCGCGCCCGCAAAAGCCTTATCGCTAAGCAAAACCGTCTCGTCCGCCCCAAGCGCTACTGTTTCTTTTAAAAGATCGGCAACCGCGGGGATCCCCATGCTTAATACGGTGACCTTGCCCTGCGTTTTCTCTTTTATCCGCAGCGCCTCTTCAATAGCATAAGTATCAAACGGGTTTATTATAGCTTCCGCACCTTCGCGGATTATCGTGTTTGTTTCTTTGTTCATTTTAACTTCGTTTGTGCCGGGCACTTGTTTCATGCACACTATTATGTTCAATTATATTTCTCCTCAAAGTAATAAAAGCTTTTCGAATACAAAACAGCAATCCGCATGACAAAACACAAGCCTGTTTAGGACTTGCCTAACGGTATTGCTTAATAAGCTCATGAGCGATTATATTCCGTTGTATTTGATTGGTACCTTCATAAATTTGGGTAATCTTTGCATCCCGCATCATCTTTTCTACAGGATATTCTTTCATATATCCGTATCCGCCGAGTATTTGTACCGCATCCGTGGTTACTTTCATAGCGGTATCCGAAGCAATAACCTTGCACATGGCAGATTGTTTAGAAAAGTTTTTTGCCCCCGAATCGATGTATTTGCATGTTTGATAAACAAGGGCGCGGGACGCTTCAATCTGTATTGCCATATCGGCCAATATATGCTGCACTGCTTGAAACGAGGATATTGGCGCGCCAAACTGCTCCCTTTGCCTCGAATACTTAACGGACGCATCAAGAGCGCCTTGAGCGATGCCGACGGCCTGCGCGGCTACTCCCGGGCGCGTTCTGTCCAATGTTTTCATCGCGACTACAAACCCCATACCCTCCTTTGAAAGAAGGTTTTCTTTGGGTATGCGGCAGTCTTCAAAAACCAATTCGGCGGTTACGGAAGCGCGTATGCCCATTTTATTTTCTTTTTTGCCAAAAGAAAAACCCGGGGTTCCCTTCTCGACTATAAATGCCGAAAACCCCCTTGCGCCGCTTGATCTGTCGGTACACGCAATCACCGAATATGTATCGGCTTCGCCGCCGTTTGTTATCCACTGTTTTGTACCGTTTAAAATATATTCGTCCCCGTCGGGCACGGCGGTTGTTTGTATGCCGGCGGCGTCGCTTCCCGCGTTAGCTTCTGTCAGCCCGAATGCCGCTAACTTCGCGCCGGAAGCTATGCCGGGAAGATATTTTTGCTTTTGCTCGTCAGTACCAAAAAGAAGAATAGGAAAAGAGCCAAGCCCTGTTCCGGCGAAACTTAAGGCAATTCCGCCGCAGGCGCGGCTTAATTGCTCAACAACAAGCGCCATTTCAAAAATCCCGCCCCCAAGACCCCCATATTCTTCGGGTATGTATACGCCGCATAAATCGCAGTCCGCAAGCACCTTTACGATATCCCTTGGGAATATTCCTTCCTCATCATATTGCCCCGCCACGGGTGCAATCTTTTCATCGGCTATTTTGGCCGCAAGCTCTTGAATCATTAGCTGTTCTTCGGTAAGAAAATAATCCATTTTCATTCTCCTGTAAAAAGAATATCGAATAAAGAAAAACTTTATTCATTAGTATTGCTAACATAGTATAATATACATCAAACTACAATGCAACAATAAGTAAAGCGTCACTGAATTACTGTAGATTGCAAGTTTAATTACCCGCCGCATACTATCAGCTGCGCTTACGCTGCAAAGGGTTACTTCGAATATTTGATACATTATAAAGTGCGGCGTTAGCAATTTTCTAATGGCATAAATAATATTGGTGAAAAATATAAGTTTATAGTTGAAATTAAACATAATATTTACACCATAAAAAGCGCATTAATGACAAAACTGTTTGTAATTCAATAGGCGTTTTGTTTGACGTTGCCGGGATAAAAGAAGTAAAAATTAAATGAGAACTAAACAGTTTTTTATAGCTTTATTGTGTGCCGCCAGTGATGGTTAAATCCCCTGCTGTATCCGCTGCTGCAGCTGCCGGCGGCTCTATCAGCCCAGTTGGCGAAACGTCGCCGGGGATAGCCAAACGTATACCATAACGCCGGACAGCGGATTTTGTGTCGCCTCGGTTGAGGTGGATGGTTCAAACGTTGGGGCATTATCTTTTTATACGTTCTCTCCCATAGACAAAGAACATACCATAAACGCCGCATTTGGGCTAAATCCTATAAACTCTTCCGCCGGTTCCGCAATTTATTTGGACGGCAGAACCACGCTAACGCCCTCTGTTGGAAACGGTTATTGGAACCTTGACAACAAGTTTATTTCATTGGAAAGCCACAGCGACGGCACGGCGACGGGCTTACAAGAAGGCACAACCTTATGTACACTTTCAATGATTTCGGCTTTATAATTACCGGTCACAATTACAAAAACGGCGCGATATTTGGCAATCTAAACAAAATAGAGATTGGCTCTCAAGTACTCTTAACCGAAAAAAAGCGGAAAAACGTTTGTTTATACCGTTTATGCGATAGAAAATATAAAACCCGACCAAATAGACAACCTGACGGACGAAAAATACGCAGCCGACCTTTCTTTGCTGACCTGCGAAAATAGCGGCAACGGTAGGTTGCTGGTACGCTGCAGTTCGTTTTGCCCTGCTACAAAGCCAATCAAGCCAGCAAAACTATTCTGCGCCATAGGATGGCGCCTGGTGTGGGGGCGCATCCTGCTCCGTTGGCGTCTCGGTTGGCGCAGGAGTAGGAACTGGCGTTGGTGTAGAAGTTGGAACTGGTGTGGGCACAGGCGTAGCGGTTGGCGCAGGCGTCTTAGTGGGCGCAGGTGTCTTAGTCGGCGCAGGTGTCTTGGCGGGCGCAGGTGTCTTGGCGGGCGCGGATGTCTTGGTTGGCACAGGCGTCTTAGTGGGCGCAGGCGTCTTGGTGGGCGCAGGCGTCTTGGTGGGCGCAGGCGTCTTGGTGGGCACGGATGTCAGGGCAAATGTTTCGGTATTTGTGCCGGCAGGTATTTGCACTTCGTCTGATGGCGAGGACGCATCATAATCAGCGGTATAATCCGAATTAGCGTCAAGGGCTTCGGGCAGGGGGGTAGCGTCAAAAACAGAATCTTGCTGCTCATCGTCCGGCGCTAAACTCTCGTTAGGAATTGCGGTGTGCGCATTCGTATTTTTGGCGAGCTGCTTCGGCTGCATATTGGCAATCCACAATATTGCCGCCAATGCGACCGCAGCGGCAATGCCCAACACGGACAGGGCAAATGCGAAAGATTTGCGTTTACGCGCGTAGGTTTCCGTTCTTTTATATGTACCGCCTTCGTGTTTTGCAGTAACAACCGGTTGTTTATCAGCTCTGCGCACCGGTATTTTGAAATTGACTCCGCTTGACCTATGCGCCTGATTTCGCTTTGTATTTTTCTCAAAGCCGATTTGAATTTTTTGCGCTGCTGTTTCAAATGGCAAAGTATCCGGAATATATGTTGGTTTGTTCTCGTATTTTTTTATTTTACGGTCCAAGTTATCTGGCTTGCTCAAACTTACAGTTGTGGTAACAGGGTAAGAGTTTGGCGCCCTTTCATCGGAAGCGCGAGACCGGGCAGCGTTTAAATAAGCCGGTTTGGGCATTTTTAACTGGGATTTCTTACGTTTTTGTGTTAGCACATTAATGTTCCCCATTAATTTAGTGCTTAATATGTTACCGTAAAAATTACGCAAAGTCAAAGAAAAGTAACACACTTGTAATAATTACCTGATTGAAGCAGTTTTTTTACGCAGGATAAACGCTTTGAATAAAACGCAAGCCGTAAAAATCGAAAATATAAAAGCCGCTGCATGTGCAACGGCTGTAACACTTTAAACTTTGTATCAATTATAGGTAGCTGACAATTAAATCCCCGACTTCTGAAGTGCCATAGCCCATCTTTCCGGCTGACATGCTTTTTATGTCCGTACTTACGGCTTTTATTATTGCATTCTCAACACATAAAGCCGCTTTTTCCTCGCCCAATTGTTCAAGCATCATTTGGGTCGCAGCAATGGCGGCAAGAGGATTGATTATATTTTGTCCGGTATATTTGGGAGCGGACCCGCCGATAGGCTCATACATGGATACGCCGTTTGGGTTTATGTTACCGCCTGCCGCTATTCCCATGCCGCCTTGAATTACGGCGCCAAGGTCTGTAATAATATCGCCAAACATATTGTCGGTCACGATAACGTCAAAATATTCAGGGTTCTTTATCATCCACATGGACGTTGCGTCAACATGCGCATAGTCTGTGGTTACGTTAGGGTATTCTTCTGAAATTTCGTAAAAAGCTCTTTCCCAAAGATCGAACTCATATGTTAATACATTGGTTTTTCCGCATAACGTAAGCTTTTTTTGCTTGTTTCTTTTTTCGGTCAATTCAAACGCAAAACGCAAACACCGCTCAACGCCTTTTCGCGTGTTGATGGATTCTTGTATTGCAATCTCGTCAGGCGTGTCTTTCTTAAAGAAACCGCCGCTGCCCGTGTAGAGCCCTTCGGTGTTTTCCCTTATTACAACAAAGTCTATATCATCCGGCCCTTTATTTTTTAAAGGGGTGTCTACGCCCTCATAAAGCTTAACAGGCCTTAAGTTTATGTATTGGTCAAATGTAAACCTAAGTTTTAGCAGTATGCCTTTTTCTAAAATACCGGGTTTAACATCAGGATGGCCTATCGCGCCAAGCAATACGGCTTGCTTGGAGCCGACCTTTGCTATATCTTCATCGGAAAGCAAAATACCGGTTTTTAGATATCTGTCTCCGCCAAAATCAAAATATTCGAGATCAACATCAAATCCAAATTTTTCGCTTACCGCTTTTAATACTTTTACGCCTTCCGCTACAACTTCCGGACCAGTGCCGTCCCCTGGAACTACTCCAATATTGTACTTTTTCATCGACCTGCTCCTTTTTGTTTGATTGTTTGATAACACATATTACATGCGATCAGCTGCAGGAATAGTTTAAATTCTTTTGTTTTGGCACATTGAGCCTATTGCAACCATAACTATTTCCTTAAGAATCAATTGAAACACACCATAAAAAAAAAGTCAAGAATCCAAACAACTTTTACCCAACATTCTAAATTGCAAGTTTAATTGCCCACCATAAAAACCCAGTCCACTTTAAGCCGCAAACACCTCGTCTGCTGTTATGTATCCAAACATCCTTCTCGGATAGTTGTTCATCCAGTGCTCAATACGCCGCATATCTGCTTCCATTCGTACTCCTAATGTGTGCCCCCAATAGGTAACAATATATTCAAATACCGCACGCAAAAGGTATGCAACCACCAATGTGCCCATTAAAATAAAAAAATGGCCAAACAACTTGACGGGCAACAGTTCGCTCATGGCGTAGCGTGATACAATGGGAAAAGACAGATCAATAACTGCAATAAGCAGTGCGCATATCATATCAAGCGCAAATAGTTTCTTGTGCGGGCGATAATATGAGAAAAACTGACGCAGCGGACTGCGAGTAACCGGGCTTTTTTTCATGTTAGATTCCTTGGTTGAATTGTATTTTAAATCATAGTCATTATACATTATCGCGGCGGCTAAATCCAATTTTATGGCTGTTAATTATAACGATTATACAACAGCTATAATTAAAAATGCTTAAAAACAAACAGGCCGGCAGATTGCTCAGAATTGTATTGCAATTTATGCAAGCATAAATCGTGCTTGGGGTTATCGGGTCTATTTTGATAAATTTTTGGTTGAAAGCAGCAATGTTACGTAGGAATGTTTAAATAAAAATTATGCATTCTATTGATGAGCTTAGCCTGCCGCCGCAATAGAAAACACCGTGCAATACATATTTCCGCCTATCTTTTTTATTATTCTGTATTCGCCATCGGGGGGTAAACTCTCAAGCACATCAAAATTAATTTCGTGAGTATGCGTTTCGCCTGGGCGGATTAAATATGCTATCGTAATCCATGCGATATTGTCCATATCCGCACTGTGCCATTCGTCGTCATCGTTGCGCTCAAGAATATATGGCGCTCCGTAATCAAGAACGTCATTAGAATTATTGATAATTAAAATGTTTAGCTTTTTTGTGCCCTGCAAATAATAAGAGAGCTCGGTGCGGATTGTTATATCGGGATTGCTGTTTAAATCCGGCTCTTCAATTTTGCTTGTGCGCCATTTTATGCTTGAGACTGCGTTATAACCGCAGGCGGAACAAATTAAAATTAATAATGACATAACGCTAATTGTAACAGCCTTCAATTTGCAGCCTCCCTTTTTAATTTCTTTGTTGGTTTATTATTCCCGATAAAACGATATTTATGAACAATTTAGGTTGCGGCGGAACTTAATTAAAATGCTCAGCGTCTAACATTTATAAAACTTAAAAGGATATAATGATATGAAAAAACTTTTTGTTGCGATTATGGTATTGATATTAGGCGCATGTTCAGTATTGCCTGATGTTGCGGATAGCCCGGCGGCAATCTCATACAAAGGGGTGTTAAGCAAGCAGCCTATAGTGCCGATTGACAGCGGTTTTGTTAACGGGGTAAACAACTTCGGCTTTGCCGCCGCGAAATTATTATATGAGCAAGACAGCAACATCGCACTCTCCCCCATTAGCATAGAGCTTGCATTATGCATGGCGAGAGAGGGAGCGGCAGGAGATACAAAACAGGAATTAAGCGATACGTTAAAACTTTCAGAGCTTAGCGACGAGCAGATTGTTGAGGCATGCCGGTTGCTTATGTGGCGTGCCAACACAGGCGGAATGCAAGTTTCCAACGCTATTTGGCTTTTAAAAGAATATCCGTTTAGCGAAAGGTTTGTAAACATTTGTACTCAAGATTATATGGCTGATGCTTTTCCGCTCGCAATACCCGGCGCAAAAAAATCCGTCAACGATTGGGCGGATGAGAAGACACACGGGCGTATAGTAGAAATATTTGAAACAGAGCCTGAAGAATCCACCCGTTTGATACTTGCCAACGCGCTTTATTTCTTAGGGGACTGGGAGCAGCCTTTTGAGGCTAAATCTACTTACAAGTGCGAATTCTACTCGCCCAGCGAAACAGTTAACACCGATTTTATGCACAGCGATTGGCATGTGCCATACTATAAAGACGATGACTTTTCTATGATTTCGTTAAACTTCAAAAGCAACGAAGACGAGGGCAAATACGCGATGGCATTCTTGCTGCCCAAAGAAGGCAAAATGGTTGATGACATGCTTTTATGTCTTGACGCGCAAAGATTTACAAATGCGTTAAGCGGTGCAAAAGAACAAGAGGTTTTGATACGTTTGCCCAAATACGAATTCAAATTTAACAGCAATCTAAATAATACGCTTAAAGAGATGGGAATGACAAAGGCGTTTGATTCGCAGAATGCGGATTTCTCTGCAATGGTTGGAAAGCCAACAAACGAGACTCTCTACATTGGCAGCGTAAACCACGTGTGCTACATAAGGGTTGACGAATTAGGCGCAGAAGCTGCGGCTGTTACTACGGTTGATATGTGCGGCGCAGGTGCCCCGCCAGAGGTTGAACCCGAAAAGTTTTATGCAGACCGGCCGTTTGTTTTTGCCATTTATTCGGTAGAAGACGGCTCTATCGCATTTATGGGCATTGTAAACGACCCTACGCAAAAATAGTTTATATACGGTGCATGGCATCGAATAGCTCTTCGCGCATTATTCGTATGTCCATGCACATTTCTTTGCCTGTTCGCTCAAGCTTTAAACTAAGCTCGTTAAAAGACACGCTGCACAAGCTTGTATCAACAAGCATAATCATGGCGAAATAATCCTGCAGCACAGTTTGGCTGATGTCGAGTATGTTTATATTGTAGTCGCTTAGGGCTGCGGACACTTTTGCAATTATGCCTGTTTTGTCTTTGCCGGTTACAGTTACGATAGCCTTTATGGCATTCACCGCCCGTTATTTTTTTATAAAACCGCCGCTTATTACGCGCACATCATTAACCGTTATTACCGCATCGTATAGTTTTCGCTTTATTAACGAGATTGCCGCGGGTATCCGCTTTCTTTTCAAATGCAGCAAAAGTATAAGCCGGCAATAATCCTTGCCTTCGCCTTGCATGACCGTTACTCCAAAGCCGCTTTCCCGCAGCTCGTTTATTAGAATAGCAGCGTTATCATCTTTCTTAATTATCACCTGTATCGAACTTTGCCCAAACGCAAGTTTTCCTTCAAGCCAAGAGCCTAAGTAATTACCCAAGGCAAACGCAACAGCAAAGACCAAGCAGCGTAAAATATCGGTTTGAAAGCCCACAAGCACTGTTCCCGTAACAATCAGCCATAATGAAATCTCAAAAAAACCGGTAATTGCGCCTTTTAGCCTTTCGCCGCGATTTATAAGCACAAGCCGCACAGTTGCAACGCTAACTTCGAGTATTTTGCCAAAAAAGACAAATAAATATAGCCAAACGCTTGGCTGTTGTAATAGATCCATTGTATACTCCTTTTCGGCTGAAATTATACATTGTAAGCAGTTTATTTTCAAGCCTTAAGAGATATAGCAAACACCGCGGAAAATTATAGACTTCGTTAAAAAATTATTTTAAATTTAACGACGGCGCATTTTTGACGTGTATTTTGGGGTCTTGACAGCATAATAATAAGCCGTTACAATTGTGTGCATATAAGCGGGGGATTAGCTCAGTTGGCTAGAGCGCTTGACTGGCAGTCAAGAGGTCATCGGTTCGAATCCGATATTCTCCACCACCAAAACTCCGGTAAGCAAAGGGGCGCATGTATACGTATACAGCAACAATAAGCGCCGCTATAGACCAAAGTGTATACTTTTGCGTGTACCTTGAAAAAAAGAAAGCCTCTCAACCGAGGCTGTTTTTTAACTTCTCAGGTATTAATTCTTGTACCCTATTCGGAAGACGTTCTTGCGCCACGCTCCCAATCTTCAATTGTCCGTTTCGGTATGTTGAGTTTTTAGCTCATTTCTTTCTGTGTCCAATTTATTTGCTCTCGCAACTTTTTTAACTGTTGTATGTAGTCGATATAAGCCTTCTTTCTATTCGGTTTAGCCGCCCGCAGGGTTGTGCTACCGATTTTCCGGCAAGATACAAAAGCCGCCGGCCTCAAACTTTGGTGCTAAAATAGAGTGTGTACTTTGAAAAACCTTGCAATAAGTTTCGCCCCATATGATGCGATAAAACAGTGGTGCGAGGAAGGGGACTTGAACCCCTACGGTATAACCACACGCCCCTCAAACGTGCGCGTCTGCCAGTTCCGCCACCCTCGCATAATTCATATCAATCAGCAAATATGATTTTAAACATCCGCATTAGAAAAGTCAACACCCAATATGCGCGTCACCCAACGCTATTTAGACTACAAGCGCAGTCGTTTATGCAGCAAACCGAATTTGTCTGCTGCATAAACGGCTCTTTCTCATTAACACACAAAACATAGAACCGTTATTTTGCGTCATCTATTATTTCAAGTTCAAGACAGTCGAATAAAACCCTTTCCACGAAGTCATCCGCATAAAAAACAGTTCTTGAAAACGAATCAATTTCGCTAAAGTGCTTCTTGCAGATTATTGGCTTAGATAAATCAAAAAATGCGCACAGCGAATCAACCGCATCCTCAAGACTTTTTGCTTTAAGCGTCGTTTCCAAAATTATAGAATCTTCAACCTTAATCTTGCCCCATACCCTCAAGCTGATCACCCGCAAAGTTTCATAATAGAGTTTGCAATTATGTGAGCGTTTTTAACTAACGTATCAATTTCAATATATTCGTCGGGCCCGTGCTCTACGCTCGGTTTGCCGGGGAACAACGGCCCGAATGTAACCGCATTGTCAAAAGCACGCGCATATGTTGCGCCTCCTATAGCCACACAATAAGCAGGCTCTCCAGTAACTTCGGTATAGGCTTGTTTTAGCGCTTCAACAAGAGGGCTATCCTCAGGAACATAATGCGGTGCAAGCGCATGCACATAGTTTATTTTATAATCGGGAAAGTGTTTGTCTAATTTGTGTTCAATTTGCCCTCTTGTATACGATATGGGGTATCTTATGTCTACGTTCGCTTTTAACTTTGCGGCTTTAACTGTCAAAACGCCAAGGTTAAGAGTCAGCCTGCCCGATTCGTCCGATATATTAAGTTCAATTTGCTCTCCATAATGGTATGCGCCGATCTTTTCGGCAAGCGTTTTAACGGTGCTGTCTTCAAATCCATAGCCGGTAAGCGAATTCAAATATAAAAGCAACGATGCGGCTGCATTGATTCCGTCATACGGGCGCGAACCATGCGCGCTTCTGCCAAACGCAATTATTCCGGCAAGCCCGTTTCCAATATCCTGCGTTTCAAACCGTCCGCCAACAGGACATTTATAATCCGTAACGCTCTTTTGAACAATATCAAAAGGCACTCTGACAACACATTTCGCTTTGTTGGGCACAACGTTAACCCTCGTCCCTGCATCAAAGCTCACCAAAAATGATTCTTCATCCATGTTATGCTCCAACTCAACATGCAAAAGCCCTTTTTCCGCGTTGATTACGGGAAACTCGCCATCCGGAGAAAACGCAATTTGGGGCAAAGGCTCGTGCTTTTTGTAAAACTCTATGTCGTTCCAACCCGATTCTTCGTCCGCGCCAAAAATTAGCCTGACCTTTTTGTTAAGCTGAATACAATTATCGCTTAACGCTTTTAAAGCATATAATGCGGCAATCGCCGGGCCTTTATCGTCTATTGCCCCCCGCCCAAATATTTTACCGTCTTTTTCTATTCCCTCAAATGCGGGTAATGTCCAGCCATCCCCTTCGGGAACAACGTCTATATGCGTCAAAACCCCGAGCATCTCGTCGCCGTCTCCATAATCCACGTATGCTAAGTGACCGTAAAGGTTCACGCATTCCAAATCCATCTTTTCCGCAGTGCTTTGAATAAACATAAGCGCGTCAAAAATACCCTTACCATAAGGCATATTCGGCAGTGCGGCGCTTTTCACGCTTTTTATTTTTAAAAACTCCTTTAACACAGACACCATCGCCCGTTCGTACGGTCTAAAGCTAAAATCAATCATTTGACAACCTCCAACTATACTTTATGCCCAGGAGATAAACCCAATCAAATATCTATCTAACAACACCAATACGCCAAGCACAGCCACATAAATGGCGAATCCATACAATCTTTTCCGAGTAATTAACGCAAGCATAAACTTTACCGCGAAATACCCTGCTATCGCGGCACATAAAGTGCCTACAACAGTTGCAGACCAATTAATGTTGACCATTGGTTCTTTAATCAATTTGATACTTTGAAACAATAACGCGCCTAAAATTGCAGGTATGGACATCAAAAATGAAAACGCAGCGCATTGTTTTCTATCGACACCGCACGCAAGTCCCCCCGCAATTGTTGAGCCTGAACGCGAAACCCCGGGCAATGTCCCCACAACCTGCAGCAATCCCATTACAGCCGAAACGCCTGTTTTTATTTCCCGTTTTCGTTTTAACCTTGCCGCAACTATTTCCGCCGCAAAAAGCAAAGCCGCCGTAAGCAAAAATGAATAGCCAAGCAGATAACCCGTAAACATGCTTTCAGCAAAATCATTCAACAACAGCACGTACACCACGGCGGGTATTGTCGCTACAATCAAATACCACATCTTGTAAAAGGGCGGTTTGAAAATTAAAAGAATCTGTTGCCGCAACACAATAAATACTGCGATTAAAGTGCCTGCATGAAGCATTGTATCAAAAAACAGCATAGGCTCCGCTATGCCGAATACGTTATGCAACAACACAAGGTGCCCGCTGCTCGACACGGGCAAAAACTCTGTAAGCCCTTGCACAATACCAAGCACTATCGCTTCCAAAATACTCATAGTTACTTTTCTCCAATATATTGTTCTGATATTATATCAATAATGATACGCTTTGCATAGGCGGGATATACCGTTGCCGGTTATTTTGATAACTTAGCGCTCAATTGTTGACTAAGCCGTTTAAGAGTTATACAATACATTAGAAATTCAGGTGTTGAGCTGCTAAGGAGATACCCTAATGAATCTAACTATAAACAAAACCCAAAACCCAAAACAGAAACCGCAGGATGAAACAAGTTTAGGCTTCGGGACAATATTTACCGACCATATGCTTACCGTTTCCTACAAAACCGGCAAAGGATGGCATAATGCGCAAATCCGTCCTTATGAAAATTTGTCGCTTTCGCCGGCATGCATGGTGCTTCATTATGCTCAAACAATATTCGAAGGTTTAAAAGCGTACCGCACCCAAAATGGCGGGGTTAACCTTTTTCGGCCATGGGATAATTTTTCACGGTTTAATGATTCGGCGCGCCGCATATGCATGCCGGAAATCGACGAAAAATTTGCGCTTGACGCTTTGTGTAAACTTATCGATTTAGAGCGCGGCTGGATTCCGCGTTCCGAAGGCACATCGCTGTATATACGCCCGACTCTAATAGCCACAGATCCTTATATAGGAGTGCGTGCGGCAAACGAGTATCTGTTTTACATAATTTTATCGCCGGTTGGCGCGTATTATTCGTCCGGCTTAAAGCCGATAGATATATATGTAGAGAATGAATACGTCCGCGCCGTTATTGGCGGAACAGGCTCCGTAAAAACAGGCGGGAATTACGCCGCAAGCCTTGCGGCGGCAGAATTGGCGTCAAAAAAAGGCTTTTCCCAGGTTCTTTGGCTTGACGGCAAAGAGAAGAAATACGTTGAGGAAGTGGGCTCGATGAACATCTTCTTTAAAATAAGAGGCGAGCTATATACCGCTCCTCTTTCGGGCAGCATACTGCCCGGCATCACCCGCGATTCAATAATCCGCCTTGCAGATGTTTTTGGCGTAAATGTGCATCAAGAGAAGCTTGCCATTTCGGAAGTGTTTGACGAAGCAAAATCGGGCGGTTTAGAAGAAGTGTTCGGAGCCGGAACCGCGGCTGTAGTATCTCCGGTCGGCGGTTTAAATTGGAACGGCAAATATATCAAGGTTGCGGATGGCAAAATGGGCAATCTTACATCACGGCTTTACGATATGCTTACAGGGATACAATACGGCAGGGAAAAAGACGAATTTGGCTGGATAATGTCTGTTTAATAACTTAACATCCGGAATATTTAAGAGCTATTGCGTTTTGGCTCTTTTTTATTAAGGCTCGCAAATGTTATCGATCAATAACCCCGTATCCGTTTTCTTTGTTTCCACACAGAATTCGCGCGCCGAATATAGGTTTTCTCCCACGGAATATTTAAGCGCAATCCCTTCTTGCCCGCAAGCCGGAGACAGCGTTTGCGCGACGGATTCAAAATCGCCGAAGAACTCTACCAAATCTGAAAATGATAATCCTTCCGCAAGCGAGCGCGTTAAACATGCCATCGCGATGTCAGGCGCTTTTTCTTTTATCGCTTCTAAAAGTGCGTTGTAAATTTGCGCGGGTTGTTGCGCGGTAATAGGACCGCATGTATGCCAACCTAATTTGCTTTCAATCGGCACGAGCGCTTGGTTGCGCTGCTCCCATTTTGTCTTTACCTGGCGATATAAGCCGTCTTTAACTACAAATATCGAATCCTTTTCAATATTGTACTGAGCGCAAACGGTACAAATTGCGGTGCTAATTTCCGGCGTTAGCTGGGCGACGTAAATAAAGTGCTCTTGCTCTGCGGTTTTGCCGGTTGCACACACTATGGGCAGTTCGGCAATCCTGTAAAAACCTATTTCCGCGCTTACAACGCTATACGGTAAATGAGCAATAAACTTAAGCCTGCCTGAAGCCGCATGTTCGACTACAAAGCTTGAATATGCCTCGTTGTATATGAATGCCGTGTGTTTTTCCCCGCCAATATAAAAATCCGTAACGGCGAGCAGCGCAGGGCAAATTTGCGCTCCTGCGCCTTTATAGACCGCCTGCGGATAAAGATTTAGTTCAATTATATTGTTTGGCCATACGCAAATATCAATCAGCCCGTCGTTATCAAAAACCATGCCTTTAGATGAAATCGATATTCTGCGCGTATATGGCAGGTACACAAAATTATTTGCATTTTTCAGCGGCAGCATTGTAATAAAAAAGGTGGAATTCGCCGCTATCGGTTGTGTAACCGCCGCTATACCCGTTTCACCTGCGGGCGATTGATTAATATTAATAAGCGAATGTACTTTAGAGTTGATGTATAGTAATTTAATAATCTTATCTTCCATATTTAGTCCCCTTTTTAAGTATATTCGGCAGTGCGGTAACTGATACACAATTCTAACAGGCCTTAACTTAGCATATTTATATACAGATAAATATATACAGTTTACAAAAGCAAACGGATTTTATGTTTGCTTTAATATTTTTGTTAAAACACGGTTTAAATAGAATGCTATAAGAGAATAATATACATTAAAATCTATGAGGGGTAGGTAATATGGATATGAACAGCGAGACGGGCCTTAACAATTTCGAAATAACACTTCGAACGGGCTGGAAAGACGACGAAAAACTAATGCTTTGGGACGAAATCAAAAATGCCCAAAAGATTGGCGCACCGCTTAAGCGCGTTTTTGAAACGGTAGCGCGCAAAACAGGACGCAAGCCAAACAGCGTAAGAAACTATTATTACATGAAAGTTAAAGAAACGGGCGATATTGTGCAGAAACCTTCAACTTTCACACCGTTTACAAAAGAAGAAATCTATATGCTGCTTCGCACACTGCTTGGCGCGGCGGCAAACGGCGAATCTATAAGGGGTGCGAGTTTGAAGCTTGCAAACGGCGATAAAACGTTAATGCTCAGATATCAAAACAAATACAGAAGCCTAATAAAAAACGGCAGACAGCTAATTGAAAAGGTTATGGCGGACATGGATAAAGAGGGCGAGAAGTATATAAATCCTTATGAAACTCATAAATCAACCGCATTTATAACTAAAGAGAATCGCTTTATCCCCGAAACTGTAGTAAATACTTTGATGTCATCCGATGTTGATGTTAAAAGTTTTTTTAAAGGGCTTTCAAAAATTGCGGGACTGGCGGTTATAAACAAGCAGATAGAAAAAGAAATAGACGAGGTTTCTGGCCAAAATGAAAGTCTGAGAAAAGAAAACGCCATTCTTAGCAACCGGTTGAAAAAAGAAATTGAAAAAAACATAAAAGTCAACACATTATTCGATCAGCTTTCTATTATTAAGGCTTCGCTGCCCGAGGCGGGAAACCTTGATTTAAAGAGCCTTGAAACAAGGTTAAAGGAAAGTTTGCACGCAAATGCGGACGCTTTATAAGTTTATAAGTGCGCCTTCAAAATTAAAATAATTGCGGGCGCACTTATTGTCGCATTTTATAGTATAAAAATATCTATTTCCTAAGAAATGATATATTATTGTTATTATGGTTCCATTGATTAAATTAATGTATCATGGTATTATTCTTGCATAGATTTTCTTTTGTTGGTGTGTTGCGTCACATTACGTCATTTTTTAAGGTATGAGGGAATATTAAGTATAAGTTTGAAAGGAGTTTGTATTTATGGACAAAAAGATTAAGTTGCTAATCATCGAAGACAACGAACAGTTAAATGACATGCTTACAAAATATTTTAACACTAAGAATGACGTAGAAGTAGTGGGGTCCTGTAATAATCCTGTAGAGGCGGCGGGTTTAATAAAAGAGCTGTCTCCCGACGCCTTGATTGTGGATATGATAATGCCGGAGGCGGACGGCCTTTCGTTGCTTGAAAGGTTAAACACTTCAGAGTTTGAAAATATGCCCGCGATTATTGTAGTTTCCGCAGTTGGCAACGAAAAGATGGTAAAGCTTGCGTGCGATCTTGGGGCAAAATACTACATGATAAAGCCGTTTAACAAAGACATACTATACAAACGGCTGCAAGATATGTTTGGCGGCAGAGTGATTTCTACTAAACGCTCGCCCCTGCCTGTGCGTTCAAGAACTTTAGATGAAAAAATCACTGCTGTATTTTTGTCTATAGGCATTCCCGCGCACATTAAAGGATATCACTTTTTGCGAGAAGCTATTAAGATGGTGGTAAAAAACCCCGATCTTATCAATGCAATAACAAAAAAGCTGTATCCGGGCATTGCGGAACCGTTTGATACAAGCGCAAGCAAAGTTGAGCGCGCTATAAGACATGCCATAGAAGTCGCTTGGTCTCGCGGTAAAATTGAAAATATTAATTCCTTTATCGGATATAATATATACACAAATAACGATAAACCTACAAACGGCGAATTTATTGCGCTTATGGCAGACAAGCTTATTATCGACAGAAGCGCATAACGCAAATAGTTTATTTGACGATTTTTAGTTTTGATCATTAATTGGCTGCTATTTGTGTTCTATAAAACTATTTATAAAATACCGCAAGGCTGTGTTTCCGGTTTTCTTAAAGCGATGCCTTAAATTTTTGTCGATACGCCGGTTTAGGCAGCATTGACTATTATACTTTTTACGGATAGAATATAAACGCTATAAAAGGGGTGTTGGGGCCATACCGGTATAAGGATGGTATATAATATGCGCCAGTCTGTTAATGTGGCCGCCAACGCAAAAATTATCGAAGTTTTAAAGGCAGAGTTTATCTGCGAATCCGCAGACGTTTTGAGAGCTGCTCTTTCGTCTAAAAGCAGAGCGGAGCTGTTAGATTCTCTTGGGGGGGCAGTGCTGCTCGCTTATGTTTTAGGGAGAAGATGCGGCATATCGTTTAGTGAACTTGACGAGGATATTATAAAAAAGGCGGATTTAGGCATAGCGGAAATGCACAAGCTCGAATCAACCTTCGGGGACTTATCTTCGTTAAAGAAACATTTTGAAAGTGGGAATACAAGAAGCTTTGGACAGGACAAAAAACGGAGATTATAAATCAGCGTTTTTTACGTTGTTGCTTGCAGCGGCAACAATTTTTATATCAATATATTTTTTTCCCGCAATAATCATTTTACCGGCAGCAATGTCTTATTCCTTAGCAAGAAACGGATACTGCTTAGGCAGCGCAGTGATAATTTGTTGCCTTATAGTTGCGTATATAATAAACCCCGCTTTTTGCTTGTTTGTGAGTTTGCTTTTCCTGCCCGCCGCTTTCGTTTCGGCTTATATGATACGCTCGCGCACCCGGTTTTTTAACAGCGTTTTAGCTGCAAGCGGAGCGTCTATGATAGGCATATTGTTAATCGCGGGCGCAATCTGGGTTTTTGAACATATGCTTCCCGCCGAGTATATAACCGGATTAATAATTGACAGCATTAAAAGCTACAATGATCAGGGCGTCAAGCTGTTTTATAATCTTTTTAGAAGCGCAGACATAATTTCAGGAGCGATAACCCAAAGCGCGGTAGACGCAACTTTGCCGGGCGAGGCAATTGAAATAATGCGCATCATGATAAAAGACAGCGTCAATACCATTTTTGTAAGCTTAGCTGTTATTTTCTCTTTGTCGGCCGGCCTGTTAAGCATTACTTTACCTATTTCGCGCGCAAAAAAACACGGTATTCAAACTTATGACCTGCCTTCGTTTTGCGAATACAGACTGCCTAACCGTTTTTGGCTGGCGTTTATAATTTCTTATGTTGTTGCGATAATAGGTGCAAACCTTGGCGTGCATAAATTCGACATTTTAGAAATAACGTTATTTAATGTGTTTTCATTTTTATTTATGATACAGGGTTTAAGTTTGCTTGATTTTTTCTATAAAAAAAAGCGGATGGGCAACATAACAAGAGTGGGGTTACATCTTATCACCTCGTTAATTGGCGGTTTAGTTCTCACTGTTATTGGTCTTGTTGAAAACATATCAAATTTGCGCAAACGCCTTGAGCGTCGGGACGGTCACATATCATGAATGCAAAGCTTAATGTCTTTTCTTCAGATTTAATATTTTTATTGTCATCGCTCGCGGTAACAACGGTTGTTTTATTTGCGTTAGATTTAACGTCCGGGCTGTTTGCGCTTTCCGCCGCATTGATTTTTGTTTTTGTTTACATATATTTTGTTTGGCTGCGCCGTATAAAACTGCAAAAATTTTTGGCGAAATTGCTTTTAACTCAGGACGAGCCTTATTCTTCACTTAACGCAATGTCGCTGCCCACCGCAGTCACAACGCCTTCCGGCAATGTAAAATGGGCAAACCTTGCTTTTAAATACATAGCGGGGTTTGGAGCGCTTCGCAATATTAACAACATTATAAAAGACATTAATGCTTCCAACAAAGATAAAAAAATTAAAATAGGAAATAAAACGTATATAAAAGAGCAGCGCACAGTAATTTTTGGCCGGCGCGAGCTTACGCTGTACAGGTTTGCAGACGTTGAAAATACTATAGAATCAAATATGCTTTACCAAAGCTTTCTTCCGGTTATATGTCATGTGCTGGTTGATAACTACGAAGAGCTTTCCTCACAGCTTCCCCAATCGGAACTATCCGAAATCATTGCGGCAGTAGAGCAGCATATTGCGCTCATGGCGAAAAACAGCTGCGGCTTCTTTGCCCGCACAGACAGGGGACGCTATATTTGCGTATTTGAACGAAGGTTTCTTTCGGCGCTGCGCAACAGCAAGTTTTCCGTGCTTGAAGATGTGCGCCGGATAGGACAGTCCATATACCCAACTCTTTCAATAGCCGTAGGCGCGGGGGATTGCTCTCAGCAATCGGGAGAATTTGCCGGAAAGGCGCTTGAGCTATGCCTTGGGCGCGGAGGAGACCAGGCGGTGGTTAAACAAGGCGAAAATTATGTATTTTACGGAGGGACTCCGAAAACCGGCGTCCGGCGCAGCAAAGTTAAAGCGCGTATAATCAGCCACGCTTTTCGCAACCTTTTAGAACAACGCAAAAACGTATTTATAATGGGGCACGAGATTCCCGACCTTGACTGTATTGGTGCTGCGCTTGGAATATGCGCATGCGCACGGCACTTGGCAAAAAAACATTTTATAGTTATGGAAAACCCAAACCCCTCTATAGAGCCTTTGCTCGATACGTTGCGCAACACGGAACAATATGCGCAAAGCTTTGTTACCGGCCAAGAAGCCGCACTGCACATGAGCGCCGAAAGCATGCTTGTTGTGCTTGACACTCAGATTTCTGAATTTACTATTTCTCCCGGGCTTCTCGAAATGGCGGATACCATTGTGGTAATAGACCATCACATACGCGGCACATCTAATATTGAAAAAGCCGCTCTATACTACCACGACCCCTACGCTTCTTCCACATGCGAACTTGTCACTGAAATTATGCAGTATTTTGATAATGATCTTAAACCTTTAGCAGTTGATCTTGACACACTGCTTAGCGGGATTACTCTTGACACCAAGGGGTTTTCGTTCAATACGGGCGTGCGCACTTTTGATGCGGCTTCGTACTTAAGAAGGCAAGGCGCCGATTCTTCCGTTTCAAGGCAGCTAATGCAGGATGACCTTGCATCATATTTGGCAAAAACCGAGATAGTACGCAGTGCGCAAATCTTATATGACGGAATTGCAATTGCAACTTGTCCTAAAGGTTTAAACAACGCATCGCTTTTGGTTGCTCAGGCTGCCGATGCGTTGTTGACAATACGAGGTATAAATGCTTCTTTTGTCATATGCTTGTTTGAAGATACCGTTTTAATAAGCGGACGCTCTCAAGGTGATGTAAACGTGCAAATAATACTTGAAACTTTGGGCGGCGGCGGCCACGCCACTATTGCGGCGGCACGGCTTTCCAATACCGATCTTGAAACGGCTAACAAGATGTTAAGAGCCGCGATTAAAAAATATGTTAAGGAGGTTTGAATAAAGTGAAAGTAATTTTAACAGAAGATATTAAAGGGAAAGGGTACGCCGGGGATGTTGTAAACGTCAGTGCAGGCTATGCGCGCAATTATCTGCTTCCCAAAGGGCTTGCAAAAGAGGCCACTGCCCACAATCTTAACGAAGCAAAGCGGCAGCAGCAGGCAAACGAGAAAAGGCGGATGCTTGAGCGTTTGTCCGCCGAAGAAATTACAAAACGTTTAAACGGGCTTAAGGTTATAGTAAAAGGAAAATGCGGAGAGAGCGGACGGCTGTTTGGCTCTATCACGGCTAAAGAGATTTCGGATTCTATACTTGCCCAGCATGAAATAGAAATAGATAAAAAGCGAATCGTATTGGACGAACCGATCAAAGAATTAGGCGAAAGCAACATATCAATTAAAGTTTACAGCGGGCTTACTGCCAATATCATAGTCTGCGTAGAATCGGAGTAGAGCAATGGAACAGCTTGCTGCATTCGTGCCGCCCCACAGCATTGAAGCGGAACGCAGTGTGCTTGGGAGCATGTTTTTAGACCCGAAAGCGGTTTATATCGCCATTGAGCATTTGCTGCCCGCAGATTTTTATTCTGCACTCCATCAGCAAATATTCGGGGTGATGAGCGAGCTTTGCGAAATGGGCAAACCCGTTGATACTGTTACTGTAATAGAACGCCTTGAGCGCAAAGACCAGATTGACCAAGACGCAACGGTCTACATTGCCGAGCTCTCATCAAGCGTGCCCAGCGCCTTAAGCGTAATGCATTATATTGATATTGTTGAGCAAAAATCGGTATTGCGCTCTCTAATCTCTGCGGGCAACACCATTATTAAAGACGCGGCATCGTCAGAAGATGACGTTGCCAATATTGTTAACCGCGCAGGAGACTTGATATATAAGATAGCCGTTAAAAGACGGCGCGACTCACTGGAACATATTAAAAAAGCGTTGCTTGAAGGTTATACCGCAATAAGCGATGCTATGAACAACGAACGCGGTTTTCTTGGCATCCCGACAGGTTTTAAGCTTTTGGACAAGATGCTTTCCGGGCTTCAAAAATCGCAGCTAATTGTTGTTGCAGGACGCCCAAGCATGGGTAAAACAAGCTTTGCTTTAAACGTTGCGCAACATGTTGCAGTTGCCGAAAAAGTACCCGTTGCCATCTTTTCGTTAGAAATGGCGCGCGAGCAGCTTGCTTTAAGAATGATGTGCAGTGAAGCTTTGGTGGACAGCCAAAAAACCCGGGTCGGCGGTCTTACACACGATGATTTTGACCGCCTGTACGTTGCGGTAACCCAGCTTGGCGCGGCGCCTATATATATTGATGATTCTCCCGCAATTACCGTAATGGAGATGCTTGCCAAAGCACGCCGCCTTAAAAAAGAAAAAGGGCTTGGGCTTGTTGTAATAGACTATCTTCAGCTAATGTCCGGAAAAGATAGGCGGGAAAACCGTCAGCAAGAAGTGTCCGCAATGACCCGCAGTTTAAAAATAATGGCTAAAGATTTAGATTTGCCCGTTATGCTGCTGTCTCAACTATCGCGCGCGAGCGAAAAACGCGATTCAAAGCGCCCTCTTCTGTCCGATTTGCGAGAATCGGGAAGTATTGAGCAGGATGCCGATGTAGTGCTGTTTTTGCACCGCGAGAACTATTACAACAAAGAGGCCGATAACACGTCTCAAATAATTGTAGCAAAACAAAGAAGCGGCCCGACAGGAGATATAAACGTAGGGTGGCGCGGCGACCAAACCCGTTTTATGGAGATTTCGTCACAACCCGATTCGGACGCATATTAACAGCTAAAAATATTTCTACACAAATTAAAAAGCCTTCCGGCTTTTTAAATTTGCTTTTTACGATTCTTTTAACCCATTAACAGAATTTTTTGTCCCGCCTTTGCAGGACCGCTTATTTTGGGGTTAAACCTTTCAACGCTCTCAAGCGTTATCGCAAAGCGTTTTGCAATATCCCATATGCTTTCGCCTTCATCGGCAAAATAAATAGTAATTCCGCGGCGCGCCGGCAAACGCTCGCCCGTCTTCGCTATTTGGGACATTATGTTCAATTTTGTTTGTTCAAATGCGCTAACCTTTACATCCATCATAAATTTTGCGCTTATGTCCCTGCCTGTTCCGTCAAAAGTGCAGCTCTCCACATCCGCCCAAATTTGCACGTCATGCTCAGGCTTTAGCCCCCCCACCGTAACTTCCGCTTCAAACTGTGTCTCGCCCGAAAAACTCCACATGCCTTCAGAAGAATAATAGCACATGGTAAACATCATCAGCCCCTCTATATATATGCGGTCTATACCGGAACGCACAGAGGCAATGTTTGGCGTTGCCTTTAAACATATTACCCGCGATACGGCAGGCTGTGAAGTTGGAATGGTAATATTGGCTCTGGCAGCAGCTCGCGCATTTGCCGCAAAAGCCGTCTCTTTGCATGTTTGGCTGTCATACTCTATGTCAATCCTGTTTTGCATTGAATATGCATCCTCAATATACCGCACCTGTGTTTCCGCTTTTGCAGCGTATGATATGATAACCCGCGCGGACAGGCGCAGTATGTCGTCGGCTTCGTCAGCCATATCTACCCGCACATCGGACATCAACGCATCGGCAATAATGATATCGCCTTCGGCTATTCCCTCCGTGGCAACAATTTGCCCAAACGGCATCGTTTCACACATGTGTTGCAACGGTGCTTTTTTATCCGCCGATAAATAGAGCACCGACAGTTTAATATCGCCTTCTACTACAACTTTCAACTCTTCGGTGCGCACGCTGCGCACTATTGCGTATGCGTCCGCATACAACACTTTTCTTGCAACCGGCATAGTTTGGGGCACCCGCACATCCTCGCGAATATAGACTGTTTCCTTGCGCTGTTCCCGGGTTGCTCTTAGCCTTAAGCTTGTTGCTTTTGTTTGCAGCTCTTCAGATTCCACGCCCGTTATGGCTTCGCAGCTTTTTGTCATGCTGCCGCTTAGCTGCACCGATACAATTCCCTTAACTATTACAATCCTGCCTTCCTCAACGCTAAAAGATATCTCTTTTACAGTGCCGTGCGCCCATATGTTCATGCCTGCGCCCGCATCCTGCATATCTTCCGTATGCCGAAATACAGAAACCGACTCAAAAGAATCTATGTCACCGTCCAAACCTACATAAACAACACCAAATTCCACGTTCCCGTCCATGAACACCTTGCCCTCGGCCGGTTCGGCATTTACATATATGCGCCCTTGAACAAACAAAACTCTATCTATTTGCGTTTTGTCTTCAGGAGGAGAAAGCCTGCCTTCAACTATGCTTTCGCTTAAAACGGGCTGGCAAGCCGATTCCATCCTAATTGTCTCTTTATTTACTTTCATGTTAAAACCCTCTCTTTTTGCACTCGTTTCTTTAATAAATATATAGTTAAACATGCGATAATATTCCGCAATTATAAAGAAACAGCGTTAATTCGGGCATAAAAAATATGCCTTATTACAAAGCATATTTTGTTATCTTATTTATTAAATAATAAGCCTTATGGCTAAGCAAATTAAAATATAAATTACTTACCCAAATTTCTTTTCAATACTTCTTTTAACTTGCCCATTCCTTCTTGTATCTGATTTTTTGATGCCATTGAGAAATTAAGCCTTAATGTGTTGTTGCCGCCGCCTTGCGGATAAAAGTGTGTGCCCGGCACAAAAGCCACCCCCGCATCAACGCTTTGTTGAAACAGCGATACCGGATCCGCCCCCAAAGGCAGCTGCAGCCAAATAAACAGCCCGCCATCGGGGCAGGTATACGTTATGCCTTCCGGGAACTGCTTTAACGCCAAAAGCATAGCGTCACGTTTTTCCCGATACAGAGAGCGTATGTACTCTATATGCGTATCCAAATTGCCCGAACGCGCATACGCGTCTACAATCTCCTGAGAAAGATTGGGCGTATGCAAATCCTCACCCTGCTTGGCAATATTGTACTTTGCGATAATGCGGGCGTCCGCCACTGCGGCGCCCACCCTAAGCCCCGGCGATATTATTTTGGAAAAGCTCATTAAGTATATGACTTGCCCGTTATCAAAACTCTTTACCGGCGGTTGTTCGCTGCCCGAATAACGAAGGTCGCAATAGGGATCGTCCTCTAATATGAGCACATCATGCTTTTTGCAAATCTCAACCATGCGTATGCGGCGCTCTTTAATAAGAGTTCGCCCCGTCGGGTTTTGAAAAGTGGGTATTGTGTACACAAATTTTGGCTTTAAGGTTTTAACCTTATTCTCCAAATCGTCCATGCTCATGCCGTGCTCGTCCATATCCACGCCCCGCACATCTGCTTCGTATGTAAGAAACGTCTGCAATGCGCCAACAAACGTAGGCGATTCCACAAGCACCACATCGCCCGGGTTTAAAAGCGTTTTTGCGGCGAGCCCTATTCCCTGCGTTGCGCCCGATGTTATTATAATATTGTCTGCATTTGCGCTTATACCCCGTTTTTGCACCATATCCGCAACTGTTTCTTTTAGCCTGCCGATCCCGGGAGTGCCCCCGTATTGAAGAATCCGGCTTCCCTTTTCCGCTATCAAATCAAATGCTATCTGCGCTAACTTGTCCGCCGGAAAGCTTTCGGGAGAGGGGTTGCCCCCTGCAAATGATATCATTCCGGGTTTGCCTATCAAAGCAAAGATATCCCGTATCGCACTTCCGGTAACTTTATCAAGCCTTCTTGCAAAATTCATAATCGTTCTCTTCCTTTTTTTAAGTCTGTACTGCTTAATTTGTTGTCGCATTGCTTATCTTAGCATAAGCAAATGCAGCAGCCTTAACGCTTTTTGCACCCGCTTTCATAAGCGCCTTTGCACACTCCGCAACGGTTGCGCCGGTGGTTATCACATCGTCAATAAGCAAAACATGCCCATTTATTGCATTCGCTGAAAATGCGCCTTCCACATTGCTTTGCCTTTGCCGAATGCTTAACTTTGTTTGAGTGGGCGTATTGCGCACCCTGTCCAGCGTCTTTACATAGGGCTTTGCCGTATATTGCGCTAAATGCGCCGCAATCAGCTCTGACTGGTCAAAGCCTCTGCTTGCGCGTTTCTTCTTGTGCAGCGGGACATTACAGATAAAATCAAACTCTGTATGCGCGTCAAAGACCGTGCGCATTATACTGTTTGCTATAAACGCGCTCAGCCACCTTGCCCCATCATATTTATACTTTTTAATTAAGCTTTCGGCTTCGCATTCGTACCGGTAGGATACAAGCGCCGTTAATCCTTGCGTTTTTATGCACCCGGCTTTTAGCCGCTCGAGCGAATCGGAACACTTGGCACAAGTATGAGAGACAACCCCTTTTTCAATTCCGCATACAACACAAACCGGAATATCGGGAAATACGGTATTAAGCGCCCCCATTTTGAACCGCCCCCAAAACTTGTTTTAGGTCCGTTATCTCATGGTCAAGCGTGGTGTATCTGCCCCTTATCTTATTGTTGTTTACCATATATTCTATAGTGCTTTTAAGCCCGACTATTATCACTTTTTCCATCGCCCTTGTCAGAGCTGTATAAAGTAAATTCCGGGTTAAAAAATGGCCTCCCCCCGACATTAGAGGCAATATAACTACGGGAAACTCGCTCCCCTGCGATTTATGCACCGTGACCGCATATGCATGTTCAAGCTGTTCTAATTCCGAAATAGTATAAACGGCGTCCCTGTTCCCGTCAAAGCGCACAGTAGTTTGCTTAAGATCGTTATCAATGCTGATTATGCGTCCCAAATCACCGTTAAACACGCCTGTGCCTTTACTGTAAAATTGCTTTTCGTCTGAATAAAACCATTCCATTTCATAGTTGTTTTTGGTCTGCATAACTTTATCGCCTTCACGAAAAAGCGTATCCCCAACCTGAACCTCAGGCTTAGACGCTAAACGCGGGTTAAGCATTTCTCTTAGCCGCATATTTAGATTGTAGACCCCAAGCACCCCTCTTTTTATCGGGCACAGTATTTGCGTATGCTCCAACACATCATATTTTTGAACAATCTCTTGCTGCCTAAGTATGCTTTTAACACGCTCTATAATCTCTTCGGGGTCATCTTCGGGTATAAAAACAAAATCTCCGGTTAAATATAGCACCGGCAGCTCCCCGCCGTTAACCCTGTGCGCATTTTCAACTATGCTGCCCCCTTCCTTCTGGCGATAAAACTTAGTCAGATGTGAAACGGCAAAAGCCCCGCTCGCTATTATGTCCCGCAGTACATTCCCCGGCCCCACCGAAGGAAGTTGGTCCGCATCGCCAACTATTACTAAGCGCGCGCCTTCGGGCATTGCGCGCAACAGCGCACGCATCAAAAAGATATCTATCATGGAAGCCTCGTCTACAATAACAGCCTCCGCCTCAAGCGTATTGTCTTCGTTGCGTATAAAACGTGCCGAATTGTCGAAATCCTCTTGTATGCCCACCCCGTATTCTAAAAGCCTATGTATAGTTTTTGCCTCGCGGCCGGTTGATTGCTCTATGCGTTTTGCCGCCCTGCCTGTGGGCGCGCAAAGCGCGGTTGTAATACCGCATTGCTCGAATATGCTTAAAATGGTTTTGATTATTGTCGTTTTGCCCGTGCCCGGGCCCCCCGTAATTACCGTAACCTGCCCCGACAGTGCGGTTAACACCGCTCGTTCCTGCTCTTCCGAAAGCTGCTCACTCCCGATATAGCGCTCATATGCATGCGCAGCGTCTTTTACCGGTATGCGCGGCTTGCTCAAAGAGAGCGTATACAGCCTAACCGCTACATCGGATTCCGTAATATAGGCGGCAATATGAAACACCGCGGGGGTTCCCGCAATAAACTTTTGCGCAATCTGTTCGGACAGCGTAAGCGACGATATGCGCGCTTCAATTAAAGTTTCGTTGATTCCGAGCGTTTTTGCCGCCCGGCGGATAAGCTCTTGACGCGGTAAACATGTGTGCCCGCTGTTCATGGCGCATAAAAGCTCGTGCTTGATGCCGGTGTCAATCCTAAAAGGCGACGTTTTTTCTATGCCTATTGCGCCCGCAATCCTATCGGCGCGCTCAAAACCTATGCCCGCAATGTCGTCTATCATACGATACGGATTATCTCGAATTAAAGTTGGGGCGAGAGCTCCGTATTTTTCAATCGCACGAAAAGCCTGCTTAACAGACAGGCCGATGTTTTGAAGCTCAATCACAACTTGCCTGATGCCCACATGCTCCGCAAAGCTTTCCGCTATGCTAAGCGACAACCTTTTGCTAATACCCTTAATCTGCGCCAAAAGTTCGGGGCTGTTTTCTATAACCTCAAATGTGTGCTCGCCAAAAGCGTCTGCAATGCGCTGCGCAAGCACTTCGCCCACGCCTTTTATTAGCCCGCTTGCAAGAAACATGCTTATTGATTCTTTGGTGTTCGGAAGGCTCGTTTGCACCGTTTTAACCGAGAACTGGCGGCCATAAATTTTATGCTCCGTCCAAGCGCCAAACAGGCGAACATATTCGCCCTCATGAATATACGGTAAACATCCCACCGCAGTGGTCAACGCACCGTTAAAATCAATTTCAAGCACCGTCCAGCCGTTTTCATCGTTTCGAAAATTGACTTGCAGCACAGTGCCTTCAATACTTGTCATCCGCGCCTCAAATTTGTTTGTTATTTGAATGTTATTGTACCACAAGCAATAGAATTTGTCGCAAAAGAAGCGAAAATCGATTCCGCTCTTTCCGGCTGTTTTTTCAGCTGTGCATTTTTATTTAAGAAAGTTTACAGCTTAACAAGCTGATATTGTTCAGCCTAATTTATCAACCATATCGAGCTTCTCCCACGGCAAGTCAAGATCCAACCTGCCAAAATGGCCGTACGAAGCTACTTGACGGTATATCGGCGTTCTTAATCCCAACCGCTCAATTATCGCCGCCGGCCGCATATCAAACGCTTGAGCTATGCGCTTTGAAAGCTTTTCGTCGTCCATAACGCCGGTGCCGAATGTCTCCGCAAACACAGACACGGGCTGCGCAACGCCTATGGCGTATGCCACCTCAACCTCGCAACGCTCCGCAAGCCCCGCCGCCACAACGTTTTTCGCAATATGGCGCATAGCATAAGCCGCGCTTCTGTCCACCTTGCTTGGGTCTTTGCCCGAGAGCGCGCCGCCGCCGTGCCGGGCATAACCGCCGTATGTGTCTACTATTATTTTACGCCCGGTAAGCCCCGAATCCCCCGCAGGCCCGCCTACAACGAACCTGCCCGTTGGATTTACAAAATATTTTGTGCCGCTGTCAATAAGGTTTAAAGGCAGCACCTCTTTTATCACTTTTTCCATAATATCTGATTGTATCTGCTCGTATGATACGCCTTCGGCGTGCTGTGCGGACACCACAACGGCTTCTATACGCAAAGGTACATTATCTTCATACTCCACCGTAACCTGCGCCTTGCCATCGGGCCTTAAATATTCTAACAGTCCGCACTTGCGCACCTTAGAAAGCCGCTTTGTAAGACCATGCGCAAGCATTATGGGCATGGGCATCATCTCCGGCGTTTCCCGGCAAGCAAAACCAAACATCATCCCCTGGTCTCCCGCGCCTTGGTCTTTCTTGTTTACGCCCATTGCAATATCGGGCGACTGATCGTCAATAGATGTTAGAATTCCGCATGTATCGGCGTCAAAACCGTACTTGGCACGGGTAAAGCCAATGTCGCGCACGGTGTTTCGAACTATAAGGGGTATATCAACATAACATTGTGTTGTTATCTCTCCCATAACAATAACAAGACCTGTATTTACGGCGGTTTCACATGCCACACGCGCATTGGCGTCCTGCCTGATAATCTCATCCAGCACGCTGTCGCTAATTTGGTCGCATATTTTATCGGGATGCCCTTCGGTTACCGATTCAGACGTAAATAATCTTTTCATTCTTTGCCCCCTGTTGATTGTAATATTATTATCTATCGCAGACGTGCGGCATTAAAAATGCTTTGGCCGGTATCTTTTCAAATTAATATATTTAAGTGTTTTACTGTTTTACGCCACCGCAAAGCCCCAAATAATCCAAACAAGCAGACCGGCAACACAGTTGCCCAAAAAAATCAACGGTAAAGCCGTGCGCATTCGCAAATCAAACAGCCCCGCAATCATAGAGCCTGTCCAAACACCCGTAGTCGGCAATGGGACGGCAACGAATAAAAACAATAGCCACCCTCTAAATTTTGTTGCTTTGCTTCCCTTTCTCAATAAGCGGTTATGCTGCCAATGACCAAACCGGCGCAACAACGTTATCTTACTGCCCATACACCAATCAAGGAAGCGGCGGGTCAGCAAAATAATAAAAGGCGAAAAAATCACAGAGCCTATCACCGCAATGATAAAACACTCAATCTCGGGAATGCCGCGGCTTAACCCCACAGGAATAGCCCCTTTTAACTCTATTATAGGCATTGCGGCAAGCAAAAACACTATTATATAATCTAAATATTCTTCTATTTCGGTAACCGCCTTTTTTGCTGATGTCATTGTATACTAAATCGGGTTGTGGGTGCAATACCTCTGCTGGTATAATAATGCTAATTTTAAATAAAGGACTAAATTATGAAGCGCATTTTAGGCCATATCAGACGCGCCGATCAAGATCACGGCATGATAAACGATAACGATACGATAGCCGTAGGCGTATCGGGCGGGAAAGATTCTATGCTATTGCTTTTTGCGCTTAATAAATATAAAAACTTTGCGCGCAAAAAATATAAAATACACGCCTTTCATGCTGATCTTGGGTTTGAAGAAAACCAAAGCGATATTATATCCGATCATTGTTCTGCGCTTGGCATTCCGCTTAACATAATAAAAACGCAGATAGGAACCAATGTTTTGTATGAACGCAATGAAAAAAATCCATGCGCTTTGTGCTCTAAAATGCGTAAAGGAAAATTATTTGAACAGGTAAAACAGCATGGATATTCTGTATGCGCTTTTGCTCATCATCGCGATGATTGTATTGAATCTATGCTTCTAAGTTTGCTTTACGAAGCAAGAATGCGTACCTTTAAGCCTGTAACCACACTTGATCGCGCGCAAATCAGGCTTATAAGGCCTTTCATATATCTGCCCGAAAATGAGATAGAAGGGGCTGTAATAAGGCACGGTATACCGGCTTTTAAAAATCCATGCATTTATGAAGGTTTATCAAAACGCAACGAAATAAAAAAACTGCTTTCTCAAATTTGCAAAATCAGACCGGACGCTCGCAATATGATAATGAGCGCAATCAAAAATGTTGCGCAGTATTCACTTTGGGACTGAAGGCAAAATCAGCTGCGGCTGTTCGCTTTTATTTGCGTAGTCTTTATCTTCAACCTCAAACACTAACGCCAAACGCTCTTTAGACTTGTTTATACGCTCGAAAGCGACACAGTAAATATCGTAAGTATTTCCCTGCAAGAGCGCCTTGGTGCCGTTAAGAAAATACTGTTCCGCCGAATCATACGAAAGCTCGGTACCCTCAGCAGGGGTAAGATACATTAATAGAAATATATTCCCTTGGGCAGGGGTTAGCGCCGCATCCAAAGAAACGCTCTCGAGTTCCTGCAAAAAATCTTGGCTGTACTCAAAATTCCCGATAGAAGTTTCAATTATTACCGCTTCGCCACAGGCAGCAAGTATAAGAAAAAAACAAACCGACAGAATTAATAGAATAGCTTGCTCTTTATTTTTCATGCTTTAAATCCTTACTTTTAATTACGAGCTTAAATGGCTTTTCGCAAATTATATAACAATAAATGTTTTCACGCAACCTGTATGCAGGCGTTTGGTTGATTTTTAGTTTGTTATTTATATTCCGTTGTGTCATAATCGGCTTATGAGTTGCGTAAAAACGTCTGCTATTGATTATGCGCATAATATAGGAATAGACGATATTAAATTTGTCGGCCCTAACGTGCCGGTTTGTGAGACTGCATCTAAAACATATAGCGATATTTACAACAAAGTTACGTGTACTGTTGTGCTGTTTAAGGCTTATTGTCCGTCCAAACCTGCGCCTTTAGGTATGATGCCGGTATCGCCTTATTACGTAGCATCGCATTTTAGCTATAGTGCCACCAAGAACTTTGTAGCATATTTGACAAATCGCGGCTATTTTGCTCAACTTGCAACCGCGCTTGATGCAAAGGCTGCGGCATTGGTTTCGGGCGGGTTTATAGGTGATAACGGATTTTATTACCATCCCGATTTAGGGTCTCTTATCTGTATACAGACTGTGCTTACAAACGCCTTTTCGCCCGATCCCCCAATAAAAGACGGCTCTCTTTGTATGCACTGTGGCGCCTGCATGAATGCGTGCCCTTCGAAAGGCGTTAACAACCTGCAAAATTGTCTGCGCAGTTATTCGGATTCTTTCATACCCGAATTGTTTCGGCACGATGTTTACCAATTGATTGGCTGCGAAAAATGTCAGACTGTTTGTCCTCTTAACGGGAAAACAAAGAAGGCGCCGTATGCATTTTCTATCAATTCGCTTCTTGAGGCGTCGTGTACAGATAAATTGTCGTATCTAATAGGCAAAAATATGGCGCGCAAAAGAAAGGTTGTTTCACAAGCCGCTTTGTATGCGGCAAGAACAAATTATCGCGATGCGTTAAAAAACTTACACGCACTGTCGCAAAGTGCGTGCGAGCCGATAAAAACGCACGCCGACTGGGCTTACAATGAACTTAACGGAAACTAATATGATTAAACTGCGCAGCTACGCAAAATTAAATCTCTCTCTCGATATAAAAGGCATTAGAGATGACGGTTATCATGAAATTGATACCATAATGCAGAGCATCTCTCTTTATGATACCGTAACTATCAAAAAAGCCGATTACATGCGCGTATATTTTAACAACAGCTCGATAAATGCAAAAAAAAGCACCGCATACAGAGCGCTGCAACATTTTGTCTCTAAGACCGGTATAAAAGGTGCGGATATTTATATTCAAAAATGCATTCCCTTGATGTCCGGGTTAGGGGGCGCAAGCGCCAATGCGGCAGCCGTATTAATAGGCCTTGATAAGCTTTTTGGCACGCGGCTTACAGCTCCAGAGCTTTCAAAAATAGCAGTGCGCATAGGTGCGGACGTTCCTTTTTGCCTAATGGGCGGAACGGCGCGCGCAACCGGAATAGGCGAAATGTTAGAACCGCTTTTTCCGGCCGCTTTTATGCATTATTGCATTGTCAAACCCCGCAGTGGTGTAGCGACCGCGAGTGCATTTTGCAAATATGACACCCATGCGCCCGTTAATACAAAACTTGTTGTGCAAGCCGTATTAAAAGGCGATGTAAATGAATATTTGCGTTATGCGGATAACGCGCTTACAGCCGCGGCGTTGGCAATTTCCCCGGAAATTATTGACGCCCGCAAAGCGCTTGTTAATGCGGGCGCTAAGCGCGCGCTTATGAGCGGCTCGGGAAGCACCGTGTTTGCGGCGTTTGAAAAGCCCGAAGAAGCACAGAATACGGCCGATAGTATAAATGGGGATTTTGAACTGTGCGGAGTGTTTAGTCCGCAAAATTTTGGCATTGAAGTGATCGGAGGCGGTTGAATGAGCATATTCGCTGAAACGCTGTCAAAACTCGGCAAACAGATGCAACTAAACATCTCATCAGCCCAACTCGAGAAATGCGAAAAATATTACCGCCTCGTTTATAACGCCAATCAAAAGCTTAACCTAACCCGCATCACCGGCGAAGCCCACTCGGCCGAGCGGCATTTTGCTCACGCTATGTTGCTCGATAATGTACTTGAAATAGAATGCGGCGCAACTGTTATCGATATAGGCACGGGCGCCGGATTTCCGGGCGTGCCGCTTTACATATTGCGGCCGGATTTAAACGTTAGCCTGCTTGACTCTTCAATCAAAAAAACAAATTTTTTGCGCGATGCTTTGCAATCGCTTGCGCTAAACATTAACGTTATATGCGCACGCGCTGAAGATGTTGCCCGCACTTCTTTGCGCGAACATTTTGATATAGCGTTGTCCCGCGCCTTAGCGCCTTTGCCGGTATTGCTTGAGCTTGCGGTTCCCTTGCTGCGTAACAAAGGTGTTTTATGCGCTTGGAAAGGAAAATCGTACAAACAGGAAGTGGAAGAATCTGTAACCGCAATTAATACGCTTTCATGCGCACCTGCAAAAAGCGTACCGGTTGGAGACGGCGCTCTTCTCCTTATAGAAAAACAAAAATCTACGCCCGACAAATTTCCGCGCAAATTTTCAAAAATAAAGAGCAGCCCTCTCTTAGAATCAATTAAGCCTTAACCTGTATGTCCGATAAGTCCTGTAATGCGTTCCGCCCAAACGCTCGACGCTTAACCTTGATGCGGTATTTACCTCATCTATACACGACGCCTCAACATATTCTATTTCAGTCTGATTCAGATCTTTATTAAATTCGTAATACATAGCATAATTGACGCCCATGTTCTGGTAACCCCTGTCTACCATTTGCACTATTGCCCGCACACCGGATATTTTGCCTTTGTAATACAAATATTTAAACCACCCAAACGGGAATATGCGCCCTTTCATTTTCTTTAACACCTGATTGTAATCGGGCAGCGCAACCAAAAAGGCAATAGGTTTTACTCCCTTGCGCACAATATAACAGTATCGTCCGTTATAAAACTGCGCAAGGCTTTTAAACTCATCTATTACCGCCTGCAAGGTAGGAACGCCAAGGTAATCCCATTCGGCCGGAACGCTGTTGTCAAGTATTTTTTTAATATCTTTGGATTCGCCTAAAATATTTTTCGCATTCAATCTCTGTACGCGAAACCCGCCCTTTTTTTTGGCATATTCAACCGCCTTGCAGTGCCGCTCTAAATTAAAATCTTCTTTTGTAAACAGATACGCATAATGATCGTCATTTTTAACAAACCCATATTTCTCGATTAGCAAAGGGTAATAATCTTTCGTATAAGCGTTCAACAAAACGGCAACCCCTTCACCCTTAACTAAAAACCCTTTTCGATCGTCTCCGTTAGAGGGGGAAAGCGGGCCTATGACATTATCTATTCCTTTGTCTTTTAGCCATCCGCACGCAACATCAAGCAGCAATTTGCAAGCTGAATAATCATTTATACATTCGAACATAGAAAAATAGCCCTGTTTTATTCCTTTTTCTCTGTTTAGCTTTTCATCCGTCCCGACAAGTACCCTGCCAACGGGCATTTTATCGTTAAAAGCCATAAAGAAAGCGTGTTCGCCGTTTTCGAACAGCGGATTGTTTTTGCCTAAGAGGGTATTTTTTGTGTCAAATGTCAAAGGCGCCACCCAGTTGTTGTCATCTTTATACAGTTCAAACTCGAAATCAATAAATTTTTTCAAATCATGTTTGTCGTTAAGCAGCATTTTTGTTTCGAACATTATGTCCCCCCGTTTCTTTTGCGCCCACTGATGCGATAGGTTTACCATACCCCGATAACACCTTATTGACGATAAATATATTATCTGTATTCGGGGCAAGTTACATTACAAGAAAAAAGCGGCGGCTGACCTGGTCTTTTGCCCCACATCCGCCGGCTGGGCATTTTGCTCACAAGGCTTTAGCCTCCCCACTACTTTGCCTCTCGAAAAAACCTTTCGGCCGGGCTAACTTCTAAACCGCGCCATGCTCGCCAAGGTATCCTTGGCTTATGTGGGCCGTTTCGCCCGCGGCTAGCATCGGCTTTCAACCACAGACCCGCCGCCATAAAACCGATTATAAAGTGTTAGTTATTGCATGTCAAACAAACCGGCGCGATTGATTTATTGATTACGCATGTTATAATTATAACGGTAGGCAATATTCTAACTGTTTCTCGTAATTGGCTTGCGCCGGCATAGGCGTTGGCAAGCGCACTGCGTAAAATGGCGGGCTGTATAATTTTAGCAACATGCCGAGTATATTATCTTGATTGAGAGACACAATGCCGCTTTTTAGTTTTAGCGTGAAAACCGCAAACGCAAAATGAAACTTTGACATATCGGAGGCAATATGCACGAAGGTCACAGGCAAAGGCTAATCAACCGGTTTGGGAGCGAAGGCTTTGAAAGCTTTGCCGAGCACGAAATATTGGAGTTTCTGCTTTTCTTTGCGTTACCGCGCGTGGATACAAATCCTATCGCTCACAGGCTGATAAAAAAATTCGGTAGCTTATCCGGCGTGCTTGAAGCCGACCCGAAAGACTTAGAGCAAATAAGCGGCATAGGCAAAAAGGCTTCGGCCTTTTTAAGCGTGTTCCCGCATGCTTTCCGCGCTTACGAGCAAAGCAAGCTTGGTAAAAAACCAACCATAATCTCAATTAAAGACGCTTGCGAATTTGCGCGTTCGCTTCTTTTCGGCAAACCTTTTGAACAGTTTTATATGATTTGGCTCAACACACAAAACCGCGTTATTCATTACGAGCGGCTTTCCGAGGGCAGCGTTTGTGAATCTCCTGTATATTTAGGCAAAATAGCGGCGGCGGCGTTGCGGCATCACGCCGTAAAATGTGTTATAGCGCATAACCACCCGGGCGGCAGCGTCTCCCCTTCGTCCGCGGATATACGTACAACACAGGATATACTATCAACTTTGCACACTCTTGGTATAGACCTCTTAGATCATATAATAATTTGCGATAACGAAGCGTTCAGCTTTCAGGCCGATTCGCTTATCGAGAGAGATGAGTTTAGCGTCAGCAAAGCTTACGCCGCTGAATATAGCTGCATGCAGCAATTTAACAACGCTCTAAACGAACGTTTAAAATAAGCACGGAGGATTGCCATGAAAATAAATTTCAAGGTGCTTGACGAGCCTAATCTGGATTTTTTAAGCGATATATTATTCATCGAGCAAAAGACTTTTAAGGCCGGCGCGCTAAACGAGTATATGGTTGTACCGCTGCTGCGGTACGGCAAAGTTTATGTTGCCGCGGACGAGAACGAAAAAACGATAGCTTGCGCCTATTTTTTACGCAGCATGAACGATACCGACACCGCGTACCTTTTTAGCGTTACGGTGCTGCCGGATTTTCGCGGTCTTAATGTTGGCACCACCCTTATAGAATATGCGCTTTCCCATATTAAACAATACGGTATACTAAGGGTTAGCCTATCGGTTGATCCTGCTAACACAAATGCGCTTTCCATATACCGTGAACAATTGGGGTTTAGCGTTGTCAATAGCGTTAAAGATGAATACGGCGAGGGTGAAGACAGGCTGATAATGAGCAAACAGCTTTAAAAAAAGTCTTGCGCTTATTTGCCAACGCTTTTTATATCCCATAAGCGTTTCTTCTGTTATAATGTACAAAAACAAAGGACTTTCCAAATGAGGCTCGATAAGTTTCTAAAAGTATCACGAATAATAAAACGCCGCACCGTTGCAAGCGAAGCGTGCGATAAACAACGGGTTTTGGTAAACGGCAATGTTGCCAAAGCGGGTAAAGACGTAAAACCCGGCGACATTGTCGAAGTGCGGTTTGGCGCTAACATACTTAAAATAAAAATACTATCGGTTGCGGAAACGGCGCGCAAAGAACAAGCCGCCGAAATGTACGAGATTATAGGAGAAACGCGCAATGGCTGACGCCTGTTGTATAGTGTTGGCAGCAGGCAGCTCAAGGCGCATGGGCGAAAACAAAATGCTGCTGCGCATAGGCGGAAAGTTTGTGCTTGAACGCACGCTTGATGCTTTAAACAGTTATTTTAAGCACATAATAATAGTATGTAAAAAGAAGGATATGCCTCTCTTCCAGCCAATAGCAAATAAAACCCTTTCGATTCCCTTTACTTTCGTTGAAGGGGGCAGTAAACGCCAGTTTTCCGTAAAAAACGCACTGCCGGCAGCAAAAGGATTTGAAATAGTTGCTGTTCACGATGGCGCGCGTTGTTTTGTTTCGTCCGGGGCAATACAAAATTGCATTGCGAGGGCTGCAGAAACGGGCGCCGCAGCGGTTGGAGTGCGTGTTAAAGATACAATAAAGCTGCTCGACAAAGATATAATAACAAAAACTATCGACAGGCGAAACGTTGTAAATATTCAAACGCCGCAAGCATTTCGTTACGCATTGCTAAAGGCGGCTCACGATAAGGCCGATGCCGACGGCTTTGTTGGCACAGACGAGTGCGTGCTGCTTGAGCGCATGGGCATACCCGTAAGTTTTGTTGAGTCGGATTGGCATAATATAAAAATAACTGCCCCGGAGGATGTTTTGCACGCTAAATATATTGCCGGTGAACAGCCGCGCACGGGTTACGGCTATGATGCGCATAAGTTGGCGCGGGACCGCAAACTAATTTTGGGGGGCGTAAATGTGCCGCACAGCCGCGGGCTTTTAGGACACAGCGATGCGGATGTGCTTGTTCATGCCATAATAGACGCCCTTTTAGGGGCTGCGGCGGCAGGAGATATAGGCGCGCATTTTCCCTGTACTCAAGAGCATTATTGTATCAGCAGCTTGCTTCTGCTTGAACGTACAAAAGAGATTTTAGACAACATTGGCTGCAGTATTGCAAACATTGACGCAACCGTAGTGGCGCAGCTGCCAAAGCTATCCCCATATATCGAACAGATGCGCAAAAATATTGCAACGGCGTTACAGATAGATGTAAAATTGGTAAGCGTAAAAACTACTACAACCGAAGGAATGGGTTTCGAAGGCGCCGGCGAGGGAATATCCGCACATGCTGTCGCAGTGATTTTAGCATAGCATTGATTTTAAATAATTATAGATAATAATTGTGCAAGCAAAAGTTTGGGGGACATACGATGGATTTATTGCAAATAGAAAAAAAGTGGCGCAAAATTTGGGAACAAACTAAGCTATATAAGTTTGACAAAAACAATGTGAAAAAGAAAAGATACATACTTGAGATGTTTTCTTATCCTTCGGGGGCAAGGCTGCACCTTGGGCATTGGTACAATTACGGACTAACAGACTCGTATGCAAGATACGTCAGGATGAACGGCTATGAGGTGTTTCAGCCGATGGGGTTTGACGCCTTTGGGCTTCCCGCCGAAAACTATGCAATAAAAACCGGAATCCATCCCGAAGACTCTACCCATGCAAATATCGAAACTATGGAAAAACAACTAAAAGAAATGGGAGCGATGTTTGATTGGGATTATGAGATAAAAACCTGTATGCCCGACTATTATAAATGGACTCAATGGTGTTTTTTACAGCTTTACAAGAACGGATTGGCATACAGAAAGCAAGCGCCGGTTAACTGGTGCGAAGGTTGCAACACTGTGCTTGCCAACGAACAAGTGCTAAACGGTTGCTGCGAGCGCTGCTCAACGCCCGTAAAACACAAAAATTTAACCCAGTGGTTTTTCAAAATAACCGATTACGCGCAGCGGCTGCTAAAAAATCTTGATTCTATTGACTGGCCTGAAAAAACTAAAATGATGCAGCGCAACTGGATAGGCGAATCCATAGGCTCCGAAATCAAATTTAATTTAGAGACTGGCGAATCCTTTACCGTATTCACCACAAGAGCGGATACATTGTTCGGTTGCACATACGCTGTTTTAGCTCCCGAACATCCGTTAGTGCCAAAAATTACTGCCGCCGAGTGCAGTGCCGCCGTTTTTGAGTATATCGATGCCGCGGCACATGCCAATGAAATTGATAGACTGTCGGCAACGCGCGAAAAAACAGGCGTTTTTACCGGCGCTTACGCCATAAACCCTGTAGACGGCAGTCGGATTCCCGTATATGTTGCGGATTATGTGCTTTATTCGTACGGAACCGGCGCAGTTATGGCGGTTCCCGCGCATGACGAGAGAGACTTTGAATTTGCGCAAAAATATAATCTGCCCATAAAGCGTGTGGTAAAAGGCTGCCCGGGAGAAGATGACACATTGCCTTTCACAGGTGACGGGACGTTGGTAAACAGCGAAGAATTTGATGATCTTACTGTGGAGCAAGCTAAGAAAGCTATAACGCAAAAGCTAAAGTCGGCAGGCAATGCGGATTTTAGAACAACATACCGGCTGCGCGATTGGCTGATATCAAGGCAACGTTACTGGGGCACTCCCATCCCGATAGTTTATTGCGACAAATGCGGCGAAGTGCCCGTACCCGAAACCGATTTGCCCGTTACGCTGCCCTACGATGTCGATTTTACCCCCGACGGCACATCGCCTTTGCTTAAGTCGGAATCCTTCCTGCATGCAAAGTGCCCTGTCTGCGGCGGCAACGCTTTGCGAGACGCAGATACCATGGATACTTTTGTGTGCTCATCGTGGTATTTCCTGCGCTATCCGGACAACCGCAACGATGATAAAGCGTTTGATACGGAGTGGATAAACAAAATGCTTCCGGTCGATAAGTATGTGGGCGGTGCGGAGCATACCTGCATGCATCTATTGTACGCGCGGTTTTTTACAATGGCGCTGCACGATATGGGTTATTGCAGATTTGAAGAGCCTTTTACTTCTCTTGTACATCAGGGCGTTATTCTTGGACCCGACGGGCAGCGGATGAGCAAGTCGCGCGAGAATGTGATATCGCCCGATTCTTACATAAAAGAATTTGGCAGCGACTCTCTGCGCATGTATTTAGGCTTTGGGTTTTCGTATATCGAAGGCGGCTCTTGGAATGAAGCCGGAATACGCTCTATGTTTCGCTTCCTTGAGCGTGTGGAGCGCACTGTGCAAAGGCTGATATCGCAAGGCTCTAAAAGCGATTCGGGCAAAGAAGATTTGTTATACGCGCAAAATTACGCAATAAAGCATATGCGTGAAGATATTGAGGTTTTCTCGTTTAACACTTCTATCGCCCGCCTTATGGAATATGTCAACGCTCTTATAAAGTATTTGGACAACGCGCCCGATAAAGACTTGTGCACCCAATCCGCAAATATTTTAGTTAGGCTGATTGCGCCATTTGCCCCGCATTTTGCTGAAGAGCTTTGGGAAACAATCGGACAGCCTTATTCAGTATTTAACGCGCCCTACCCTCAATACGATGAAACTGCGCTGCGGCGCAAAACCATAGAGATGGCTTTGCAGATAAACGGAAAAACCCGCAGAAAATTCAATGTGTCTTCCGATGCATCAAAAGAGGATATTGAAAACCAGATAATGGGTAACGCCGATTTCACTGCGCTTTTTGCAGGCAAAACTGTGCGCAAGGTAATAATTGTGCCGGGTAGCATTGCCAATATTGTGGTAAGCTGATGTGAAAAAGCAAATGAGATTTCTGGCGGAAGCGGGCGTTATAGCCGCATTGTACTTCGTGCTGACAATAGCCGTAGCGCCGCTTAGCTTCGGCCAGCTCGGTATGATTGAACTTCGCATATCCGAGGCGCTGTGTGTGCTTCCATTTTTCACAAGCGCCGCCGTGCCCGGGCTTTTTATCGGATGCGCAATAGCAAATATATTTAGCTTTCTTGGAATAATAGACGTTATTGCCGGCTCTTTAGCCACACTCGCCGCCGCCGCTTTAACCTATTTTATTAAAAATAAATGGCTTCTGCCGCTGCCGAGCATACTAATCAACGCAATTACCATTGGCGTTATTCTTCATTTTTTTTATTTCACCCAATTTCCTGTCTGGATGCCCATTCTGTACATAGGCATAGGGCAAACAATCGCTTGCTATGCGTTTGGCATGCCATTGTTTTTTCTTCTAAATAAACATAAATCCAAACTTTTTACCGGCCGTTAATTCTTAAAACAACGTAATATTTTTCTTATTCTTTATCGGGTCCGGTTATAAATTAAACTTGCTGAACTTTCATTAATATTCGCATAACAGCAGCGTATATATAAATCACAAGGAGTAATTTATGTTGCTTGAAAGCCTGTTTTTGGGCGCAATAGTGGGAATGGCGGGCACTTTGATGGGAGGGGCTTCGGCTATTTTTTTAAGCTCCCATTCCCTTAGCCCCCACGCTTACCTGTCTTTCGCAGGCGGAATCATGGTATCTGTCGTCGTCTTCGAGATGCTGCCCGAAAGCGCGCATACTGCGGGCATTTTTATTGCGGGCGGCGGCGCAATTGCGGGCGGAATGTTCTTTGCTTTGCTTTCGCCCATAATATCAACCAATGATAGGTCTCTTTATTCTACCGGAATACTTGTGATCACTGCCATTGCGTTGCACAACTTCCCGGAGGGGCTTGCAATTGGCGCTTCCTTTGCAAGCGGCATGCAACACGCGTTTCCGCTTTCGCTCCTATTGCTGATACACAATATTCCCGAGGGAATAGCCGCATGCCTTCCGCTATGTCTTTCCGGCGTGTCCGCAAAACGGGTGTTGTTTTTGACCGCGTTAACAGGGCTTCCTACCGCTGCCGGCTCAGTCTTAGGAACCGCTATCAGCCAAATTTCCGGGGAAATAAAATCGGCTTGCATATCTTTTTCGGCAGGCGCAATGCTTTATATATCGCTCAAAGAGCTTATACCTGCTAAAAACTTTGCGAAAAAAGAGCCGAAAAGCATATTATATTCCGCTTTTGGATTTTGTATTGGCATTATTATAACTATGCTGGTGTAATTGCGCCTTTGGCTACATTAAATAAAGATGCGCCCTTGCATTTTAGGGGCACGGCAGTGGTAATAAAGCATTGCGAGCCATTTAGCCGCTCAATAATTGCCGATTGCCTCTGTTCGTCCAACTCTGAAAACACATCGTCTAACAGCAAAACAGGGCTTTCGTTAAAATCGCTGCGCGCTATCTCAAATGTCGCAAGCTTTAAAGACAGCATAGCCGTACGTATCTGACCGGAAGAGGAATATGCTTTTATTTCGTTTCCATTAAGCGTTGCAATCATATCTTCCCTGTGCGGCCCGTGCAGGCTAAACCCCTGTTCAATTTCGGAAGGCAAGGCCTTTTCCATCTTCTCAAATAGCGTTTTTTCAATGTCGTCAAGCGAGGCGCTGCATTTGTACCGTATTGATAAGACTTCGCCTTTTGCAATATCTTTGTGCAGGTCTTTGCTTATTTCCCCAAGGCGATACAAAAATTTTTGTCTTTGCGCGATTATCCTCGCCCCGTGTTTTACCATTTGCTCATTAAAAATTGAAACAAGCTTTTTTAACTGGTTCTCCGCCATCTTTGATTTTAACAGTGCGTTTTTTTGGGCAAGCGCTTTTGTGTATTCCTGCAAATCATAAAAATAGGCCGGCCGCAGTTTTGATATTTCCATGTCAATAAATCGCCTGCGCAGCATAGGAGATTCTTTTAATATTTTCAAATCATCCGGGGAAAAGAGTATAGCAATAAAGTTTCCCAAAAGCTCTCCAATTTTTTTAACCGCCAATCCGTTTACCTTTAAGCTTTTTTTGCCGAAAACAGAGACCATGGCTTCTATACCGATAAATCCCAAAGATTTGTCTATCTCTCCCCTTATATAAGCATACTCGCTTCCCTCCCGGATACATTCTATGTCTTTTTGCGTGCGGAACGGTTTGCCTATGCTTAAAAAAGCAATAGCCTCAAGAGCGTTTGTTTTCCCCGCGGCGTTTTTGCCAAAAAGTATATTGGTGCCGTTGCTAAAGCTTGCCGATAACGCTTGATAGCTTCGATAGTTTTTGAGTACGAGTGTGTTTATCCGCATTAAAACTCCGTTCAAATTTCCCGGGACATGACAATAGCTTGATATTGCATAGCGTTGCGAAACAAAACATCAAGCGCGTGCAGCAGGTCCTGCAGTAGCAATTTTGTACCGTTATTCGCCTATGAAAATACGGGTGCATTTTATTTTTCCGGATATTATATCTTCCAAACGATTGCTTGCGCTTGAAATATATACGCTTGTGCCCGCCTTGGCAGGCCCAAGAGAGTAAAACAGCTTTGCAACCGCACCTTGCGCACCCGCACGCGAAGCGCCCTTGCAACAATTCATGACTTCTTTTATTTTTTTCTCAAGCTCTTGCGCATTGGGCGCCGTTATCCGTTCAATCAGCGTTGAAGGGTCAGAATGGTCTTGGTATATACCATCTACCGATGTCAGTATTATTAATGTTTTAGCTTTGACAAGCATTGCAACAACCGCTGCGGTTTCATCGTTGTCTATGCATTCAACAACTTTACGTCCCCCGTTGCCAATTTTCCGCAGTTCCATCTTGCGGTTTTCCTCGCTGGAAACCGGGTCGTTATAGTTGATAATCGGTATCGCCAACTGCCCGGGCGCCCGCATCAACAACCTGTAGATATGTTCTTTTTTTTCTTTGTCGTTAAAATGGCTGTGCTCTAAAAGCACCTGCCGCACAGAATAACCGGGGCTGATGAATTCACGATAGTTTTCCATTAAAATAGCCTGCCCCTGCGCCGCGTAATCGGTTTTAACGTCTTCTTCTGCTCCGCTAAGCTCGTGACCATGACGCTTGATATAGTCAATCCGCCCTATTTCCGTAGCGCCCGAACTTACAAGCAGCATACCCGGCTTTAGCGATTTGCCAAGCCTTGAAAATATATTATAATCTAAATCTCCGTCATCGCGCCTGATAAGCGCCATAGAGCCTATTTTTACTACAATATCATACATCAAGCCTTCCCCCGTCGCCGCAGAAATTAGCTTAAAAGCGGCTGATAACTATAGTATAATTACCGGCATCACAAATGTAAAGAGAATGGGCAATGCCGTTCAAAATGTGTTTAACAGTAAAACCGCTTGCTTATAAGCGTTAAAAACAATCGATTTATATGTTTGCCGTTTCTTTATTGCCTTATACTTGTTGATTTTTCGGCGCGCGTTTGGTATCCTACATAATATCAACGTTGCATTGGATAGGTATGAAAAATGAAAATTGCTATAGGAAGCGATCACGGCGGTATATTATTAAAAGCGACAATAATCGGGCATCTGCAAAGCAAAGGCATTGATACAACAGATAAAGGCACTTATGAAAAAGTCTCAACCGATTATCCGGATTATGCATTGCCCGTCTGCAAAGCAGTGCTTTCGGGCGAGGCTGACTTTGGCATACTCATATGCGGGACAGGCATAGGCATGTCTATTTCCGCCAATAAAATCAGAGGTATTCGCTGCGCGCTTCTTAGCGACGTTTTCTCGGCAAAGGCGGCGCGCTCTCATAACGATGCAAATATTATTTCTTTGGGCGAGAGGGTAGTTGGGTCAGGGCTTGCGCTTGAAATTGTAGACGCGTTTATTTCCACAAATTTTTCAAACGATAGCAGACACCAAAGAAGAATAACAAAGATTATGGCACTACAAGATACAAATATTTAATTGCCGTTTCGGTAAACGGAGGATATATGGGCAAACTGGTAGAAATGAACCACCCGCTCATACAGCATAAAATATCGTTGATCAGAGACAAAAAAACCGGAACCAAAGATTTTAGGGAATTGGTTGACGAGATTGCTATGCTTATGGCATATGAGGTTACCCGTGATTTGCCGTTAAAAGAAGTTGAGATTGAAACCCCCGTAGCTAAGGCCAAAACGCGCGTTATTTCAGGAAAAACTATTGGCATTGTGCCCATTTTGCGCGCCGGCTTGGGGATGGTAAACGGTATTTTATCGTTGGTGCCTGCCGCAAGGGTTGGTCACATCGGCTTTTATCGCAATCCCGATACTTTGCAGCCGGTGGAATATTACTGCAAACTCCCGTCCGATGTAACCGAAAGAGAGATAATTGTTCTTGACCTTATGCTCGCAACCGGCGGCAGCGCTTGCGGGGCAATTCAGCTGCTAAAAAACCAAGGCGTTAAATTTATTAAGTTAATGTGCTTGATTGCCGCTCCCGAGGGTATTAATAGTGTCAGGAAGGCTTTTGACGATGTAGACATTTACGTCGCCGCAATTGACGAGCGTTTGGACGAACACGGATATATAGTTCCCGGGCTTGGCGATGCGGGGGACAGACTTTTTGGCACAAGATAACAGGAGAAGCTATGACAACGCAGGTATTAAACCAAATTAAAGCTGCCGAGGCCCAGGCAGACGAAATAAGGCAAAAAGCCGGCCTTTCCGCAAAGCAAGATTTAAAAGAGGCTGCCGAGAAATGCGAACGCTTGATTGAAAACGCGGTTTCAAAAGCGCAGCTTGCGAGCCAAAAGAAGTTAGAATCGGCTAAACAGTCGATATATGCAAATATTGAGAAACAAAAATTACAGAAGCAAGCGGAATGTGACGAGTTAAAAAAGGTTGCCCAAAAAAAGTTGGAAACGGCGGCCAATCTTTGTATAGAAGGGCTATTATAATATATGGCCATATTGGAGATGAAAAAAATTGCGCTTTTTGCCCACCAGGATAATAAAAGCGCTCTTCTTAAAAGTATACAGGAATTAGGCGCAATTGAGGTAACTCACACACAGTTTGAAGGCGCCGCGGCGGGCGTTAGCTCCGAAAAGTATGCGCATGTTGATTCTATGCTTGCCGATGTGCGCACGGCGCTTGAAACTATACGTCGGTTTGATGACGAAAAAAGTTCTTTCTTTAACCCAAAGCCCGGCATCACAATAAAACAGCTTAGCGGGTTAAGTTCCCGGTTAGACGAAGCGCAACAGATAGCGGATAAAATAAAACAATACAACGCCGATTTTGCTGCTTTGAAAATGCGGCAGCAACGTATTTTGAACCAAATTTCTCAGCTTGAGCCGTTCGGTTGTTTCGATATCCCGCTTGAAACATTAGGGGAAAGCGCATATACAACAAGTTTTCTCGGCACAATACCTTTCGAGAATGAACAAAACTTAAACCAAATATGCGAAGAATTTGATACCGCCTACATGGAATATACCAAAACGGACGGCAATCTTTTTGCGGTGTACATTATTGCGCATAACGATATCAGCGAACTCTTAAGGGCTCAGCTGAAAAGCTTTGGCTTTACCGATGCTCCCTCAAAGGACTATTTTGGAACAACAAAAAATATCATAGCGGACTATAAAAAAGAGCATGACAAGATTAGCAACAAGATGGCCGGAATGCAAAAAGAAGCTAAAGAGTTTACGCAGCATAAAAGCCTGCTATGTTTGGTTGAGGACTATTTGCTCACTGAACAGGCAAGGGAGCGTTGCGTTGAAAGGCTGGCTGAAACGGGTGCGGCGTTTGCTCTTGAAGGGTGGGTTATTTCAAACGATTGCGATAAAATTGAACAATCTTTAAAAAAATCCGCGCCTGAAGCCTATATAAATTTTAGAAACCCTTACGAGGATGAAATACCGCCCACAGCGATATCCAATCCGCCGGCCGTTACCCCTTTTGAAGCGGTAACGGATATGTATTCAATACCTTCATCGCGCGGATTCGACCCAAATTTAATTATGTCTATATTTTATTTTATCATTTTCGGGATGATGATGGCGGATGTGGTTTACGGTATAGTGCTGACCGTTGGCGCATACCTTATGCTTAAGATTAAAAAGCCGACGGGTATGTTTAGAAAAATAACCACCGTTATTATGATTTGCGGAATTTCCGGTTCTCTTTGGGGCGTTTTCTTTGGGACCGTGCTTAGCATAGAGGGCATTCCATATGTTCTTAATCCTATACAAGATGCGCAGGGTGCGATGCTCACGCTTATCGTTTGCCTTGGCGTTGGGGTAATACACATATTTACCGGGCTTTTTATAGCCATGTATATGGATATCCGCCGCGGACGGATACTTGATGCAGTCTTTGATCGTTTTTCATGGTTCTTGTTGATAAGCGGGTGCATAATGCTCATACTTGGCGGCGTAATCGGCACTATTGGCTCATACTTGACAATTGCGGGAGCGGCTATTCTTCTGTTTACACAAGGCAGGCATAAAAAAGGCGTCATTAAAAAAATAACCGGCGGGCTTGCGAGTTTGTACGGAGTTACCAGCTATATAGGGGATATACTTTCTTACAGCCGGATTTTTGGAATGGGGCTTGCAACCACTGTAATCGCTATGGTGTTTAACACCATTGGCGGGTTGCTTATGGGCAATTTTATAGGTTATATTATGGGTATAATAATTCTTACCTTCGGCCATGTGTTTAACATTGCAATAAACACGCTCGGAGCGTTTGTACACACGGCAAGGCTGCAGTATATAGAGTTTTTTAATAAGTTTTATGAAGGAGACGGACATGCGTTTATGCCTTTGGCGTTTCGCACCCGTCACCACAAAATTAGTAATTAATTCCGCCTTCATGCGGAAAACAAAAATAAATGCCATTCTCTTTTAGGAGGAACTACAATGTCTGAATTTTTTGGTGAATACTTTGGCATGATCATATCGTCTTTTGGCGCCGCGCTCGCGGTTGGGTTAGCCGGAATCGGCTCTGCAGTTGGCATAAGCCTGACCGGTCAGGCAGCTGCGGGGCTCGTATCGGAAGAGCCCGATCTTTTCGGGCAGTCTTTGGTTCTCCAGTTGCTGCCCGGCACGCAAGGTATTTACGGTCTTTTGGTTGCGTTTCTAATACTTATGGGCAACGGCGTGATAGGCGGCGATACAATATCTGCTGCCCAGGGCTGGCTTTACTTCTTTGGAGCGCTGCCCACGGCGATTGTCGGGCTCTTTTCGGCGATTGCCCAAGGCAAAACTGCGGTTGCAGGCATAGCGCTTCTCGGCAAGCGTCCAGAAGAGTTGGGAAAAGCAATTACGATGGCTATAATGGTGGAAACCTATGCGGTTTTCGCTCTGCTTATATCCATGCTGGTTATATTGCTGGGCCATGCAGCATAAAAGGGTGTGATTAATATTGGCTAGCGCACAAAAACTTATAGACAAAATACTTGCAGACGCGAAACTTGACGCAGAAAAGGTTGCCCAGGAAACGGAGCGCAAAAAACGCGAGATCAACGAAAAAACGAACCGCATCATCCAGAAACAGGTGGCGGAGATTGAACGCGCGGCTGAGCAAACCGTAATTGAAGATAAAAAGCGCATAGAAGCGATTTTTGATTTAGAGCACAGAAAGCAGATTTTGTCGGCAAAACAGCAAGTTATGGAACAAGCAAAGTCACTTGCTCTTGAGAAATTAAGCTCATTAAATAAAGAAGATTATTTGTTGATGCTAAAAAAGCGTTTGCTTGCATGCGCGGCAAACGGCGAAGGTGAAATAATAATTTCAAACAGCGAAAAAGCAATAGACGCCGCGTTTGTTAACGGGGTTAACGGTGAACTGAAAAAAACCACAGGCAAAGGAAATGTAAAGCTGCTGCAACAGAAGCGGGAAATGCGGGGCGGTTTTGTATATATAGACGGCGGATTAGAAATAGATGTTTCGTTAGAGTCTATGCTTGAGCAAATATGGCAGCAGCATGAGCCGCAAATTGCTGCAATACTGTTTGAAGAAAACTTAGCAGGGGAATAAATGTCACAGATATCGAGCAGTTTCCCGTATGCTTTTGCGCGAATAAAAGTGCTTGAGCAACGGTTAATTACAAAAGAGAAACTTTCAAGGCTTATCGAAGCGGATTCTTTTGATGCCGCCATGAAAACTTTAGCCGAATTAGGTTACGGACAAGGCATATCAAACAATGATTTTGAACTGCTGATTTCAAAAGAGCTTGATAATACGGACTCTTTAATCAAGGCGCTTTCGCCCAACGATACTTTTATTCAAATTATGCTTACCGAGCGGGATTATCAAAACTTAAAATCGATTATTAAATTATCTTTGCGCAACACAAGCGCATCGGGTTTAAAGCAAGGTAATATAAGCGTTGAAAGGTTATCGCGTGCAGTTTCCGACAAAAAGTATTTTGATTTGCCTCTGCCTATGAAAGAAGCATTGTCTTATATCGACAATCAGCTTGCGGCCGCGCCCGATGCATCTATTGTCGCAGTTGCGCTTGACAGAGCATATGCAAAAGATATTATGCGTTTAGTTAAACGGCTCGGCTTTGCGCTCGTTACCGAATATTTTCAAGCGTTCTTCGATTTGACAAACATAATCGCTCTTTTGCGGGTCCGGGCGGCCTCGGCAGGCAAAGCCTATTATGACAGAGCTCATTTAAAAGGCGGCAAATTAAGCAAGCGTATGCTGTTGGATGCGTTTGATATTGCGGATGATGGCTTTTTGGCAGCCGCGGCGAAAGGATATTCTCATATACTCTTTGATGCGTTTGCGGTTTATCAAAAAGGCGGCAGTTTATATATGTTGGAAAAGGCGCGTGATGATTATCTTATGTCTTTGCTGCGTGAAAACCGTTTCGGCCTGTTTGGAATCGGCCCTTTGATGGGCTATTATATCGCAAAACAGCGCGAAGCGGCGGCGGTACGCATGGTGATGAGCGCAAAACAAAGCGGAATAGATACCGGTATTGTTATGCAAAGGCTTAAACAGCTTTATCAATAAAGGAAAAAACATGAACAAAATTGGCGCCGTTGGCGATTTAGACAGCATTATAGGTTTTAAAACTTTGGGTATTGATATATTTCCTACACCCAAAGAACACGCTTCGCAGGTTATTAACCGGCTTGCAAACGGCGGATATGCCATAATTTTTATTACCGAACATGCGGCGCAATGTGCACAAGAAGCTATAGATCGATACAAAACTTCTGCTTACCCCGTGATAATCCCCATTCCGGGAAACCAAGGCGCAACCGGTTTTGGCATGCGGGGCATTCGCGCCAATGTAGAAAAAGCAATAGGAGCAGATATTTTACTCGATTAATTTTCAGGAAGGGTATGTTATGGAAGGCAAGATAGTTAAGGTTTCCGGTCCGCTGATAGTAGCAAAGGGGCTAAAAGACAGCAAAATATACGACGTTGTGCGAGTAAGCGAAAAGAAATTAATTGGAGAGATCATTGAGCTTAGGGGCGAGATGGCGTCAATTCAAGTCTATGAGGAAACGAGCGGATTAGGGCCGGGTGAAACGGTATATCCTACCGATAATCCGCTGTCGGTTGAGCTTGCGCCCGGGCTTATCGCCTCTATATTTGACGGCATACAACGCCCGCTTGATAAAATATACGAGATAGTTGGAGACCGAATAAGCCGCGGGATAAGCCCTCCTGCGCTTGATTACGACAAAGAGTGGCAGTTTAAGCCTTTGGCTAATGCGGGCGATATGCTAACGCCGGGCGACTTTTTAGGTTATGTTCAGGAAACTACGTTGGTACGCCATTTTATTATGGTGCCTCCCGGCGTTTCGGGCACATTAGAATGGCTTGCGGACGGCAATGCAACGATTGTAGAGCCTATCGCAAAGCTGAAAACGGCAAAAAACGAAACAGTCGAAGTCAAAATGCTGCAAAAATGGCCGGTGCGAATTGGCCGTCCTTTTGCCGAGAAACTGCCCCCGGCCGAGCCGATGATAACAGGTCAAAGAGTCATTGATACTCTTTTCCCAATCGCCAAAGGAGGCGTTGCCGCCGTGCCCGGCCCTTTTGGAAGCGGAAAGACCGTGGTTCAGCACCAGTTAGCTAAATGGGCCGATGCCGACATAATAGTATACATCGGTTGCGGAGAACGCGGCAACGAAATGACAGACGTTCTTATGGAGTTTCCAGAGCTTAAAGACCCGCGCTCGGGAGAACCGCTTATGAAGCGCACAGTGCTTATCGCCAACACTTCCGATATGCCTGTGGCGGCGCGGGAAGCTTCTATATATACCGGAATAACCATAGCGGAGTACTTTAGGGATATGGGTTATAAAGTCGCCGTAATGGCGGATTCAACCTCGAGGTGGGCGGAAGCGTTGCGCGAGATGTCCGGACGGCTTGAAGAGATGCCGGGGGACGAAGGCTATCCGGCCTATCTTTCCTCAAGGCTTGCCGGGTTTTATGAGCGCGCAGGTATTGTAAAAGCCCTCGGTTCCGATGGCCGCACAGGGGCGATAACCGCAATAGGCGCAGTATCCCCCCCGGGGGGCGATATTTCCGAACCCGTTTCACAGGCTACTTTAAGAATAGTAAAAGTGTTTTGGGGATTGTCCGACCAGTTAGCCTACAAACGCCATTTTCCTGCAATAGACTGGCTTACTTCTTATTCCCTTTACACCGAAAATCTGAACGAATGGTTTGACGATAACGTGTCCAAGCAATGGAACGCTTTGCGCGCAAAAACCATGCAACTGCTGCAGGAGGAATCCGAACTTGAAGAAATTGTGCGCCTTGTGGGCGTTGACGCGCTGTCTTTGAAAGACCGCTTAAAGTTAGAAACCTGCCGTTCAATACGCGAAGATTACCTGCATCAAAACGCTTTTCATCAAACTGATACTTATACTTCGCTGAATAAACAGGCGGGCATGCTTTCTTTAATACTTGAGTGGGGCGAACTCGGAGAAAACGCATTGGCCGCTGGCGCTCCCCTGTCCAAAATAACCGCCATGCCAATAAGAGAAGATATTGGCCGCGCCAAATATGTAGACGAAAAAAATGCAACCGAACATTTTGCAAATATACGCGAAAGCCTAAAATCTCAGATAGCGGCGCTTTGTGAGGAAGGTGGAATTGAAATTGCTTAAAGAATACCGCACAATTAGCGAGGTTGTCGGCCCCCTTATGCTTGTTGAGGGGGTCAGCGGAATTAAATACGACGAGCTCGTTCAAATTATTCAGCAGGACGGCGACATACGCCGCGGAAAAGTGCTTGAAATAGACGGCGACAAGGCGCTTGTACAGCTTTTCGAGAGCGCGCAGGGCTTGAAAATATCAACATCCAAGGCGCGTTTTTTAGGACGAAGTATTGAATTAGCCGTATCATACGACATGTTAGGGCGCGTTTTTGACGGCATGGGGGAACCTATGGACGGCGGACCGGCAATAATACCCGAAAAACGAATGGATATAAACGGCGCCCCCATAAATCCGTCGGCAAGGGATTATCCGGAAGAGTTTATTCAAACGGGTATATCTGCTATCGATGGGCTAAACACGCTTGTTCGCGGACAAAAGTTACCGGTGTTTTCCGGTTCGGGCTTACCCCACGCAAACCTTGCGGCACAAATAGCGCGTCAAGCAAAAGTTTTGGGCACCCAGGCAAGTTTTGCGGTAGTTTTTGCCGCCGTCGGCATAACTTTTGCGGAAGCGGACTTTTTCATTTCTGACTTTAAAAAAACGGGTGCGATTGATCGCACAGTTTTGTTTATAAACCTTGCGGACGACCCGGCAATAGAGCGTATATCCACTCCGCGAATGGCGTTAACCGCTGCAGAATATCTCGCTTATGAAAAAGGGCTGCACGTTCTTGTAATCATTACCGATATCACCAACTACGCCGAGGCGTTAAGAGAAATATCGGCGGCAAGAAAAGAAGTTCCGGGAAGGCGCGGCTATCCCGGTTATCTTTATACCGACTTAGCGACTATGTACGAGCGGGCGGGGCGAATAAGAGGAAGGGAAGGCTCTGTAACCCAGATACCTATTCTTTCTATGCCCGAAGACGATAAAACGCACCCAATACCCGATTTAACCGGCTATATTACGGAAGGGCAAATAATATTATCCCGCGAGCTGCTGCGCAAGGGATTAACGCCCCCTATTGATGTGCTACCTTCCCTCTCAAGGCTTAAAGATAAGGGCATTGGCAAAGACAAAACGCGTGAAGACCATGCGGACACCATGAACCAGCTGTTCGCCGCTTATGCACGCGGCAAAGACGCTAAAGAGCTTTCCGTTATCTTGGGCGAAGCGGCTTTATCAGATATTGATAAACTTTATGCTAAATTTGCCGATGCTTTCGAGCGCGAATACGTTTCGCAAGGGTATGAAACCAACCGTTCTATCGAGGAAACGTTAGACTTAGGATGGAAGCTGCTAAAGATTTTGCCTAAGGCGGAACTAAAGCGCATAAGCGACGCCTATATTGAAAAATATTTGCCTGCGGACGAGGATTAATATATGGCTCTGCTAAGAGTAAACCCGACAAGGATGCAGCTTACAAAGCTTAAAAAGCGATTGGCGACTGCTTCAAGGGGGCACAAACTTTTAAAAGACAAGCGCGACGAAATGGTGCGCATATTTTTGTTGCTCATACGCAAGAACAAAGAGCTGCGTAAAACTGTTGAAGAGTCTCTTACGCTTGCGCTGCGCGGTTTTGCGCTTGCACGCATAGCGATGAGCAAAGAAGCTATGGACGAGGCATTAATCTACCCAATACGCGAGGCGGAAGTTGTTTTATCGCGCGCAAACATAATGAATGTCGATGTCCCAAAAATAAGCTATACCGAAAAAAAACAAGAACGCAGCTTTTTCCCCTATGGTTTGATGAATACATCGGCAGAGCTTGACCACTCTACGGATAAGCTTTCTCAAATGTTGCCAAAACTAATAGAGCTTGCCGAGCTTGAAAAAACATGCAATTTATTGGCGGATGAAATTGAAAAAACCCGGCGGAGGGTAAACGCTCTTGAATACGTGATGATACCGCAATTAATCGAAACTATAAAATACATCAGAATGAAACTTGACGAAAACGAACGGGGCAATCTTATCAGGCTTATGAAAACCAAAGAGATGATAGCGAAAAGAGCAATAGAATAAAAGCCCGTTTGATTCAAACAAAAACGCGCAATTAACCGTTGCGGTGTTTGTTTCTCACGCATTTGCCAATCAGCTTATAACGCCGCCGCTACATTACAAGAGTGCCGTTGTTCGTATGCTGTATAATGAGTATATCCTCCTCATCGCCGGTTAAAACGTTTATGTAAATTATATAATCGTGCCCGTTGCACGAGCCGGTAAATTCCCAACATAATTTCTCTGCTCCGGATTCTAACGGTATAAGCGCTAATCTTGTTTTTTCGACTTTGATTGTTTTGTTAACCTTTTTTTGAGCCTGTTCTTTTGAAAGTACAGGTTTAACAAAACTGCGGTTTTTATGCGACATCAAATAATTATTTGCGTCTATGCCCACCACTTTGCATGTAGGAATATCAAGCCAAACCTTTATTAAATCCGGATACAACACAATATCATCTTCAACGGGCGCTAAATTTATTATGGCAAGCCCGTTATAAAACTGAGCGTAGCTTGGTGTGCTTTCGCCGTACTTCTTATCCCGCAAAAATTTTTGCGCTGCTTCGGACAGCTGTTCATATTTTTCATCGGTTGGAACCGCCGAAATCCCGCCATCGTGCGTATTCATATACCAAAGCACCTTAGCTTCCTTTTTTGTTATTGAAATTTCAAAGCTTTGCCCGGCTTTTTTTCCGTTAAACTTATAACATGGTATTGTGCCGTTGCATTCGCCGTCAAGCGCAATGTCATTAACGGAAGTTCCCAAAAACTTTGCCGCCGCCGCCGCCGCTTTTTCGCTTGAAACCTCGTTTCCGCTGACGCCTTTCGGGGTTTTGTTTTCGGTGCTTTCCGAAAACGGTCCGTCATATATTAAACGGGGAAACTGTTGATTGGCAAAATCAATATTGCCGCCTTGCTCTTCTCCTACCATATATACGCCCGATGAAAAGCCTAAATCGCCCGGATATTCCCCGTCATTCAAAATTGAATTCAGCTTGACGTAAATTTCCCTGCACGAGCCTGCCATATCTTGTATCTGGCTAATATCGTTATCCGTTAGCGTTTTACCGTATGCAAGCTTGCGGGACAGCGCCCGGCAGCAATCTCCTGCGCGGTTTACAAATTGAGTCAGCGCGCCCGTTCCCGAAAAAGAAACAGGCAATGCGCATATAGACCCTTCCGTTTCGCCTGCCTGCCTCCAAGCGTCCATTAGCAGCATCTGATGTTGCATAAGCCCGCTTGCGGCTTCAAGTTTGTTAAGCTTCGCTTCAAGACTTGAGACATTGGTAAGCAAATCTTCAAATGAACGCGAATAAATTGAGCTTATCTGACGCTCAAGCCGGCTTTTCTCCCCATTAAGCAAAATTGCGTAAGCAGACAGACCCGCTATAATCAACCCCGCCGTTACCAATGCTATAAGCTTGTGAATCCTTTTCATAAGCGCCTCCCTATTTGCAAAAAATATGCGTTCCTATAGTAATAATAACCGGCCTTGAGCGAATCCATTTGTTTTGTGTTTTAGAGGGATTGTAAAAAAACAGCGCGCCCCCCGAGGGGTCCCAGCCGTTTATGGCATCTCTCGCCGCCCGCAGCGAGGCCGCATTAGGCGCCATGTTTATCTGCCCATCGTCTACGACGGAAAAAGCGCCGCTTTGGTAGATAACCTTTGCCATAGTATTAGGAAACTGCGAACTTTTTATCCTGTTTAAAACAACAGATGCAACGGCAACCATACCTTCGTAAGGCTCGCCCCTTGCCTCGCTGTGGCATAGCTGGGCAAGCAAGTATACATCATTGTCATTTTGGTTTGTACCAGAGCTGTTAGAGCGGCCGGAAGCAAGCGAAATACCAAGCTTTTCGGCCGTCTGCGCTCCCACAATCCCATCTATTGTTATCCTGTGCTTTTTTTGAAAAGCAATAACCGCGTCCTGCGTTAAAACTCCGTAATACCCGTCAACTTTACCTTTGTAATATCCCCAGTCTAAGAGGCGGCGTTGTACCTGTTTTACACCTTCGCCGCTTGTCCCCATTCTATAGCTAACCGCAGGCAGTATGGCGCAGTCGTAATTGAAAACTGCGACCAAAATCATTATAGTAAGTATAAGTGGCTTGACAAACCCTCTCATGTGCCCGGCTCCTTGAAGTTTCTTTAACGGCTTATCCAAAAATGTATTCAAAAAGTTCTGCAAAAAATGACGTAAACTCAGTTTCTTGCTCTGTTTTATCCACTTCCGTAATACACAGCGGCGGAAACATCACGCACCACCAGTTTTCCCCTTCACCCTTGCCAAGCGTTACGGAAAGGGCCTGATAGTCCCCTTCCGGATAAACTTTGCCCTGATACGTTTTATCGGGAAAATGAAACACCCCGACTTGTGCATACGCTTTGTATCCAAAACCGCCGTCTGTTAGCACCTTATCTGCCGTCTTATTTATTATTTCAAGACTGTCCTCTATATATGCACATGCCGAAGCATAATCTTCACATTGAATTATTCCGTCCCGGGACACAGCCAAAATAGCGTCACGCACGCTAAGTTTTATTGCCTGGTCTTCCTTGCTGTTCGAGTTCGCTTTAATATGCAGCCTAAGCGGCGTTTGGGCGCACCCGAAAAGCTGCGCTGTAAGCGCCAATACTAATCCAATGAACATCAGTTTTTTAAATTTGTTTTTCTTAAACATACAAACTGTCCTTAAACCATTATCTATACACACATTGATTATTGACGTATACACAAAAATTATTCATTTTGGAATACAAAAAAAGCCCTGAAGGACTTAGAAGGTTTATAATGTTTTACAATCTAATTTCAGCTTGGCAGGCTTGTTTCGCCATTGTAATCTTCTTTTTCTATAATCATGCCCTCAACAATATTCTCAAGCAATTCCCGTTGTTTTTTTGTAGACACTTGTTGTGTCTCGGATGCGGGATTTATAAGCGAATGGTAGATATCTACATATATTACGCCTTCGGGCGCATCAATAAAGTATTCAAACCCGTGAAACTTGGCCTCTTCAAAGTATTCCGTAAAATCCTCGTAAACATACTCGAACTTTTTTGCAGACATTCCGCTTATATTGAGCGATTGTACTTCTCCTATAAAATCATCGCTGTATCGCAAGCAGCATTCTTCTATAAAATCGTCAAGAGTTAAATATTCTTCATCATACGCCAAGTAATATATTTGCGCGTAAGCCGATATGCTGTCCGTAAGCTTTAAAACCATTATGTCCGCATCGGTAGGTTCAGATTCCCAGTTGTCCGGAACAAAAAAGGTTAACCCTCCTTCCAAAGACTTAACTGTTTTTGATAAAATAAGCTCGTCTTGTGCGCCACATCCAAAAGCCGCTGCAAACACTATGCACAGCATTAAAAATATTAATTTGCGCATTCTATACCTTCCCGGTTTAGTGAGTTTTAACAATTATATCATAAACGAACAATTATGTTTATTTTAAATTTATCGCTTGTCTACGTTGTCTTGTAGGACTACAATACATATTGGACAAAAGACTGATGTTTTTTTGTAATAAAAAGGGGTTTGACTATTTAGATTCCGTGTTTTCGAGCAAAAAAAATCGCAACCCGCCGAAGCAGTTTGCGAACATGGGTGCGGGTACTTGCCCGCTGG
>CAYTUG010000008.1:0-79436 GCA_964441275.1 uncultured Christensenellaceae bacterium | reverse complement strand
GCCGTCTAGACATGCAAGCTAATGAGCCGATAGCTCCATCGTACCTTGATAACCAGAAATATATGTAAGAACGTGATTTGTTGTATTTGCGGCTGGCACGAGAAACACCATGCTTCAAGGCGAACGAAACAAGGGATTGCCGATATTTCATGTCTTGTGTTATGTTATTCATGCAGGATTGGCTCCTTTCGGTATGTTTTTGTTTTACAACTCAACAATACCCCATGAGCTAACTCCTGCACCTTTTATTTTCAAGGTTCTTTTGTCCAATATGTATTGTAGTCCTACAAGTTAAATCTAAACAAAAAGATTTTCTACTTTAACAATATAAATATTTGGTATATAATATCTCTTGGAATTAGTTTAAATAAATTTTCAAAGGAGTATATATAATGCCATTAGTCACTAGTACAAAAATGTTCAAAGAAGCATACGAAGGCGGCTATGCAATCGGAGCATTTAATGTAAACGAAACGGAGAGTTCAGGATATGATAGTATAACGGGACATTAATATATTTGTTTGCCAATACTTGCGGTCCGTTATGATGGTAAAGATATAAATTGGCAGGGATTTTGTAGAGACTGTCAGGGACAGACTGCAACTAATGGGGAAACGCTTCTTTTTGGGAGAATTTGAAGCAAATCAAAAAAAGCCGCTGTTTAAGCGGTTTTCCGGGCTTTTGAAAGCTCTCAAAAAAGTTGAATTCGGGATTATACAGGTCTTTTGGAGACCGATGCTCTACCGTTGAGCCACTCCCCTAAGGGCTTTCGGTATTATAAACAATTTACAGGCACACGTCAATAGGAGGGAATGTAATGGCATATTCTTTTGGATTTATAGGAGCGGGCAATATGGCTTATGCCATAATAAAAGGAGCGGCGGAAAATAAAATAATCGATGATATAAATGTGTTCGATATAGATGAGCGCAAAAAAGATGAAATCTGCAAAAAGTTTGGCGCAAATCCGGCCGCAACCATTGCCCGGCTGTGTGAAAAAAGCGATATTATAATACTTGCCATAAAGCCTAACGTTGTAGAGCCGGTTTTGTCGGACATAAAAGACCATATAAAATCTAAAACCATAGTGTCTATCGCGGCGGGTTGGAGCGCTGAAAAAATACAAAAAATCATTGGTATAGACAAGCATGTTTGCAGAATTATGCCCAATATGCCTTTAATGGCGGGGGAGGGGATGAGCGTGTTTGAAACGCCTTGCGAAATAGAAAATGATAAAAAACAGATAATTGAAAAGCTGTTTAACTCACTCGGTCAGGTTGAATACGCATCGTCCGCCGCCATGGATGCTGTAACCGCGTTATCGGGCAGCGGGCCCGCTTACGTTTTTATGCTTATCGAAGCATTGGCGGACGCGGGCGTTTTATGCGGGCTGGCTCGTGATTTATCGTTAAAACTTGCCGCTCAAACGGTATTAGGCGCCGCCAAGATGGTGCAAACGAGCAAAATTCACCCGGGCGAGCTAAAGGATGCTGTTTGCTCTCCCGGCGGAACAACGATAGAAGCTGTAAAATCGCTCGAAAGGGACGGCTTTAGAGGAGCGATTATAAAAGCGGTGGAAAAATGCGCGGCAAAATCGAGGCTGCTGGCAAAATGAAAAAAGTGGATATATACACCGATGGGGCATGCTTTGGCAATCCCGGAGCCGGCGGATGGGCTGCTGTATTGATATATAAGGGCACAAAAAAGCAAATAAGCGGTTATGTGCCCAACACCACAAACAACAGGATGGAGCTTATGGCTGTATTGCAAGCAGTAAAAGCGCTTAAAGAGCCGTGCGATGTTACATTATATACGGACAGCGCCTATATCCAAAAAGCCTTTGCACAGGGCTGGATAAAAAAATGGGAACAAAACGGTTGGAAGACCTCTTCAAAACAACCGGTTGAAAACCAAGAGCTTTGGAAAGGCATTTTGGCGGCCATAAAGCCCCATAAAATCATATTTGTAAAAGTTAAGGGGCATTCGGACAATAAATACAATAATCTTTGCGATGCAATGGCAAAAAAGGCTATAAAAGAAAACGAGGGAACAGGCGTTAACAACTATACGTAAAAGACAAGTTTTGCGTATAGTTGCATGGTGTAGAGGGGTATTTTGTGTCTAAGTTAAGTAAAAGCGAGCGCAACGTACATAATACTAAAAAATTGCGCAATGTGCTTGCCACGCTGCCTAAATTTACGCTTTCTTTTTTTCGCGCTATTGAGCCGCGCACAGCAGTTTTAACGCGCATCAATTATGCTTACGACTTGCGCCTCTTTTTCAGATTTATTGAAGAAGAGCTCGGGCGCGACACAAAGCATTTCGTCTCTAACGACTTGCAGACACTGACGATAGACGATTTTGAGCGCTATATAGAATACTTAAAGTTATATTACGATAACGAATCTGTGCGGGAAAATAGCGAAAAAGGAATAGCGCGCAAAATAGCTTCGCTGCGCAGTTTCTACAAGTATTATTACAATAAAGAAGAAATATCCGACAATACGGTATCAAGGCTGCCCACTCCCAAGATACACGAAAAGCCGATATTGAGGCTTACCCATAAAGAAGCGATAAAACTTTTACACGTTGTGGACACCGGAAAAGGGCTGACAAAGAAACAGCTTCAGTATCACAAAATAAATCGTTTGCGCGACATTGCAATATTCACCCTGTTTTTGACAACAGGAATACGAATAAGCGAATTGTGCGCGCTCGACATAAGCGATGTAGACCTTGCGGAAAACTCTTTTAAGGTGCTGCGAAAAGGCGGCGATGAATCGATACTGTATTTCGGGCAAGAAACCGCAAACGCTTTAAATAGCTATTTAGAAGAGAGAAAAGCCGCCGCAAGCTATAGCCAATCCTCTCCCCTGTTTATTTCCATACAAAAAAAGCGGGTCAGCGTGCGCGCAATGCAAATGTTGGTGCAAAAGTATGCTTCTGTTGCCGTGCCCTTAAAGAATATTTCACCGCACAAGCTAAGAAGCACGTACGGAACACTGTTATACCAAAATACAGGCGATATATATTTGGTTGCGGATGTTTTAGGGCACAAAGACGTAAACACCACCCGCAAGCATTATGCGGCAATAGACGAAAACCAGCGCAAGAAAGCCGCCCAAGCTTTTGTACTTCGTAAAAAAAAATAATCAACGAACATATGTTTGCTTTTTTGTTGACTTGGATGTTTTTGTTTGTTATTATTAATTATAAATATCATGTGAGGTTATTTTAATGGAAAGCTTGACTAAGCGGCAATCTGAAGTGCTTGAATACCTTAAAACTTATATTGACCAGAACGGCTACGCGCCGTGTGTGCGCGATGTTTGCGTTGCTCTTAACTTAAAATCAACATCGACGGCGCACGCGCATTTATCAAAGCTTGAACGCAAAGGCTACATTACAAAAGATCCTTCAAAACCGCGGACAATAATGATATGCGCAGAGAACAGAAAAAAAGAACGCATGGTTTCGGTGCCTGTGCTGGGCAGAGTTGCAGCAGGCATGCCCATAACAGCGGTTGAAAACATAGACGAGTATATATCGCTCCCCTACTCGCTTTTGGGCAATGAGGATGTTTTTATGCTAAACGTTTGCGGCGATAGCATGAAGGACGCCGGAATACATGATAAAGATAAAATTATTGCAAAAAAACAGGATTACGCTCAAAACGGCGATATTGTTGTAGCTTTATTGGAAGACGAAGCAACTGTAAAACGTTTTTTTGTTGAAGAAGGCCGTGTTAGGCTGCAGCCTGAAAACGAAAATTTCATGCCAATATACACTCAAAACGTTGATATACTCGGCAAAGTTATTGGTGTTTTGCGTATGTTTAAATAAACTTCATATCATCAAGTGCAATCATAAGCCCAAGTTTCATATGCGAATAAGTTAGCCCGCCTTGCGCGTAAACAATGTACGGAGGTTTTACAGGAGCATCGGCTGAAAGCTCAATTGAAGCGCCTTGCACAAATGTGCCCGCCGCCATAACAATTTTGTCTTTGTAGCCGGGCATTGCCCACGGAAGCGGCATAACCTGACTGTCTATCGCCGACGCTTTTTGTATTGCCTTTGTGTATGTAAGCAACAGCTTTTCATCTTCCAACATAATTGATTGGGTAATATCGCTGCGCAAAGCATCATATGCCGGGTATACCTTAAAGCCTAAATCCTCAAATACCTTAGCATATAGTATGCTGCCCTTAAGCGACTGCCCCACCACATGCGGCGCCATAAACAACCCTTGGTAATAACTTCTGTATGATGCTTCGTAAGAGCCTATTTGTGAGCCAAGCCCGGGGCACGTAAGCCTGTTTTCCACTAATTCAATTAAGTCTTTCCTGCCTGCAATATAGCCGCCGGTGGGCGCAATCCCTCCTCCCGGATTTTTTATCATCGACCCGGCTATCAAATCCGCCCCGCATTCTAAAGGTTCTTCTTTTTCCGTAAACTCGCCGTAACAATTATCAACTATAACTATTATATCGGGGTGCTTTTGCTTAACCGCAAAAATAAACTCCCGCATCTTTTTCATTGAAATTGCATCGCGCCATTCATATCCGCGCGAACGCTGCACAAAAAGCGCTTTTGTGCGTTTGTTTGTTTCAATTGCCGCTAAAACGCTTGCTAAGTCTATATCACCGCTTTGATGCAGCTCAACCTGTTTGTACGATATGCCGTAATCATAAAGAGAACCCGTATCGCGGCACTCTTTTTTGCCAATCACAAATTGCAGCGTATCGTATGGTTTGCCCGTAACGCTTATAAGCGTATCATTTGGGCGCAATACGCCGCAAAGCGCAAGAGATATAGCATGCGTACCCGATGCGATGTGAGGGCTTAAAACGGCGCTGTCTGCCCGCACAACATGCGCGAACAGGCCGCCAAGCGCTTCTTTTGCCTCGTCCGAATATCCATAACCCGTAGAAGGCGCAAAGTGACGGGGAGCTATGTTTTTGCTCCAAAAAGATTCAATTACCTTGTACTGGTTGAATTCGGACAGTTTTTCAACATCAGAAAACAACTCTGTAAGCTTTGTCTGGGCTTTTTGAACAATAAAATACGCTTTTTCGCTTATGCCCATATTTTTAAGGTTTTGCATTATTCTGTTTGTTCGGTAACTTCTTTCGATTTATCAACGTACTGAAACAACACGGGCCGAACCGGAGAGATTGTGGAAACGGCATGCTTGTATATCATCATTTGCTTGCCTTCGCTGTCAAGAATTATTGTGAAATTGTCAAACCCCTTAACTGTGCCTTTTATCTGATACCCATTTGTAAGATGCAGTGTAACGCTTACACGCTCTTTACGTACTTGATTTAAAAAAACATCCTGCAGTATTATAACTTGTTTCTGCATATTAAAACCCCTTTCCATCCGTATAAGATATTATACCATAAACAAGATCTTCTAAACATTTGTACCGGCATATGTCAAACCACACAATCCGAGAATCTCTCTTAAACCACGTTAACTGCCTTTTGGCATAGCGCCGGGTGTTGCGTTTTATAACAGATACGGTGTCCTCTAAAGTTGCTCTGCCTTTAAAGTATGCGTCAAACTCTTTATATCCTATGGCCTTTAGCGCATTTACCTCGCCGTATTTTTTGAAGAGCTCGTACGCTTCATTTTCAAGCCCCCTGTTTACCATTTTGTCCACGCGCTCATCAATACGCTTATAAAGCTTTTCCCGAGGCATATTTAGCCCTATAATTAAAAACCTATCGTTCGTGTTATGTTTTAAAAAGTCATATTTTTCATGACCACCCGAAAGGATTAGCTCTAATCGGCGTATGATGCGCCTTTTATCGGACGCAGAGATTATGCTCGCATACTCGGGATCTTTTCGTTTCAATTCATTATATAGGTACCCGATGCTTTTGTCATCAGCCAGTTGTGACAGATATTGTCGAATCGTGTCGTTTGGTGCCGCAACTCCGAAATTGAGAGAGAAAACAAGCGAATTGATATAAAGCCCGGTGCCTCCTGATACAACAGGCGTTATTCCGTTCTTGTTGCACGATTCAATTTGCAAGAACGCATCGCGTTGATAATCGGCCACGGTATAGCTCTCGTTTGGCTCAACAATATCTACAAGATGATGCAAGACTCCCCGCATCTTTTCCGCGCTTATTTTATCGGTAGCTATATCGCAGCCCCGGTAAATCTGCATGCTGTCCGCAACAATAACTTCCGTTTTTTTGGCTTTGGCATAATTTATTGAAACAGCCGTTTTCCCCACGGCGGTAGGCCCTGTTATAACAATGAATTTGCGCTTCATAGCACTCTCTTAAAGCTTTTTTCAAGCTGATTTTTAGTAATAATTGTGATTACCGGCCTTCCATGCGGGCACGTAGGTATCACATTGTTTTCAATAAAAGCCGATATCAAGCTGCGCAAATCCTCTTGCGGCAGCCTGTCCCCCGCCTTCACCGCCCGCCTGCAAGCTGCGCGGATCACCGCATGGCGCATCAATACCACATCACCGCAGCTCTTTCGTATCTCGTCAAGCGCATCAAACAAAAGAAGCTGCGCATCTTCGCTGTGCCCAAACGGGATAGCGTTTAGCTTGTATTCAAGATTTCCAAAAGGCTCTATATCAAACCCTAATGATATTAACGTTTGGATATTTGAATCTATTGAGTTTTTTTGTTCGTGAGTAACCTTGAACACATGCGGGCAAAGCAGCGTTTGCGAATCTGCACTTTTTTTGGCAATAAACTTTTCGTACAACAACCGTTCGTGCGCGGCATGCTGATCGATAATCAAAAGGTTTTCCGACTGCTCGACAAGCACATATGTGTTTGCGAAACTGCCGATTAGTTTATAGTGCAAATCTAACACAGGTTCGTCCACATTATATTTATGCTCATACGCTTTTGCATTATCCGCGGGCTTTTCGCTTAGCGTTCTGCGCTCAAAGCCGGAAAAAAATTCGGTCTGCAGTATTTCCGCGGGCGCGCGCATTTGTACGTTTATCGGTTTTACGGCCGGCGGAATGCTGTTTGAGATTTCTACTTTGCTATAAATATTGCGGCAAGCGGCGCTTACCGCTTCTTTTATCACATGCTCAACAGCCGCAATGTCCGCAAAGCGTACCGAAAGCTTGTTCGGATGCACATTAACGTCGACCTTGTTAGGCGGAAGCGTTATGTTAAGCAGATAAAAAGGTCTTTCCCCGCTCACCATGGTTTGCCCGTACGCCTTTCTGATTATATCGGATAAAACTGCGCTTTTGATATAGCGCCTGTTAACAAAAACAGAACCGGGGCGCATGCCCGCCGCACCCGGACGGGATACATATCCGCAAGCTTTTATGCCGTTTGATTCGTAATCTACATATACGATGTTGTCCAAAACGGCGTTTCCGTAAACACAAAAAATGGCGTCAAGCAGCTTGCCGTTCCCCGGGCTGTGATAAACCGTCTTTTGCTGGACTGTATAATGAAACGAGATTTCCGGAAAAGCCAATATGTACCGGCTTACCAAATCGGAAATATACGCGGCCTCTTTCGATTGGCTCTTTAAAAATTTCAATCTTGCGGGAACATTAAAAAAAAGCCTGCTAACGATAACGGTGGTCCCGTCGGGCAGCCCAACGGGTTTTATTTCGCAGCCGCTTGCGCCCGCAATGCGCAGCTGTGTGCCAAGCTCTTCGCTTCGGCATTTTGTCATCATTTCCACCGCCGAAACGGCGGCTATGCTGCTTAAAGCCTCTCCTCTAAAACCTTGCGTTGTAATGAGCGTTAAATCCCGTTCGGAAGAAATCTTGCTCGTGGCATGCTTTTCAAAGGCAAGATTAACTTCGCCGGCGCTTATCCCCAAGCCGTTGTCGGACACTATTATCTGTTTGATACCGCCGTCGGTTATGCTTATGTTTATGGCGTTAGCCTTGGCGTCTATCGCGTTTTCAACAAGCTCTTTTACCACGCTTAACGGGCGTTCGACAACCTCGCCGGCGGCAATTTTATCGGAAATATTTTTGGGCAATTTTCGTATCATTTCGTCACCGTCACAAGCCATGTTTTATTTCGCTTAAAACCTTCAAAGCGTCAAGCGGGGTTAAGTTGTCTATGTTAATACTTTTTATTGTGTCAATGAGCGCGTTGGTTTCAGCCGCGGCGTTTGTATGTTTATTATTTTGGCGGACGCCTAAAACGCCGTGTTCTTTTTTTACTAAAGAGTGCATAATGTTATTCGCTCTGTCGGTAACAGAGCTTGGAACGCCGGCCAAACGCGCAACCTCAATCCCAAAGCTTTTGTCGGCCCCGCCCCGAACTATCTTGTGCAAAAACACCACGCTATCCCCTATCTCTCTTACGGTAACGCAATAGTTGTTTACTCCTTCAACCAAACCTTCAAGCTCGGTAAGTTCATGAAAATGGGTTGCAAATATGGTTTTGGCCTGTATGTGTTTGCTTATGTGCTCAACAACAGACCAGGCGATTGAAAGGCCGTCCAAAGTGCTTGTGCCGCGCCCAATCTCGTCAAGTATAAGCAGGCTTTTTGAGGTTGCGTTGTTCAGAATATTTGCGACTTCGCTCATCTCCACCATAAAAGTGCTTTGTCCGAGCGCTAAGTTATCCGACGCCCCCACTCTGGTGAATATTTTGTCTACTATACAAATTTGCGCTTCGGCGGCGGGGACAAAACAACCCATGTGAGCCATAAGCACTATAAGCGCCACTTGCCTTAAATATGTGCTTTTGCCCGCCATGTTAGGCCCGGTTAAAATAACTATTTGGTCGCTGTTCATTTTTGTGTCGTTATCCACAAACTGCTTTGTTGCGCACTCCACCACAGGATGCCGCCCGCCCTTAATCGAAAGGTTACCGTCGGCAGTCATAAGCGGTTTTGTATATTTTTTTTCGTAAGCTATAAGCGCGAAGCTGTTTAGCATGTCAATCGCCGCAACTGTTTGAGCCGCAGTGAGAAAGCGGTTTATATTCTCAGACAACGTTTTTCGGATGGATAAAAAACATTCGTATTCAAGCGATATGCATTTTTCTTCCGCACCCGTCAGCTTTTGCTCCATCTCTTTAAGCTCGGGCGTTATAAAGCGCTCGCAGCCGGTTAGCGTCTGTTTGCGCAAATACCTTAAAGGAACAAGTTCAAGGTTAGATTTTGTTATTTCAATGTAATAGCCAAAAACCTTGTTAAAACCTATCTTTAAGTTTTTTATGCCTGTGTTTTTGCGTTCAGCGCTCTCTAATGCCGCTATCCATTCAAGCCCTTTTCTCGCCGCTTCCTTAAGTTCGTCTATTTTTGCGTTGTAGCCTTTTTTTATTATTCCGCCTTCCGTTATCCCGGCAGGCGCGTTTTCGTCAACCGAAGATTCTATAAGCGAGAGCATATCGTCCATAACGTCAAGAGAGCTATGCAGCCGTTTTAGCAAAGCGGTTTTGCTGCCTTCAAGCGCCGATTTTATGGCAGGCAATTTTTTTAGAGAAGCCGCAATGGAAAGCGCTCCGCGCGCGTCAAGCGTACCGTACGAAATACGCGCGATAAGACGTTCGATATCAAACACCCCGGCAAGCGCCTGCGAAAGCGTCTCGGATAAGACCAAATCGTTTTTTATTTCGTCTGCCGCATCCAGCCTTTCGTTAATTTGGGTTATGGATTGGAGCGGCTCGTTTATGCTGCGCTTTAGCAGCCTGGCCCCCATTGCGGTTGCCGTACGGTCTATTGTGTGAAATAAAGTTCCTTTAACCTTGCCGTCCCGCAGTGTTCTTACAAGTTCAAGATTTGCGCGCGTAAACGAATCAAGCGACATGTATGCGCCTTTTGATATCAAACGAACAGTGTTGATATGAAAGAGCGCGTTCTTTTGCGTTTCTTTCAAATAATCTATAAGCGCGCCCGCAGCGCCTGCAGCGGCGCTATTCTCATCAATTCCAAAGCCCGCCAAACTGCTGACTTTAAAGTGAGAACACAGGCTGTCGGCCGCAACGTCTTGCTCAAACGCAAAATCGGGATAGTTGGATAAATATACATTCTGTTTTGTTAACTCGTTTAACTTTTCTATAACACACTTTGCGGATTGGCTGTATATTATCTCGCTCGGGTGTATGCGCGATAGTTCGCTTGGTACGCCGTCGTCTTGCTGCTCGCAATCACCCGCAAAAAACGCACCGGTAGACACGTCCGCATAAGCGTACCCGATTTTATCGTCTTTTTTATGCAAAGATACTATGTAGTTGTTATCCGAATCGTTAAGGCTTATATCTTCCGTAACGGTGCCCGGCGTTATTACGCGCACAACATCACGTTCAACCAACCCTTTGGATAAAGCAGGGTCGGAAAGCTGCTCGCATATGGCGACTTTATATCCCTTCTTTACCAGCTTATCTATATAGCCTTGCACCGAATGATGCGGAACCCCGCACATGGGCGCCCGTTCGGGCAACCCGCAATCCCTTCCGGTTAAAACTATTTCGAGCTCGCGCGACGCTTTTAGCGCGTCTTCAAAAAAAAGCTCGTAAAAATCCCCGAGACGATACATCAAAAGGCAATCTTTATATTTGTCTTTAAGATTGATATATTGTTGCATCATGGGCGTTAACTGCGGCATATTCCCTCCGAATAAATGCGGTTAAATATAACTAAAATGTTGTTAAACCTCAAATATTATAACATAAAAACGATTTGTGTTGAATTGCATGCATATAAACATTATAATTTGTATCAACAGTATCGGAGTTTTTATGAAAAAGATATTTTATTTGTTACTTATGTTATTAATTGCAGTTTTATTTTCCGCCTGCGCGACAGTATCATTAAACTTTTATTTGGATGAAGATAACTCCATAGACGTACTTTATACGGTTGGTTTAACCGACTGCGCACAGCCAGAGCTCTATCTTAGCCAATTGTCCGGCTATTGGAACCAACTCGGTTTTGAAACTCAAGTTGACGCCCAAAATATTTCGGCTCAAGCAAGAAAGCGGTTTAAATACGAAACGCCTCTTGAGGCGGCTCAAGCCTTTGCAAAGATTGTTACCTCGGATGATATTTTGCTGTACGATGTCGAGTTAAAGTATAACCCCGCGTTTGAATACGACAACTACAGCTTTAGCGCATGCGTCTCTTTGAAAGATATTGTGCGGCAAAATCAAGCGCAGGATGTTCCCTCCGGCACAATTTCGGAAATGCGGGACAACATTTCGCAGGGCTCATATTCGATATCCGTAAGGCTTCCCGGCGAAGTTTTGTATTCGAATGCCGCTAACACAGAAAATAACACATGTACATGGGTTTTGAATTACGGCAGCGCAACGCAATTATCAATGCAGACGCAAAAAATCAACACCCAAAACATTGAACATAGAAACGCGCTGCAAAACAAGCTAAAGAGCAATAATACAGCGCTCTTTTGGTGTATCGTTGCCGGAGCAATATTTTTAGCGGGCGCTTTGTCAACGCTTATCATCAGGCGTATCAGAATTAAACGTGTGGGCGTTGTGCGCGCAAAAAAGTTTCGCTGAGCTCAATTGAACTTGAAATAGTACAGCTTTGATGATTGCATCCGTCCGTCGGGCAAAAGCACATACAGCTTAAAATATCTTGGCTTGTCCGTTATCTTTTCTCCGGTTGACGAATCCTGCAGCTCTAAATAATTATATATTATTTCTTTCTGCGTCTTTTTCATTTTTGCCGCCGTACCCACCCTTGCTACAGCTTCGCCATTGCCTGTAACTGTCCTTACCACTTGAAACACCTGGTCATCATCGTTGTAACATATCAAGGTGTACAGCGCATTTTTATCCCTCGTGCTTTTATCCCACAAAATGTTATAGTATTTGCGGCCGTAGTTTGATTTTTTTTCTATACGCACATTGAAATCGAACTCAGAAAGCGGCTTGTTATCGCTTTGTTCGCCTATAAATGATAAAAAATAATCTGAAAGCCCGGATACTTCGTGGGCAAGGGGCATATAAATATTCTCTTGCGGAAATACGTTGTATATAGAGGTTGAAACCTTAGGGTTATCCTTTCCGGTAGTGAGGACGTCAAACACATCGTAAAACTGCAAAGTCTGCTTTGCGTTCGGGCTTCCCATAATCTGTACATAATCTTCCGCCGCCAATTCATATATGCTCCACATATGATTTTCATAATAATCCGCAACATTATCAAAAAAGACCTCGCGCCCGTAGTTGTCAACATTCCGCAACGAAAAATATTCAGACTGTTTTACCGCATCGTCGTCAGATAAAAAATAATGTATGGTATAGTGGTGTCCATATTCGTGCGATAATGTTTTAGCCACATCCGCAACTTCGTTATATGCGTCCATGTTATAAAGCTCTATTACGCTGTTTTGCGAAACAAGCTGGTATTGCAAAGATTGCGGAACAACCCCGGGCAGATGGAAGAACACCGGAATTTGTGAATTTAGCATTACGTGCGTTCCGGCTACCGCAATTTCGCCGGATTCTGATTTGTCCGGATATAACACAACCCCCGAAAGCAAGTTTATTTCATCGCCGTGCTTATTCTTAATCAACTCGGAATAAATATCTTTTAGCTTATCGCCTTTCCATTTATCTGAAAAACTGATAACGGGAAACCCCAAAGGCGTTTGGTAATAGTTTTCGTAATCAGGCAGCTGCTCGGTAAGGCTGACCCCGGGGGGCGCTGCAAGCCCCTTTTTTGAATATATATAGGTTTTATTTGAGCAGTCGTCGCTAAAAGTACAATCCAACTCGTTTTGTATGCGGTAAATATCGTACACAAAATATACGGCCGCTGCTAACGCAAGCGCCGTTAACACAATAAACACTTTTACGCAAACGTTCTTTTTGGGGTAAATTAATTCCCGCATTTTTCCACCGCTTTGCTAAACCCTTATTCCGTGCAAAGTATGCACCATAACTTTATCTATCGCAACATTGATATACTTGCCGATATCCTCTTTTGTACCCTCAAGATTTACGGTTTTAGCGCTGCGCGTGCGGCCGCTTATCTCATATCGGGAGCGTTTGCTTATACCGTCAACCAAAACTTCAACTGTTTTATCTAAATATACTTTGTTTTTTTGCCGCATTGTTTGCTTTACTATCTTGTTAAGCCTCTCTAAGCGTTCGCTCTTTTGCAATTTGCTCATTTGGTCTGAAAACCCTGCAGCCTTGGTCCCCTTTCGGGGAGAATATATAAATGTATATGCCGCATCATATTGAACTTTGTCAACAAGCGACAGCGTCATTTCAAAATCCTGCTCGCTTTCACCCGGAAACCCTACAATTATATCGGTGGTTACGGCTAAATCAGGCACTCTTTTTTTCAAACGGTTTATCAGCTCTAAATAATGCTCGCTTGTATAGCCGCGGTTCATGGCTTTTAGCACTTTGCTGCTTCCCGACTGTACGGGCAGGTGTATGTGCTCGCACAGGCTTTGTACGCTGCCAAAGCATTCTATAAGTTCGTCCGACATGTCTTTAGGATGAGAGGTCATAAACCTTAACCGCTTTATACCCGTTTCTTTGTCGATTCTGCGAATAAGCCCCGCGAAAGAGCTTTTGGCTTTTAAGTCGTTGGCATACGAGTTTACATTCTGACCAAGCAAAATAATTTCGGTTATACCTTGTGTGCATAAACCGTATACTTCTTTTAGTATATCGTCGCTGCTGCGGCTGCGCTCCCGCCCCCTTACATACGGAACAACGCAGTACGAACAATAGTTATTGCATCCGTATATAATGTTGACAAACGCGCTTGATTTCCCCGAACGTTTTACAGGTATCCCCTCTACTATTGTTTCGTCCTCTTGTGTAAAGGTTACTCTTCTTTTTTCAATCATCACATCGTAAAGCATATCGTTTAGCCGGTGTATTGCGTTTGTGCCAAAAGCCATGTCGACAAAAGGAAATCTTTGCATCAACTCTTTTGCCGCTCCCTTCTGTTGCATCATACAACCGCAAACAACAACTATAGCATCTTTAACGCTCTCTTTGTACTTTTTTAAAGCGCCTATGTTGCTGTTGAGTTTAGCCTCTGCATGATGGCGAATGCAGCACGTATTGTACAGGATAAGATGCGCGCCCGCCTTGTTTTCGGCAGGTTTGAACCCCGCGGTTTCAAGCACCCCCGCCATTTTTTCGCTTTCGTGTGCGTTCATCTGGCAACCGTAAGTTTCTATCGCATACGTAAGTTTACTTTTAAGAATATATTGCCTTAAAGTTTGATTCACTTTTTATTTGCGCCCTTTAAACTTGATTGAAAAACTGTTTAAGTATATTATAAACACTGTACGCACAATTTTCAATGTGATGTGCGGCTATCAACAAATTAAAGTCAAAACAATTTGTTTTTAAGTTGTTATGTTTTTATAACCGGGCGCTTTTTAGCGCGGCTTTAAAAGCCAAAAATATTGCCTTAAATCGGTTGACATAACATTAAGAATACTGTATATTATACTTCGTCACGAAAAAATCACGGGGTGTAGCGCAGTTTGGTAGCGCACGTGCTTTGGGAGCATGGGGCCGGGGGTTCAAGTCCCTCCACCCCGACCATAAATGTACCTTGCGGTTTACGGCCCCTTGGTCAAGCGGTTAAGACACCGCCCTTTCACGGCGGTAACAGGAGTTCGATTCTCCTAGGGGTCACCATTATTAAGGTCTTGGGGCCTTAGCTCAGTTGGTTAGAGCAGTCGGCTCATAACCGATCGGTCCGGGGTTCGAGTCCCTGAGGCCCCACCATATGGCCCGGTAGTTCAGTTTGGTTAGAACGCTAGCCTGTCACGCTAGAGGTCGAGGGTTCGAGCCCCTTCCGGGTCGCCATGCCTCGGTAGCTCAGTCGGTAGAGCAAGGGACTGAAAATCCCTGTGTCGACAGTTCGATTCTGTCCTGAGGCACCATTTTATTGGGCTGATGTAGCTCAATCGGTAGAGCAGCTGATTTGTAATCAGCAGGTTGCGGGTTCGAGTCCCATCATCAGCTCCATGCGGAGGGGTTCCCGAGTGGCCAAAGGGAGCAGACTGTAAATCTGTTGTCAATGACTTCGGTGGTTCGAATCCACCTCCCTCCACCAAATAGTAAGAGCGAGAATGGCGGAACTGGCAGACGCGCCAGATTCAGGTTCTGGTGGGATCAAACCCGTGCAGGTTCAAGTCCTGTTTCTCGCACCAAACATACATAATCCGAACCACTCAAGACAGGTTTTTTCTGTTGGCGAAGGGTTCGGATTTGTCTTATATTTGGATAAAATGTAACTACAATAATTCTGAACATGACTCTCGAAATGAGTAGTGAGTAGATAGAATGATATGTTTTTTTCAATCTCTATCTTCAAGAATTTCTTCTATACTTTCATGTTCTATTTTACTATTTATATCTTCTTCAGTAAGATTCATTGATTTTTGCTCTTTCATATCTTCAAGTAAGTCTTGATATGAAGTTGATATTGAATATATGTTGTTATACTGAAAATATCCTTCATCCATAAGGTAAGCTTTTGGGTAAAATGTTATTTTTCAGATAATTGTAAAGTGTTTCTCGCAAATATTTGCTATTATCGCCGAAGACAATCTTCTCTGCTGGCGTCCACCCAAAATTCTTCAGCAAGAGTTTTACCAATGCAACATTATCTTCTTTTTGCACGTACAAGACACTAACATGATTATAATAGCGATATAAATAAATACTTTTTTCATATTCCTATCCTTTTTCATAACATCTAGCTTCAGATGACTTTTTATTTGCGTATACGGGTTTGAGGCAGCTACTACAATGATCCAAGTTAGTTTCTTTCTTTGCTCAAACCCCTATACGCTTTTATCATAACATGTTCCCAAGTGTAGGGTGCTTCTCTCTAAGGCTTCTTCATATCAATAGCGAAACGAAGCTTTATTTATTCCGAAATAGTCTTGTCAGCTTTTTTACAAGGTATACACTAAAATATACACACGCGATTGCCAATGTAATGGAAACCATGTAGAACAGTATTTGAAAAACAAGATGATCATACACTCCAAAAGTAAGTTGAAAAGTATTAAATGGTATTTGCCCTGTATCTATCGGTATGTCATTAACAAAAATATCATTAACGATTGTTTCATTCATATTATTATTCTCCAGTTTCAATTAGTTGATTTTATATAAACATGTACCACAGATAAATATTGAGAATACCGCCATAATTGGCCTTCTCTCAAATACTATTACCATAATGAACTAGCGTATGTTTCTTTATATGTATATATATCATCGCGAAATGTTTGTGTTGTTCCATTTACTTTTATCCATGCATGGCAGTTCAAATATACAGAAATTCCATTGATTCGGCAGCGTAAGCCGTTGTTAAACTACCGAAAGACATAACCATCATAATGACGATGGCTAACAAAATTGATGTAGATTTCTTGGTCATATAAAAACACCCCTCCTTGCTTCTACCATCTATAACCATAGAGAAAGGTGTTTTGTGACAAAAAATTTTTATTTCTTTACTACTTTCAATGATTCTGCAAATTTTATTAACTCATTGAGTTTTATTTGGGAAGATATCATGAATGCATAATCGGCGTTATGTAAAACCATAATATTTACACCCTTATTCGTGCAATAAAAACCCTTCATACCATTTGAAAGCTTAATTTCCGTAGTGGTTACCCCCTCAGTGTCTACGATCGGAACAAAGCTTTGTTTTATAGATTGTGTTAAAGAAATTTCGTCAAAAGGATTTTCACAGACGTAATATGTGGATATAAAATCTTCTGTTTTATTCTCTTCTGAAAAAACATATCCTTCTGGAATATATCCCGGCTCATATTGATCCAATATGCTTATAGGAGCAGCTTCTTCTCTGTTATTGTCTACTGTCACTATAGAAAACTCTTCATAGATATTGATGAAGAAATCAAATACTTTGTTTCTTATAGGCTCAATGGCAAAGGCTGTTGTCGTCATTAAGAAAAGAATAGCCATGACGACAACCACTGCAATTCTTGCCTTTGTTTTAATCAACGGGTAATAAGGCGTTCTTTCCTGCCGAATCAGTTTTTGCATCCTATCTTCAAAGCCTTTGGAAAATTTATGCTTATCTGTTAAATCAGAAGGAAACGCTTCAAGTCTTTTTTCTTGAAAGCTCATCAAGAGTTCGCCTAATTCAGCAGATGATAAACATACTCTGGACATTTCATTCGCACTCCCTAATCATAACATTCAGCATTTCAAGTCCTCTTTCAATTCTCTTCCTAACCGCCACATGAGAGGCCCCGACGATTCTCGCTATTTCCTTTCCGGATAAGCCGTAGACGTATTTCAGTGTCAGCACATCACAATACTTAACCGGTAATTCGGATATCTTTTTAATGACCTCAGTAACCAATACATTGTCCGAAACAGTATCCTCCAGTACTTTGTCGGCAGCAATATTATATAAGACTTCATCGTATGAAATATGATGCTCTTTCTTTTTTTTGTTATATATATTTATAGCTACTCTTTCAACAACTATTACCACGAAAAGCTTGGTTTTGTGACACTCTTTTTCATTAATTTTTTTGATATTGTTCGCGATCCTGATAAAGGCTATTTGCACTGCATCTTCTGCATCTTGGTGGTTATTTAATATATTATTTGCAACATAGTACATTAAATTTCGATACATAAAATAGATACGTTCAAATTTCCGCTTGTCATCATAGTCATCTATTAAGCTCAGATATAGTAAAAGCATATCCGAATCCCCTAAACGCTCGAAAGAGTATGAGGCTCTCAAATGTTTACATGTATTGATTATAACATAGTTTTGATTTTCGTCACGGTATTAAACCCTAAAAAGCGGAAGATCAGGCATTTAACCCTATCCCCCGCTTTTCGTTCTTGAAAGCACGCATAACAACGGGCTTTCTCCACGTTAATCCGTGCAAGGGAGCAACTTAGGAAAGTGTTGAAGGGAGCTTTTTAACTATGAAAAATACTCTTAAAAATGCATTGCACAGCAGGATGGCCGCTATCAACATTAGCGACACGCTCAAAAAAAGGATTTTGGCGTCATTGGCAGAACAAAAAACTCATGAACAAGTACGCTTGAAATGGAAAGGCATTTTTGCAACTGCGGCCTGCATCGCAGCGGCGGTTATGTTTATACTTTTGTTTCCGATGAAAAATAGTCAAATTGCCCAATTGCCCAAAACCAGCGCTGACCAGCAAGGCACAGCCGATACAAACATTGAGCAGCCTCCACAACAAAAACGCCATGTTGTGACAGGTGAAGCAGGAGGCGCAGTTTTTTTCGCTGGTGCTGGAACCGTCATTTTATCAACGGACTTAAAAAACGCATTGTCGAAATCCGAAAATGCAGATGCGGTTTTTTATGTCACTATTTTATTTCAAGATTTCAGTGAAGACGCTCCTCGTGAGAGCTTATACAAAACGTTTACCTATGAAGGCAAAACGGTAGAGGAATGGGAGCAAGTTTGGATAGAATCGCAGCAAGCGCAGAATTTCGAGATGTATCAGAAAGCACAGAATGCACGTGATGATGCAGTAAGTGAATTTCAATTTAATTATGCTACATTAGCATTTCAGGCTGAGTTCGATAGGCTTTTACAGATTGGATTGGATATAAAGCCTAAGGTATATACTCATGTTAACCGAAACAACAATTATATTACAGGCTATCTTACAAAAGAGCAGCTAATAAATTTCCCCAAATCGAACGACATTGGTTATGTCATCGATTGGGCACCCGCAGACGATGATTTTGAGTTTGGAGCTTATTGATATCGATATCCCACAATATGTTATCAACCCGCTTATAAGAGCGGCTTGAGTCTTTCGTTAATAACAGACGGCTCAGAATGTTAAAAAATCAGCCTAGAGCTACTTTTTTTTACCCTGAAAAAGATAAGACAGAATACATCTATTACAATTAATGAATATGGAATCGAAGGGGGCGCTTACACCTCTATCAGAGCGGATTCCGAGAATTATATGGGTAAAGATATTGATATAATCGAGTTTCATGTTGACAGACCGTTTTTATTAATAGTTATAAATAATGATAAAATACCCATTTTCATTGGTAAAATCACTACACCGCAGAAATCAAGATAGGTTTGCGAACGCAAATCATCGTTTTGGGTTCGATATCTTTTCCATAAAATGCACACGAGCTCGGCTTTACGCACGCGAACAGTTAAAACAAAATCGGGGATAAAAAAAGCGGAGCCTTTGCCCCTTTTGGCATTGAAGCCGGCTATCCCTTTCGCAAATATCCGCAGGCTTGCTGCATAGCAAATTGAAACCGTGCGCTCCCGCCTTGTCGGCATTTTTGGGACGGCATAAAAAACAGTGCATCTATCATGTAGCATCAGACAACAATAATTATCCTCCGCTTCAAGATTGCGGCGTTTTTGACGGAAACAATATTGTACCGCAGTTGTTATTCTTCCGTTGCGCTGTTTCTTGTATTCAGCTCTGTTTCAATTTTGCTGCGCAAAATCGGTATGTGGCTTAACTGGGGCTGCTTGCTTGCGTAAACAAAGGTTACATTGCCGTCTGTTAAACGCTGTTCTACAACCTCTAAAAATTTTGCAAATTCGAGATTTTGCGTCAGCTCTTTCTCATAATCCGATGCGAAAACAGCGTAATCTAATATTCCCTGGTGATATGATTTGCGCAAAGCGGCAGAAGGGGCTATTTGTTTTGCCCAAATAGACAAATCCGCCCGATCTTTTTTTAGACCGCGAGGCCACAGCCTGTCCACAAGAATTCTAAACCCGTCTTGTTCGGCGGGCGGCGCATACACGCTTTTCCAAATTAGAGCACCCACAAAAACATCTTCTTTCTATTAATAATTAATTATAGTATACAATTTAAAACCGGCAGTTTCTATACTTTTGTGATTATATTCGCCTATATTAAATTATTATTGTGGTTGTATTCAAAACGCTTAACGCCAATTCCATGCAACATATTTTTACAAAGTATTCACTTTCAAAACCAAACCGGTTCATGTTATAATATCAATACAAAACATTTTAGGAGGAATTGCGAATGGTTGAACAGGTGTTCAATTTTTCTGTGGGCGATAAAAAGGCCATTGAAAAAGTTTTATTCGATGATAATATCCATTATATTCATATGGTGTTTGGTAACGGCGAAGGTTTGCCGGAGCATTTTTCAAACTCAAATGTTTACATGACCGTTGTGCGCGGCACGCTCTCTATCGGGCTTGACGATCAACCTGTGCACGAATACCCGGCAGGTACCTTGCTTAAAATTCCGTTTAAAACCAAGATGAATGTTAAAAACCTAAATGAACAGGCTTTAGAGCTGATAATAGTTAAAGCCCCTGCCCCGGCAGGCTGATTAACAGCCCGCAGGAATAATATAATTGCGCGTGATACATAATAGTAGCAAACCGCTGCTATTTTTAATTGCGGAAAATATACTCTATGATTGAAGATTATAAACCTGTTATTTTGCCTGAAAAAAAACTGCCCAAAGAAGCGCAGGCCTATGCCAAGTGCGAACTTTGCACCTCAAAATCGCGCATCATTTGGGGCGAAGGCAACCCTTCCGCCCGCATCCTTATTGTTTTGGATAACCCGGGAGAGCGTGAAGATAAACTGGGCAAAGAATACGTTTGCGGAACAAGGCAAACGCTACAAAAAGCCTTGCACTGCACAAATATTGACATTAACGATATTTATTTAACGTACCTGCTTAAATGCCGCCCTCTTAAGAAGTACGATAAAGAAAAAGCGAGGGCGTTTAGCTTGCCGTTTCTTGTTCGCCAAATAGAGGGTTTAAACCCTTCGATTTTGGTCTGTTTGGGGGATGTTGTGGTTAAGACGCTGTTTAATAATCCTGATGTTTCCGTTAAAAACTTAAGAGGCCGGCCGCGCGCGTTATTAGGTTATGCTTGTATAATTTCATACCATCCGTTAGCAGTCCGAAGACGAAAAAACCTTATGCCGCTGTTTATTTGCGACTTTCGCATGGTTTCAAATATCGTTAACAATTCTATAACTTCTGATGATAATATTTAAGTATATCGCTTCGGGTGACGATTCCTATAAACAACCCCCTATCGTCGGTAACAGGAATAAAGTTTTGGTTGGTAGCCATTAAAAATAAATCCTCAATGGATGCATTAACGTTTACGGGATTATTCTGCCTTCCTCTTAGCATCTGGAACACTCTGTACTTTTCTCTTGTTTGGTTGTCAAAAGCGTTGTATTCAAGTATCGCCCACAACAGATCGCCTTCGCTAAGCGTTCCTAAATATTTGCCTCTTTTATCAATTACGGGTATAGCGGTAAAACCGTGATGCTTCATTTTCTCTAAAGCCTGCCGCATTGAAAAGTAATCATAAATATATGCGATATCGCTCTTAGGTCTTAAAAAGAAAAGTATATTCATAACAAATCCTCTTTATATATATAACCTATAATATCACAGTTTTTTGCACTTCTAAATATGCCCGGAAAATTATTAATAATAATTTTAAAAAGGCGCACTACTTTTCATAATGCGCCGCGAAAGAGTATCATTTTATTTTTTTGATATGTCGTTTATTAACCCTCCCGCATCTATAATGCTTCTCATAAAAGGAGGAAACGGCTCGGCCTGAAACGTTTTACCGTTTGTTAAGTTGCGTATAATGCCGCTTTGCAGATCAACCTCTAACTCGTCCCCTGCCTGCGTTGCGTCTGCCGCCTCCTCGCATTCAAGAATGGGCAATCCGATATTTATTGAGTTTCTAAAAAAGATGCGCGCGAAGGTTTTTGCTATAACGCACGAGATACCTGACGCCTTAATAACTATTGGCGCATGTTCCCGAGACGAACCGCACCCAAAGTTAGTGCCGGCAACTATTATATCGCCTTGCTTTACCGTTTTGACAAAATCTGCGTCTATGTCTTCCATACAGTGCAACGCCAATTCCTTCTCATCGGAAGTGTTAAGATATCTTGCGGGTATTATAACATCAGTATCCACATTATTTCCATATTTATAAGCTTTGCTCATTTTTAGCCCCTCCTTAAATGTTTGCCGGGTCTTCTATGCGCCCCGTCAATGCCGATGCGGCGGCAACTGCCGGACTGGCAAGATAAACCTCTGATTTTACGTGCCCCATTCTGCCAACAAAGTTTCGGTTTGTTGTTGATACCGCACGCTCCCCGGCAGCAAGAATCCCCATGTGGCCACCAAGGCAAGGGCCGCAAGTGGGCGTTGAAAAAGCAGCCCCGGCCTTTACAATATCGGTAACAAGCCCTTCTTTAATTGCCTGAAGATAAATATCCTGCGTCCCCGGGAACACAATAACGCGCACGCCTTTTTTAACTTTGCGCCCCCGCAAAATGTCCGCAGCTACGCGCAAATCCCCGATTCTGCCGTTAGTGCACGAGCCTATGACCACTTGGTCTATTGCGATGTCTTTAATCTCGTCGATCGTTTTCGTATTTTCAGGCAGATGCGGGAATGCGACTGTCGGGCGAAGCGATTTTAAGTCTATTGCTATTGTTCGCGAATACTGAGCATCGCCGTCAGCTTCGAAAATTTTATAGTCTCTTTTTGAATGTTTCTTCACATACTCTATTGTCTGTTCGTCCACAGGAAAGATGCCGTTCTTCGCGCCCGCTTCAATAGCCATATTAGATACGGTAAACCTATCGTCCATTGTTAGCGACGCAACATCGCCTGCAAACTCCATAGACTGGTATAAAGCGCCGTCAACCCCTATCATGCCTATTATATGAAGTATCAAATCTTTTCCCGACACCCATTTTGCAAACTTTCCGGACAGTTCGAATTTGATGGCGGCAGGCACTTTAAACCAACACTTTCCACGCGCCATTGCCGCCGCTAAATCGGTGCTGCCCACTCCGGTAGAAAAAGCCCCTAATGCGCCGTACGTGCATGTATGTGAGTCCGCACCTATTATTACGTCGCCCGGAACAGCCAACCCTTTTTCAGGTATAAGGCAGTGTTCGATACCCATCTGCCCCACTTCAAAATAGTTAGTCAAGTTTTGTCTTATCGCAAACTCGCGGATATATTTGCATTGTTCTGCCGCTTTAACATCTTTATTGGGCGTAAAATGATCGGGTACTATAGCCACTTTGTCTTTATCGAAAACTTTGCCGGCGCCGGTGCGTTCAAACTCGCGGATTGCCACCGGCGTTGTAATGTCATTTCCAAGGGCAAGGTCAAGCTTAGCCTCAATAAACTGGCCTGCATGCACCTTTGTTTGATCTGACTTACTTGCAAGTATTTTTTGCGTCATTGTCATTCCCATTTACGTTTTCCTCCAGTTTGTTTTGATAGTAATACCTATTGATAGCGTCTATATACGCGAGTATGCTTGCTTCAACAATATCCGTGCTAAGCCCGCGCCCTTTTATTTTTTTGCCGTCTTTGTCAAGCCTTACCGTAACTTCTCCCTGTGCGTCTTTACCGCCCGTAACCGAACGCACTAAATAATCTTCAAGCTTGAAAACATCGCTTACGCATCGCTCAATCGCATTAAAAGCGGCATCTACCGGGCCGTCTCCGGTTGCGGCTTCTTCAACCGGATTCCCGTTCTTTTGCACTTTTATAACTGCGGTGGCAGTCATCTTGTTGCCGCTGTTTATGACAAATGATTCAAGCTCTATTTCGGCTTTAATTTCAAACTGCTTAAGCTCTACCAGCGCGCGCAGATCAAGATCTGTAACCTCTTTTTTTCTGTCTGCAAGCTCTTTAAACTTTGCAAACCCTTGGGCGATGGCATTATCGTCCAACATATAGCCAAGCTCGTTTAGCCTTTGCGCGAAAGCGTGCTTGCCCGAGTGCTTACCCAAAACAATAGCGTTTTCAGAAAGTCCAATTGATTGCGGTGTCATTATCTCATAAGTCTTTTTATTTGCCAATACGCCGTGTTGGTGAATCCCCGCCTCGTGCGCAAATGCGTTGTCTCCTACAACGGCTTTGTTGGGCTGAACAGCCACCCCCGTTACGGCGGATATCAGGCGCGAAGAATTATATATCTGTTTGGTGTTAATATTGGTTGTAACGCCTAATAAATCCTGCCTTGTGGCGATTGCCATTACAATCTCTTCTAAAGCGGCGTTGCCCGCACGTTCTCCAATTCCGTTTATTGTGCACTCAACCTGGGTTGCCCCTTCACGGACGGCGGCAAGCGAGTTGGCTACCGCAAGCCCCAAATCGTTATGGCAGTGCACTGAAAAATCAACCTTTTCTATTCCGGCTACATTTTGCATAACCCCCCGCACAAGCGCTGCGAACTCTTCAGGCAGCGAGTACCCAACGGTATCGGGAACGTTTATGCAGGTCGCCCCCGCGGCAATCACGCTTTCAAACACCTTCCACAAAAACTTCGGTTCACTTCTGGATGCGTCTTCGGCGGAAAACTCAACATCGCTGCAAAGAGTCTTCGCATACTTTACCATTTCGACAGCTTGCCGCAAAACTTCTTCCGGTTTCATTTTAAGCTTATACTGCATGTGTATGGGCGAAGTTGCCAAAAACGTGTGTATCCGCGGGCAAACAGCGCATTGGACCGCCTCGTAAGCTCGTTCTATATCGCCCTTTAAAGCGCGTGAAAGGCTGGCTACGGCAGCGTTCTTTACGGTCTGCGCAATAGCTTTTACCGATTTAAAATCTTCGGGAGACGCAATAGCAAAACCGGCCTCTATTATATCCACTCCAAGTTTTTCAAGCTGTTTTGCTACCTTTAGTTTTTCCTGCAGGTTCATGCTGCAGCCCGGCGATTGCTCCCCATCGCGCAATGTGGTGTCAAAAATTTTAATTGTTTTCATTGTGTTCTCCTTAATTTGTTTATTTCATGCTGCAGGCAACCGCCAACCGGAAACATTCCGGAAAACAAAAAAGCCTTTGCGTCTACAGAGACGAAAGACTTCGCGGTACCACTCTGCTTGCGACTAAAAAGCCGCCAGCTTATCAGGGCACAACATGATGCCCGTATCCTTGTAACATAGGATCAATACGTCTGCGCCTACTTGTGGTTTCGGCACAGCGGCTTAGGAGCGAGCTTCGCAAATTACTGCCTGCCGCCTTGCACCTTACGGCGGCTCTCTAAAAAGCATACCTTTGCTACTGTTCTCCTTCACTGCCTTTAGTTCATTATAATTGCAAGAATAACAATTTGTCAACAACCGCTCTTATATTAATTCGTCATTATTGAAATAAACTTAATAAAAAAAGCCACATAGTATAACCTACATGGCTTTAGCATTAATTATTACATTAAAACGCCCGATATTAACAGCCCGGCAAAAACTATTGCAACCATGGATAACAGTTTAATCAGTATGTTGATGGACGGCCCCGACGTGTCTTTGAACGGGTCGCCTACGGTATCGCCTACCACCGTTGCTTTATGCTCGTCGCTGCCCTTTCCGCCAAGGTTGCCCGCCTCTATATATTTTTTGGCGTTATCCCAAGCTCCGCCCGAATTAGCCATCATAATTGCAAGAATAAACCCTGTTATTGTTGCGCCGGCAAGCATTGCCGCTACGGCGTTAGCCCCAAGCACCAGACCGGTTATTATAGGCGCAATAATGGCGATAAGAGACGGCATAATCATTTCTTTTTGCGCCGAACGCGTGCATATATCAACGCAGCGTGCGTAATCGGGCTCAGCTTTTCCGCTCATTAAGCCTTTAATCTCTTTAAATTGCCTGCGAACTTCAATTACTATCCCCTGTGCGGCTCTGCCCACCGCGCTCATAGTAAGCGAAGCAAACAGGAACGGAAGCGCCGAACCTATGAAAAGCCCTACCAAAGTCGGCGGGTTAATTATATCTAAGTTGAACACAAACTCAGGATTAATTATTTTTACCTGACTTATAAATGCGGCTATAAGAGCAAGCGCCGTTAAAGCGGCGGAGCCTATCGCAAAACCTTTTCCAGTTGCCGCGGTAGTGTTGCCTAACGAATCAAGAGCGTCTGTACGCTTGCGCACTTCCGGGTCTAAATGGCACATCTCGGCAATTCCGCCGGCGTTGTCTGCAACAGGCCCGTATGCGTCGGTCGCAAGTGTAATGCCCAATGTGGAAAGCATGCCTACAGCGGCAAGCCCTATACCGAACAGCCCCATTTCAAAGCTAATAAGCCCGCCGGCAAGAAAATACGAAGCTAATACGCTGCCGCATACTATCAACACCGGTATAACGGTTGATTTCATACCTAAAGATAAACCGCTGATAATGACCGTAGCCGGCCCGGTTGACGAGGATTCGGCAACCTTGCGGGTCGGTTTGTAGGAATCCGATGTGTAATATTCGGTGAAATAGCCTATTAGGTTACCTGCGACAAGCCCGGATAGAATTGCAAGAAATACGCCCAGTTTCGCATCACCGAGAGTATCCGCCAACAGAAAGTACACTATACCAAACGCCGCTGCCGCAAACAAAACAGAGCTGATATAAACACCGCGCCTTAAAGCGGAAAGCAGCACTTTTTGTTCTGTGTTTTCGCCCGTGCGTACAAAAAACGTGCCTAATACGGAGGCTAAAATTCCAAGGGCGGCGATTATCATAGGCATTATCAGCCCTCCGATACCCAACCCGGCGGCAACAGCAAGCGCGCCCGCCGAAACAATAGCGCCAATGTACGATTCGTATAAATCCGCCCCCATTCCTGCAACGTCCCCAACGTTGTCTCCCACGTTATCGGCTATAACCGCAGGGTTGCGGGGGTCGTCTTCGGGTATCCCGGCTTCAACTTTGCCTACAAGGTCCGCGCCCACATCGGCCGCTTTAGTAAATATCCCTCCGCCAACACGGGCGAACAGCGCCATCGAGGAAGCGCCCATACCAAATGTCAGCATTGCGGCGGATATCTCTTCAATTCCAAGGCTGAAAAATTGCTGCAAAACGAAGTAAAACAAAGAAAGAGGCAAAAGCCCTAAGCCGACTACTACAAAGCCCATAACCCCGCCCGATGAAAACGCCACGCGAAGCCCTTTGTTTAAGCTTTGGCTTGCCGCAAAAGCGGTTCTCGAATTAGACGAGGTCGCAACGCTCATACCAATAAAACCAGCAAGCCCGGAGCATATCCCGCCTATTACAAAAGTAAACGGTGCAAAGCCGTTTATAAGGCCGAGCAGCGAAAGCAGCAGCAGTATCAAAAACATGGCGACAAAAAAGAGCCCCACGCCTTTGTACTGGCGCTTCAAATACGCTTTTGCGCCTTGTTTGATTGCCGCGGAAATTTTCGACATCATTTCGGTGCCTGTTGAAAACTTCTTTATGCGCACTGCAAGAAAACCGGCAAACAGCAGAGAAAACACTGCTGCGCCAATCGGAAGAAGAATCATTAAGTCCATAATACCTCCTAATTGAACAGTAATTATTATATAAACAAAATGTTTATATCAAAAACTAATACCTCAACTATTATACATCATGTTTGTTAGAATAAAAGCCTTTTCTGACAGTATGCTTATTATTTTATATTAAATAATAAATATAGCCCGAATATCCGTTTATAAAAAATATAATGAGCTAAAACGGGCATAATATAATCAGTTAAGGAGCGATTATGGAGAAAAAGGAAGACAAATACAACTGCCATTTCGATTTTGTTTCATTGAATGTTTCGTCCGCGAACGAATGCACGGGGATGGTGCCCACTCCCCCGACTACAGAATCGGAAAAAGAAGGTTTGCAAAACATATATTCTGTGCCCCAAAAAATTGCGCATATACGCAAAGCCAAAAAGCGTGTTAAAAAATCCCGTTAGAGTTGCGCATTGCTTATATTGTGTGTAAAAAGAGGCACATATTCTAAGGCGTTTGTTTGCCTGCTTTCAAACAGAATTATATTTTCGATTCTAAACCGAATCTGTTCGCATTTTATTGAGTTCGTATCTAAGCGGTAAAAAAATCTCCGCGCTAACGTTATATGAGGAACAAAAGGCATACTATCTTTTTTAAAACCTATATCAAAGAGCGCATCGTCAATCTGTTTGTGCAAAAAATCCATTTGACGCACATCTCCGCCTAATTTTGCAAATACAATACCTTTGCCGGCAAATGCGCCTATGCCGGTGCAGTTTAAAAAAAACGGCTTCATTTTTATGCGCGATATCAGTTTGCAAATATCTTTTATTTTGGAATCGCTGACTTCACCTAAAAATTTAAGCGTTATGTGCAAGTTTTCCCTTTTGGTGTAATTGGCTTTGCCCGCTTTTTCTAATTCTTTTTGCAGCTCGGTCAGATATTCTTCGCAACCAGTTTTTAACCCTATGAATAATCTCATAATTCCCCTGTTCATTTTTTTAATAATAGCATAACAAAAAATTAAGTATAAAAAAAGGCCGCTTTTGGCAGCCTTAATTACCAATAACTAATACATTTGCAGCTTTTCATACGAGCCTGTAAAGGGTCTAACATTGGTACCTTGTTTTTTTGTTGCATCATCGAGAGCCTTGCATATCGCTTCGCTCGCTTCTTTTAAACCGCAAAGCCTTTTGTGGTTGAAATCAAAAGCCGCACTTATGTTCTGCATTTTTGTTTGAGCATCCTCTATATATTTGGACGCTTTTGATTTAGCCGTAATTATAATCTCATGCGCGGTTTCCTCGGCGTGCGTTATGGCGTTAAGTATACACTGCTCGTTGTTTTTGTAAGCCGCAAGCTCCTCAAACATTTTTTTGTTTTCCTCCCTCAACGTTAAAATCCTATCCTTCTGATTTTTTAGACACTGCTCGTAATCTTCCCTCACTTTTAAAAGCAACCTGTCAACATCGCCGGCATTATATTTTCCCATAATGCTCTTTTTAAGTTTTACCATAAGACCACCCTCCTTTGCCTAAAATAATAACACCGCCCGAAATAATAAACTGTCGGACGGTGCAAGCATTAAAGACTTATTTTGCATTATATTTATGAGTTCATAATTATAACCTGGCAAAGAGCCTATTTATCATTATCTTCTTTTTGTTCTGATTGTTGTATATCTGCGCTTTTGTCCTCAGCAACTGTTTTTTTGCGCTTTTTCATGCTCTGCCTAATTTCTTCGACCTGCTCTTCGGTTAAACTGTTGCTGTAAAAACCTTCGTAAGCCGGCCATTCTTTTTTCTTTCTTGTCATCAAAACAATATACAGCACGCCCGCCACAACGAGAACAGCGCTTAACAGCTGTGATACCCTAAGCGTGCCCACAAAAAGGCTGTCCGTTCTCAATGCCTCTATAAAGAAACGCCCAAGCCCATAGAGCGAGAGATAAAGGGCAAAAATCCCGCCGCGCACTTTTATTTTTTTGCGCAGTAACAAAAGCCCTGCAAACACCAGCACATTCCACAAAGATTCGTAGAAAAAGGTTGCCATGTACCACTCCCCGCGTATGTTCACGGCTGCGGGAAACCATTGCCATGCGGCATCAAGTATCTTTTGCCCGTGCGCTTCCTGGTTTATAAAGTTGCCCCAACGCCCTATTGCCTGAGCAATTACTATGCTTGGAGCCGCGATATCGAGCAGCTCTCCCATAGGAACCTTTCTCCATTTTGAAAATATTACCGCGCCAATCGCCCCGCCTATTATTGCACCGTAAATGGCAAGCCCGCCGTTCCAGACGGCGATTACGTCAATTATGCTGTTGTACTCTATATAATCGGGTGAGAAAACAACATAATAGAGGCGCGCGAAGATTATCCCAAGCGGTATTGCAATCAGCATAAAATCCATTACCATTTCGGAACGGTAGCCTCTTCTTTTTGATTCTAATACGGCAAGCCATACCGCCAAAAGCACTGCGGCAGCAATTATTATGCCATACCAGTGGATGTTAATACCGTTGCCTATTGGTATGGTAAACGCTATCCTGTTGTCCATGTTAACCTCCAAATAATGTAGAATTATTTCTAATATTATTTTAGTTTGCTTTGCAAATCAAGCGCAAATTGGTTTGCCTGTTCTTCCGCACTTTCCAATATGTCTTCGAACAGCGCAAAATCGTACATCGAAAAACCTTCAAGAAGAACACACTCGTACCTATCTACGCGGCACGCTTTTTGTTTTTGCTCCGCCAACGCTCTTTTTGCGGCTTCATATGCGCCCGCAACCGCAAAAAACATCTGTGTGTTGCTTTCGTTAAAATCGCTTTTTATTTGCGGATATATGGCCGCAAGAAAATCGCAATCATCGCGTATTATATCAAAAGGCACCGGATTTACGCTTGAGCCGTCAAAGTAATAATCCTCTTCTACTTTGTGCGGCAGAAAAACTCCCGGTACGGCAGCGGCACAGCGCACCGCCCTTCCCACATCGCCGTGGCTGTAAACAACTTGTTCCCCCGTTGCAACATTAGCCGCCACCACTTTAAGCGGAAAATACAGCCTGTCAAAAACCTTTACGGGCATAATCATTTGATAATACTCTTCAAGCCCCAAGCCGTCCAACAAACCTATCTTAGCGTCTTTAATCTTCGCAAGGTTAACCGGCCGTTTAGAGCCCGGAAAATCTACATCGTACATAAATTTTATCATACTTTCGCTGTCCATGCCCGCCGCATACATTGACGCAACAACCGCTCCGATCCCGGTGCCCGACACAATAGCCGGCTTTATCCCCAACGATTCGAGCGCTCTAATGTAAGCTATGTTTGCTATCCCCTGCGCACCGCTTCCCCCGAAAGCCACTCCTAATTTCATATTCCCACCCTTCCTTTTAAACACAATAGATTTTTTGTAAACGCGGGCATCATTTCCTGCGCCTGCATAAAGATTTGTTTATATTTTTTAAACTCTAAGGTAGATACATTATTAAAGACAGGCCGTTCAAACAATTCAACAGCGCAAAGATTAAGCTTTAACCTGATAATTGTTTCCTGCGTTGCTGCCCACGAAGCCTTAAACGCATTCTTAGCATTCGGCGCAAAGCTGTTTGCCCTTGCCTTTGACACGTCAACCGCTACCAGAACATCGCATAAATTTCGGATAATATCAAAAGGCACAAGGTTTGTGGAGCCTCCGTCAATGTAATGAGCATTATTTGCACACTGCGGCGTCAGCAAGCTGGGCAGCGCTATGCTGCCCATAAGCGCCGGTATTATCTCTCCCTTGTCAAACACCGTTTCTTCAAGCGTATTAAAATTTGTTGCCACTATTTTAAGCGGAATCTTTAGCTCTTCGAAGTGTTTTTCGGGCAAAATAGAATCAAAATAATCTTTAACAAAAGAAGCTGCTCTGCTGCCGTTTATTATTCCGGTAAATAACGATAAACGTTTGCTAGTGCTAAAAAACCCCCCCGCTCTTTCAAATATTTGTCTCGGATTTAACCCCGCGGCGTACAAAGCCCCCACAACAGCTCCGCTTGATGTTCCGGCAATAATGTCTGGCGGCAATCCCGCCTGCTCCATTGCATCAAGATAAGCGATGTGCGCAACCCCGCGAACACCGCCGCCGCCTAACGCCACGCCTATTTTTTTGCCCACATTTCTTCTCCTGTACTTTTTTTACTATACCATCATGTATTCATGCAGTAAAGTTAAAATGGCAAATAAGCGTAAAAACAAAATCAGAAATCTTGTTTTGCATCGCGTCGTCTGATAAACTAATTATTATACAAACAAAAACGATCGAGCGCTGCGCCGGAAAATAGCCGATAGTTTATATAACCGCTTATAAATAGTAATTTTTTTTGGAAAGGAATATTTAAATGAAAGCAATCGCAATCAACGCAAGCCCGCGCCCTAAAGGAAACACTTATATACTTCTTAATACGGTTCTTTTAGAGCTTGAAAAATCAGCCATTGAAACAAAGCTAATCCAAGCCGGAAGCCGTGACATACACGGATGCATCGCATGCGGACGCTGCCGCAATAATAAAGAGATGCGCTGTTATTATGATGATGATATAGTAAACGGCGCAATTAGCGAAATCGCAAAATCGGATATATTGCTGCTTGGTTCGCCCGTTTATTTTGGCGGCGTAACAGCGCAAATGAAAGCTTTTATTGACAGGGTGGGATATGTTGGAAGGCCTCATAAATTGCTTGCGGGCAAGATATGCGCAAGCGTTACGGTAGCAAGGCGCAACGGCGCGCTTTTCGCGTTTAACTCAATGAACAACCTTTTCACAATATGCGAAGGCATTATCGTCGGCTCCGACTATTGGAACCAAGGTATAGGACGTGAAATAGGAGATGTAAATAACGACAGCGAAGGAATTGAAACTATGAAAACGCTCGGACGCAACATAGTTAAACTCGCAAACAAGATTAAAGGATCTACACTCTAAAACCCGCGCTGCTATTGGTCTGAATTTGTTAAAAAAAACGTTATGAATATCCGTTCTCTATAAGTATCTCGCGCGCGGTATTGCCCTCGGACGCAAGAACCATAATCTCGTAAGTATCGCGGCTTAACCTTGCTTTGGGCGAAACATCGCATAACTTAACCATTATGCCTTCCGCCTCAAGCAATCTTTGCATGGCGTGTGCAGTTTTTTTAGAGCTTGTTAAGCTAACGACCACCCACATATTAATCCTCTTTATGCCGTACCCGAACATACAACGCCAAACGCCGAACAAATTTCCGCCTTGCCGCGCACTTTTATTGCCGAAGTGTTTTCGGTAAATTGGGCTATCATAACTTCGCCGTTATCAAGCTTTTCGGTATGGTGAAACCGCGTATCTTTGCCTCTGGTCATTCCTATTATGCTAACTCCGTCCTCTAAAGCCTTAATAATTACATACGCTTGGTTTAATTCTTTTTCTGTTTCCATCATTATTACATCCTTTTGAATAGTATGCTACCTTTATTTATAAACAACTTCAATAACGTTAAACTAAGCCTATTGTACAATTATATTTTCGTCCCCTAACGATTCTTTAAGCTTTTGTATTAAGCCGTCGGTCAGCGATACCGCGAGGCTTCCGCTTGCTTTAAAACTGCATCCTGTTTTTTCAAACGTAACGGTTGGCTTTGTATTTCCGGGAAACGAAGACAGAATGTGCTTAAGCAGGGTTGAATCCTCCCCCATGCTTTTTGGTATGCGCACATACAGTTTTTTCCCGGCGAATTTTTCGTCTGGTTGGATAAAGGGGCGGACGCTATCGACAAGCAGCTGGGGCGCTTCGCCTTCACGTATATCAACTTTGCCCGAAACGCAAACAATAGCGTCGTCGGCAAGTATGTGTTCGGTTTTTATAAAAACGCTCGGGAATATAACTATCTCAATAAGACCCGACAAATCTTCAAGAAACGCATTCGCCATCAATTTTTTTTGTTTGGTAGAGCGTCTTTTTACTCCGCTCAATATTCCGATAAGCTCGACGTTTCGCGATTCAAAATACCTTGCGGAATCCACATCCTCTTTAGACGCTAATATTTTGTACACATTTACCTGCATAGCTTCAAGATGGTTTTTAATCTTATCCAAAGGATGACCGGAAAGATATACCCCTGTTGATAGCTTCTCGAAAGCAAGCAGCCTGTCGCGCTTAAACTCGGGTATCGTATCAAAATCGTCAGCATCTTGCGAAAAGTGCGAAGGCATAGAATCAAACAGCGAGAGTTGGCCGTCTAAATCCTTGCGCCTTGCGTCTTGAGCGGCTTTTAATACTCTGTCGTATACGGACATAAGAGTAGAGCGCGCAATACCAAGGCTGTCAAAGCAACCGGCAAGTATCAGACCTTCAAGCATTTTCTTGTTTACAATTTTGGCGGTTCGGTTGATAAAGTTTCTAAAGCTTAAAAATTTCCCGTTCTCGCGCTCAGTAACTATATCCTGCGCCACTTTCCCCACGTCTCGTATTGCCGCAAAACCGAAACGGATTCCTTCCCCCTCGGGCGCAAACAGAAACTGTGACGAATTGATATCGGGCATATACATTTTAATGCCGCTGCTTGTACAGTATTGAATGTATGCGGAAATTTTATCGGCCGAACCAATAAGGCTGTTGAGCAGCGCCGTTAAATACTCAACTTTATAATGGCACTTAAGATACGCCGTATAATAGGCGATAGCCGCATAAGCGCACGCGTGGGATTTATTAAAAGCATATTCAGCAAAATCAGCCATCTGTGAAAATATCTTCTCTGCCGTTTTTGCGGGCACTCCCCTTTTTACCGCTCCTTCCACCCCTATTTTTTCGTCTCCGTATATAAATATCCTTCGTTCGTTTTCCATTATGTCTTTTTTCTTTTTGCCCATCGCGCGGCGTACAATATCGCTGCGCGCCAACGAATACCCCGCCAAATCACGCACAATCTCCATAACCTGCTCTTGATATACCATGCACCCGTACGTTTCTTTTAATATGCGTTTTAGCTTCGGGTGCAGATAACCAACGTTATCCGGATTCTCTTTCGCACTTAAATATGCGGGTATCGATTCCATAGGCCCCGGGCGGTAAAGTGAAATCCCTACCATTATGTCGTTTAAGCTTGTCGGTTTTAAACGCTGCATAAGGCTGCGCATACCCGCGCTTTCCAACTGGAATATTCCATCCGTATCCCCGGATGAGATAAGCTCAAACACCTTAGGATCGTCAAACTTTAAGCCAAATATATCAATTTTTTTGGCCGTTGTTTTTTCAATCTCCTCGAGCGCATGGCGGATAACCGTTAAGTTGCGCAGCCCCAAAAAATCCATCTTTAAAAGCCCCAAGCTTTCAAGCGTATTCATGGGAAATTGGGTTATTACGCTGTTATCGCGCGGGTTTGTCGCCAAAGGCACATGCTCGGTTATCGGGCTGCGTGAAATTACAACGCCCGCCGCATGGGTTGAAGCGTGGCGCGGAATGCCTTCCAGCTTAAGCGCGGTATCAATAAGTTCGCGTATCTGCGCCCTCGATTGATATTCAATCATAAGCTGCGGATTTTCCTGCATAGCCCGCTTAATTGTCATCTTAGGCGCGAAAGGCACCATCTTCGCTATTCTGTCCGCATCCGAAAGAGGCACCCTCATTGCCCTTGCAACATCGCGTATAACCTGCTTTGCCCCAAGGGTGCCAAAGGTTATTATCTGGGCTACTTTATCCGCGCCGTATTTTTGCACGACATAATCTATTACTTCACCCCTGCGTTCAATACAAAAATCTATATCTATATCGGGCATGCTTATGCGCTCGGGATTTAAGAAACGCTCAAACAGCAGAGAATATGCAATAGGATCTACGTCGGTTATGCTAAGCGCATATGCCGCAAGGCTTCCCGCCGCGCTTCCCCTGCCGGGGCCTACCGTTATTCCGCTCTCCCTCGCAAAGCGAATAAAATCCCACACTATCAAAAAATAATCCGTAAACCCCATATCTTCTATAACGGACAATTCGTATAACAGCCTGTCCGTTAAATCCTGCGTAACCTTTTTGTATCTGCTCTCAAGCCCTTTCAAACTTACCTTTTTTAAATAGCTCACATTGTCATATTCTTTGGGCGCCGCAAAAACAGGCAGGTGCCTTTCGGAAAAATCTATGCACAAGTCGCATTTTTCGGCTATTGCGTTTGTATTGCTTATAGCTTCGGGTACATGCAAAAAAAGCGCCGCCATTTCGTCCGCACTTTTTAAATAAAATTCGTCAGTTTCAAACTTTAACCTTTCGGTTTCGTCTATAAACGAGCGAGTCTGAATACATAGAAGCACATCCTGCGCTTTAGCGTCTTCCCGCATTGTGTAATGCACATCGTTAGTGGCGACAAGCGGAACAGACAGCTCTTTGCCAAGCTTTATCAAAGAAGCGTTTACGCTCTTCTGTTCCCGCAAATAATGGTCTTGCAGTTCCAAATAGAAATCTTGGCCGAATACGTTTCTAAGCCTTGCTGCAAGGTTTTTGGCCCCGGCATAGTCTCCGCTTAAAATTAATCTTGGTATGTCGCCCGCAAGACACGCTGATAAACATATCAGCCCTTCTTTATGTTTTTCGAGCACATCATAATCTATGCGCGGTTTGTGATAAAACCCTTCAATAAAGCCTATTGACGATAGTCTCATAAGATTTTGGTATCCCGCTTTATTTTTAGCAAGCAAAACAAGGTGCGAATATTCTTTCATTTCTTTTGTTTTATCGCTCAAATTGCCGGGGGCTACGTAAAATTCACAACCTATTATCGGCTTTATACCAATAGATACCGCCGCGCGGTAAAAATCTATTACACCGTACATTACCCCATGGTCTGTAATTGCGATGCTGTGCATATTTAGGTCGGCCGCTCTTTTTAGGCAATCGTCAATACGCGCCGCGCCGTCGAGCAGGCTAAATTCAGTATGCAGATGCAGATGAGTAAAGTCCATTTCCCCTCCTCAATCTATAATATCGCATATGCCTGTTTCGTTCAATTGTTTTAACAGTCGCGGCGGCATAGCGCGGAAAAATTCTTTTGGCGCAAAACACAAAAACTAACTTCGCAATTAATTTATATGATATAATTTATCAAAACTGCGCTGCGGGGATTTTATGCTAAAAAAAATAATGTACACATTTTTATCTTTGCTGTTCTGGTTGGCCGTATGGCAGGCAAGCGCAATGATTATTAACCAGCCGTTATATATGCCGTCTCTTTCGCAAACTTTGAATGCACTTTTTGAAATTGCATCCACATCTAACTTTTGGCTTAGCGTGCTGTTTACCTTTTACAGAGTTGCTTTAGGGCTTATTATAGCTTTTTTTGCAGGAATAACTTTGGCATTTTTAGCGGCTTATGTGCCCTTTATCGAGCATTTGTTAAGCCCGTTTATGGCTGCGGTCAAATCCACCCCCGTAATGTCCGTTATAGTGCTTGCGCTTGTTTGGTTTTCATCTTTTGGAGTTCCGGTATTCTCTTGCGTTTTGTTGTGCCTGCCTGTGTTTTACGCCAACACGCTAAGCGGGTTGCATTCTGTTGACAAACAACTGCTTGAGGTTGCGTTTGTATTCGGGGTAAAAAGAAACCGGATTCTGACAGGGATAACAATACCCTCAATTTTGCCAAACGTATATTCCGCACTTTCGGTTAGCCTTGGTTTTTCGTGGAAATCCGTTGTTGCCGCTGAAGTGCTTTCCAGCCCGAAACATGCGCTCGGTTATAACCTGTATTCAACAAAACTGTATCTTGACACGCCCGCTTTGTTCGCCTGGACGCTTACAATAATCATTATCAGCCTTGCAGTCGAAAAAGGTTTAAAACGCATACTGCCGAAGGGAGCTAAGCTGTGAGCATAAAAATAAACTCGCTAACCAAAAAATTTGGAGAGCATGTGCTGTTTGATAAAATAGACTTGACCATAGAACACGGCAGCTTAACGGCTTTTACCGGCGCATCCGGTTGCGGCAAAACAACATTGCTGCGCATTCTTTCCGGGCTTGACAAAGACTATACGGGAAGCGTTGCCGGGGTATCTTTGCCTGTTTCCTATTTATTTCAAGAAGATCGCCTTTTTCCGTGGTATAACGTAGAAAAAAACATATCCTTTGTGCTGCATGATTTTTATAAAAAACATGAAATTGACTTTTTAGTCAAACAGATTATTGAAGACGTGTCTCTAAAAGGTCACGAAAAAAAGCTGCCCTCCGAGCTTTCGGGAGGAATGCAGCGCCGCGTAGCTATGGCGCGCGCATTTTGCCACCCTTCCGATTTGTTGCTTTTGGACGAGCCGTTCAAAGGCTTTGATAACAAACTAACGCTTGAACTTATAAATCTTTTGGATTCACTTTTTAAAAAGACCAAAAAGACAGTCATTTTAGTTGCGCACGAACAATGGATAATAGATATGCTTTGCTGTACTTCAATAGATATCCAATCCCTTTCTTGCGAAGCCGTTAGCAATAAAATACACTCATATTGAGTTTAGCCGTTTTGTGTGATAATATTTTCTCGTAAGCGCATTAATACGCATTTTTTGTGCTGGTGAATTATATGAAAACTATTCTGAACATAATAATGTGCATTGCGTTAGTCTGCCTTATGGGCTGCAAGCGCACCGTTTCTGTTGCCGGCGCAACCTTGTGCGAAACGCCGGAAACGGAACCCGCGGCAACTTTGGCGATAAACGGCTATGAAATCGGCATCGCTCAAGCTGCGGACGGCTTTGTTTTTGCGTATGCGGACAAAGATACCTCATCCCGCATTATCGGCAGCGCGGTTGACGGAATCCGGTTTGCGGTTACGCACCAATCGGATTCGTGGTGCACAATTATATACGATGGCGAAACGGCTTTTATGCCCTCCGCCATGTTAAAGATAGAGCCCGAATTAACCGGGCTGCCGCAATATACGGCTTATTATGTTATGCCTGAAAGAGAAGAGATAGGCTCTGTGTATAAGTCTTTTAACAACAAACTGGTTATAAAAACAGCAAGCTATAAAGAAAAGAAAAGTACGAAAAATAGGTTTGATATATATAAAACGGACGGTACTTTGCTTTTGCAGGACGCTGCTCTTGTAATTAGCGACGGGGCGCTTTCCGCCGCAAATAACATGCAGGATGAAACTAAGCGCGGACAACTTAAGGTTGTGGTTAAAAAAGGAGAAATAACCAAATGCGAAAACGCTTCGCAATATACGGACGGGCAATTTGAACCGGGCAAAGACACCGGGAAATTGTTGGCGGCAAACAAAACAATAATTGATTTTGACCAAAATGTTTGGCAGTCTGTAGACGCTGTGGTAAATGAAGGCACCGCGTACAACGCTACCACAACCATAGATATCGAGCCTTCGTATTATTTTGAGCCTAAGGTTTTGCCCGATATGTTAGTTGACGTTAGGCGTTACATAAGCGATGTAAAAATCGATATGGTTTTTGCCAAAGCCGGCAACGTGTTGGGAGACGCTTTGTACCAAAGGGAGGTGTGCCTTTTGCAAAAAGGAACTGCTGAAAAACTAAAAGCAGCCCAAAATAAATTTGCTAAAGACGGTTACTCCATAGTTATATACGATGCCTACCGCCCGCACAGCGTTACCGTTGCGATGTATAAAAAATACAAGAACACCCCCTATGTTGCAAGCCCAAAAATCGGCTCGGACCACAACCGCGGAGCTGCAGTCGACATATCGCTGCTTGATAAAAACGGCAAACCGGTTGAAATGCCTTCAAAGGTGCACACTTTTAATTCTACATCTCACCGAAACAGCGCTAAAATGAGCAGAAAAGCTCGGGCAAACATGAACTATATGGCAAAGGTGATGAAATCTTGCGGTTTTAAAACCATAAATTGCGAGTGGTGGCATTTTTCAGATTCCGATGCTTTAAAATATCTAAGAACCGACCATAATCTTAATAATATACAGCGAATTATATACGAGTAAAGGAATAAAACAATGAAAAGAATCATTTTAATACTTATATGCGTTGCTCTCTTATGTTCATGCAGCGCCGGTAAACAACAAGACGAGCTCTCGCCTACCCAAACTTCGGAGCTGACCGTTGCACCTGAACCTACACCGACGCCGACACCAACGCCGATGCCAACGCCTACACCGACGCCAACGCCCACGCCGGCTCCGCTCCCGTGCGTTAATCTATCAAACCCCGAATCGCCTCTGTTTGTCAGGCAAGGGCCGGGAACTAATACAAAGCCAATAGGAGAAATTAAACACGGCGATACCGTTAATGTTATTGAGCAAGGCGATGTATGGCACAAGATAGAATGGGAAGGCGCAGAAGGCTATGTTTTTGCAGAATATATAATCAACCTGCCAATTAAATATGCTTATGTACCTGCGCTTGAATACACTTCAAAGGGCAAGAAGTATATCAGCAATATGCTTGACGTTCGCGCGCACATACCCGATATAAAAATATGGCTTACTTTCGGGTCGCAGGATAACGTTTTAAAAAAGGTTTTATATCCTGCCGGGGCTTGCCTTTTGCAGGCGGAGACAATAGAAAAACTAAAGCTTGCCAACGAAAAATTTAAAGCCGATGGTTATAGAATCCGGCTTTACGACGGCTACCGCCCTACTTCCGTTTCTAAATATCTTTATTCCAAGGTCAAAGACAGCAGATTCGCAGCCAAGGGTGTATCAAAGCACAACTACGGGGCGGCCGTTGATATCACGCTTGAGCTTATTTCAACCGGCAATCCTATATCCATGCCTTCCGCAATGCATACCTTTAACATAACCTCGCTTCGCGAATATCCGGATATAACGAAATTTGAAGTGGGCAGCCCCGAGTACGAAAAGATGCTTAAAAAATACCCGGATATATTCAAATACAAGAAAAGAACAAAAGAACAGATAAAGAATATGAACTACATGACAAAGATTATGAAATCGTGCGGGTTTCAAACCATTTCTACCGAATGGTGGCATTTTGAAGACAAGGAATTTAACAAATACATGGTGCTAAATTATGATTTGGAAAAAGATGTGCAATGGATACCGGAAGAGGAATACGCAGCGTTTTTAGAGCAAAAAAAAGCGGAAGGGCCTCTTACCGCATTGCCGGACTATGTCGTACTTCCAAAGCGTTAATTGGCTAATAATCCACGGTTTGCGCTTTGGACACAAAATAACGTTCGCCATCAAAAAGTATAGCTCTGATGGCGTTTGTTTTTTTCTCAATATCTTTTTTATCAATTATCATGGAAAAAGCAGCGTTTGCGTATTGGTTTTCGCATTCAAATATTTCTTTTTCAAATATGGGGAAAGGCGAAAATACTTGTTGGTCATCGTCAACGCTTAAAAATATATCATAGTTCTTGTTTGCGTCATGCCCGGGCGGAAAAGCTACTCCGGCAATCCGCAAATAAGCGCCCATATCTTCTATATCTATCGCGCAGTCAACAAAAGCGCGGTTCAAATTATAATCGATTTTAGTTTTCGGCGCAGTTATCAAAGGAGCGCTCAGAAGCAAATCCGGCAAATTCCGCTCGACTATCTGAAGTATCACGGCATCAGTATCGCTGTTTAACAGCGAATAGTTGTAAGGAACGGCGCGCGAATATGTAACTGATTTAAAATCATTAGAAAGTATGGGTATTAAAGCGTTAGCAAAAGAATCCCTAAACATAACCGCGTTTAGTTCGCCCCCCTCGCTCTCGGTGGATATCATCAAATCTTCCAAGGAGCGCATGGGAGATTTTGTAGTAAAGCTTTTTTCAACATTGTAATGGTGCTGAATATCTTTCATTTGCGCGGCAGGATAAAGCATTGCGCCAAGGTCGCCCAAAAAATCATTTTTTGCAACAAATGAATCTAAATCATACTCTTTGAAGCTGAACTGTTTTTTCTTTTGTATGCAGTTTAGCAATTCGTTGCGGGCGATAAGCGCACCCGTATTGTTCCAGTGGGTGTCTTGCTTGTGGTAAGTCCCGCTTTTGTGATTGCGCAGCGGAGTAAACAGGTCCGCATATTCAAAGCCCCGCTCATCAAGCTGTTTGAAAAGTTTTTCAGCGTTTGATAAATTGTCGGCAGTTAGGTACCGCTCCGGCATGTATTGTCCGTAAATTGACGCCTTGTTGGGCGCAACTGCAAAAATAAAAGCTACCCCCTTCAAATTCAAAGCGTCGCGCTGTATTTCTAAAATTCGCGCTATTCTGTAAACCTCGTTGTCTGTTAACGTGGATAATCTTTTGTAATCGCGCAGCGTAGGTTCAAAATAAAGCCAGCCTTGCTTGCCTATAATAACTTGTTCCGAAACAGATTCCCCAAATAACCCGGCGTTTAAAAAAGCGTTGATTGTGATAAGGTTTGGACGGAACGCAAAATTATCGGTAAAATAATCGTCATACTGTTTTGTAAAATCAAAATTGATTTCACCGTCCTTTATTATTTTAGGAGGGGCGGCAAGCGCGCGCTTTTCCGAGTTAATATTTTGGTGCCCTAATATAAGCCCGAAAAACGGTGCGGCGCAAAGTCCGAAGAAAATTGCGGTATATATTATGCATACCCATTTTTTCATAGATTGACCTGCCTTTAAAACCTAAAATATATAAACGGGTTATACGTTTGGCTGGACAGCGCCAATATGCAAACGCACAGCCCCGCAAGAGTTAACGCATAGGAAACGCATTCTGTTGTGCGTTCCCACTTTGAACGAATGAGCGCAAAAAATTTTGCCGGATATGGTGTGGCTCCAACAATCGCTATTATTGCTATTATTATAACGGAAGGGGTGATTGTCTCGCTCAAAAAAGAGCTTGTATAAATATTTTCAAAAAATCCGGTAAACATGCGCCCAACCATAAAGAACCCTTGTTCTAATGTGGCGGCTCTGAATATGGTGAACGCAGTTACGGCAACTAAAAGCGTATAAACAACGCCGATTATCTTCGGGCGCAGTTTGCTTACATCCGCCACACGTTCGAAAAGCATAAACGCGCCGTGGATAAGCCCCCAAACAACAAACGTCCACTCCGCGCCATGCCAAAAGCCTGTACATAAAAATACTATGGTAAGATTAATTCCAGTGCGAAAAGAGCCTTTGCGATTGCCGCCGAGCGGAATATACAAATATTCTTTAAACCATGTGGAAAGAGAAACATGCCATCTGCGCCAAAATTCCTTAACGCTTTTTGATATGTACGGGTGCAAAAAGTTTTCTTTAAGCTCAAAACCAAACAGCCCCGCAAGCCCTATCGCCATATCGGAATAACCCGAAAAATCAAAATATATCTGTATAGAGTAAGCAATAGCGCCAAGCCACGCGACCGGTGCGTTGACCTGCGAATAAGAAAGAGCAAAAACGCCGTCGGCAATAGCGCCCATTGTGTTGGCAATAAGCAGCTTTTTTGCAAGGCCTATTGTAAAGCGCCTTAGGCCCCTAACCGTTTTTTGCGCGGTTTCAGTGCGCTTTTGTATCTGCATATCTATGTCGTGATATTTTACGATTGGCCCCGCGATAAGCTGCGGAAAAAAGGATATGTACAGCAAAACATTTGCCAAGTTTCTTTGAGGCGCGCTTTTCTCTCTGTATACATCGAGCACGTAAGACATAGCCTGGAAAGTATAGAAAGAGATGCCTATCGGCAATCTTATCCGCGCTATTTCTATCGACGTCCCCAGCAAAGCGTTTATATTGTCAACAAAAAAGTTGGCGTATTTGAATACAAACAACATGCCTATGTTAAAGATAACGCAAATAACAATCCAAAACTTTGCGGTTTTGTTTTTGCCAACCGCGAGCGCTAAAAAATAGTTGACCAAAACCGAAAGCAGCATAAGAAGCACAAATATGGGTTCCCCCCACGCATAAAAAAACAGGCTTGCGATAAGAAGAATATAGTTGCGCGCTTTTACCGGCAGCAGTTTGTTGAGCGCAAACACCGCAGGCAAAAACAAAAATAAAAATACCGGAGAACTAAATACCATTTACGCCTCTAACCTAAATTTATTTTACGAGGCGTTTGCCGCTCCGTAATATGTAAAACTTGCGACTACTCCTGATTTTATCTCAAAATAAAGCTTTTTGCTCGAAAAATCGTCCGGATCGCCCGATACCACATATGCGCATTCGCCGTCTATATCAAACCACTCTTTCCCGTATTGTTCTTCCATCTGCTCAAAGCTGCTGCCTATTCCTATACCCTTCGTGGTGGTATAATCGCCGCCGGAAATGCTTATCTGATCAATGGTGTCCTCACCTTCCATAGGATAGGTAAAAATAAACACATTTTCATAATAGTATTGTTTGTCTTCCCCAATATAAAGGCAGCTCGGGCTTGAATCAACCGTATAATCGTCCCCCAATGCCGCAATAAGAGGAGCGGCGGGAGTCCGCAATTCAAACTTTTCTCCGTTAATTTCAAATATCAAGTCCTTTTCATTAAATGTGCCTTGGGCAGAGGCGTTTTCTTTTTGTTGTCCGCACGCGCTAAGCGCTATCAATATTATAAGCGGCAGTATTAGCCAAGCTTTTTTCATAAACCTTATCTCCTTTTAATAATTATTGGCGCGCTTCTGACCGCGCCTTTTCAACCCTTCCATCATTCGTCGGGCGAATCGGTCGGCGTCGGCGCTGGCGTCGGTGCTGGCGTTGGTGTTGGTGTTGGCGTCGGCGTTGGTGTCGGCGTTGGCGTCGGCGTCGGTACCGGTGTTGGTGTCGGCGTTGGCGTCGGTTCGATCTTTTTTGGTTTCTGCGGATCTGTAGGGTCCCAGTTGGGGAAATCAGGATCTATCGGACGTAACCCCGGCCAGCTTACTTTGCCGCTGCTGCTCACAATTTCGACTACCGTGCCCGCTTTGCAATTCTTATAGATCCACATCGCCCCCTCAACGGTGGTGCGTACGCATCCTTGCGATGCGTTGGTTCCTATTGCGTTGTAGTAGGATTTTATCAGGGTATCAAATAGTTTTTGTTTGTAAAGTGGACCGTGAAAATAGAGCCCGCGTTTATAACCCGAATAATACGGTGAATAACTTGAGTTCCACGATTTCCATTTGCCTTTTGCGCCTATCTTAAATTTACCGGTGGGGGTTGCTTTGCCGCCTAACGCACACGGAAACGTCCTTACCTTTTTAGTATAATCATTTGTGCTTTTGTCATATTCAAAAATAGCAAAAGCAAAATCGGACTTGTCAACGATTATATAATACTTGTTTTGTGTAGGTTCTTTTTGAACGGCTTCTTTTTTTGGCTTAAGCCCTGTGCTTAAGTTTATCTTTTTGGTTGGCAAAGTTGTTTCTTCGGGCTCGCTTATTTTGCGCCACATCAAGGATAACACCGCAATATCATCATGGATTCCATCCTGCCCCATATCCTTATACCCAATCAAAAAAACGCTGTCCCCTAAAAAATCATATAAGCTGAAACTATTGGTATTCGCCCATAGTATTTCGGTTTGAATTATCTGAGCATCTTCGCCAAGCGCAAACAACAGATAATAATCCGCCGTTTTGCAAACCTGCCAAGCCAGATTAAGAGTGCCTTCATCGTCCGTTTCAGTCTTTAAAAAATTTTGGGTTAATATTGTATCAAAGTCCGGGACTAAAATTTCATCAATTTCCGGTATATATGCAGCTCTTTCTACAGGCACCGGCGTAGGCTGATGTGCTATCGGTATCTGCATAGCTGTTTTTTCAGCTTCTTCTGTGGGCTCAACAAACCCGGGCATAAATAACGCGGCTATTATTACAACCGCAATAAAAATTAAGCTGACAGAATTTAAGGGTAATAACTTTTTTAATTTCATTATTTACGCTCCAATGAGTACAAATGCACCTTATTATTCTATTTAAAATATAATGTCATATCCAATTAAAAAGCGCAAGTATATAATATAAGGTTCTCTTTTTTAAAAAATTTTTATTTCACCGGTTTGTTAGGGTCTGTCGGGTCCCACCTGGGAAAATTGCGATCCCTTTCCGGCCTTATAACTTTTGTAACTAAATCGGTGCTGCTTACAATCTCGACTATCGTACCCGCTTTGCAATAGTCGTATATCCATTTTGCCCCCGCAACCGTAGTGCGTATGCAGCCATGTGTTGCTTTAGACTTTCCTATGCCGTCGTAAGAGCCGGTTGCAAGAGTGTCAAAGCGTTTTTTGACGGTATATACCGGACCGTGAAAGTATAAGCCACCTCCCGTTTTTCTTCTTGCAAAACGCGCATGGTACGGAGAATACTGCTCGTCCGTCCACCTTTTCCATTGTCCTTTATCCCCTATTTTAAAAGTACCGGACGGAGTGGCGGGACCTCCAAGCGCACAAGGAAACTGGTCTATCAGCTTTGTAAAATCGCCGCTCTTTTGCTCAAACTCAAAAATTGCGAATGTGCAGTCTTCCTTATCCACTATTATTTTATAATCTTTGGACTCGGACGGCTCTGAGTAAAAAGGCTCTATTTTGGCCGAGAACGCTTCAGCTATTAAATCATCTTCCATCGAATCTTGCCCCATGTCTTTATAAGCAAGAAGCATCAAGCCCGTGCCTTCAAATGCCGCGAAATCCCAATCCGAAGTGTCGGGCCATAAAATTTCTTTCCTAATAATATTGTTATCGTCATCTGTAACGCACAAAACATAATAGTCGATACCGGAAACAGGCTGCCACTCCACAGACAGCGCTCCTTGTTCGTTGTATTCCGTTTTCTCGAACTGCTTGGTAAATTGTATTTTGTCGTATTCGGGTATCGCGGTAAGCTCTTCTAAAATCGGTATATAAGCCGGCCTTACGGTAGGCGTTGGCGTAGCGGTTAAGGCGGGGCTTTTTTCCGCACTTTGTGAAGGCAAAAGCGTATCGCCCGATGCGTTATTATTGCTGTTTTGATTAATCAGTTTAGGCACAAAAACAAAAGCAGCCGCAACCGTTGCCAAAATGAGAATCGCCGCCAACACCGCAGGTAATTTGCTTTTTCTAAATCTGTAATTATTCATCTTAAACGCCTCAATATAAAAATTTTAAGCAAAATCGCTTATAATTATTTTGCGCTGTTCGTGTGTTAAACAAAATATATAATGTCACAAATAATACAAAAATGCAATATGAAAACTTATAACGCCGGTTTGTTTTGTATTCAGAGCAGTTTTTTATCCAAATCGTTGAAAAACAGATATAACGCTTCCAAACCTTTTAAAAGTTGCGGGTACTCGGAAATTTTAAAATCGGCAAGCAGACTGTCTATCATTTGCTCGTGGAATACTGCGTGTTTTTGGCACAGATGCTCGCCCTTTTCTTTAAGCTTTAAAACATTTTTTCTCTTGTCATCTTCAAGCTGCGTTTTTACAATATAGCCTTTTTTAACAAGCCGGGAAACGCAAACGCTTGCCGTGGCTTTCGTTATACCGAGTTTTTCAGCCAACAGGGTTAACGTTACATTTTGTCCTTGCTGGATAACCTCTAAACTATGCATTTCCGTTCTGCTGATAACATCGTTTGAGCTTAGTGAAACACTTTTTTCTTGAATTCTCAGTATTTTAAAAAATAAGTTTTTAAGCAATTCGTTTAGCAACAATCTGATGTCGACCATATAATACCCCCGCTATAAACACGTTGATGCGTTAAAGTATTTCGCATTTTCATTTTATCATACTTTTGGTATGTTTTATAGCATGCTGTCACATAATTGTCTACATTGTCAAATGATCTGTTACAGATTGGGGAAGATTGTCAACGGTCAAAAAAAACGAACCATTTCATCTCGGCTTATGATGTTTGGGATTTCCCGATGATAATGGCCTCTTGGTATCATACGACAGTTTAGAGTCCGCCCAAGTACACTACCAAAGACAAAGCGTAGAGCGCTGTTGTAGATATTGACCGTGCCACATGATTTGCCTATGATTAGTTGATAGAGTAAAAACTCTTGTATTTCCGCTTCGCCCATTGAGTTCAACTTGTACGAAAGTCGATTGTCTATATTACCGCAGGTGATAGATAATATCGAATAGAAATGCATGCATCTTTTTTGGTAGTGAATGACAAAGCAATCAAATCCGAACCCGCTATGCGGGTGCACGACAGGGGTTATACAAAAAAATCACCTTTTCGTTAAAATAGAGTTGTTCAAGCTACTAAATTAACGAAAGGTGATTTAATGGCAAACAAAGCACATAGTTTGGCACGCACAAAATGAATGTGCAAATACCATATAGTCTTCACTCCAAAGTATAGACGAAAAATTATTTACAATCAATACAAGCAGACCATACGGGAAATCCTTAAGCAGTTGTGCAGGTATAAAGGAGTATAGATAATTGAAGGGTATCTTATGCCAGACCATATCCATATGCTTGTAAGTATACCTCCAAAGATAAGTGTATCAAGTTTCATGGGGTATTTAAAAGTGCACTGATGATTTTTGACAAGCATGCAAATCTGAAATACAAGTTCGGTAACAGGCACTTTTGGGCAGAAGGATACTATGTAAGCACAGTAGGACTAAATGAAGCAACAATCAAGAAATACATAGCAGAACAAGAAAAACAAGATATAGCCTTAGACAAACTGAGCGTAAAGGAGTACGAAGACCCCTTTAAGGGGTAGCTGGTATTACGAATACTCCTTCAGGAGTGGCAAAAGTGGCAAAGGCAATAGAGTCTTGAACGTATGTGAAAGCCAGCGTCTTTAGGCGCTGGCCGGTAACGGCCCCTTATAGGGGCAGAGCAAGCCACCCGTTTTACGGGTGGTCATGATTTAAACCCGAAGCTGCGCCTTTAAGCCAAGTTTATCTGCATACTGTACGAGCAAAGGTTTTACGTGCTCGTCCAAAAACGATTGCGTCTGTTTGGCGGCGCAGCCGGTAAATTTCTTAGGGTCTACAAGACTGTCTATTTTTAAAGGAGAAAGCCCAAACGAAGAATCAGCCTTTATCAAATCTAAAAGGTTGTTATCCAGCCCAAACCTTTTTATCCGCTCTGCCGCCTGCATTGAATAGGCTCTGATTGTTTCGTGCATTTGCTGCCTGTCTCCTCCAAGCTTTACCGCCTCCATAAGAATCGTCTCGGTAGCCATAAAGGGAAGCTCTCTCATTATGTTTTTGTTTATAACATTTTCGTAAACCACAATTCCGTCTGTTATGTTCAGATATAAATTTAGCGCCGCATCAACAGCAAGAAAGCTTTGCGGAATCACTAACCGCTTGTTGGCCGAATCGTCAAGCGTGCGCTCAAGCCATTGGGTAGACGCCGTAATTGCAGAATTAATAGGCATGGAGAGCACAAACCGGCATAGTGCCCCCATTCTTTCGCTGCGCATGGGGTTTCTTTTGTACGCCATAGCGGAAGATCCGACTTGGGATTTCTCAAAAGGTTCTTCGAGTTCTTTCATGCCTTGCAGCAATCTTAAATCGTTGCTAAACTTATAAGCGCTTTGCGCTATAAGAGCGAGAGCGTTTAACACAACGGTATCAAATTTTCTCGGATAGGTTTGTCCCGTTACCGGAAACGACGATTTAAAACCTAATTTTTTACATACCATTCTGTCAAGCGCCGATACTTTGTCCTCGTCTCCGTCAAAAAGCGAAAGAAAGCTTGCGCCCGTGCCTGTTGTGCCCTTTACGCCCCTTAGGCGATAGTCTTTTTTAATCTGGATAATATTTTGCAAATCTATCAGCAAATCGTACATCCAAAGAGTTGCTCTTTTACCCACTGTTGTAAGCTGGGCGGGCTGAAAATGTGTAAACCCTAATGTGGGCAAGTCTTTATACCGCTCGGCGAATTTTGCAATGTTGTCTATCACGCACACAAGCTTTGTTTCAATGATTTCAACCGCTTTATACATTAGTAAAAGGTCGGCATTATCGCCTACATAACAGCTTGTTGCCCCTAAATGAATTATTGGTTTGGCGTTTGGGCATTGCTTACCGTAAGCGTGTATATGCGCCATAACATCGTGCCTTAATATTTTTTCTTGTTCTTTTGCTTGGGCAAAGTTAATTTCATTTGCAAAAAGCTCAAGCTCTGCAATCTGTTCATCCGTAATTGGCAAACCTAAGCTTTGCTCGCATTGCGCAAGCACAATCCACAGTTTGCGCCAAGTCTTAAACTTTTGCTCGTCAGAGAATACCGACGCCATTTCTTTTGACGCGTATCTTGTAATTAACGGATTTTCGTATATATCATTCATTGAATTGCCGCCTTGTCAGTTGTTACTATAAAAATTGTATTATATATGAAGCAAAATTGCCATAACAAATTTTTTTAATCAGCCCGTCGCTGTAACCCCGCTGCGACATGGCCTCGGGTAGCAGCTGATAATCCGCGACTGAATTTAGATTTTTCGGGGTTTTGTCAATGCCGCAAAAGTCGCTGCCAAAACCAACCGCGTCTCCCCCTCCCAAACCGAGAACATGTTCGACATGCTCTAACACTTTGTGCACGTCATCCCCGCCTAAAAAATCGTTATAAAAATTAATGCCTATAAAACCTTTTCTGTTTATTATAGCGGCAATCTGCTCGTCTTTCAAATTGCGCGGCGATTTGCATATATGATAAGCGCAAGAATGCGATGCGCACGGAGCGCTTTTATAAGCCTCGACAGCCTCAAAAAAACCCTGTTCGTTAATATGAGATAAATCAAGAGCCATATTTAATGAGTTTAAAACCTCTATGGCTTTGTAACCTTTTGGTTTTATGCCTCCAGTATTGTATTCGCATCCGAAAGCAAAATCGTTCTCTTCATTCCACGTTAGGCTTAACATGCGCGCCCCCTGCTCATATGCGCAATAAATTGCCTGCAGGTTACACTCAAGGCTTGCGCCGCCTTCGATTGCTATTATGGCCAAAACATCATGCGTATTAAAAAAATGCGCTTTGTCTGTGCATAGTATTGCTCTGCCGTTGCTGTCTAAAATAAATTTTTTGAAAAAATCAATTTGCAAAAAAGAAATATCGGCGGCATTTTCAAGTTCGGGCGGGGTCCACACGGCAAAAACCTGCAGCGCCACGCCGCCCCGCAAAAAGCGGTTTAAATCCGCATGATCAAAAAGCCGGGTCTTGTCATCTTTTATTACGTTAAATGATAGAAAATCACAGTGCGCATCCGCTATTTTAATCATATCATACCGCCTTGCAATAAAAAGAGCCGCTTTTCCGCAGCTCTTTTAATGTTATTTTGCAAAATCTATGGACCTTGTTTCTCGGATGACATTTACTTTTATCTGTCCCGGATAGTCAAGGTCCTTCTCAATTTTTTTGACGATGTCTTTTGCCATAAGATGCATTCCTGCATCATCCACATCTTCGGGTTTAACTAATATGCGAACTTCACGCCCTGCCTGTATTGCATAGCACTTGTCGACACCCGAAAACGAATTTGCGATTTCCTCCAAAGCCTCTAACCTTTTTATGTAATTTTCGAGAGTTTCCCTTCTTGCGCCCGGCCTTGCGGCCGATATCGCATCCGCCGACTGCACAAGCACCGCTTCTACCGTCTGCGCTTCGATATCGCCATGGTGCGCCTGTATGCAATGCACCACGTCGCTGCTTTCACGATATTTTTTAGCGAGATCCGCCCCTATTTGTATATGAGGGCCTTCTACTTCATGGTCTACGGCCTTTCCGATATCGTGCAGCAATCCGCCGCGCTTTGCTAATTTGACGTTTGCGCCAAGCTCCGCCGCCATTATGGCGGAAAGATGCGCAACCTCAAGCGAATGCTTAAGCACATTCTGACCGTAGCTGGTTCTAAATTTCAGCCTGCCCAAAAGTTTTACTATCTCGGGATGCAGATTGTGTATGCCTGTGTCAAATGCGGCCTGCTCCCCCGCGTCCCGGATTTCTTTTTCAACATCCTTGCTCGCCTTTTTTACCATTTCCTCAATGCGGGCCGGATGTATTCTGCCGTCGATTATCAGCCTTTCAAGCGCAATGCGCGCAACTTCCCTTCTGATTGGGTCAAAACCGGATAATATTACGGCTTCGGGAGTATCATCAATAATCAGATCTATACCTGTTGCCGTTTCAAGAGCGCGTATATTGCGCCCTTCCCTGCCTATTATCCTGCCCTTCATCTCGTCATTGGGCAGCGCCACAACAGACACGGTATTCTCAGCCACATGATCGGCCGCGTATTTTTGTATCGCGCTGCTTATTATTTCGCGCGATTTCTTATCCGCTTCTTCTTTTGCGCGGTGCTCGATCTCCCTAACATATAACGCCATATCCCGACGTGCTTCTTGTTCAACTTTTTCAAGCAAAAGAGCTTTTGCCTCGTCAACCGTCATATCGGATATCTTTTCAAGCTGTTCAACCTGGTTGGTAAACACCTTTTCAATATCCTCTTTGCGTTTTGTAATTTCAGTTAAGCTCTTAGCCGCTTGTTCTTCCTTCGCTTCAACATTTGATATCTTCTTATCTAATGTTTCTTCACGTTGGGCTAACCTTCTCTCAATTCTTTGGATCTCGTTACGTCTTTCTTTGGATTCTTTGTCAAATTCGACCCTTAGTGTGTGGATTTCTTCTTTGGCTTCTAACACCGTCTCTTTCTTTGCGGCTTCAGCTTTTTTTTGCGCTTCTGCCACAAGACGCCTGACGGATTCTTCTGCCCTGCCTACTTTAGCCTCTGCAACGTTTCTTCTGTAAATGTACCCTACAAACAAGCCGATAACTATAGCAGCAAGAGGCAGGACTATATGCCAAAATTCCACCGAGTGTCCTGCACCTCCTTCTATTAAGTTTTATCGCAAACATACTGCTATATAGTAGATAAATATGTATATTTGCACAACCACCTAACAAATCATAATCCGTTTACGATTACAACTGCGGTAATCTATATGATTTCAAACAAGGATATATTTTGAATATAAAAAGACCTAATTCCTCATATTAGAAATCTTAATCAATTTTATTATTTGTAATCTCTTTTGTCAAGTCAGTAAACGCCGGGCGTTTCTTTTAAACTGCGGCTCTTTCGGCGTGATATAAATGCAAGCGCAAAACAGCCTAAACCTATAATAGGATAATAAAACCTAAATCCGGTGATAAGAGACCAGAGTAGCGCGGTAATGCCGCAAAGAATATATGCTTTTACCTTTGTTCCGCTCAAAGCCGCATCCCTAATCTTTGATAATGTAATTATATTTTGTTCCATATCTTCTTCCGCCTTTGCCTTTGCCGTTTGTTCGTCCGGCAGCATGTTCGCATTTGCGGCTAACTTTAACACTTCTTCTCCCGATATAAGATTTATATTGCCAATTTGTTTAGCGAGCGATTTTGCGCAATCGCTAAATTCGGATAAAGCCACTATGGTTACTTTCTTGCCTTTGTTGTTCCGGAAAATGTTTAGAACAAAATCCGCTTCGCATTTAGTTGCGGGATGGTTGTGCAGCACAAACATATACTGCTCCTGCATTTTTGCGGAAAAACCGTACGAAGCCTTTTTTATTTGATCCATGCCTATGAAAAGATTGTTCATATAATCTTTAAACTCATAATAATCCATCAAAGTTATTGTTTCTAACAAACACTTTCTTTTTAAATCTTCAATATCCTTTTGTATGAAACTTTTTATCCTATTTGCTTTTAGTATGTGCAACATTATGCAAACCGCAGCCGTTAAAAAACCGGAAATGAGCAATGCGGCAGTAATAGATTTGCTCAAATGCAAAAACAAAAAAAACTGTGCGAAAAATATAAACGCCCTGAGCATAACAAAATCAACAAAACGCGCAAAAACGGCTTTTCCGCCATATGCCTTTTTTAAATAATATCCATACACCTTTGAGTTCATGATAAGGCCTCCTTCAATAATTATTGACAATTACACTATTTTGTATACTTGCACAACCTTGTTATAAGATTTGCGCTGTTGTATAATAATAAATATTAAAAAATAAAGGAAACGGGCATGCGCGCATACGAGGAGTTTTCCTCTTTTGAGACAATCTGTTTGCAGCAAAAACAAAAAAGAGTCGGGATATTAGGCGGCTGTTTCAACCCTGTTCACAACGGTCATATTAGCATGGCGTATATTGCGCTGTACGAATTTATGTTGGGAGAGATCGTTTTTCTGCCTTTGGGGGTTCCCCCTCATAAGCCGAGCGGCTATATCGCTCCCCCGCATCATCGCGTTGAAATGTTAAGGCTCGCAATTTGCAATGAAAATCGTTTTAGCATAAATACGGCAGAAATAGACCGGGGCGGCATAACCTACACCGCGGATACTTTAGAGATGTTGGCAAAAGATAATCCGGGCATTGAATACTATTATATAATAGGGACGGATACCCTGTTTGAACTTGAGAACTGGAAACGCATCGAACGGATCATGGTGTTGACCAATTTTATTTGCATACTTCGTCCCGGTCAAGAAAAAGCGCTTATCACGCACTGCATTGACAGGCTAAACAAAAAATACGGTTACAGAATTCATCTCTCTTTCGAGCTGGGACCTGATATTTCTTCCTCACTGATACGTTTGCTGATTTTAAAAAGTAAACCTATTGATAATCTTGTGCCGGGTCCGGTGTCTGATTATATTTCAAATAACCGTCTATATATAAAAAGGGATGCCGATGCAGACTGACGAGCTTATTTCTTATCTTAATAACAATCTTGAACCGCAAAGGGTCGTCCATTGCATTAACACCGCAAACATGGCGGTAAGGTTAGCTAAAATCCACGGTGCGGATGCAAACAAGGCTTATATTGCCGGGCTTTTGCATGATATCGCAAAGGGAATGTGCGCACAAGGGCTGTTAAAAATTGCGCCGGAATATGGCATTGAACCCGATGAGTACGAAAAAAACAACAACGAGCTGTTACACGGAAGGCTTGGCGCGGCAATCATCAACAGGCTGTTTAACATTACGGACAGCGATATATTAAATGCGGTGCGTTGGCATACCACCGGGCGGGCGGGAATGTCGTTAATCGAAAAAATTGTTTACATTGCGGATTTAACAGAGCCGTCCCGCAAGTTTGAAGATTTAGACAGTATCAGAGAGCTTGCGAAAAAAGATATTGATGCGGCAATGCGGCTTGCTTTACAAAAGGTTATGCAGTTTGTAAAGCGCAAAGGGTTTGCGCTGCATCCTAACAGTATTATGGCATACAATGATTTATTGCAAGGAGGAAAAACTAAAACTTGAAGCACTATTTTAACGAAACTGTACAAAACGCCGCTAAATTGTTATACATTAACAAGGCTGAGGATGTAAGGCTTTTGCATGTAACGCACCTGACTATAGTTGCGGATTATTTTATACTTGCCAGCGGGCGTTCAGACGTGCATGTCAAATCTTTATGTGACGAGATACAAAACTATATGGGCAGCATAGGCAAAAAACAGCTTAGAATAGAAGGTTACAGGCAAGGCCGCTGGATAGTAGTTGATTACGGCGATATATTGGTCCACATATTTCACAGGCAAGAGCGGGAGTTCTATGGATTGGAACGATTGTGGGTAGACGGCGATAACCATATGCAAATTACAGACGATTTAATTGAAAACAGCCTATGAAATCTGCATTAAAATTTAAAACTGGTTGCGATACTTTTCCATCAATTTTTTAAATATTTCGGCCGAGGTGGGCGGCGTATAAGTAATAGCGTTTGCCCCCGCCTCTATTGTTTTTCGTATAGACTCATCGTTCGGGCCTCCGGTTGCGATAATTGGCACTTCGGGAAACCTTTTTCGGATCATATCCACAATAAGAGGAGATTTTGCGGCGCCGGATACGTTGAGTATGGACGCGCCCGCGCGAATCCTTGCGCCGACGTCTTCGTATTCCGATACTACGGTTATAACTATGGGAATATCTATCCTCTTTTTTAGGCTCAATATTGTTTCGTTGGGTGTCGGGGCGTTAAGGACTATGCCTATCGCGCCTTGAAATTCCGCATCCATTGCAAGATTAAGCACTCGTTTGCCGGTTGTGGTGCCGCCGCCAACACCGCAAAAAACAGGTATGTCGGACACCGCTATCAGTGCGTGCGATATAACGGGCTGCGGCGTAAAAGGGTATACGGCGATAACGGCATTTGCGTCACAGTTTTTTATAAGCGCAATATCGGTAGTAAACAGAAGTGATTTAATTGTCTTGCCAAATATTTTTATACCGCTAACTTGGTTTATCGCTTCCGGCACCTTTACCATATTCCTTCTTAGCGTGCCTTGAATTTCGGGGACAATACGGTTCATCGGTTTTTTCTCCTTTTGTATCGCTTTATAAAAATAGTAGCAAATATACTCTTTGGCGTAAAGAATTTTTTTTATACATTATTTATATTTGACAGCTGCTTTGTATAGATTTGGGCAACTTGTTTATCAAAACATACAAAGATTACCTCGTTAAACAGTTCGGGCGGATGCTGTTTAAGTTTTGTTTTGATAGCATTAACAGCTATTTGAGCCGCCCTAAAAACCGGAAACCCGTACGCGCCTGTGCTGATAGCGGGAAACGCAATGCTTTTTGCCCCGTTTTCCACGGCCGCGTCAAAAGAGTTTTGGTAGCAAAGGGAAAGCAGCTGCTCTTCCCCCTTTTCCCCGCCTTGCCAAATTGGCCCGACGGTATGCACAATTATTTTGCACGGCAGATCATATCCTCTTGTAACCTTCGCCTGCCCCGCTTCGCAACCGCCAAGTTTTTTACACTCCTCAAGAAGCAGCCGCCCCGCCGCTTTGTGTATAGCCCCGTCAACCCCTCCTCCGCCTAACAGGCTGCTGTTTGCGGCGTTTACAATCGCATCGGCTTTGATTTTTGTAATATCCCCAATATGCAATATAATTCTGTTCATCATCCACCTTCTTTACACCCATTTCTTAGAATTTCTTTTTAAACAAATCAATAAAGACCATATCTATTTTAATAAAAATGCTATTACATATAAGTTAATTTTCTAATAAAAAAATTTTAAAAATAATTAGAAAGCAACTTAACGAAAGGCAACATTTTTTGTATTACATTCATATTCATGTGTAAAAAAGCTAAGAATTTTTTCAGCTATTGCTTTTGCCAAATTGACAGGTACAGCATTGCCGATCATTTTGTATCCATCAGCGATATTGTCATAATAAAAAATAAACTCGTCTGGAAATGTTTGAATCCTTGCGCATTCACGCACCGATAGACGCCTGTATAGATCTTCTTTACCTGGTACAAAAATACGCTTATTTTGCTCAACAAATAGCATTTTTGGAGCTTGAGGGTGAATGGGCGCATGTCGACCGCCTGCCTGTATTGTATAAGATTGTTCGTTCCAGCTACGGACTCGGTTACGTGACATAAATATAGTGGAAAAACCGCCAGTCATGTATTCATGGTTGTTAATAATGCACTCATCACCATTAGTTTTGTTTCCTACTTTAGCGGGTAAAGCATTACCTCGTAAATCCCAAATTGCATCTTTTAACGTTTTTTTATTTTGGCTTGCAGTTGGATAATTGAAGGCAAATCTGAAATCTTTTCTAAAACCAATATAAAATACTCGTCTCCTATCCTGAGGAACATTATAATCAGTGGCATTCAACATTTTCAAATAAACATTATAACCTGCTTTTTTAAAGTGTTGCATAATATTTTGTACAGCAACTCGATGAATGTCCGCAAGCATACCAGAAACGTTTTCTGCAACAAAAAATTTAGGCTGTTTATCGCTTAATATTCTGATAAAATCATAAAATAGTTTACCGCGATTATCGTTGATTCCACGCAATGTACCGGCTTCACTCCAGCTTTGACAAGGAGGACCACCAATAATACCATCGCATTTCGGAATCTTGTTTGATTTTATTTCTCGAATATCTCGCTTATCTAGATAAGCGGTATGGTTAGATGTATAGGTTTTCCAAATAGAGCTATCGTATTCATTAGCCCAAATTATGTTGAAACCAGCTTTTTCAAATCCTAGGTCCATACCGCCAGCACCAGCAAAAAGACTGACAATATTTATATTTTTCACCGCCTTTGATAATTAATAAGTTTTGCATCTCTTAGTATTGATGGGTTATCTGGTGTCTTTATTTTAATATTATTAATGGATAATCCCTTATTGCTCAGGTTCTCTAATTTATTTCTATCCTTTAAGGAAAAAGTATTGTATTTTTGTGTGTTTATAATTGCCGTAAACTCAAATTTTGCATTTTGAGATGGTGTATAAACATAAGAAAAAACCTTTGTAGGGTTTTCTAACCCCCACATACCGCGAATACGTAAATAAGTAATACCAAGCGGATCAACCCGGTTAACACGTCCCAATTCTTTTGTTTCGGCAAATTCTATTTCGGGTATTTTTTTCACGCCTGAACTAATTACTTTTTTAATACGTTCATATATCTGCGGACTTGCAGCAATGTCATTCCCATAAATAAAAAACAGTTTTTTAAGATTTAAGTTTTTAACGACACCAATGGCGTAAATAATATCCTTCTCTATCCAGTTTTCACAATTGCGACATGCAGCAGTAATCATTGGGCTATTGCTGAGAAGCTTTGATTTTGGATATGAACTATTTAAAGCAAGCGAAGAAAGAGGCGATTCTATTTTTTTAACCTCTATTGCATCGCTATTTCGAATAATTATATCAGGCGGATTGTTTTGATTTCCCATGTAGGAAAAAACTTGTTCGAATTTGATAAGACGTTTATTTTCATCAGTTTCATTATTAGTTCCAGCAAACATATCTTTAATATAATTCTCTAACGCCTCGCCCATACTATTTGCTCTATTCCGACCAAAATAATATGAATGTAATTTATAATTTTGCGTACTCTCGATGATGTTTTTTATTGCTGTAATTATATTATTATCCATATAAAAAACGTACTTTCTTTAATATCCTATCATAGAATTATATAATCAATAATATCATGCATTATAACGAAATAAAAGCAAAAGGTACAATCTTTTAAATCTAATTTTATTATTGGCATAATAATACAGTAAATTTTTTGATATCTTAATCTAAGAATAGAATCGTCTAAAGTTTAATTGTAACGGAATAATCGTTTGTATCCGCAGCTATTATTTTATCGATATCAAAACAGTTTGGATAGTTGTTGTTTATTATAGCCAGGCTTGATAAAACATCACGTCTTATAAGATTGGCGCGTTCTGTGTTGTGTCTGCAATGAAAATAACACTCGATAAGATTTTCTACAGTTTCTTCAACGTAAACCGGATTGGCAACGGGAAGTTTCCAAATGTTTTGTATGGTTTGGCGGCAGGTAATAAGCTTTTCATCATTCATAAGAGCAAATATTTGGTTTTTAAGCCGGTCAAGCCTTAGATTGAAATCGCTTTTTGCTAAATTTAAAAGCAACATAACGCCAATGCTGCGCCGGTAGGAATTGTTTGATGCCGCCAATTCCCGCAAATAAACAAACCTTTCTTCAAAATGCGAATTTTAACTCAAATCGTCCATTTAATCACCTTTTATATTAACTATTTTCCGGTTTGAGGATAACCTTATAAGTTGCTACTGCAAATTTAAGCTGTATAATTGATTGTACCATACCGGAGATGTTAATTATGCAAAAAATAAAACAAATAAACTGCCCATGCAGATATTATAAATGCCCGCGGCACTCGGACTGTGAAGCGTGTATAGAGCACCACAAAAACAAAAAAGTACCGCCGAGCTGCATGAAAGCCACACCCCCGACAAAAAACGGCAATTCATAATGCACCCGCGTTAAAAAACCGACACGACAATTATATTTGTTTTAAGCATTTAACTTTTATTGCAATTTATCAATGCTAAATTGTATTTGACCTTTTTTTAAGCCGCTGGTACTATTGGATAAGAATAAGATTAGGAAAGGTGAATTAATAGCATATATACAAAATTAAAAGAAGTATCATTAGCGGTTTTACCGGTAGCAGTTATTGTAATAATACTCAACTTTACAGTGAGTCCACTTTCGGCATATGAGTTAATAAGATTTTTAATTGGTGTGGTTCTTGTAATAATCGGTTTAACTTTTTTATTGTTGGGAGTAGAAATTGGCATAACCCCCGCCGGTTCGCTTATGGGCAAAACGTTAGCCAAATCAAACAGGTATTTGATAATTCTATCGGGCGGACTGCTGCTTGGTTTTGTAATCTCTGTTGCGGAGCCTGACCTTCATATTTTGGCGCAGCAGGCGGATATTGCAACTGCCGGAATTATGCCAAAGCTTGTTTTGGTTTTTGCCGTTTCGCTGGGGATATCCATAGCAATAGCCTTAGGCTTTTTTAGAATAATACGCAACATTCCGCTAAACAAAATCCTTTTCGTGATATATTTGATCATATTTACATTAGCCTTATTCGCATCGCCGGTGTTTGTCGCCATAGCATTTGACGCTTCCGCCGCAACAACAGGCGCTGTTTCAGTGCCTTTCATGCTCTCGCTTGCCCTTGGCATAGCCTCGATGAAAAAAGACAGCAAGGGCGCGGAGGTAGACAGTTTCGGGATGCTTGGTTTAGCGTCGGCAGGCGCAATAGTACCGGTTTTAATTGTAAGCATTATCTTTGGAGGCAACACATTTGGCGGCTTTGCAAGCGGCATTCCCGAAACGTACGCTACTTTGCTTTCCCCTTTCTACCATAAGCTTCCCGTTGCCTTTATGGATACGGTTGTAACTTTGCTTCCGCTGTATATCATTTTTTTAGTATTTCAACTTGTGTCCGCAAAACTTAAAGGTTTCAGGCTGAAAAGAATGATATTCGGGCTGATATATGCGTTTATAGGCCTTGTGCTTTTTCTTGTAGGCGTTAACGCAGGTTTTATGAACGTTGGCTCAATAATAGGCCAGACGATCACCGCAAAAGGTTTAAACTGGCTTGTTGTGGTTGTCGGATTTGTGCTTGGGTTGGTAACGGTGCTTGCCGAACCTGCGGTATATGTGCTGACCCACCAAATAGAAGACGTTACAAGCGGCGCGGTTAAACACGGTTTAGTGCTTATCGCGCTTTCGGTAGGCGTTGGGTTTGCAGTTGCTCTCTCTATGCTGCGCATTTTTGTAGAGGGCATACAGCTATGGCATTACCTGTTGCCCGGCTATATAATTGCCTTGGTGCTGTCGATATTTTGCCCAAAACTTTTTGTCGGCATTGCTTTTGATTCGGGCGGCGTAGCTTCCGGGCCTATGACGGCAACATTTATACTTGCGTTTGCTCAAGGCGCGGCAAGGGCAAACGGAGGCGCCAATATGTTGGAAGACGCTTTTGGCGTAATAGCAATGGTAGCGCTTACTCCGCTTTTAACATTGCAGTTGCTTGGGCTTATTTATAAGCGCAAGTCGAAAAAAGGAGATGCTTAATATGCATGACAACAAATTTTCCCTGCTTGTTGTGATAGTAAATTACGAATACGGCACCAAAGTGTTAAACGAAGCAAAAAAAAGCGGAATACTTGGGGGCACAATCGTACCTGCCAAAGGTACTATAAACAGTAAGCTGCTTAACTTTCTCGAAATTACGGATATCCGAAAAGAAGTTGTGCTTATGGCGACAAGCGAATGTATCGCAAATGAAGCAATTATTCTTCTTAACGAAAAGTTTAACTTCGAAAAAAAAGGCCATGGCATAGCCTTTATTGTACCGTTAAGCGGCATATTTGGAGTGTCCAAATACGATTGCAAGCAATCAACTAATAAGGAAGTGGAAAAAACAATGTATCAGGCAATAACAACGGTTGTGGAAAGAGGAGACGCCGAAATTGTAATAGATGCGGCCAAAAAAGCGGGCGCTCGGGGCGGGACTATAATAAATGCGCGCGGTTCGGGCATACACGAAACCGGCAAGCTGTTTTCAATAGAAATAGAGCCGGAAAAAGAAGTTGTGCTTATCATATCAAAAGCCGATAATACGCAAAACATCGTATCCTCAATATGCAATACGCTGCAAATAGATAAACCGGCAAAGGGCATTATGTTCGTATCGGATTTGTCGCAAGCCGTAGGGCTGTATTAAAGCGCCCGCAATTAAATTGTTATGTCTTGAACATATAGCCGTACCCCCATACAGTGTCAATAAAATAATGATACGGTTTTATGTTCTCGCGCAGCGTTTTAATGTGGGTATCAACCGTTCTGTCAGTTCCGAAAAAGTCTTCCCCCCAAACTTCGTCAAGTATTGTATCCCTTGTCATGGCGCGGTTGGGGTTTTTGGCAAGAAACAAAAGCAACTTATATTCCTTGCGGGTGAGGACTACGCTTTGCCCGTCAATATAAACTGTCCGGGATGCGCTGTCTATGCAAAGCCCGTCAAATATCAGCCTGCGCGGCGTATAATCTTCTTTTTGCTTGCTATGGCGCAGCATAACCTGTATGCGCGCAATAAGCTCTTTGTAAGAGAAAGGCTTTTCAACAAAGTCATCTATTCCAATTTGATAGAACGAAAGCTTTTCATCCTCGCTGCTTTGATTTGAAAGCATGATAATAGGCGCATTCGAACTCTTGCGAATCTGCTGACACACATGCCACGCATCCAACTCAAGCAAATTTGCATCCATAATTATTATATTATAGTCGTTGCGCCTGAATAGCTTTAAAGCCGTTATGCCGTCGGCCGCTTCATCGGACAAAAAGTTTTCAAGCGCAGCGTGATTTTTTATTGCGGCTCTTATTTCCGCCGCGGGGTCTACAATTAACAGGCGTATCTGCTTCATTTGCCAAACCCTGCTTCCAATTGTATTCCTAAAAAACTTTGTACTAAAATAATATAGTAATATAACAGCGTTTGCAAGCGGCATATAATCGGAAGCTATATTCGCACTATTAGGACTACAATACATATTGGACAAAAGAACCTTGAAAATAAAAGATGCAGGAGTTAGCTCATGGGGTATTGTTGAGTTGTAAAACAAAAACATACCGAAAGGAGCCAATCCTGCATGAATAACATAACACAAGACATGAAATATCGGCAATCCCTTGTTTCGTTCGCCTTGAAGCATGGCGTTGCCTGTGTTAGCCGCAAATACAACAAATAGCGCTCTTACATCTATTTTTCAACAGCAAGGTCAAGCGCAGCCATCGTGAGGATCAGAAGCGACCTATGGCAACCTTCTATTCTTTCTCCGACTTTAAGCAGCAGCTTAAAGCTTACCGACGCCGCGCAAACAATATACCCATGTGGCGAACGCTAACCGAATATCTTAAACACTACACTGTCCAATATGTTTGGCAAACCTACATAAAAGTATGCATAAGGGTTAGTAAACCTAACTTATAAAATGTTTGTTAAAACAAGTTGTTATGATAATTGGCCTTAGAAGACATTTGAAAAACATTAGCCGGCAGGCAATACGGATCAATGCATTAACCCATGTTGCCTGCGGCAAGCTTGCAATAACGCTATTGTTAAATCCAGCCGCGAAGCTTTACAGCTTCTGCAACCCTGTTTATTGCAATAACATATGCAGCGTCTCTCATGTAGAGGTTCTTTTCCCGAGCAAGATTATGAACCGCGTTAAATGCGCCGGTCATCTTAAACTTAAGCTTTTCTAAAACTTCTTCTTTAGACCAGAAATAATTCGTATTGCACTGCACCTGTTCGAAATAACTGCATGTCACCCCGCCGGCATTACACAAAAAATCCGGAACGAGGTATATGTTCTTTTCCTTTATCAGTTCATCGCTGTCAGGCGTTGTTGGACCGTTCGCACCCTCGCAAATGATTCTGACCTTATCGCTCACACGCGCAAACGTTCCCGGAGTTATTTGGTTTTCAAGCGCACATGGAAGCAAAATGTCCACGTGCTGCTCAATCCACTTATCGCCTTCAAGAAGCTCGCACCCGGCCTTTTGTGCCTTAACTTTATCTATAGTCCCGAAGCGGTCTTTCATTCCGGCCATTTGCATTATATCGATGCCTTGCGGGTTTTTATATGTGTACGCTTTTTTATCTTCGTTATCCCAACACGATATTGCGATTATTTTGCCGCCAAACTCCGAATACAGCCGCGCGGCATATTCGGCTACATTGCCAAACCCCTGAAGGCTGGCGATTGTTGAACCGATGTCTATCTTCAATTGTTTTAACGCCTCTTCAAGCGTATATATGATTCCAAAACCTGTCGCTTCTGTTCGCCCTAACGACCCTCCCATACCAACGGGTTTGCCGGTAATCATTCCGGGGAAACGCCCCCCGCTGATTGTCTCGTACTCGTCCATCATCCAAAGCATATGCTGGGAATTGGTCATAACGTCAGGCGCAGGCACGTCCGTGAGCGGACCGACATTTTTCACAATCTGTCTGATGTAACCACGGCATAATCTTTCTTGCTCACCCATAGAGAGATTGCGGGGATCGCATATTATTCCGCCTTTCCCGCCGCCTAAAGGTATATCAACCACCGCGCATTTCCATGTCATCCACATTGATAATGCCCGTATGGTATCTATTGTTTCTTGAGGATGAAAACGAATTCCGCCCTTTGCGGGGCCTCTTGCATCGTTGTGCTGAATTCTGTACGCATTAAACACTTTTGTGCTGCCATCATCCATTTTAACGGGAATAGTGAAATGATATTCCCTGCTTGGCTGCCTTAGCAGCTCACGAGTGGCCTGGTCTAAGTTGATTTTATCGGCCACACTGTCAAACTGTGTCTGCGCACTCTTGTAAGGGTTATAGAGTCCTTGTGCCATTTTCTAAATATCCTCCTCGTTTAGATTGAAAGAAAAAGTTTTGTCGTTAAATTATATCACAAATAATTTGTCCAAATAAAACAATCACAAAATTTATAGGCTAAACGATTTAATTCCGCTATGTCCGCAAGGAGCGATTACCTAAAAGAAAGTAAATTTTTCGCTTTTAATAAATTCCGTCATTAAAAATAATATCATTTTGGCGCTATAATTAAAAATACCCGTTATTCAATTTCCTTTTCGGTTGCAAGCATTTTGCTTTTCATGTATAATACTGCAGCAAACCAATCGAGTTTGAGGGAGGCGGATATGGCGGATAAAATGCCAATGGTCGCTTTGCGCGATGTAATTGTGTTCCCGTATATGGCGCTTCATTTCGAAGTCGGCCGTGATAAATCTATCGCCGCTTTAGAAGTAGCTATGGAAAGCGATCAGATCATTTTTTTAGCTGCGCAAAAAGATAAGGATACGCACGACCCCGGGGAAGATGATATATACCGGATCGGTACGGTCTCGAAGGTCAAGCAGATATTAAAACTGCCCGGGGGTGTCATTCGCGTTCTTGTTTCCGGCATTCATCGTGCGCGCATAGTCAAATATACCCGAACCGAAAAATATCTTGAAGTGAACACTATGCGCCTTGAAAGTGAAACCGCAGATGAAAATGATCCCAAACTGCAGGCTTTAAAACGCATAGTTCTTGGGCTTTTTGAAAAGCTGGTAAACATAAGCGCAAAGGTATCCGCAGAAATATTAGCCGCTGTTAACAATGTTACCGATTTGGGGCAAATGGCGGATGTTATTGCTTCCGGCGTATTTTTTAAACTTGAGGACAAGCAGCGGGTGCTTGAATGTATAGATGTATCAGAACGTTTGGAGATATTATCCAATATATTAACCGAAGAGTTGGAAATTGCCGGTATCGAAAATGAAATAAGAAATAAAGTAAGAAAGCGAATAGATAAATCACAAAAAGAGTATGTTCTAAGGGAACAGATGCGGGCAATACAAAGCGAACTGGGGGAAGCGGGAAGCTTACAGTCAGAAACAGAAGAATTGCGCAGCCGTCTTGAAGCAATTGATGTAAGCGACGACATACGGGAAAAAACGTTAAAAGAAATTGCCCGAATGGAAAAGCTCTCCTTTGGTTCTCCCGAGCTTGGCGTTATTCGCTCGTATGTGGAGTGGATACTCGATTTGCCTTGGAACGTTATGACTAAAGATAACCTTGATTTAAAACATGCCCGCGCCATTCTTGACGAAGACCATTACGGGCTCGACAAACTTAAAGACCGGATAGTTGAATATATTGCCGTGCTTGCCCGCAAAAACGATTTGCGCGGGCCCGTGCTTTGTTTTGTTGGCCCTCCCGGGACGGGTAAAACATCTGTTGCGCGCTCAATAGCCCGTGCACTTGGGCGCAAGTTTGTCAGCACGTCATTGGGCGGCGTTCGTGATGAGGCAGAAATCCGCGGACACAGGCGCACATATATAGGCGCAATACCGGGGCGTATTATATCGGCAATAAAACAAGCCGGAAGTCAAAACCCCGTTTTTTTGTTCGATGAAATAGACAAAATGTCGAGCGATTTTAGGGGCGATCCCGCCTCCGCAATGCTTGAGGTGTTAGACCCCGAAATAAACAACGGCTTTCGCGACCATTATCTTGATTTGCCTTTCAGTCTTGAGCATGTAATGTTTTTGACAACGGCAAACAGTTACGATGGCATACCCGCCCCGCTTCTTGACAGAATGGAGATTATTGAGCTTTCAAGCTATACGGAGCTTGAGAAGATAGGCATCGCGAAAAACCACCTTATAAAAAAACAGCTTAAACAGCACGGGCTTGACGAAAACGAAGCCAAAATAGAAAACAGTGCACTTGTTGAAATAATACGAAAATATACGCGCGAAGCGGGAGTTCGGGAGCTTGAAAGAAAAATAGCTACCGTTTTTCGCAAGTGCGTGGTAGATTTAACAGATACGGGCCGCAAAAGCATTATCGTTAGAAAAAGCACTTTGCTGCGTTACTTAGGCCCCGCCTTATATTCTCAGCACGAGTCAGAGTTAGAAGATAGGATAGGCGTTGTAAACGGGTTAGCATGGACAGCAGCCGGCGGTCAATCGCTTGTGGTTGAGGCAATTAAAATGCACGGAAAAGGCAAATTGCTTCTTACCGGCAAGTTAGGCGAAATTATGCAAGAATCCGCTAAGGCCGCATTAAGCTATATCCGTTCGCACAGCGCATCGCTTGGAATAGACGAGCTGTTTATTGACACTACCGACGTACACATACACCTGCCCGAAGGCGCAATCCCCAAAGACGGGCCCTCGGCAGGCATAACCATTGCCACTGCTCTTATATCCGCACTTTCGGGGCGCAGCGTAAAAAGAAATATTGCAATGACGGGCGAGTTGACTTTAACGGGCAGGGTGTTGCCGGTTGGCGGCATTAAGGAAAAGTCGTTGGCTGCGCTCAAGATGGGCATAAACACTATCATTTTACCCAAAGGAAACGAAAAGGATATTAAGATTCTTCCCGCCGCCATACGTAAGAACCTGCAGTTTAAACTCGTTTCGGAGCTTGACGAAGTTCTTGAGCTTGCCGTCAACAAGGTTTAACATATGCAAATAAAAAGCGCACGTTTTCTGAAAAGCATAAAAGAACAATATTCTGATTTAGGCATGCCGGAGATAGCCATTTGCGGAAAATCCAACGTTGGGAAATCTTCGCTCATCAATTACCTGGCTTGCAACAATAAATTGGCACGAATAAGTTCAACCCCGGGCAAAACAAGGTTGATAAACTTTTTTGTTATCAACGATGAGTTTTTGTTAGCGGATTTGCCGGGCTACGGTTATGCGAAAGTATCTCATACCGAACAAAAAAGCTGGGCTTATATGATAGAATCGTACCTTTCAAAAACAAAACGGCTGTGCGCTTTGCTCGTTTTGGTTGACATACGGCATCTGCCGGCCGAAAACGACAAAATTATGCTTGAATACGCTTCAATATTCGGTCTGCCCGTGATTTTAGTGGCAACAAAAGCGGACAAAATAGCCAAAACCAGAAGGCATGAATATCTTTCTAAAATAATCAAAACGCTTGGCGTTAACTACCCTATTGTAGCGGTATCGTCACAAAACAGATTTGGCGCCGATATGCTGCTCAGCGAAATAAAAAAGGCGCTTAAGTTATGAAAGTTTACGCAATATCCGATCTGCATCTTTCGGGAAGCTCCGGTAAATCTATGGATGTCTTCGGCGGACACTGGCAAGACCACTGGCAGAAAATCGAGCAAAGCTGGACCGCATCTGTGCGCGATAAAGACATTGTTCTTGTGCCCGGGGATCTGTCTTGGGCGATGACGCTTGAGCAAGCGCTTCCCGACTTGCGGTTGATATGCTCTATGCCCGGCAACAAGGTGATACTAAAGGGCAACCACGATTATTGGTGGAATTCGCTGTCCAAGGTTAATTCCTATCTTTTCAATAACACCTATGCTTTGCAAAACAACTGCATAAACTTTGGAGAATTTGTTATTGCGGGTACGAGAGGCTGGGTTTATCCGGGCAGCCGTTTATATCAAGCCGGTTCGGACGAAAAGGTGTTTTTGCGGGAAACTATTCGGCTTGAGCTGTCGTTAAGCTGCGCAAAAAAAACCGCGCCTGATGCGCGGATAATTGGTATGATGCATTACCCTCCTTCGGATAACACAGGCACACACACAAGCTTTACAAACTTGTTTGAAAAATTTTCGGTTGAGCACGTAGCATACGGACATCTTCATGCAAACAGCATTTCTTACGCGCTTTCGGGCAATGTGCGCGGTATTAACTATTCTTTAGTATCATGTGACGCAACAGATTTTTCGCTTATCCGCATCGTTTAGTTTCCCTGCGCGCTTAGCAACTGCCCGCTTTGAAACGAAGTTTGTGCAAACACTAATTTTGCCGCTTCCTTTATGTGCCCGGCTCCCAAAATGCGGATTCCCTCTATCCCCTGCGCGTCTTCCATATTGTTTGCGGGTATTATAACCAACGACGCTCCGGCGCGCTTTGCGGCAAGCACCTTTGCTTTTATCCCGCCTACGGCTCTTATGTCTCCGGTAATTGAGATTTCTCCCGTAATTGCTATACCTTGCGCAACGCCGCGCCCCGTAACTGCCGACAAAACAGAAACCGCAATCGCTAACCCTGCGGAAGGCCCGTCAACGGGGGAATTGCCCGGCATGTTTATGTGTATGTAATATTCTTCAGGGTTGAGTCCAAAGTTCTTTTTCAAAGCGGTAAGCACATTTTCCACCGAACTTTTCGACGAACTTTTCCTGCGCAATTTTTTACTTTCAAAGCCCATCTCTTCTTCGTCTATCAGCCCTGTAACGCTAAGATGACCGGCGGCGGATTTTACCGCCACGGTTTCAATCTCTATTATTGTTCCTATATTGCTTGCGTACACAGCCAAACCGTTTACGCGCCCGACACCGTTAGCCCCTAACCTGGCAACATTTTGTTTTGTGTATTTACCCGTTTCAATTATCCATAAAACATGCTCGGGCTTTATCTCCTTTGCGCCTTTTTCTCTTGCCACGCCTGCGGACATAGAAACCATGTTCACCGCGTCCCTTCCGTTTGCCGCGTATTCTCCAATAATCTGCGCCGTTTGCAAACTTAACATACAGCCCGAACGGATTGCCGCGTTCTTTGCAATCGTTATAACCTCGTCCGTATACAGCGGTCTGAAGTATATTTCCATACAGCGTGAACGTATGGCACAGGGTATCTCACGGGGCGATTTTGTGGTAGCGCCCACCAAACGAAAATCGGCGGGCATGCCTTTTGAGAATATTTCATGAATGTACTGCGGTATGTTTTTATTTTCCTTACTGTAATACGCGCTGTCAAAACACACGCGCCTGTCTTCAAGCACTTTAAGCAGCTTATTTATGTGGTATGGATGCAGCTCGCCAATCTCGTCAAGAAAGAGAATGCCGCCGTGGGCGCGCGTTACCGCCCCCCCTTTAGGCTGCGGGACACCCGCAATCCCGTATGCGCCCGCTCCCTGGTAAATAGGATCGTGCACCGAGCCTATAAGAGGATCCGCTATGTTTCTTTCATCGCAGCGCAGGCAAGTTGCGTCTATCTCAACAAACTTTGCGTCCTTCCTGAAAGGCGAACAATCACACATTTTTGCCTTGTCCAGCACAAGCCGCGCCGCGCATGTTTTGCCTATTCCCGAAGGGCCGTATATTAGCACATGTTGGGGATTTTCTCCGCATAGTGCTGCAGACAAAGCCATTATCCCCTCTTTTTGACCAATTATCTGCTCAAAGCTGGCAGGGCGTGTCTTTTCGGTCAACGGCACGTTAAGAGATATGCTGCGCAACGCGCGCAACCGTTCCATTTGCGTTTTTGAATCTCCGTCAAAGTTTATCTTTGCCGATTTTTTGGCTGTAAGCTGGTTGTAAAAATATATGCCCATTAAAATGCTAACCATCAGCTGAATGGCAATCGCGGCTTCTATCATAATAAATTTGCTCCCTGTTTTTAGTATACGGTTTTAAAAGAATAGTATACTCAAGGCTCATATATGATGGTTTAATCGGAAACAAAACAGAAAATTTGAACAGATTACCGCTGCGGGGCTTAACATGCTTAAACACTAACATTTATTCATTAGCCAAGCAACCCACTTTTGCATATAAAACAGGAACTATTGCGCGGTGCTTATCTTTGTGTCTTGATATGCGATACCAAACCTGACTCTAAATATAAATACGCAATTAAAAAAACTCGGCAGCACCGGGAATCTATGGTGGACGATCAGGGGCTCGAACCCTGGACACCCTGATTAAGAGTCAGGATTAGCTTCACCGTTCTAATGCTATGAAATCCATCTATGCCCATTATAAAGACATCTTTGTTTATCTTAGCCATTATTAATACGTCTACATAATATGTTGATTTTCCATGCTCTACTGTTTCTAATGCAGTAAAAAGCAACTCCTTATTAATAAACTACACAACTATTTTATGAGGAGAATCGAACTTACAGAATATATATTTCAGCATGTTTACTACGAATAATAAAGCTTAAGTTTCTTCTGCGGGCAATGTCGACCCGCCGTACGGCATCACGATAACGCCTGTATCTTTGCCCATTCTTTTCAGTGCGGAATCCAGCGCCGACTGAATGCAATCATACGGCGTCATAAACATGATTTTAACAAGCTCATCATCCATATCGGAAACAAGATAAATATCCGCACGCTGCTGTACCATCCCTATCGCCGCCGCCTTGTGCCCTCCCAGCTCGAACGTTTTCTGTATCTTGTCCACCATCTCTCCCGGGCTCTTAGCGTTGCATATCCAACGTTCAAATACTTTCTCGCCAAACCCTTCTTTGCATGAAGCAACAAGTATGATGATACCCCCGTCCCTGACCGCATGCTTAGCGTTGTCGAGCGCCTTCTGCGCTTGATACAGGTTTATGTCTTTGGGATATCCCCCGGCCGATACGAGCACTATATCCGCTCTCTGCCTGATCTTCACCTTGTAAAGAGTATCCAAAAACCTGCAACCTTCCCTGTGCGCCTTTATATAGTCGCCTGCCACAGCCTTGATTATCCGTTTTCTCTCATCCAGTACAACGTTCAGTATGAAATCTATCTTTATATAAGCCGCAACTTCATCTATATCTGCACGCACATTGTTGCCCTCAATCCTGCCTGCAGCAGAGTTCTCCTCCACCATCTTTGAATGGTTGGCCTGTATAGCCTGCGCGGTAGCAATGCCGGGCATTATAGCTTTCGCCCCCCCGGAATACCCGGCAAAATAATGATATTCTATATTGCCAAGGCATATCACTCTGTCGGCGTTCACGACCTCCTCAAAGATATCCACCGGAGTGCCCGAAGATGTTTTACCGAGGCTGACAGTGTGCTTCCGGTCTGAATCTACACATCTTATTCTTGAATATATATCGCCGCCTACAAGATGTCTTTTTTCTTCTTCGGTATGCCCCCTGTGGTTGCCCAACGCAAACACTATGGTTATGGCATCATCATTCACGCCTGCCTCATACAGCTCTTCCAGTAATACAGGCAGCACCAATTTTGACGGCATCGGGCGCGTTATATCGCTCGTGATTATGCATACCTTTTCGCCCTTTTTCGCTATATCACGCAGACGCGGGCTGCCGATCGGGTTTTGTAGCGCATGGACAACCTCTTCTGCTCCCGTAAGTCCTATGCTTACTTCGTTAGGCGTTAAAACACCACGAAGGTTTGGTTTTGGAACGCGCACTTTGATATTCTGTTTACCGTAGCCAAGATCAATAACCATGTATCCCCTCCATTAGCGCAAGCTGGCTGAAGATATGTTAACCCTCAACCCATTTACTATATACTATCATCTCCCCTTTTTCGCGCTGCTCCGCTTTTCCTTGCTGCTTCGGCTACAGCCTTTGCGACTGCAGATCCGACCTTTGGATCAAACGGCGCAGGTATTATGTATTCCGAAGACAGCTTACCCTCCTCTACAAGCCCGGCAAGCGCGTATGCCGCGGCTATCTTCATTTCATCGTTTATATCCCTTGCTCTTACGTCAAACGCTCCGCGGAATATACCGGGAAATCCAAGAACGTTGTTTATCTGGTTAGGATAATCGCTTCGCCCGGTAGCAATTACTTTAGCTCCTCCGGCCTTGGCCTCATTGGGGAATATCTCGGGCGTCGGATTCGCGCACGCAAATATTACCGCGTCTTTGTTCATCGTCTTTACCATCTCCGTCGTTACCGTGCCCGGTGCGGATACTCCTATAAACACGTCTGCTCCTTTTAGTTCATCGGCAAGGCTGCCCTTCCCCTTCTCCTTGTTGGTCAGCAGCGCTATCTCCTGCTTGACGGGGTTCATGCCTTCTTTCCTGCCATCGTATATAGCCCCTGTACGGTCGCAGAGCGTGACATCCCTGAACCCGTCGGTAAGAAGAAGCCTTGTTATCGATATGGCAGCGGCTCCCGCACCGCTCATCACTATCCTTACATCCTGCTTTTTCTTGCCTGCAACTTTAAGCGCATTTACGAGGCCGGCCAGAGTTACCACCGCCGTTCCGTGCTGGTCATCGTGAAATATGGGTATGTCACATTTCTCTTTAAGCTTCTTCTCTATCTCAAAGCATCGCGGGGCCGCTATATCTTCGAGGTTTACCCCTCCGAAACTGCCACTGATGATGTGTATCGTGTTTACGATTTCATCGACATCCTTACTCTTTATACACAGCGGAAAAGCGTCAACCCCTCCGAACGCCTTGAAGAGAACGCACTTACCCTCCATTACCGGCATGCTCGCTTCTGGACCGATATCCCCGAGGCCGAGTACTGCCGTGCCGTCGGTGACTACGAGGCACGTGTTCCACCTGCGCGTTAAATCATAGCTCTTGTCTATATCCTTCTGTATCTCAAGACAAGGCTGCGCCACACCGGGCGTATACGCAAGTGAAAGATCGTCCTTGTTTTTCACAGACGTTTTTGCGATCACCTCAATCTTGCCCTTCCATTCGTAGTGCAGTCTTAAACTTTCCTTGTTATAGTCCATATTTTCCTCTCTCTAAAATTTCTTCGCCGCGGATTTAAGCGCTTTGATCACAGGCAATTCTTCGCCGGACAGGAACCGCACCATAGCCCCGCCTCCGGTGCATACATAACCCATCCTGTCTGCAAGACCGTATTTATTCGCAGCCGCTATGCTATCACCCCCTCCGAGCACCGCAAAGGCCTCCGTTTCCGCTAGAGCGTCCCAGACAACCTTAGTTCCGTATCCAGTAAGCTCTTTCTCAAATACTCCCATCGGCCCGTTCACGAAGACCGTTTGTGCTTTCATTATCTCTTCTATATACATCTTTGCCGTCTCTTCGCCTATATCTAGGAGCGGTTCATTCACAGGCAAGTCAAACGTTTTTACCGTCATGCGTTTATCACTTGCGTATGCAAGGTCTGCCGGAAGAACTATCTTTCCTTCAAATCGCTTAAGAAGTTCCTTCGACGTTTCTATATAGTCCCCAAGGTTGTTGTTGTAGATGTGATTCGTCGATGGCTTTCCTATGTCCGTTCCGTTGGCTATGAGCATTATATTTGCCACCAATCCGCCCGCAAGCACCGTATCAGCTATACCTTCGCGCAGTACCTTGTCCATCATCAAAAATGCATCCTGTATCTTCGCTCCGCCCAACACGAATACGAGCGGTTTTTTTGGATGTTCGAGTATTTCAGAAAGTATAGAATATTCCTTCTCAAACAGCCTTCCCATAGCGGACGGCAGAAGCTCCTCGAACCCCACAAGAGTGGGTTGGGAACGGTGGGCGGCGGCGAACGCATCGCATACGTACAAATCCGCAAGAGGTGAAAGCTTCTGGACTATCACCGTCTTTGCCTGCTGCTCCGGGGTAAGGTTCAGCTTCGTCTCAAAAAGGGTCATCTCCTCCGCCATGTACCGTACGTTTTCCAGAAGAATAATCTCTCCCTCATCAAGCCCCTTGATCTTCTCCCGTGCGTACGGACCGCATACATCCGGAACAAACTCAATGTTCCTCCCGGCAAGTCGGCTCAGTTCTTTCGTATGATACTGAAGTGTGTAATAGCTCTTATACTCAATGTCGCTGCCCTGGTGGGCTAACAAAACCAGCTTTGCGCCTTTTTGGGAAAGCTCCTTTACTATCGGAACGCATCCCTTTATGCGCGTTATGTCCTTAAGCTCGTTTTTAGCCTTGTCTACCGGTTCGTTTATATCCACTCGAAGTAGTACGGTCTTGCCCTTCACGTCAAAATCATCTATCGTTTTGATCCCGAATTTCATATCACTTCATCCCCAGATATTTGTTCGTTTCCGCAGTCCCTTCCTCGCGTGTAAGCTGCATGCTCATTGCCGCGCGTATTGCATCTATGTTCTCGGGTATGACAACCGATTCCTGGGGGATGTTTATCGCAAACATTATATCGTCGCCTGATTTGACGATGGACTCCTCCCACAGCGCTATCTCGTACATATCGCCTCTCGGGTTGCCGATATCCCGCGCCCAACGGAACATCGACGCGTTCCCGAGAAAGCCGTCCTCAAGCTTCACCGGCATAATGCGGGGATGCGAATTCGCCATATCCCATAAATGCTTTTTCTCTATGTTCTTCTTTGGCGTCGCAATTACGGTTATTATATGGCCGTGCGTTACCGGAGTATGCACGAGTATGCCTGTGCATGGTATATGCGGCATTATCATCACCAGGTCGAGCGCCTGGTGGCTCGGCGCCTTTTCGACTTGGAGCGCGTTCGTCAGTCCTCTATGGTAATCGCCTGGGTCCGCGACCCTTCGTACGATGGTTAAGGCAACCTTCTCAACGCCAACTGTTCTATCCAACATGTCCACCGCGCGTATCAGGCCAGTCGTGTTGCAGCTCGTGAGCTTTAAAAACTGTTTGCCTATACCTTTTTCATAGTTCGCGTATCCATGGAAAAACACATCGGCCACGTTGTTTTTCTCACCGCCCTGAAACACCGCTTTTTTGTTGTATCTGGCGTAAATCTCCTTGTTCTTTACGCCTACGCCGCCCGGAGAGCTGTCCAGCATTATATCGGCTTCCTGCACAAGCTCTTCAAAGCTGCCCGCTACCGATATGCCCGCCTGTTCCATCGATTTGTTTTCCGGATCTACATTGAACATCTTATACGGCATGCCCTTTGCCTTAAGAGCACGCACCGACAGCGTGGGTGCTATATCCGCCACTCCCACAAGTTCCATGTCTCTCTGCAGCGCGACACCATCGGCCAGCCTCTGTCCTATGACGCCGTAGCCTGCTACGCCAACTTTTATTTTTTTCATCAATGAAACCTCCTTGAATGCATGAATAATGGGTTATGCCTTTATAATATTCCACCCTTGTTGAGCGCCGTCCATAATTCCAGAAAATCGTTGAGCGTAGCAATACTGCAGGGACTGTTGGTCATTGCATTAAGACACGCGAAGGGCAGTGTGACCGAACGAGCCCCGGCCTTTATAGCCTTAACGCTATCGGCTGGATTGCGCAAGCTCGCGGCAAGCACCTTGCATTCAAGCCCTTGAATCCTGTATATTTCGGCAAGATCCCTAGTTATCTCAATACCGTTCATACCGACTTCATATGACCGCGCCACAAATGTCGCCGCGTACTTCGCGCCAGCTTTCGCCGCCATCACTCCCTGCGCGGTGGTGTAAACTAGCGTCATAGCGCAGCTGATTCCTTCCTTGGATAGCCTGCTGATAGCGAGAACACCATCCATAACAGCCGGTACCTTAATAACCATATTCGGTCCCCACGACGCTACTTCAATGCCCTCTTTATACATAGTATCTGAATCGAGCGCGAGCACCTCCGCAAAAACCTTCTTTTCAGGGCCAACTATATCAACTACTTTTTCGATGCACTGACGATAATTCAGGTCGCCGGCAGATTTAGACAGCAGAGCCGGGTTTGTCGTAACGCCATCGATAAACCCAAATTTAACCGCTTTTTCGATCTCGCTGAAACTCCCAGTATCTAAAAAAATCTCCATAAATTCCTCCGTTATTATTATTCTATTCATCATTACCTCAACCGCGCTAACGCTGCCAGAGACATGAATTGAACCGCAATTTTTTAGGGGCTTAACTTGATATCAAAGCCTTTCCACTAAAGGTTCTTGTATAATTTTATAAGCATTTATTACAATGACTTTATCTTCACTTTACGAAAGCTATTTCATATTTCTCCTTTAAAAAGTCCATTTTATATGTTCGTCCATTCCGCGTGCATATCCTGGTATGCTTGAGATCACACATTAGCCGCGGCAAACACCTATCTATTTTTTCCTAAGGCATAAAAAACGAGGTTTCGACATTCGTTGATCAATTATACTGCCTGTTATATAACCGGAGTGTGACCGAAATCAACTTCTCCCCACGTGCAAGCCAAATGAAGCAAGCGTTTTCAAAGCTCTTTCAATTTCTTTTTCATCAGGTGTCCGGGTATCGTTAAGCTGATACTCCATATCAAGCATTTTGTATTTGGACAGCCCTAATGTATGATATGGAAGCAGATTTACCTCCTCTGCTCTAATAGAGCGCAAGAACGCGCCGGTACGCTTTAAGATCTCCTCATCCATGTTTATTCCAGGTATCAACGGGATCCGAACAATCACATCCCTGTTATCAGCGATGAGTTTTCGAAGATTCTCCAATATCACCGTATTGCTCTCACCAGTATAGCGTTTATGAAGCTCTTCATCTATATGTTTGAGATCGTATAAAAACAGGCTAGTCTTGGAATTGTGTAACGTATTATATGGTACGAGCCCTGCGGTCTCAACTGCGGTTTTTATACCTTCCTTCTCGAGCTGATTAATCAATGATAGCAAGAAGTCTTTCTGTATAAATGGTTCGCCTCCCGAAAAAGTAACGCCTCCACTTGATTTAATATAAAAAGGCCTATCTTTTTTCACAATTTCTACAATTTCTTCTACTGTATAGGATGTGCTGACGGATTTCAATGCGTTAAAATCGCAAGCTTTAGCGCATTTCCCACAGCCTGTGCAAAGCTCCCTGTCAATATTGATACCTACCTCGCCAAGGGAAATCCCGTCGACTGGGCACACAGCAACACAGCGGCCACACAATCTGCATAAACGCTTGTCATAGGTCATTTCGCGCTTAATATTCTGCGATTCCGGATTCGAACACCAGCGGCATCGAAGATTACATCCTTTCAGAAAAACCACTGTCCTTATGCCAGGGCCGTCGTGTATGCTGAAACGTTGGATGTTAAAAACTTCCCCAAACACATTTTTCACTAGTTGCCCCTTTCAGATTGCATGCTCGGTACGCATAATGATATCGTCTTGTGTCTTTGGATTGAGTACCGTGAAAAAAGCGCTGTACCCAGCCACCCGCACAATAAGATCCCTGTGTTTTTCCGGGTGTACCTGCGCATCTAAAAGAGTCTCTTTCTCAACAAAATTGTATTGTACATGGAAACCTTTTAAATCGTCAAAAAAGGTGCGTATAAGGCTGGCAAACTTGGCACTGTCCTGCTTCGTTACAAGGCTTGAAGGTATCACCTTTTGATTTAACAGCACACCGCCGGTTATAAGATTAGTAGGCAATTTTGATATGGATTTAAAAACGGCAGTCGGTCCGTATATGTCCGTACCTGAAAAGGGCGAACAGCCTTCCGCAAGCGGCTCATGCGCCATGCGTCCGTCCGGCGTCGCGCTAACAACCGATCCACTCGGAACGTTAGCCGAGATAGAAGATGTCCCAGCATAATATTTGCCACCAATAGGGCCGCGGCCAAAGCGGCTATTCATATATTTGCTGATTTCATTTATGTACACACCATAAGCATCCAGCAGGAGTTTATCAACATAATCATCGTCACAACCGTACTTGGGTGCTTTAAGCATCTTCTGGCGAATACGTCCGGAATCATCACTTTTAAAATTGTCGTCCAGCGCAGCCATCATATCCTTCGCTGTTACTGACTTATCATCAAAAATCATTTTTTTTACGGCAGCCATGCAATTGCCAAGGTTGGCAATACCCACCTGTAACCCACTGACGAAATCATATAGAGCGCCACCCTCTTTAATCGTTTTGCCCCGTTGAATACAGTCATCTACCAGTGCGGAGCAAAGTATATCTGGGGCTATTACCTCCATAGCCGTATCAACTGCCAGATCAATGATGACAGATTCCTTTACAAACATACTCAGAACTTTTTCCCATTCGGCACACAATTCCTCAAAAGAATTCATCTGGCACAGGCCCTTTCCTTTGTAAAACCAGGTTCTGGACACATCGTCATATCCACCCCTAAGCATGATGTTAAATATTTTTGGTAGGTTCATGAATGACATGCCCGTACAGCGGTACCCCCACTTTCCGGGCACCGCCACTTCTACGCAACCTATAGCACTGTAATTGTAGGCATCTTCCGGTTTAACGCCCCAATGAATGAGAGAGGGTATGATGACCTCATCGTTGTTGAAGGCGGGCATACCGAAGCCTTCCTTGATCACATCAATGCATCTGTCCATAAATTCTGCTGACATATTCCTGTGATAGCGCACCGTCAGATTCGGCTGGGTAAGATGGGTACGGGCAATGGATTCGAGTATGAGGAAGGAGAGATCATTGACCGCATCTTTTCCCTCCGAAGTCTGTCCACCGATAGTAACATTCTCATACATTGGCCCACCGGCGCTGAATTGTGTATACTTCCATGGGCGTATCTTGTTTATTGTATAGGTTTTGATCCAAAGGTTCTCAAGCAACTCACTAGCTCTCTCTTTGGTTAATTTACCGCTGTCGATGTCATTTTGATAAAATCCGTAAAGATATTGATCAGCTCTGCCAAGGGAGTAGGAATGCCCATTGCTTTCAATCTGTAGTAAGAGGTGTATGAACCATACCGCCTGTACAGCTTCGTAAAAAGAATTGGGCGGATTTTCTGGAACATGGCGACAGATTCTGGCCATTTCCAGAAGTTCTGCTTTTCGTTGTTGATTCGTATTTATTTTCGCCTGCTTTTCGGCATAACTTGCGTTCCTGTTGGCAAATGTCACAACAGCATCCAAAGAGAGTACTACGCCTCGAAGGAATATGCTCTTTAAAAGATCCTTTTGTTTTGTCATATCAAGTGAAGCGAGCACAGCCTGTGCTTCCATTTTTAAGCCTTTTATACCAACGTCAAGTATTTTGTAGTAATTGGGTGCGATGTGTCCATCGCCGCAGGTGATCATATTCAATGCGCGAATTACTCCTGTATTTTCTATTTGCATTGATCGATCGCTCATAATTGCGCATGCTCTATCTTCAAGAGTTCTCCCGTGCCAGTACGGGTAGATGCGCTTGATTTCGTCCTTTTGCATATTAGAAAGTATGAAACTGTCCCCAGAACGTTTATCAAATTCGTCCAATTCGTTAACCAGCCAATCTATTGAATACTCCGGAAACAGGGGAGCGGCGCGCAATATGGATGATTGGTAACCCATGAGCAAATCGTCATCTTCAAGAGAAAGTGTCATGTTCTCTAGTATGTCCTTTAGTGCAATGGCACGTTTCATTGCAATGGGCTCGTGTTCATGGTTTTTATATGATTCAGTAATAATCAGAGCCCGTTCCGTATCAATACGGTATGGCTGAGACATAACTCGCTCCCTCAGCCGCTTTATTCTTTGTGTTGATACACAATATTTGCCCACATTTTTAACCTCCTTAATTATTAGTCCGTTTTGTAAAGTTAAATGAAAATTGAGACCCTATAAGCCTTTCTGATACAATGTTTCTGCTAAAAAACTAATATCTCCCGAAAGGATAGCCTCATGCAGAAATTGTACCAGTTTCGTTGCCCAAAGTGCAACAATTCTCATAACTTTTATCGTTACGGTAAAGATAATTTAGGTTTCCAAAAGTACCTTTGCCGTAATTGCTTACATCAGTTTGCACCTGATCGTCCCGGTTTACGTTCAGTGCAATACTATCCTCGCTGCCCTGCCTGCGGTAAAGCCTCTTT
>CAYTUG010000007.1:0-89588 GCA_964441275.1 uncultured Christensenellaceae bacterium | reverse complement strand
TCTTCCAAAACACCGGGGACACGGTACAACAATCCGAATGCCTTCCGGCATTGTCACAAAAAGACGCTTTGTACAAACGACCGATACCGAAATATTTACGAACGGCCATTATCAGAGATATGCCGATGAGGTGGATTGCAATACGAAAGCTAATATGCCGCTTTACAAGCGACGGCAGGAGTTGGCGGAGCATCCATTCGGAACGGTTAAGAATGGTTTGGGGTTTTCCTACTTTTTAACCAGAGGGATAGAAAACGTGAGGACAGAAACCCTGTTGCACTTCTTTGCATACAACCTGAAAAGAGTAATCAATATTATGGGAACTGATCACTTGATGACCGCTCTGCAGGGATAGAGCTCTGCTTTTTCTTTAGTAGAGTGGAGAAGCTATTTCTTTTTGCACAGGCTGATATGGCATTTGCATCGAAATATAGGCACAAAGTCATATTTGGAAAGATGAAAGCGAAGATATGTCCGGATCACGTACATATGTTAGTAGAAATACCGCCGAAGATGAGCGTATCTATCTTTGTAGGGTTTTTGAAAGGAAAAGGCACAATGCTGATATTTGAGCGACATGCAAATCTAAAATACAAATATGGAAGAAGGGCGTTCTGGTGTAGAGGATATTATGTAAGCACAGTAGAACTAAATGAAGTAACAGTAAAGAAATACATAGCAGAACAAGAAAAACACGATATAGCCTTAGACAAACTGAGCGTAAAGGAGTACGAAGACCCCTTTAAGGAGTAACTGGTATTACGAATACTCCTTCAGGAGTGGCAAAGGCAATAGAGGCTTGAACATATGTGAAAGCCAGCGTCTTTAAGCGCTGGCCGGTAACATGGGCTTATAGCCCTTGTGCAAACCACCCGTTGGACGGGTGGTCATGATTCATTTATTGCTGCCCTGTTTGATCGTTTTTTTGCGCTCTTCTTTTTTTGCGCCTTTTTGCGGCAATTATTATCAAAGCCAACAACACGGCAACAGGCACAAGCACGGGCGAGCCCGAAATTAAGAATATAAGCAGCCCTTCGCCAATTTCGGTAAGCACGTTAAGTACGGAATAAAAACCGGTTTTAATCCTCGTCCCTATGTCTTGTTTGCCCGAAGTGGCAATTCTCTCTATCTGGTTAAGCTCTTTTAACTCCACAGTAATCGTGGAAAAATCGATTAAGCTATCATAAGTTCTAAGCTCTATTTCGTAAGATTGTATTTGATAGTCCACATTGGCAAGCTCTTGCTCCAAACTGATTATATCTTGCAGCTTTTTGGCATTCTCTAATAGATCGAGCAACCTCTCCTGCCTTATGCGCAACGCTTTTAGGTGCGTCTCGGTATCAAAATATTGCAACGAAACATCCCGCCCCGAGGTAGACATAGAAACTGTTTGCCCGTACCCTTTAATGTTAGTTATAAAATCATCGAATTTATTACTCGAAATACGAACAACAAGCTGCGCAGTTCTTCCCTTATCGTTCCAATTAACCGGTTTGGTGCCATAAACCGATTTGCTTTCATAATATCCGCCAAAACTTGCGACCGTATCATTTATTCGGTTGAAATCTTCATCAAATTCCGTTGTCTCTATCCGCATGTCGCCTTCGAATATTATTTTTCTGTTCAGCGTCGGGCTTAGCATGGAGCCGTCAAAATCAAGCTTTTGACCTTTGGCTATCTCCTCATTATCTGCGTAATTCTCCTCCGGCATCATAGGCGCGCGTTCTATTTCATCGGCGGGCATCTCATATTTGGAATCATAATTAGCCCCGTCAGATTCGGAAAACGACCCTTCACCATAATAATCTTTTGGCGATTCCTGCGCGGCGCAGCCAAACAGCGAAACAGACAGCAAAGCAATGACTACAATAGCGGTTAAAATCTTTTTCATATATTTTTCCTCCGTATATAACCTATTCGTACATATGTAAGACGCATCCCATTCAAATTAAGTTCCAATCTGCCCCAAGCGTGCTGCGCAGTCTTTGCCTTGCCCTGCAAATTCGCGATTTAACCGTGCCTATCGATATACCAAGGCATTTTGCAACCTCTTCATATGAAAGTCCATTTATATCCCGCAGAATTATTACGCCTTTTTGCTCTTCGCTGAGCATATTTATCGCTTTTTGTATGGTCTGTTTGTTTTCCAAGCTCAGCGTGTAATCCTCCGGTGAAAATTGCCCGCTGCCTTCCGTTTCGTTTTGGATATGCTCTACCAATACCGGGGCTTTTTTCCTTTTGCGAATCTCGTCCAAGCATGTGTTAACGCAAATCCTGTACACCCATGTTAGAAAAGAAGCGTCTCTCTTATATGTTGAAATCTTTTTGTATATCTTTATTAACGATTCTTGCGCCGCATCATATGCATCCGCGCTATTACCCATAAAGCGAAACGCAATATTGTATACTCTTTTTTCGCTGTATAATAAAAGTGCCTCAATGGCATTTTTGTCGCCTTTTTGTGCGCGTTCTATAAGAGTTTTCTCATTTTGCGCATTTTGGGAAATGCACATTGATTGCGGTGCCATAGAACAAATTATACATGATTATAACTTTTTTGTATAGCATGGTGATACGGTAAAAGCGATATCGCTTGACACCTAAAACCAAGAGATGTAAACTTGTTAATACTATAGAGTTTACAGCCCGGGGGCTTCTAATGAAAATAAGGCAAATGCTTATATGTGCGCTTTTTGCCGCGCTTACGGCAGCGGGGGCAATATTTATTAAAATACCAATACCCGGCACAATGTTAGTATTTACTTTTCAAACTTTTTTTGTTTTCCTGTCAGGTTTTTTGCTTAAACCAAAATACGCTTTAGCGTCGCAGCTTGTTTATATTGCATTAGGCATTACAGGAATACCGGTATTCGCAAAAGGAGGCGGGTTATGGTATATATTCGAGCCTTCATTCGGCTTTCTGCCGGGTTTCGCTTTATGCACATTGCTAATAAGCCTGTTGTTGCGCGATCGCATAACGCGAAAACTAACTTTTAGCTCTGTATTAATTATTCTTGCATATTCCCTTGTCTGCATAGCCGCAATTTATTTATTGGGTATTGGCTACATGTACGCAATACTAAACATATACCTTAACACGCCGGCCACGCTTGAATACGTGATAGTTACCGCGACAGGGGTATACTTTTTTTTAGACGTTGCAAAGTATGCGGCCGCCATATTTATCGGCAGAGCGGTACTGTCAAGGCTGCCCAACTTGCGGCAATAAAAGAGCGGCGCTTTTTGCCGCCTTTTATGCTTATTTTATGTCTTTGACCTTGTTGTAAATTACGGGCAGTTTATAAATGTCTCCCTGAGCCGCTTTTATAATACATATTACTGTCAGAATAAGCCATGCGATAGATGCAATCGTATTTAAAATAGCGAAGAATCCGAACGCGCCTACAACCGCCCCAGCATAAGCAAGCGGATTGGTAAATGGGTTCGGCATAAATATTGCGGTTAAGATACCTATTAAAATAAAGACCGCGATAAAGAAACAGCCCATAATAAGCGATTGCCAAGCGTGCGTTCTAACCTCTTTATTCTCTTTCTCCGACACCAGTATTATTATAGCGCTGATAATGGAAAACAAGTAAGAAAACCAGCTCGCCGTCTTATCCGTCATACCCAACGAATTTTTCTGTTCCGACATAATGGCACCCCTTTCTTTTTTTCATTATAAGTAAATTATGCATGGATGTAAATGATTATTTATAATATAAAAAAAGCGATTAATGCTTACATATAATGATATCAGATACCTACAAAAAAGACAACACACATCTTCGGGCATCTTCCCGCGTGTAGATTGCAAGTTTAATTGCCCACCATAAAAATCCAGTCCACTTTAAGCCGCAAACATATCTTCCAAACGTTTAAAAAACTGCGTTGCAGCCCTTTTTATTTCCCTATTTTAATGCCTGCGGCCGCTTTTCTTAATACATTTGAATCAAACGCAAAACTTGACCTTTTCTTTTCCCGCATTTGTTTTTCGGCAATTGCCACAAGATTGTCTACAAGAGATGAAAACGATACCCCCGAGTGTTCCCACAGATAAAATGCAAACGATCCGGGTATGGTGTTGACCTCGTTTACATAAAGATTGCCGTTTGAATTGTCAATTATAAAATCTATGCGCACCACGCCTTTTAAATCAAGCGCTTTAAATATTTCAAGCGAAAGGCTGCGCACGCGCTTTTCCATATCTTCCGAAATATCGGCGGGAATTTTTCGCCCTAAAGACTTCATGCCTTTTGATTTGCCCCCGCTTAAATATTTTTCTTCAAACCCCAAAAAACGGCTTGCGGTTACCGGCTGCTCGACAACGCTTGCCTTAGAGTCGGCCGCCGTGCCTAAAACGGAGCAATTGACTTCGGTTATATCGTTTACCGCCTTTTCCACCAATATCCTTCTGTCATAGTTTGCCGCTATATCAAGCCCGTTTCTTAATTCTTCGCAATCATTGGCTTTGTTTATTCCTATGCTTGAACCTAAATTCGCAGGCTTGATAAAAACCGGAAACCCAATCTTTTTTTCAATCTTTTCGCATACGGAATCGCTGTCCCGGTAAAACTCGTCGCGTTCAAAATATAGCGAATCCAACACAGGAAATCCAAACCCTGAAAAAGCGGCTTTCGTTAAAATTTTATCCATACCAACTGTCGAGCCCGCAACGCCCGCGCTTGAATAAGGTATGTCCGATAGCTCTAAAAGCCCCTGTATTGTGCCGTCTTCGCCGTGCATACCGTGCATTGCAGGTATAACAACGTCTATCCGGCAAACAGGTTTTTGCTTTTTGTACTCGTACAGCATTGCGTCCGCTGCGCACGATAAGAATACGCGTTTTACACCTTTAACGTTAGGATTAAAATCCGAGAACACCGCCATATTGAGCAGCTTGTCTCCCGTATACCATTTTCCGTCACGGTCAATATACAGCGGAACAATATTGTACTTGCTTTTATCGGCGGCATGCATAAGCTGCATTGCGGTTATTATCGAAATGTCATGTTCTACCGTTCTGCCCCCGAAGGTTACCGCAAGGTTTTTTTTCATAATTGCATCTCCTATTCGTTATAGTTGTCGGGCAAATCGTTTTCGAATATAACCACATCGCCCATGCGCGCGTTGTTCCAAAGCATTTCCGTCGCCTCTTTTAGCGATGAGAAAACAAAAATATTTTCTACGTCAAATCCGCCTTGCACAAGCCCGGCATATATTGGTTTTGTATGCTTTTTGCCTATCAGATATACTATATCGGCGACCTTTGCCATAGTCTTTCCCAATTCTTTGTTTTCTTGTTCTTCGCGCTCTCCAAGTTCAACTAATCCCGGAGTCACAACAATTTTACGCCCTTCAAACATTGAAAGAACTTCCATGGCCGCCCTTGCGCCCGAAGGATTAGCGTTAAACGCATCGTCTATTACCGTTATCCCGTTTCTTGTGGGAAGAAGCTGCAGCCGGTGTTCAACGGGAACAGTTTTTCTTATGCCTATTCTTATCTCGTCAACGGTTAGGCCAAGCTTTTTTGCCACAGCCGCGCAGCCGATAATATTAGCAATATTATGTTTGCCAAGCAGCTTTGTTTCACAGGCGATTATCTCTCCTTCTATCACAAGCTCAAAGCGGCTTCCGAAGCTGCCCGTCTTTATATTTTGGGCGTATGCGGAAATGCCCGTTTGATATTCTAATCCAAACAAATACTTATCCTTTTTTGTTTTGTCGTAAAGCGTTTGGCATATAGGCGAGCCGGAAGGGAAAAAACAGCTTCCCCGGTCTGCCGTTCCTTCAATCAGTTCGTATTTTGTCTTTGCCACATTTTCCATACTGCCGAATGTCTCAAGGTGCATAGCTCCGACAGACGTTAAAAGCGCATATTTCGGTTTAACCAAATCGCATATTTCTTTTATATCGCCTATGTTTCGCGCTCCCATCTCCGCAATTAGCACTTGATGATAAGGCTTGAGCCGCTCGCGCACGACACGCGTCACCCCCATGGCTGTGTTATAGCTATCCGGCGGGACAAGCACGTTATATTTTTCCGATAAGATAGTGCCTAATATGAATTTACAGCTTGTTTTGCCGTAACTTCCCGTTATCCCTACTTTTATTAAATCATCCCTTTTGGCAAGCATTTTTTTAGCATCGTTGTAATACCACCGCCGCACAAAAAACTCGAAAGGTTGGGCAATAAAATTTGCCGCTGCGGTGCCAAAGCCAATCATAGGAAAAAATAAAAACCCGGGCGTTCCAGTCAATATGGTGACAGAAAGTACTCTTAAATCAACAAGCAGAAAGCCCGCCGCAATTATCGCATAAACCAAAGCTATAAAAGCAAACAAGCGTTTAACGCGCCCCGTATACACAAGCGGCTTTTTAGGGTTTTGAATGCGCGCAGATTTTACATATACCAATATAACCGCCGCGTAAATCGCCGCAAGCGCATAAAATCCATACTGCGCTGTTGCGGGCAGCACCATATTTGCAAGAATACCGAGCAGAATAAACAACGATGCCGTAAATACGGGTATCTTATAGACTTTGGAAGAGTGAGAGAAAAGCCATCGAAACAGGTTCCTGTTTTTATAGCCTTCAAGCTGCAATATGTGGATTGTTTGGACCGAAGAGAAGACCATAACTGCGGCCAAAAATGCATACATCAAAACATTAATATATATTGTCATTTGTTATCCTCCAGAAATGTCTTGACAATAAGCATAAAACGATCAAAACATTCGAGAAACGCATAATGCCCCGCGTGCTTGAAAACCACAAGCCCGCTGTCAGGTATCAGCCTTTCCATAATTCTGCCAAACTCGACGGGCGTTTCGGTGTCATTTTCACCCCAAATAAGCAACGACGGACTTTTAATATTGGACAGAAGGCTTTTTAAATCCAAATTAACTATGCGCACAAACACTTTTTTCATATCGTTTGACAACGCTTTATAGTCCGCCGAGCCTGCGTTTTTTATATACTTTTCAACATCAGCGCCCAATGCTTGCAACAGCCTTTTTACAACATGCCCGCGATTAAAGAATTTTGCCGCCTTATAAATGCGCACCCTTGCCCTTTGCTTTATTGTCCGGCGTTTGATAAGCCCCGCAGCGCCCGTAAAAACTATTTTTTCTGTTAAGCGCGGATAAGCCGCAGCAAGCATTATCGCAACGCGCCCGCCAAACGAGTGGCAAATTACATGCGTTTTTGTAATCCCAAGATTTCGCAATAAGCGGTATGCGACATCCATATATTCGGGCACGCCGTATGTATCGTCCGGCATTCCGCTTCCGCCAAACCCGGGAAAGTCTAAAGCCGTAACACGAAACTTTGCGCTTAACGCATCTATAACAGGGCGCATAGTTTCTATGCTTGCACCCCACCCGTGCAGCACAAGAACGTGTTTTCCTTTTCCGTGCTGCTCATAGTAAATTTTTATGCCGTTAATCGTTACATTCATATCAAAAAAAGCTGTTACCTGACGATTATACATACATAACGGCAAACTATCAAGGCGCGCTTTTGAACATTATAAGCGCGTCTTCATCGCCGTAATATTTAGGACGCCTGCCCATTATCTCAAAACCAAACTTTTCGTACAATCGAACCGCTCCGAAATTAGACATGCGCACTTCGAGTGTAAAAAAAACAGCTTTGCTTAGTTCGATTGTTTTTTTTAGCAGCTTTTCGGCTATACCGCGCCTTCTGAAATCCTTTAAAACCGCTATATTCATTATATGGCCTTCATCAACAACTATATGCATACTGCAATAGCCAACCAAATTGCCGTCTATTTCTGCCACTACATAACGAGCTAACTCGTTGCACGATAAATCGGACAGAATCGATACATAAGACCATGGCCGCGTAAAACATTGCGTTTCTATGTTGTATATATCCTTTATATCCTTTTGAGTTGCAGTTCTAATAATTACGTTCATTCTTTTTTTAACATGCGCTCCGCCTGTGTCGGGCGCAAATAAAAAGGCTCGAGGCCGCAGGCAGTTGATACTTTGCCGTTTAAATACATTTGATATGCCAAAAGGCCGACAGAGCCCGCCCTTTGCAAAACAACGCTTTCATAAGCCGTTTCAAAGCCGTAATCAAGTATTTTTTGTTTAAACTTAACCGCCGCATCGCCTACAAATATAGCGGGCGAACCGCTAAGTTTTCTAAGAACGTCGTCTAACGCCAAAGCGCTATATTCGGTAATTCTTTTTCCGGCTTTGTATGTTGCCGTATAAACCTCTCCCCGGCGGGCATCGATAACCGGGCAGACGATTTTATCTGTGCCATACACGTTATGCGCCAATGCGTCCAATGTGTTTACTCCCGCCGCCGGTTTTCCGGAAGCATGAGAGAACGCTTTTGTCATCCCCACTCCTATTCGCAAACCGGTAAAAGAGCCGGGACCTGTCGCGCAGGAAAACAAACCGATATCGCGTATGCTCAGCTTAGCGCATGAAAGACAAAAGTCAATCATAGGCCCGATGTTTTCGGAATGCGTACGCCCGGCGTTCGTGTACGATTCCGATAGTATACGATTTTTGTCCAATACCGCCGCGGAACAAACGCCCCCGGATGTATCGGCAGCCAATATATACATGTTAACCCTCTGATATATTTATGGTGCGAATATCGTTACCTTTTCCAGTTATGCGGACCTCAATGCCGGGATTTACATCCTCCGCATTTTCCGCCCATTCAATAATACAAACGTTGTCCCCGCCCAAATAGTCGTAGAAGCCTATGTGCGGCAGCTCTTCGGCGGATTCTATTCTGTACAAATCAAAATGGTATAAAGGAAGCCTGCCCATATAGTGCTTCATTAAACTAAAAGTTGGGCTTGTTACGTCCTCTTTAATACCAAGCCCTTTTGCCACGCCTTTTGCAAATACTGTTTTGCCTGCGCCGATACAACCGTACAGCGCAATAACATCTCCGCATTTTAGCGACTTTGCAAACTTTTCTCCCAATAAAATCGTCTCTTCCTCGCAATTTGTAACATATCTTTTTACCAATATACCGGGCGTCTCCTTACCGTTGCAATCTAATGTAGTATATACGAAAAAAGCGCGGCTTGCAATATTTTCAAAACCGCGCTTTTGTAAAATATAATACGTTTATTTCTTAATTAAAAACCGTCTGAGCGGTTTATAAAGAAAAAATACTACGACAATGTTTATGCCCGCCTTCATTAAATTGAAAGGAATTATAAAAGGCAGCAGCATTCCGGCTACGGCTTCAACCGGTATTTGGTAGTATGGCGCCGTAATAAGCAAATTAGCCGGTATCATAACAACCGCCATAGCCAACGCTCCGGATATAAGCCCGATAATCGCGCCTTTAATATTGTGCATAAAGCGATATATCAAAGAGGCCACCAAAACCAATGTGCCGGATGCGATAATGTGCATCGCCGCCCCGACAAGCCCTTCCCCGGCCGATACCGTAATGGCTTGTATAAAGCTCGCTATAACGGTAACCGCTATACCGGCAACAGGCCCGAACGCGAATCCGGCGATAAGAAAAGGTATATCCATGGCGTCGTACTTAAGATCGCCCATTCCCGTTAAAGGAAAAGGAGGGATAACTATCAGCAGTACGATAGACAGCGCCGTCAACACGGACAATGTAGTCAGCATTCTTACATTTTTGTTTAGTTTCATTTAGTTTCCTTTCCCGGAGCAAATAAAAAAGGCCCCGTAAGTAAACTTTGGAGCCGCACGTTAAAACAACATGCACATTCTTCTCACATCCAGACTGTACTGTCGGTCACGGAATTGCACCGTGTCAGCAAAAGCTCGCGGACTGTTACCGCCGGTAAGGGAATTTCACCCTGCCCCGAAGACATACTTTATTTTCACACATGATACATCATGTATACCGTATTCGTCAATCGTTTTGTGCGCCTATTCTAAAATATTTACTATATACGAATCAATATCCTCAAGCGAGCCGAACACCCTGCCCATCGTTAACACCTCTTTTTCTCCCGAATCAATATCATCGAAACAGATTTGTGTTTTAATATAGATTTCCTGATTATCCGTTCCGGGCGCCGTCCTGTATATTGCAAGCATATCGCCGCATTTTTTCAAAATATAATGTTCGGGGCAATAGCAGTAAAAGCTTGTTTTTATCTCGATTTTATGCGCTGAAAAATCAACTACCTTAAGGTTGGGGTATTTATTGCAAAATTGAGAAAAGGAAAGCCCTATCATGTTTTCATCAACGTTGTTTTCAACCGTTATGCTGTGACCGCACATTTTGTAGTCAATATGCCACAATACTATTGCCTCTCTGTCTATGCGCGCATTATCGGCATCAACAGCTAACGGTTCTTTTTCCTCAACGATCCGCGGCTCGCTTTGCGCTATAAAAAACCCCGTTGTGCCCGATGCAATAACAATGATAAGCATTGATGCAAATATTACAAGCTTTTTGTGTTTTCTCAATAAAAAATACCCTATTCTTTCTTAGGATATTTTTTGCGGGGCGCATAGCAATTATTCAGCGAATACGGCGTTATGGTATACGTTTTGCACATCGTCGCAATCTTCCAGCATATCAAGCAGCCCTTGCAGATTTTCCTCGTTTTCTCCCGAAACTTCAACGCTGTTTGAGGCGACCATCTGCACTTCCGCAAGAGCAAACATATACCCTTCATTTTCAAGCGTTTCGCATACGTTGGAAAAACTTTGTGTATCCGTCGTTATCTCAATTATTTCTTCATCTTCCTGTATATCAAGCGCGCCCGCCTCGATAGCCGACAGCATAAGCGTGTCTTGGTCTAAATCTTCATTCTTCTCTATAACAATAACGCCTTTTCTTTCAAACAAGAACGAAACGCACCCGGTTGCCCCGAGCGAGCCTTTATTTTTGTCAAAACTGTGACGCACTTCACCCGCCGTTCTGTTCCGGTTATCTGTCAGAGACTCTACTATAACTGCAACGCCGCCCGCACCGTAACCCTCGTAAACTACCGTTTCGTAGTTAATCGCGCCAAGTTCGCCCGCCGCTTTTTTGATAGACCGCGCAATCGTATCCGAAGGCATGTTGTTTGCCTTCGCCTTTGTAACAATATCCCTTAACTTAGAGTTCGCCTCAATGTCTGAACCGCCCTCTTTTACCGCAACGGCAATCTCTCTGCCTAACTTGGTGAACACTTTGCCGCGCTTAGAATCGGCACGCTCTTTTTTGTGTTTAATGTTTGCCCATTTAGAATGCCCCGCCATATTTTCCCCTTTTGCAATAGCTTTTTTTAATAGTACCAAAAAACATATTGTTTTTCAAACTTATTCGACTATATCGATAGGAAGAAGGTTAAGCTTGCTTTCTTTACTTCCAAAATGCATATAGCTTTGCGGAACATCGCCGATTATTATTGTTTCCGATATTAGCACCTGGCTTGACACTTCAACCGTTTGACTATCGTTGCCAATTATAATGCGAACCGAAGAATTAAGCACCAAATATATTTTGTGGCGCGTTTGGTTTATTCCCGCATCTTCAAACTCGGTTTTAAAATCGGAAGTTACGGAACCTACGGGTTCAAATTTAACATTTACCGAAGGCCCCCGGCCCGACAGCAGCTGCCCGCCGATGATTGTACCTATAGGTATGCTTATGCCCTGCTCGCCGATACTTTGTATTTTATCCTGCGCGGCTATTGCGGTGTTTGACGCGATGTTGTTCATAAGCACCGCATTTGCGGACAGCAGAGTTATGTTCCCCTTATCGTCCTTTTCGATTTTTATCAAATCGGTATAGCTGATTTCCGCGCCAACCGTATCACGCACGGCATCGTTCATAGCATTAACCGCAATAGCTCTAAGCCGCGCTTCCGTGATGCCGATTATCACTGGCCGTACCGCTTCGTCAACAATCAGGTACGCTATTACTACCACTATAAGCAATATTAACGCAACCCATTTTCTTGATAATTTTATACGCATAAACTCACCCAATACTAAAACTATGCTTATGTTTTTGTTTGCATAACGAACGTGTGTTTAAAATGCAAATAAAGCGTCATTGTGCGCAGCGTTTAAATTGTGTTATAATTATAAAAAAATTGCGTGTGAGATTATTATGCACCGGAAAAATAATTTATCCAAAACTGAATCGGCCGTTAAAAAGTTTTCTTCTGGAGTTGCAGCCGCTTTCAGAAGATTTTCAGCCGCCGCCAAATCTGCCGCAGACAAAATAAAAAACAGGATTTTCGGGGTTGAAAGAACCGGAGTTGATTACGCGAGCGAGCACACTCAGGTGTTTGACAGCGCCAATTCCAAGCAGAGCTCCAAAACTAATTTGCTGTCAAGATTGGCGCGCAGAAGCGCGCGCAAACCGCATAAAGATAATAACTTGCACACAGTGCCTCATATTTCTGCCGAGCATCTTACGGGCGAGGGTAAAGAGCCTATAAATATGTTTAGCTCAAGGCGCAGCCGCGGCGGGCTTTTCTTAGGCATAACCCTTTCCTCTGTAAAGCTAATACTTTTAGCATTTTTTATGTTGGGCGCCGCAGGGCTTGGCGCCATTGTGGGAATCGCCAAAGGATATATGGAAACAACACCTAAGCTTGATACCGGAAAGATAGAAAAACATGCCGAAACTTCGTACATCTATGATTGCGACGGCAAGCTAATTACCGCTTATGCGGGCGTGGAAAACAGGGATATCGCATCGATAGACGAAATTCCCGAAACACTGCAAAACGCATTTATTGCAATAGAAGACGTGCGGTTTAAATACCACTCCGGCGTGGATTTGAAAAGGCTGGTGGGCGTGTTTATAAGCAACCTTACCAACTCTAACATTCAGGGGGGCAGCACTATAACGCAGCAGCTTATTAAAAACAAGTTGCTCTCTTTCGAGCGCACCTACAAACGCAAGATTCAGGAAGCCTACCTTTCGATGCAGCTTGAGCAAGCATACACCAAGGAAGAAATACTCGAAGCGTATTTAAACACAATACATCTTGGCGGTTCCAATTATGGCGTAAAAGCGGCGGCAATGGACTATTTCGGCAAAAGTTTAAGCGCTCTGACCGTCAGGGAATGCGCTATGCTTGCCGGCATTACTCAATACCCGTATCAGTATAACCCCCGCCGCTGTTATTATGTATCAATGCAGCCCGAGCTTATAAACGATCGCACGGACGAAGTGCTTAAAAAAATGTATACGGCAGGCTTTATTTCACTTGAGCAGTACAATTATGCTTTAAACGACGCTGTATCTGTAATTGAAGAATCCCAAGTATCGCAGATGTATGAAATGCCGTACTTTGTTGAATATGCGATATATGACGTAATCACACACCTTCTTAAGCAGCGCAACCTTCAGGATACGAAACAAAACAGATCCCAAATCGAAAACGAGCTTAGAACCAACGGATACAAAATATACACGACTGTCGATCCAAAAATACAAAAAACAGTAGAGCAAAGCCTGAGCAATTGGAGTAAGTATCCCCGGCTCGCCAACTCCGCCGATAGCGTGATACGCGATGAAAGCAGCGGCGTTGTTACGGAAATAATTCAGCCGCAGGCGGCCGCAGTTGTGGTTGAGCAAAGCACGGGAGAGCTAAAAGCGGTGGTAGGCGGGCGCACAACGCCCACCGCAAAAAAAACGCTTAACAGAGCATACCAAAACAAAATGCCCGTAGGCTCTTCAATCAAGCCGATTGCGGTTTATGCCCCGGCTATCGATAAGGGATTTTCGGACGGCACAGTTATCCCTAATCTGCCTTTGCCTATAGAAGGCTGGAAATTAGACAACGGTAAAATCGGATACCCGGCGGGCGGCGCCTCAAGTTACGGACCTGTTACGTTGCGCAGCGGAGTAGTAAATTCTTTAAACAGCGCATCCGCGTATCTTTTAATGAACCATGTTTTGATTAAAGATTCTTATAATTACCTTGTACAGATGGGCATTAACCCTGTGGACATAAACCAAACGGGTTCCGGGCTCGCGCTCGGCTCTTCGGGTATAACTCCGATTGAGCTTGCGGGCGCATATGCCACTATCGCAAACAGCGGGATATATCTTGAACCCCTCTCGTTTAGATACGTTGAAGATAAATACGGTAACAAAATACTTAACGCAGATGATATCCGGGAAAACCGGCGCGTTTTTAAAGAGTCAACCGCATGGATTGTAACGGACATATTAACCGATGCCGTCCAATCGGGCACAGGCAAAAAAGCCCGCATTTCCGGTATGACCATAGGCGGCAAAACGGGCACAAACCAGGAATCAAGAGGAATACTTTTTGCCGGCATTTCGCCTTATTATACCGCGACTCTCTGGATAGGCCACGACCTTTACAAGCCCCTGCACAAAAGCGAATTTGCTTCTTCTTCCGCCGCGCCCCTATGGAAAGACTTTATGTCAAAAATTCTTGAGGGGCTCGAAAATAAGCCTATTATTGATTCGACCCCTGCGGAACTCAAGCTTGTTAAATTAACCGTATGCTCCGTTTCGGGCAAAATAGCCACCGAGGCTTGCCAGCACGACCTTGGCGGTCATAAACCCGTTGCCGCTTGGTTCGCGGCTGGAACCGAACCCATCGAAAAATGCGATTGGCATGCGCTGTACAAAATATGCCCCGACAGCGGGAAAATCGCGGGGCCTTATTGCCCCGTCCATGACGGAAGCGCCATGAAATCTTTGCTTTTCGTGCCTCAGGACTCCATCTATTGGAAGCTAACAAAAAAGCAGCGCGATGAATATTTGCCCGGAATGCTTCCCGCATTAGAGGAAGGTGAAACGGCTTCCGATATAGGCCCTGATTCGCCTTTATTCAAAACGTTTTTCTGCGATATTCATACCGAAGCGTGGAATGAAGCCCAAATCGCAAGAGAAGCCGCTATTGACGCTGCGCAAACACAAATCAACTATTCCGAATCGGTCCTTTCAAACCCGGATTACGAAATGCCAAACGAAGATCGCAATAACCTTTCAAATACCATAAAATCGCTAAAAAAGCTTATTGCAAATGCGGCTTCCACCACCGGCGCCATAAAACAAAAGACAGACGAATTAAAAACGCTTACCGATATGATTGTTATTTTGTACGCTCCCGAAACTTAGAACAGCTTTAAGGCATGTAATCTTGTTCGGCGCTTACAACAATGCGCACCGCCTTAGAGGGCTGGCCGCAAAGCCGCTCCCCTTTTATTGTTATTTCAGGATGAACGGGCAATATATAATATTCGTATTCATGTCCGTATTCCGCGGTGAAATCGCTCATTGACACCGAAGATACGGTTCCGCTATATTCGCCTATTACAATACAATTGCCTTCTTTTATATCACGGCGCATAAGCCTGTATATTACATGTTCCTCAAGGGGCACAAAGCATATATTTGGATACCCGCCGTCGCCGTGAAACACGTCAATCTCATCGGGCGCAACAGGCACCGACCAATAGTTCGTATATTCCGTAGGCGCGCTTTCTTCAAAAAAATATTCTATGGCCGTTTGTTTATCGGGAGTAAACGCACTTGCAAGCATTGGTTTGTTTTCATTCGATATTGACTTTAAATCTATCTTTGCCTCTATTATACCATCCGGCTTTAAAAACCCCGGCGCCTGCGTGCCGCTGTATATTTTCCCAAACATTTTTTGCACTAATCCGGCCGGATATGTACCTCCGGTGGTTTGCGCCGGCAAACAGTGTAATTGCGATGTGTTATCAAATCCCATCCAGCAACACATGGTGTAATCGCTGTTGTAAGCAACTGTCCATATGTCCCGGTTTTCGCCCTCCGCAGTGCCCGCGCTCGTCGTGCCGGTTTTGGCGGCTATATCTACCCCGTTAACGTGCACTCGCCTTGCGGTTCCCGATTCTACCGCCGATTTTAGCATTGACGTCATTAAAAAAGCGGTTTTGTCCGATATTACGCAAACGCGCGCGTCTGCCTTTTGGTACAATACCTCTCCCCCGCCGTTTTCTATTTTAGTTATGCAGTAAGGCAATGCATAGCTGCCTCCGTTTGCAAAAGGCGCGTACGCGCCGGCAATGCAGAGCGGCGATACCCCTTTTGTAAATCCCCCGAGTGCAAGCGTTAACCCGTTATCCTGGTTTTCAAACGGTATGCCCACATTTGCTGCAAACAGTTTCGCCGGGGACACTCCCACTTTGGAAAGTATTCTTACGGCGGGCAAGTTCAGAGAATTTTCCACCGCTTGGCGCATCGTAACCCAACCCTGATAATTATCGGTAGAGTTTTTGGGCACATAGCCGTCAAAATCTTCTTTTTCGTCCAATACCAAAGTTGTGGGCAGATAATGCAGCCTCTCGATTGCCGGGGCATATACAAGCACCGGTTTTATTGTCGAGCCCGGCTGACGCTTTATATCTATCGCACGGTTTATGCCGCGCCGCGTTTGATAGCTGCGCCCGCCCAATAGCGCCCGGATTTCGCTTTTCTTGCTGTCCAGCACTACAAAAGCCGATTGGCATTGTTCGCCGTCCTGCGAATTTGCGGGAAAGTTATTCTCATCTTCATACAGCAACTCAAGAGTCGTCTGAAGGCTTTGGTCAAGTGTGGTATATATGCGGTAACCGCCGATAAGCAGCTGTTCGCTGTCTACGCCAAGCAAACTTTCCGCTTCGCTTAAAACCATATCGATAAAATAACCGTAATTGAACTTATTTTGCTGCGCAAGCACAACGGGTTCCATGCGCGCCTTTTTTAATTCTTGCTCTGATATGTACCCTTGCCTTTCCATTTCGGACAAAACAAGGTTGCGTCTTTTAATAGATTTTTGCAGGTCGAGGTGCGGCGCGTAATAAGAGGGCGCCTTTATTAAACCTGCAAGCATTGCTGCCTGCGCCAGCGAAAGCGATTGCGCATTGGTGCCAAAATACGCCTTGGATGCCGCCTCGATGCCAAAAGCGCCTTTCCCGAAAGGTATGAAATTTAAATACATCTCTAAAATCTTGTCTTTGGAATACACCTGTTCTAATTTATACGCCATCACGGCTTCCTGCAATTTGCGCGAAATTGTTTTTGCACCCGTAAGGCTTGTGTTTTTCACCAGCTGCTGCGATATTGTGCTCGCGCCTTGTTTTAGGCTTCCGCTTTTTAAATCCTCCAGCAAAGAACCGGCGATGCGTATTATATCAACTCCGTTATGCTGATAAAAACGTGAATCCTCTATCGCAACAAACGCATTTTTTACATGATTCGGGATTGTTTCGATGGGGAGATAAATCCTGTTTTCCGTGTTGTACAGCGACGCGGTCTCTACCCCGTTTTTATCATAAATCAGCAGGGTCAGCTGCATCTCTTTTATTTTCCCGGGGTCAAACTCTTTCCATTCGCTTAGCCCCATCAAATATGAAACAAAAAAAGCCGCCGACGCTAACGTTAGCGTCAATAGAATAAGAGCCCCATATTTAAACGCCGCAGCGACAAAATATAATGTACTTTTTAATAAGCCCCTTTTTACATGTCTGCCCATTCTTACTTCCCGTCCGGTTATGATTTTAGGCTGTCCTAAATACAAAACATTATTTATTTCGACATCATCCATATTTTTGCATCAAAACGTCTTATTTTGCGGCAAAACCTCTTAAAGGATAGGCCATTTGAACAAAGAAGTAGTTAAGGATTACAGGAAAGGAATATACATATGCATATTAAAGTTGTGCAGCAAAGCGAATATACAATTGCTATTTTTTACGGCGAGTTAGACCACCACACCGCCGCCGCCGCCAAAGAAAAGCTTGACCGTTTAATAATCCGCACTAACAAAGATTTGGTGCTTGATCTTAAAAATTTAAGCTTTATGGATAGTTCGGGGCTTGGGATGCTGCTTGGGCGGTATAAAACGCTAAAAGCTGCCGGACACAATCTTTATGTCAAAAATCCTAACCGGCAGATTGAGAAAGTATTTAATGTAAGCGGAATTTACAAGATAATTAAAAAATTAAAATAACGGGGGTTTTTATGAAACTTAAAAACACTATGGAGTTGATTCTACCCGGGTTATCGGTTAACGAGGGATTTGCGCGCAGCGTTGTGGGCGCTTTTGCCACACAGCTTAACCCTACACTTGAAGAGATAGCGGACATAAAGACCGCCGTTTCAGAGGCGGTAACCAATGCCATCGTACACGCATATCCAAAAACAATGGGACGAATACACATTGTTGCATCTTTAAACGACTGCGAAATAAAAATTGCAGTAGAGGATTTTGGCATCGGCATAGCAGACATCATTAAAGCGCGGCAGCCATTTTTTAGCACGTCAAAAGAAGACTCGCGCTCGGGCATGGGGTTTACTGTGATGGAAACGTTTATGGATAAGGTTACCGTCGAGTCAAAACCGGGAAAAGGCACTTTGGTAGAGCTTGTTAAAACTATAGGACAGCAGGGATAGCGGCATGGCAAATAACGGCCTTCTCTCGCATAAAGAGTGCCTTGCGCTTATTAAAGCCGCACAAGGCGGGGATGACGCTGCAAAAGAGACTTTGGTAGTGCGCAATATTGCGTTGGTAAAAAGCATAGTAAAAAAATTTTTAAACCGAGGAGTCGACTTCGAGGATTTAATGCAAATTGGAAGCCTTGGGCTGATAAAAGCAGTGCTTGGGTATGACGCAAAATTTGAAGTGCGTTTTTCCACATATGCGGTGCCCATGATTGCGGGAGAGATAAAACGCTTTCTGCGCGATGACGGCATTATAAAGGTTAGCCGCTCTTTACGCGAAAAATCTTTTGAGATATTCAACACAAAAGAAATATTAAAAAACGAACTCAAGCGAGAACCCACAATAGACGAGATTGCTAAAAGGCTTGAAATGACGCCCGAAGATATTGTGTTTGCCATGGAAGCGGTGCGCACGCCCGTATCAATATTTGAGCCGGCTTTTGAAGACGAAGGCTCAAAAACTTTACTGATAGACACTATGTGCGAAAACAATGACAACGATATTATAAATACCATATTGCTAAAAGAGTTGATACAAAAACTCGAACCTAAAGAGCGCAAACTAATCATGCTGAGATTTTTCAGCGATAAAACACAAACCGAGATTGCCTCCATTTTGGGGATATCTCAGGTCCAGGTTTCAAGACTGATTACCAAAATCATACACAAACTAAAAAAAGCTGTTCAATAGCGTGCAATCAATAATATTTTTTTCGTAATCACGCCATAATAATATCACACTAAGCCGCAAAAAAGGAGATAATTTAAAGCGTGTTTTATTTGTTGCACAAGAGATGGGTTTTAGCTTTGCTGTTAATTATTTTAATAACCGCTGTTATGGTGTTGATCGTTTTGTTTTTAAACCCAAACAGAAACATCAGTTTTGACGCTTGGTATGTGTAGTATGGACGACGCTCTTTATTTTTCGCTGCAAAAGATAATGTATTCAAAAACAAAGCGGTTGAAGCTCTCACAAATTTGCTCGGTGCTCGGCGCAGACCCAAAGCCGCTCGAGAACGCATTTTTAGAGTTTGACCAATCGCTCAGGTTTACCGCATTTGACGCAGCACAAAGGCTTTCCCAGCTTTACCCGGGCTATACTATAAACAACTTAGGCCCGGAACAATGCGACATTTTTTTAGCGCATACCAATCAAACCGGAATAAAAACAATAATAAAAACAGCGCTGTTTTGCATAATAATGTTTTTTGGCGGCGCGGTTGCTTTGATTACCTTTCATGAAGATGTCAACATGAGAAACGTACATCTTGCTATAGGCGCTTTTTTTAATGGGCAGGCGCATACCGATCTTTTAATTGTTAGCATACCGTACACCGCCGGAATAGTGATAGGCTTTACAGTGCTTCTTAGTTTGCTGTCAAGAAAGAGAAAGCGCGCGTCCGTACTTGATATTGATATTTACGAATACGAGACTTCGCTTCGCAATTTTCTTGCGGCAAAAAGCGATCGGCCCGATGGGTAGTTTTTTTGCCGCACTTACCGGGCTTTGCGGCGGTCTTGTAGTGGGAGGGACGGTAAGCGCTTTTTTGGTTATGCTCGGCATATTCTCAAAAACCATGTTAGCGCTAAACCTGAAGGTAAGCAGCGCAGCAGCGGCATCTTGCGCCGCAATCGGAGGCGCCGCAGGAACGCTTATGACGCTCTTTCCGATATCGCTGTGTTTGGGGGCTATTGCATCAGCAATATTTGGGCTGTTTTTCGGCATTTATGTTGGCGTTTTTATTGCGTGCTTAGCGGAAGTGGTCAACATTACGCCTTTGCTGAAAAACAGCGGGCTGAGCAAATGTATTATTACATTGGTCTTGATTTGGTTTGTGGCGGGTAAATTGGCGGGTTCGCTGATTTACTGGATATCGGATTTATTTTGAAAGGAAACAAAATGAGCAGATTTGTTAAAATACCGGAAACAAATATAGGCAGCCTTAAAAATGTAGAGGAGACGGAAAGCTTTACAAAAACCGTTACCGAAAAACAAGAAAAGGTATAATTGAATGGACATTAAAAAAACTATAGATGAAACTAACTATCAGCAGTACATAAAAAATGCCGCTCCCAAAAGCTCACTTCTAAAAGAATGCGCTTTTGCGTTTTTGGTGGGCGGGCTTATATGCGTGCTGGGCGAGGCTTTAAACGATTTGGGCAGCACTATAGGATTGGACGAAAAAGGCGTTGATGCTTTCCGCACTATGACTTTGATATTTTTAGGCGCTTTGTTCACCGGTTTTGGAATATACGATTTGCTGGGCAGTTTTGCCGGTGCAGGCTCAATTGTGCCCATAACAGGGTTTGCAAATTCCGTGGTTGCGCCCGCGTTAGAATATAAATGGGAAGGCTATGTTTTAGGGGTTGGCGCAAAGCTGTTTACTATCGCGGGGCCCGTGCTGGTTTACGGAATCAGCTCTTCGGTTGTCGTCGGCATAATTTATTTTTTGGTGAAGGTGATGTAAATGGGCTCACGGATAGGCAAAAAAACAATAAGGTTTAATAATCCCCCCAACATCGGAGCGGCGTTTGCCATAGCGGGACAAAAGGAAAAGCAAGGACCTTACGGACAAAGTTTCGATTTAACTTTTGCTGACGATCTGTGGGGCGAAAAAACATACGAACTTGCAGAGCGAAAAATTTTTCTGAAAGCGGTGGAATCGGTTGTTGAACGCGCAGGGCTTTTGCCGGATGATATTTCGTTTTTGTACGGCGGCGATTTGCTTAACCAAATAATCAGCTCAGGTTTTGCGGCACGGGAAATTGGAATACCGTTTTTCGGGCTGTACGGCGCCTGCTCAACTATGGCGGAATCGATAATACTTGGCTCTATGGCGGTAGACGGAGGGTTTGCGCAATACGTTGTATGCGCTACAAGCAGCCATTTCGCCACCGCAGAGCGGCAGTTTCGCAATCCTTTAGAGCTTGGAACCCCCAAACCGCCCGAATCCCAAAACACAGTAAGCGCATCCGGGGCGGCTTTGCTCACTGCTGCAAGAGGCAATTTTCCCTCCGTAACCTTTGCGACCGCGGGAAGGGTAATTGACCTTGGCGCAACCGATACTAACAACATGGGCGCGGCAATGGCGCCTGCGGCGGCTGAAACAATAATAACCCATTTGGAAGACACCGGCAGAAAACCTGATTATTACGACAAAATAGCGACCGGGGATTTAGGCACTTTTGGAACAAGCCTGTTTCACAAAATTGCGTCTGACGCGGGGTACGATTTTTCGGGTGTGTTTTGCGATTGCGGCGCGCTTATTTACGGAGGCGATATAAACATGAAATGCGGAGGCAGCGGCTGCGGATGCGCCGCATCTATGCTGTGCGGGCATTTTTATAAGGAATTTATGCAGCAGAGAATAAAAAAGCTGCTGTTTGTCGCGACGGGGGCGCTGCACAGCCCCACAAGCGCCCTTCAGGGAGAGAGCATACCGTCTATCGCCCACGCTGTGTCCATAGAAATGGGGTGCGGAATATGAATTATGTTTACGCTTTTCTGATTGGCGGCGCAATTTGCGCTGTCGGGCAAATACTGCTTTCAAAAACTAAACTTACTCCCGCTCGAATATTGGTGATATTCGTTACCGCCGGGGTTGTTCTTTTCGCCTTGGGGTTATACGAGCCTATTGTAAAATTAGCGGGTGCGGGCGCGAAGGTGCCCCTTACCGGGTTTGGCTATTCGCTTGCAAGAGGCGCGTATTCGGCAGTAGATGAAAACGGCATTTTAGGCGCGCTTACGGGCGGCGTATCTGCAACTGCGGCAGGCATATCTGCAGCTGTGCTTTTTGGTTATATTGTCGCGGTGATATTCACGCCCAAAACGAGGAAATGATGTGCTACCTTTTATTAAAATATCCGACCTTGCATTTTTTGCGCTATGCAAGCAAGCTGATTTACCTGCCTTTTCATACTTCCACTTTGCTTAGTGTGATAAACAACTTTAAGAAAACACCTGTTTGATATAATAGAAATTCTGTTTCCTCTTTATAAACTCTATTACCATGTTTAGCATATCTATTGTTATATGTCCCAAAGAATTCTATGAATCTACGAACTGTGTCTATTATTTCTTTATTGATATTTCTTTTATCTAAAAAATCTTTAATATTTTTACGTTGTTTTTCTAATGGTAGTCTATTTTTAAATATGACATGTAGTAGGAATTCTAAGCTTTTTCTTAAATCATCGACAATATTTGTTAAGTCTCCGTTAGAGGAATATAGATTTAAGGCATTTTCGAATCTTTCATAGGAATCTTTATACTCAAGGAGCCAATGAAGGTTGTCATTAACCAACTTTTCGTCTAATAGTTTCGCTCCCCGGGGATAAAACTTGCCGCTATCAGTGAAATTAACCTGTATGTTGCATATGTTAACAGCGTCTTTAATTTCCTTTATGAAACTTGTTTTTATTTCCCTCCGGGTAGAAGGTTAATTACTATTTCAATGTATCGAAATAATTCAGGGTAGTCGTTTGCTTTCATAATATGCGACTCAATACCACCGTCAATCGGCAACCCTGCAGATTTACAAAAATTTTTCGATAAATTTTTAACTTTCCCTTTATAATGATACCCGCTGGGAGACATTTCGCCAAATTCGAAACAACCCCATTCTGTATAACCATAAATAATATCTTTTACTCTTTGCCTAAACTCAATGAATGTTTCTTTACTTTGCGGATTCTTATTTATGTTCCATCTTTGATTAAAATCCTTATGAAGCTTTTCCATACAGAACCTCCAATACACTTAGATTTGAATATATTATAATATAGAAAAATGTTAAATATAAGGTATGTTCACTGTTAATATGGCAAAAGCCCTATTTTGCCTTATTAGATTATTCGCCAATAGGATTATTGTTGGGTGAACCTTAACTAAGCTTTCCAATTTCCATAGCGTTTAACGTATAAAAAAATATAAATAAGGTTGTAGATTATAACAGTATATATTATGGTTGTCAGAAAAAACCCCTTATTCCTGCAGAGTGCCGCCGATAAAGGGTTTAGAATGTCTTGGTGCCGAAGACCGGAATTGAACCGGTACGGAGTTTAACCTCCGCGGGATTTTAAGTCCCGTGCGTCTGCCGATTCCGCCACTTCGGCAATAATTGGAGGCGCCACCCAGATTTGAACTGGGGAATAAAGGTTTTGCAGACCTTGGCCTTACCACTTGGCTATGGCGCCCTATATACTATTATATGCTGCTCTTTGCAATATCCCCCGCCAATTCGGCGAGGGACACGGCGTTTTTGGAGCGGAAGACGGGGAGGATGACAAAAGTATCAATAAAACAGGACAAGATTACCGTAATAAGCTGGAGTTAATACCGGATTGAGGAACTGGAAGCGATTGAAGAACAAGTGGAAACCAACGGAGAGTATAGCCGGACCGGTCCGGATAGTCGGTTGATGAAAATGAGCAATGGTGGTTGTGGTATATGCTATAATGTTCAGATAGCAGTAGATAGCAGACATTATCTGGTTGTAGCAGTTGGTGTTGTCAGTGATCCGGATGATAAACAGCAACTGTCCCATATGGCAGAGATGGCAAAAGAAGAACTGAATGTGGAAGGATTAACGGTATTGACGGATGCGGGATGCTATACAGCATCGGAATTTGCTGCCTGCATTGATATGGGAATTACACCTCTTGTATCAAAACCTGTCAACAAAAAATCTGCAGTCAGCGATAAGTATTCGAAATCAAAGTTTCGATATGATACTGAAAAGGATGCCTGCATCTGCCCACAAGGGCAGGTGCTATGCGGCAAGGTACGCCGTGCTTCTTCCAAAACACCGGGGACACGGTACAACAATCCGAATGCCTTCCGGCATTGTCCCAAAAAGACGCTTTGTACAAACGACCCATACCGAAATATTTACGATCGACCATTTCAGAGATATGCCGCTTTACAAGCGACGGCAGGAGTTGGCGGAGCATCTATTCGGAACGGTTAAGAATGGTTTGGGGTTCTCCTACTTTTTAACCAGAGGGATAGAAAACGTGAGGACAGAAACCCTGTTGCATTTCTTTGCATACAACCTGAAGAGAGTAATCAATATTATGGGAACTGATCACTTGATGACCGCTCTGCAGGGATAGAGCTCTGCTTTTTCTTTAGTAGAGTGGAGAAGCTATTTCTTTTTGCACAGGCTGATATGGCATTTGCACCGAAATATAGGCGCAAAGTCATATTTGGAAAGATGAAAGCGGAGATAATGCTCGATTTAAACTAGCGGGTGATGTGGATAATCCGTCTTTTCACCGCCACATCGCCAGCTTCTTAAGATTTATGGCTGCATATTTAAGATTGACCCAGTTGCTTACATGGACAAGCCCTCGATATGGCGTATATCGCATGGCATATTTCTTTTTGGCATCCGCGAAAATCCGCTCAATTGTCTCGCCCCGTTTCTCGTAGACCTGCTTGCCTGTGGGTGAATGCCGAACATCTTCTGCTCGTTCGATGTAATCGTTCCAGATGTGCAGAGTTACGACCTTTTGGCAGTTCTTGATAGCGGCACATCGCTCCCGCGACGGGCAGCCTCGGCATATATAACCGGATCGCTCTTGTATTCTTGATAGCCGTCTTTGTTGGTCGTTGTGTAGGTGAGTATTTGATTCTCCGGACAAATGACACAGTCATAGTATTCATCATATACGTACTCGTACCACTCTATATTGCCTTTTTTGGCCATAATCGAAGGCCACACTGTCATACATGTTGCCTGGATTCACTGTCACACCCAGTATGAAATTATGGCTGCCGCAGACTGTTTGAGCGCAGTAGGCAAACATTTCTTATGCTCCCCCTTGTGAAAAACGCCGCTGTTTTCTCTATGGCAGGAGCAGTAGAGGAAAAGTCCTTTAGCGCTTCCGTGATGACCCTTCGCACCGTTTCCTTGATGACCCTTCGCACCGTTTCCTTTAAGCGGTTATTCTGCTGTGCCTTGGGAATAAAATCAACCACATATTCGCCGCGCCGCCTCCTGGATTGTGCCGAAAAAAGAACAAAAGCCTCGCGGTGGCGTAGATTCTCCATGTCGAACGTCAGATACCGTCTTTCCCGCATACCGTCATCCCAGCAGGAGCTTGTAGTCCTCAGCGTTGGCGAAACGATCAAGAATCACTATCGTGTTGACCTCCCGCGAATGAAGCCGATGACCCAACAGCTGACGCACTGGATTGATTAGTAATGTGAGCTGCTATCTCAAACTGGTATGAATCGGAAACAATTTGCAAAGCTGAAAAAACTCCTGTGCAGATGATTGAGCTGCTTTATACACAAAGCTTCTTGTCTTTGTCTCAGAAATAATGAACGGAATATAAACCATCGAACAGTGGCAATTACGTAGTGTTATTTTTATACGCATCGAATTACAGACACACTTGCTTTTTTTCCACCTGTAAAGCCTCCAACTATAGCACCCACACCACCTAATAGAAGCCCCCCTGCGACGGCTCTACCTAATCCGCCTTTAGTGATTGTTTCACCGTCTTCTATAAGCTTGAAGTTTAGCAAATTAGAGGATGCAAAAATGCTGCCACCAGCCTTAAATACTTTATGTGTATCATCAATCTGTAAATATGAACCTGTTTTTTTTGTCGGTAAAAATGCTTGTATAAGTGGGGTTCTCGAAGCAATTAGTGATTTAACATCATTTGTTGAATATGCAGCAAGACTTTCAAGCTGACCAATTCCCGCCGTGCTTAGACAGTTTGTGCAAATAGTCCCATTGCTAACATTCGCCTTTCCCGTAAAAACGCCCAGTTCCCTTTTACAGTTAACACATATCCTTTTTTGCCATTTAGCATCCCTTGTTTCCATAACGTTTTATATAGTTAATCTTCTGTCAAACGATCGTTGCATACGGAGCTTGAGGTGCGAAAATTACTCGTTTTTTTCTAAATCTTTAAGCGTAATACCGTCCTTTGTCCTCCACATTATATTGCCGCTCAAACTTGCACCGCCGATAAAAGCGGATGCAGCAGGGGGACTCGACAAAAGAACATCTTCAATAAGAATGTTGTTGCCATCTATTTTAGATTTATATCTCTCACGATACTTTCTTACATTATTCGGACAATTTTTTTGTAAGTTAGGAACAATTGCGCTTCCCTTAAAGATAACAAAGCCCTCGTTAGTACGGCGACCTGAGGCATTGTGATTTGCGCGGTTAAAAAAGAGGATGGGTTCTTCGACTTCGCTGTATTTTTCGATGTCCTCCATAGATTTCGAAGACACAAGAGGCTCAAAAACTTTATGTCCAGCAATGTGAGCATAATCTACAAACTCTTCAAGCTTGCTTTCTTTTTCTTCCGCGATATTACCTTGTGTCGGTTCTTTGCTGTTTTCCACGTCATAACGTTTGGCGGCAAGCGCGAGACCACAGAAGCGATTTTCAAGATAGCTGATTTCGGTCGGACCGAAAGAATCATTGGAAGTGGTGAACACAACAGCTTCTGTCCAGTAATCCTTATTTCCCGTCTCATCAGATGTACCAAAAAGAAAATAGACGCCGCTCTGCTTGATGTCGCCACGCTCCTTACACAAATCTAAAGCAGTCCGTGGAATCTTATAGGCCACACCCGTCCAGTTTGCAAGCGTACACTTTATGCGACCGCTATCTTCTCCATCCATAAGGAAGAGATTTATGCTTTTACCACGCGCAGTCATCATACTATACCTTCGTATACTAATCGACTCTTAGAAAGCCGTCCCGGAGAGCGTCGGGAAATAGGAACATCTTTTCCGCTTTACCGAAAGCAACAACGATTTTGCCGCCATATTTGTCCTCAATGACCTTTACCACCCTACCTTCTCCGAAGGTTTTATGATGCACAGTCAAGCCGGGCTTCACAAAAGAATAATCTTCAACCCGGGAGGAATCCGTGCTTGTTTGTGGCCGCGCAAAAACAGATGCTTTTGTTTCTATCCGTGCAGGTTCTGGTTTGAGTTTTTGAAAGACTGATCTTTCCTCCGGCGTTATATTATCCGTACCCTCGTTATCGTTACCGTTTTTGGGGCTGCTTTCATCCGTTTGCTGCGTCACGTCAGATATGGAAATTTGTTGTGAGCCGAAGAGGCGATCGTATTCCTCTCTTGTTAAAACAGTATCATAGCCACCTACAGCTTCGCCTGCATGTTTATCGATACCGGTATAATATAGACTGGAGTCCTCATATCGCTTAAACTTATAAACCGCATCATTCATCAAACCGCCATTGAAAACGCCAAGCGATACAAGCAACTCGAAGTCCTTCACATTCAAGCCTGTAACCCGTTTGAATAAACCCGGCTCAAGCTGCGTAATAACGTCCTTGAGACTGTGTTCACGAAAATCCGTCAAATACATAAACACGGGGATGCGGGTGGCAAACTTGATTAACTTCTCTTGTATCATCTTCCGCTTCGACTTGTATTCTTTTTCTTCAGCGGTAAGCTCCTTTTTTTCCTTGGGTGTCAGTTTTTCGCCCTTTGCTTTTGCCTTTTTTACCTTTTCGGAGGCAATGATAATGTCATTGATTTCGGTGTTCAGGCTTCGAAAACCCTCTATGCTCATTAACGCCCGCATAGCGTCCTCATTCGCCATTAGGCGAGCCAGCGTTTCATTATCGACATTCACCAGCAGCGCGCTTTCCCACCGGCGCGCTAAAAGCGTGGCTGACGTTCCTGCCATCGCAATATCGAGCACATCGCTGGCGCTAATTTGCTTCATGGTGCTGCCGTCATAGGCGATAACAGGCAGAAAGTTAATGAACTCCGCAACTTTCTTTTCCGGATTCCCTTCGTTTATATCAAGCCTGCAGCTGTAATCGGCTACCTGCTTGAGTGCACGGTCAAGAGCGAAATCAAATATATAGCACTCGCGCTTCATAATTTCGCGTTTGCCCGCGCCAATATCCACCTCCCATGGGCTTTGCACCCGGAAGGCGGCTTGAAAATATGTTTCTGGGCTGGATAGATTGCGGAGCATGAAGATGCCTGTCCATGGTCTTACCGTTACACCCGTAGTCAGCTTGCCGCAGGTCAGCGTGATGGTTTTTGTTTGAAGCGGATCACCCATTGACTTCTGCACGGGCGCAAGCGCATCAACGCCAATGCCCGCGCCGCTTCCGGCACTAACATTAATAGCATAGTCATGGAAAAAGGTATTATTCTTTTTTTGTATCAAATTGCACATGGCAAAACAAGAAGCAACGTTCGGCAAGAACCATATGGTGTGCGTCAGGATGGAAAGCAGGCGACTGTTTGAGTATGGCATTTCCGGCTTTTTCGCGCCGAGTTTCAAATCGTCGGTCGTTGTTCCAAGGTACGCGCCGCGAATGAGGTCAAGCCATTTCTGGACGTAATCCTCATACTTAAATTTAGCCTGGTCATTTTTGCCCTCTGCCGAAAAGAACACATTGAGGTCAAATTCGTCAAACTCGCCCTGCATAGCAATCTGCCTTATGCTATCGGGAATTTTATAAGTCATCATCACCATGCGCGGCAGGGCGGCATAGGGATTATCGGGCGGTTCAGTCCAGTTCTTCTTCGCTCTTTGCTCATCGGAATAAGTCCAGTTGTAGATCTGATCTTCTATAAACTCGCCGGAGTTAATCGCCCGGAACGGTGTGCCCGACAAGTATAAATAGCGTGGCGTGGTGATGGGCAGCCATGTTTCGTTGATGGCGTTGCCCTCTTCATCCTTAGCGTATTTTTCCAGATCAAGGGCTTCATACTCATCCTCATCGCCCATTTCAAAGAGCTTTTTGGCATTTTCGCGCCAAGCGCCGAAGTGGTACTCGTCAAAGATGACCAAGTCCCAATTTGTAGTATGCACCCATTCGTTTTTTGCTTTTATGCCGCCAGAATCGTTTGTGCCGAGGTAATCTTGAAAAGAGCCGAAGCAGACAATTGGTCTGGATTTATCGGCAGTTTCCCATGTTAAGCCTGATGTACGGCTGATGAATTGCCAACCTTCAAAGTCGATGTGTGTTTTTACATCTTCTTCCCATGCGCTCTGAACGGCGGGCTTGAATGTTAAAACTAATATCTTTAACAGGCCCATGCGCTTTGCAAGCTTATAAGAAGCAAAGGTTTTACCAAAACGCATTTTTGCATTCCATAGAAATTTGGCAGCGCGTACGTTGTTCTCTTTCTCAGCCAATTTAAAATACCCAATCGTTTTATTAACCGCTTCTTCCTGTTCGGGGCGCATGGTGAAATCCCGGGTACGATTTTCAATGTTTTCCACGCTGTCACGAACGGCAATGTAGGCAGCCCGCAAGTCCTTGACCGAGCAGCGGAACCACTCGCCGCCTTTATTCAAAAAACCGCGCTTGATAAGGGCGCAGTGAACGTCATGGTCACTGAAATTTCCGCCATCGGAATACATGGCAGATTCGGCGAAAACGATACGGTACGGGACTTTCCCATCCGGGCGTTTTGTGGGGTATTGTTGTGCCACACGCTGCTCTACGCCGGTTGTGGTATAGCCGACTTTCAGCAACCCTTGATATTCGGGGTTGCTATCCTCATAGGCGTATATCATCGGCTGTGTTTCAGGCCGCAACGGGAAAAATTCTTTACTCATTGCTCTCAACCTCCGTTATTTCGGTCTCCTGCTCGTAGTAATACGAATAATCCACGCCTTTAATAAACATTTCGCGATCATCTATCCTGTTTGTCAAAGCAAGAGAGAGCAACGCTTTTATGGGCGCAGTATCGGTTACGCTCTTCTCCATTGCGGTAAGATATGTTTTTTTGCCCACGCGACTCCAATCCACGCATAGCTTCAAATTCTTTTTCAGAAGCAGATCAAGCCAAATACGTGTGCTTCTTCCGTTGCCCTCCATAAAGGGATGGGCAGCATTCATTTCCACATATTTATCAATGATTTCATCAAAACTGTTTTCGGGCATTTTCTCAATGGTTTTCAGCGTTTCCGGCAAAAATTGTGCAGTAGCAAAGCGAAAGTCGCCCTTAGCAATATTCATAGTTCGGATTTGCCCCGCAAAATCATACAAACCGCCAAACAGATAAGCATGGATCTGCTGCAAGCCATTCACGGTGCCGACCTCTATAGTGTCATATAATGAACTATCAAACAATGCATATGCTTTGGTTTTGCTCTTACCATCAATGGTTTTATCGCTATATGCAAACCATTTAATGAACTCGGCTGTTTTTTTACTCGGCACATTTTCAACAAGAGTAATGATATCATCCTGAATCAAACAATCGGTTGCATACTTTTTACCGTCACGCGCGGTCAATTTCAGTTGACTACAATTTGTAGCCAACTGCGAATTCTTTCGTTTTAAGCGCGTCTTCATAACATTCCAGTATTTACGAGGGTCTTTGCTGTCGGTTAAAACGCCAATAATATCTACCACGCTAAACCACCATTTTGCCTTTTCTTCATCCCAAACGGCACGGACTTCGGTGTCGTCAAAAAAACGAACGGAAATTTTATTCATCGCCGTCACCACCACTTAATTCCATCGGGCGTATCATAGATTCTACAAAAGCAATTTCTTCTTCGGTTAGACCATATTTAGCGTAAAGCTTATCGTCTGTCCAAGGTTCAGAAAAATTTTGAGTCGGGACAAAGGAGTAGACGCGCTTAGGTGCATCTTGTGTATTTTTTTGTTGCAACACCAAAAATCTAAAAAACTTTGTGCGAATATAACTTATTACGTTCTTGCATGTTTCTTCATCATCGAAAGGACCAATAACTAAAAAAGTCTCAGTACAACAAGAATTTGGCTCTCCAATAAAAGGTTTTCCAAGTACAAGGTACGGAAAACTTCCTCGTTCTCCATAAACACGAGAAATGTAGACCTTCCATTTATTAACCCAGTCTAAATTAGCAATAATTTTTTCTTTCTCAATATAACCTTGCTCTCTACTTACATTTCTATTCGCATATAATTTCACTGTTCTTGAAGTTGTTTTAGTCTCGCCTTGTATGAATGTTCTTAGACCAAAGGGTTTTTGCGAACTGACAATTTCAGAAAACTCAAGCTCGCCTTTGCTAATAACTTTTCGAATAATACTGACCGCTCCATTGAATCGTATTAAAATATTACTATTGCTTTCTAACAATGGTCTATCCATGACAGAGCGATTTCCATTAACATTAGATATAATCTTACAATCGCCACGATTATCTCTGTCCCAAAGAAAATAGCTTATACCACCAGACAAGTCAATTGCCGGAAAACACTCGCTTGAATCAAAGTAGTCGCATATCACTCGCACTCGATTATCATGTAACATTTCATTCCTAAAGGCATCTAACCCTCTACCGCCAGCAAACCAACGCGAGGGAATAATCATTGATAAATATCTTGGATTTAGTTTTTTTGCTTGTTCAGCAAACTTTTGATAAATAGGTATTGCACTTGCACCATGCCCCCCATCACTCAACTGATACGGCGGATTGCCTATAATCACATCAAATTTCATATTAAAAATACCCTCCGGCTTGGTAGTATGTATAAACTCATAGGCATGCGTTTCCAGAGCCTCGTCACGGTCATACTCCGATTTAGCAGCGCCACAGAAGGCGCATTTCTCCCCGCGCCAAATATGCTTTATTTTCTTGAAACGGATATTACCCCCAGCATTATCAAATCTTGAAATAGAATACCTGCCATTCGGGAATTTCGAGCAATACACGCTTCGCCGCGAAAGCAGGGAAGTTAATTCTGTAATCGCAATTCCAAACAGCTGTTTGTGAAAGATGTGATCGATGCGCTGCTGCAAATTGGGGATTTGGCTTTCAAGACCAACTAACAGCCGCTTTGCAATTTCGCGTAAAAATACGCCGGATTTGCATGCAGGATCAAGAAACGTTGTGCTTATATCGATAAACAATTCTTGCGGAAACATATCCAGCATTTTGTTTACAATATCCGGCGGTGTAAAAACCTCGTCATTCGAAAGGTTGGCAAGGCAGGAGAGCACGTCCGGGTTATATGTGTTGGTATAAAAATCACTCATGTTCCTGTACCCTCCTGTAATGGATTGGCGAAAACTCTCGGATCGGCGAGAGAACGATTGTGCCTGTTTCGTCACGCTCATATTCACCAACTTCACCAAATAAATCCAATTGCAGATTGGCTGCGTTTTCTTCTAACATTTGGTCAAGCCGGAAATCGCGCCGTTTGAGCATACACCCATTCACCGCCGACCATTCCGCAAATATGATCGGTACACCGTCAGCGGTTTTCATAGTCAGCGCATCGCCGCAGAGAATGTTATGCAGTAAAATATAACGTACAGCCTCGCGAGTTTCATCGTTCGCTGTCTTTTGGCAATTCGCCGTGTACTCTTTATCAAAAATCTTAAACATCCGCTTCCGGCACTCGTCGGTATTGTCCGGTAATAACTCCACACCGTAAATGCTCGTAACTGCAATAACGGCGTAACGCTCATAATCATCCGCATTTTTACCGTAGCGCGACTTCACAACAGCAAGTTTACGGCGTAATATCTCAGCAAGGAAGTTGCCATCGCCGCAGGCAGGCTCAAGGAAGCGGCTGTCAATACGTTCCGTCTCCTGCTTCACAAGGTCAAGCATGGCATTAACTTCACGCTCGGCGGTAAACACCTCGCCGTGGTCGGTTACGCGTTGTTTGGATTTTGTCTGTGAATTGTTCATTTTCCTTACCGCTCATATGGGATAATTTCCATTATATCAGAGATGTCACATTGCAGAGTATTACATATTTTAAGTAAGCTCTCCATGGAAACAGTTTCGCGTTTGCCCATTTTGGCGATCACATTAAAACTTAGTCCTGTGGCCTCTCTAAGTTTTGTGCGATTCATTTTCTTATCAATCAATAACTTCCAAAGTTTATCATAACTAATTGCGGGCACTCAAAGGCCTCCTTTAGAGCAATCTGTAGATTTATGCGATTATAGTATCATAATTCGGCAATACTATCAAGAAAATCTTCCCATATAGTGAGATTAGCTATAGCTGAAAATAGCCTATTGGAAATGCATACGCTGTTCACCTTGAAAGATTTGCATGGGCCTAAAGTCGTTGAAATTGATGGCGAAATCTGCTTGCGGCTCGATAAATCCAAAGATATAATCTATGTAGGTATTCTTGAAATGCTTTCCGCTTGGCAGGAGCAGTCTGCAAGACTCAAAGCCGGTGAAATCACAAAGGAAGAATACGACAGTGGCGTTATAACTATCCTAAATTTAACATTACACAAAATCGGATGAAAGCACCACCACGAAGGCTAAGTGGTTTTCTTTTGGATAGTCCTGAAAAATGATAATTCTACTATGGAGCGTGAAAAATGAATCTTGGTTTTTCATATGTGGGTTTTGTTTATTTATTAATGCTTACAATTCCAAATTTAATATGGACAAAAAATCAGCCCAAAAATTACACAGCAGAACATGAAAACAACCTTCTTGTTTTATGCGAGAGGATAGGACAAATAATTGTTGCAACCGCAGCCTTAATTTTTAGTGATTTTAAACCTTTTTCAGTCTGGAGCATTTGGCTGATAGTATCTTTTACTTTTATGATTATGTATGAATTCTGGTGGTTTAGATATTTTAAAAGTTCTAAAAGTTTGAAAGATTTTTATAGCAGTTTTCTTAGCGTTCCAATTGCAGGAGCAACACTTCCTGTTATCGGATTTCTTTTATTAGGGGTTTATGGGCGAAACCCCATTTTAATACCAGGCATTTTGCTTTTGGGTGTAGGACATATCGGAATACATCTACAACACAAAAAAGAGCTGACTGACACTTAAAATAAGTTGGCTCTTTTCTTATGGCTGATACTATAATGATACCACGAAATGTTGCCACAACGTTGCCAAAAGTGTTATCAAGAATCCGCAAATACGCATGGATAAAGGCTTTTCGGCTCACCGTAAACTACTCTCACTCGCCGAGTTAATCCCATTTCTAAACTTTTCTGTTTAGATGTTTTGATTCCATTTGATAGGATATGATTTCAGTTATCCACCCTATATGGTCTTTCTGAGATACTGTTATCAACAATATTATCAAAGTTGTGTTATCAGTCAAAAATAAAACATCAATTTCTATAACACAATACTCAAGTATTAATTTTCTGCGTTTTGAATAAATATCTCCCTATTTATAAGAAACCTATATTCTATAACAAACCCATCAACAGCAATTTTTTTTGCAATAAGCTTCTCATATACTTTTGTAATTACACCGAGGCTATTCTCCAGTTCATAGTCAAGCCATAAAACCAAATTCTCCTGTGGGGAAATGTCACTACAGTTGTCATTTATGAGACTTTCTCTGATCATTTTGATATCACCCTCACTTAGAGGCAGAAAAAAATATCCATCATAATGTTTAACTGCATGAAAAACTCCCTGACTCTCCGCTAAAACTGTTAATTTGTTTTTTGATTCGTTTTCACTCTCTATCACGGCACTATTAACACTCATGGTAGATGGATAGAATTTACCAGTATTTTTAAAAAACAAGTTTATCCCATCGTTATATATTGTTATAAGCTCTATTGAAATGCTTGAAAAACCATTTAACTTCAGATCTTGCTCAAGCATATTCAAATTAGCTTTTTCAAATCTTTCGTTTGCTTTTTGAAGCGATATGTTTTGCATATAGGCGATGATCCCAAGAAAAAGAGTCCCAAACAATGTGATGATACTACCGTAAAATCCTAGCCAATCACTTTTACTTAACCCAGCGCCTGTCGGGTAAGAACCACCCTTAATAAATACGATCCAAGCTATCACGTAAACGATCGTGACAGCGACTATCGGTATCCCAATCAGCTTTGCTATCCAACTCTTCTTCATAGCGCATTTCCTCCGTATGCAGATTTACAAATTCAATGTGCCGAAAACCCAGTATTCATAGCATATTTCCTCCGTACGCAGATTTGCAGATTTGAATATCACCTGCAAACCTGTCGCGACTTACTCCCACTCTATCGTCGCGGGCGGTTTGCTCGTAATGTCGTAAACCACCCTGTTTACCCCTTTAACCTCGCTTGTTATGCGCTTTGAAACACGGTTTAACACCTCGTGAGGCAAAAACGCCCAATCGGCAGCCGTTCCATCGGTGCTTGTGATTGCGCGCAAGGCAACCGTATAATCGTAAGTACGCTTGTTGTTTAAAACGCCAACGCTGCGCATATCGGTCAGCAGCGCAAAGTATTGCCATATATGCAAATCGAGACATTCAATCTCTTGACAGAATATTTGGTCGGCCGCCTGCAATATTTTTATCTTCTCGCCGGTTACTTCACCTATAATGCGAATAGCCAGCCCGGGACCCGGGAACGGCTGGCGCCAAACCATGTGCCGGGGCATACCAAGCGCCTGCCCTAATGCACGCACCTCGTCTTTAAAAAGATCACGCAAAGGCTCAATAATCTCTCTAAAATTCAGGTTGTTCGGCAATCCTCCCACGTTATGGTGGCTTTTTATAACCGATGTTCCGTTCCCCGATTCCATAACGTCCGAGTATATTGTACCCTGCGCAAGAAACTCGATCTCTCCAAGTTTTGCAGATTCTTCTTCAAAAATGCGAATAAACGTTTCGCCTATTATTTTGCGCTTTTGTTCCGGCTCTGTTACTTTGGCAAGGCGGTTTAAAAACCTTTGCTGCGCGTTAACGCAAATTAGATTAATATTATATGCGCCCGAAAAAACGTCTGCTACCTGCTGCGCCTCGTTTGCGCGCAACAATCCGTGGTCGACAAATATACAGTTAAGCCTGTGACCAATAGATTTATCAAGCAGCACGGCGCACACCGCCGAATCGACCCCTCCCGAAAGCGCAAGCAAAACACGCCCTTCGCCTACCCGTTCGCGAATGCTGCTTACAGACTCATCTATAAAGTTTTCAACCGTCCAGTTGCCGCTTGCGCCGCAAACGCCGAAAAGAAAATTCCTAAGTATTTTTTCGCACTGCCCGCAACTTATGTTAAACTGTATACTAAAAAGTCTTCTGTTTTTGTTTTCAAATGCAATTATGCGGTTATCTGAAAAGCCGATCGGGGCAAATCCCAACGGCAGCTTATCAATGCTGCACAAGTTATCTAAATTTATTAAACCTGCATCAACGCCCGCAAACAAAATTGACGGCTTATCGGTTTCAACATATTTGTTTGCACTGTCAGTGTTTGTTGCTGCATTTGCGAATGCCTCTATTAAAAGTCTGCTTCCACCGCCAACACAAAGTATGGGTATTTGGGATTCAAATATCCTCTCGTCTATCTTGTAATCGCTTAGTATTGCGTTTTCACAATCCCCCGCTAATATAATGCCAATGGGCGCCGCTTCAAGCAGTTTGTCAACAGGCGTGCTGTGCGGCAATATTTTTGCGTAAACATGCAAGCCTCTAATTTTGCGCGCTAATATTTTGCCGTGCTTGCCGTCAACGTCAAGCACTATTACCGTTTCTTTCACAATTTTATGACCTTCCCGTATAGTTTGGGGCTTCCTTCGTAATATAAATATCGTGTGGATGATTCTCAATCAGCCCCGCGCTTGTAATCCTTATAAATTCCGCATTGTCACGCAAGGTTTTTAAATCTTTCGCGCCGCAATACCCCATGCCGGATTTTAACCCGCCCACAAGCTGAAATATAGTGTCGCTAAGCGCCCCTTTAAAAGGAACCCGGCCTTCCACCCCTTCAGGCACAAGCTTGTCAAGTCTTTCTTGAAAATATCTGTCTTTGCTGCCTTTGTTCATCGCTCCTATTGAGCCCATCCCGCGGTAAACCTTAAAACTGCGCCCCTGATATATTTCCGTCTCTCCCGGGCTTTCTTCCGTTCCGGCAAGCAAACTGCCCACCATAACGGCATGTGCCCCCGCCGCAAGCGCCTTTGTGATATCCCCGGAAAATTTTATGCCCCCGTCCGCAACAACGGGCACGCCATATTTTTCGGCGGCTTTTGCGCTTTCTAAGACGGCGCTAAACTGCGGAACCCCAATACCCGCCACCACGCGCGTAGTGCATATCGAGCCGGGCCCCATCCCTACTTTTACGCAGTCCGCGCCCGCTTTTATTAAATCTGCCGTTCCTTGTGCGGTTGCCACATTACCGGCTATTACCTGCAAATCAGGAAACTTTGTTTTAATCTTCTCTACCGCTAAAATAACGGCTTGCGAATGACCGTGTGCGGTATCAATCGTTACAATATCAACCTTTGCGGATACGAGCGCCTCGGCGCGCTCAATAATATCATCTGTTATCCCAAGCGCGGCGCCGGCTAACAGCCTCCCGTTTTGGTCTTTCGCCGAATTAGGATACTGTATGGTTTTCTCAATATCTTTTATCGTAATAAGCCCTTTTAGCATTCCTTGGTCATCAACAAGCGGCAGTTTTTCTATCTTATACCGCCCAAGTATCTTTTGCGCCTCGGCTAACGTTGTGCCAATCGGGGCTGTAACAAGGTTTTTTGACGTCATAACCTCGCTTATTTTTTTAGAGTAGTCAGTTTCAAACCGCAGATCCCTGTTAGTTAATATGCCTACAAGTTTACCTTCTTTAGTTATTGGAACTCCCGATATTCTGTAGCGCCCCATAAGTTCGTTTGCGTCAGATACAAGATTGTCAGGTTCAAGCCAAAACGGGTCTGTTATAACACCGTGTTCGCTTCTCTTTACCTTGTCAACATTTGAGGCTTGTTCTTCTATTGACATATTTTTATGTATTATTCCTATGCCGCCCTCTCTTGCAATAGCAATAGCTAAACGTGCTTCTGTCACAGTATCCATCGCGGCGCTTATAAGCGGAATGTTAAGGCTAACCTTTTTTGTCAGCTGCGTCTTTACGCAAGCATCAGCCGGCATAACGGCGCTTTTTTTAGGCACAAGCAGCACGTCGTCAAAAGTCAGCCCGTAAGAAATGTTTGGAATCTGCATATTATAACCGTCCTTTCTATTATAATTTGGATTAATATTAATTCTCAGAATAAAAGATGTCAATTTATCTTACCACAACGCCCTGAAAATGGCTTAAAAATTTTGGTCAAACTTTTTTAATTATAAACAACGAAGGGTAAAGCCCGCCGGTATGAAAAATATGTTCGCTTTGCAATATAAGCTTTTTGCTGAGCGACAACGCCTCTAAAAGCAACGTTTTTTCTTGTGTGAACAAAAATGCATGGGCGGCTTTTCCAAGCAATTCAGGCAGTTTGTTTGCAAAATCGTAATACAGTTTTTTATTTTTGTTGTGGTTTGATACGCGTAAGCCGAAGGGCATATTGGCGATAACTTCATCAAATTGCCCCGATTTGAATTTTAAACAATCCTTTTGGATTATCGCAAAATCGACTCCGCTTGCCTTTCTGTTTTCAAGCGCCGCCTTTATAGCTTGCGGCGATATGTCTATTCCCGTTAAAGAAGCGGCCGGCAAGATGAACGAGCGCTCAATAAGCATTGTGCCGCTTCCGCAGAACGGGTCAAGCACATGCGCTCCCCCGCGCATATATTTTTCACAAAGGCGCATTATAGACGCAGCGGCAACCGGGTTTATACCGGCGGCTACCGAACGTTTTCGATAGCTGAACCGTTCGTCGGAAAATTTTGCATAAGCATACGAGTTTGCCAGTCTTATTTCAAAATCATATGCGGAAGGGTTATCAATATAGCCGAACCGCTCAAGCCCTTTTGAAATTCCGTAAATAGCCTCGCGCCTTTTGTCCTTTCTTATGCCGCCCGCTTCTACTCTAAAAGTTTTTGAGCTAAGCCCCATACCGTCAAGCATTTTTGCTATCTGCGCATAATCTTTACCCAGCGGGAAAAGCCTTTCATGATAGCACCGCAAGTCTGCTGATTGCTCTGTGCGCACTTTAAATATGCCGTATTTAAAATCATATTCGCATTTTTTTGCCTCAAGCTCGCTTTTTAACGCATCGAGCTGCAAAAAATTAAGCAGACAATACTGCGGAAATTTTACTGAAAACGCTTTCGACGTTTTAGCCGCTTTCCCCAACGCTTTTTTAAGCGCCTGTCGCTCTTGCTCTTCGTGTTTGCTCTCTCCCGGCTCGATAACATAATCCGCAAGATAACGTTTTGGATTATGTGTGTTGCCTAACGCCAATATTATTGACGGTCTTACAAAGCGTGTCTTTTCGGATTTTAGCGCATTTAGAAGCATGTCCGCGCATTCGTTAGGAGCGCAAATGCCGATAAGTTTATATGCTGTTTTGCGCGCTTTATCATCGCCTATTGAAATAAGCTTGTCCGCATCACACCGCACCAGCGCCGCAAGAATTTCTTTTCCCTGCTTTTTCTTAGCTATATCCGCAAGCGCCTTTAACGCGGCGCGCCCGTTTTGCGTATAAACCAAACTGTAAATGCGCATCAGCGCATCATCCAAGTTAAGAATATCCGCTAACGTTTGCTTTGCCAAAGCCCCTGATTGCACTAAATAGCTGTTAAGCAGCAATATAAGCTGTTTATCGTTTTGCATCGGAAATTATCTTGGCCACTGAGTTAGCCGCGTCGGTTGTGTTTTGGTTTTTCATATTGGTGCGCAAAATTTCCCTGTCTTTATATAACGCGTCTATAGCGTCTATCAAAGTTTCACTTTTTAGCCGTTCTTGCGGCAAAACGTAAGCAAAACCTTTTTCGGCAAAATATTTGGCGTTTTGCAGTTGGTCTCCCCTGCTTGCCGACTGAGGCAAAGGTACGAGCAAAGCCGGAAGCGCCAGCGCCAAAATTTCAAACACCGCCGTTGCCCCTGCCCTTGAAAGCATAATATCCGCCGCGGCGTAAAGGTCGGCAAGCTCTTTTTCCACATAACCAAACGGCATACACCCAATCGAGGAACAGCAATCGCCCAAATTGTTTTCGCCTCTAATGTGCGCCACATCATATTTTTCTGTCAGCTTTGGCATTGCAACGTCTATCACGTCATTGAGCGATTTAGCTCCAAGGCTTCCGCCCATGATTAGCAACACCGGCTTTTCGCCCGAAAATCCGCAAAGTTCAAGTCCCCTCTTCTTGTCGCCTTTTAACAGCTCTTCCCTTATGGGAAGCCCGGTAACCACCCCTTTGCCGCCCGGTATGCTGCGCAACGCAGATTCGAAAGTTAAACAAACAGTTTGAGCGCGCTTTATGCACAGCCTGTTTGCAAGCCCGGGAGAATAGTCGGACTCGTGCAGCACAACGGGGATTTTAAGACAATAAGCCGCATAAACCACCGGCACGCCCACATAACCACCTTTTGAGAAGACTGTCGACGGTTTAATCTGTTTTAGTATTTTTTTTGACTTTATGTAACCTGCTAAAATTTTAACTGGCTCCACAAAGTTTTTAAAACAAAAATAGCGCCTGAATTTACCCGCGCTGATTATATGATATGGAATTCCGGCACGTTTGATTATATCGTGTTCTATTCCTTTTTTTGTACCTATGTATTCAATGTTAAATCCCATCCTTTCAAGCTTTGGGATAATCGCTAAATTGGGCGTAACATGCCCGGCGCTTCCGCCTCCTGTAAGCACAACCGTCTTGCTCATATTATATTCCTCTCTAAATACTTTTTGCATTATACCACATAATCGATTTGCACAGTATATTCTATTGCAAGAGAGGCTTTATCGTTCACCAGGAAAGATTATCGAAATCGGTTATGCCGCGCATTCTAAACGATAACCGGCCGTTAAACAGCGCATTTATGCTGTACGCTGCCAAATGCGCACTGTTATGTAAGGTTGCAGGTTCTGATGCGCTCCCCCTCCGCTATCCTGCAAATCCGCAGCCATAGAATTGTTGTAAACCGTACCCGAAGAATAGCCAGTTTTGTATCCGCTTGAGCTCACTCCGGTTCCGTTGGCGGATAACGAAACATATTGACCTTGGTACCACCTTATCGGATGCTTATGTTTTGGTATCTGCCCTTCGGTAAGCACAACTGTTTTTGCTCCCCCCGTTTTGCCCACCACATTAAAATCCGCATCGTTTGATTTATACCCTGCCAACACCCTGCCTTGGGCGTATTCCACCCATGTGCCGCCAAACAATTCCCCGGGGGATTGCCCCGACACTGTTATATATATTGAACCTATGGGATAACAGTCAAGCGGCTTTGCCATACCTTTCCTTAACTCTTCTACCGCCTTTTTCAACTCGTCAATATCCTTGTTTCCGAGCGCAGCTTCTTCTTTCGCTTCCGCAATCCTGCGCGCTTGCCTTGCAGAAATAATTTCTTGCGCGTTCATTTTATTCTCCTTTTTTTTGAGCATTATAACAGCAAGCTTAAATCATCCCCGCTCATTGTTGCGTTTAACAGCTTGCGTTGATCAGCCGGGTTTATCCGCCTTTATCATTTCAGCAATCTTTTTTAGCTTACCGCGCTGGCTTTCATCCATCATCGGCATTACATTGTTAACAAACGCGTTCAACATATCTTCGGAAAAAGTTCCGTCCTTTCGGCCTTTTTCCACCATTACCTCAAGTTCGCTTAAAAGTTCTGTTTCACTCTTATCGCCGTATTTTTGTATTGCTTCCTGATAACCGCTTATATCTTCTTCTTTGATATCGCCGGTATCAATTTTTGCCTGTTTCGCGGCTTTTAGCAATTCGTCTTTTTTCAGCTTTAAGTTTTTTTCCTTTATCTTTCTTAAATCTTTTTTAACCATAAAAGCCACCTCCTCACATTATCTATATTCCGATATCAAGTTGTTGTTCACATTAATTTTTTTTGCCGCATAACATATAACAAATAGTAAAGGAGAACCTTTTTATGCTCAGATTTCCGTTTGGCAGGCGTTATTCGCCGGGTATGCTGCAGCCTTATAAGAACGAGACGCCAAAAAAACCGGTAGGCTACGGCGATTTGCTCAAGCACGCTTCGTTTTCACCCGAGCTGAGCTTTCTTCTTTCCATGACTTTAAAAGACGGTCTTGAAACAAACAGGGCTATTGAAATGTTGAAAAACATCGAGCCTTATGTAACGACAAGCGACAGGCAGGCAATTGCCGGCATATTCGATGCGTTAAAAATTGCCGACAACTACCGCCGCCAGCCGCCGGTATACCCTCCCATGCGCCGCGGAACAGAGCTGTCGGATTTCTCCAAGCTGTCAAGGCAGCAAACGCTTCTCGATATTCTGCAAAAATACGCCCCGCCCGATGCATGCGCAATGATGCGCGCGCTTTGTCAGTCCGCAAAAACTCAGGAGAACTTTGAGCGGATGGCGCGCCGCATTGAAAAGCTGCGCAATATGAATATGTCATCGCCCGAAAATATGTTCGAAGCCGTTTCGATGTTTTTGCCGCCCCAAGAGCACGGCAAAATCCGAAATATGCAGAACATGATACAAATGATGGGAACAATGAAAAACTTTAAGCCGGAAGATTTGTTTAAGTTTATGGGAAACTTTAAATAATCCTGCACCTTCGAAAAGACTTAAATCTATTGCGTAATATGCGGGTATTCTTGCGCCACCGCGCCGCAAAAGCTTTCAATGGCTTCCTGTTTTGTCAACAGGGCTAATTTCACGTTTGATACGGCTTCTGCAAATTTAGCACCGATAAACTTATCGTATATTGCAGGCATTGAATAAATGTCTCTTTTTGCTTCTTCTAATAAAAACTCGTATATTTTTTGACCGCTAAAACCCGGGGGAGCATATTCGCGCATCGAGTCGAGCACGCTTTTACAGCACGACGGCTGGCCTGTCGTGTCCGTCCACCACCGGGCAGTGTTTTGCTCAAGCGTTACAAACTCTAAAAATTTATACGCTTGTTGTTTATTCTTGCTTGCGCTGCTTATACCTATCCAAGTGCCCTGAACGTATCCGCCCGGGCCTGCGCAAACCCCTTTGTTTTTGCAGTCCTTTAGCTCATCGAATATTGCCCAAGCCGGAACAGACTTTGCAAACACTTTTGCCTGGCCCGATGTATATCCTTCTTGAAATAACTCTACACATGCGTTTAAACACTCGGTACGGGCTTTGCTTATGTTAAGCTTTCCGTCTAAAACCCATTCGTCACCTTCACCCGAATACTTCTCAATATCAACCGTATCATCAAAAATGCACAACCCTTTTTCAAATATTCTTTGCGCCGTGTTTACTATCGTTAAATGGCTGCGAAAAAGTTCGCCTATTTTGTCCGGTTCGCCGTATCCGAATATATCTTTCGCCAAATCGGCGCGATAGAGCATAACTCCAATAGGCATTTGATAGCTTAGCGCGCGCAAAGCCCCCTGTTTGTCCGTACCGCATTTTATAACCAAACCGATAACGTCATCTATCTTTTCGCCAACCCCATAATCAGCAAGATCTTCAAGCAAACACTCTTCAAACAGCAGGGGCAGCATGTGCTCGTCAGCCGCGATTATATCCGCATCGTTCAAATCTATTGCCTCAGCCGAGAATTCATCCGGCGAAATCAGTTTTACTTGCGTCTTTATACCCGTAGCGTTTGTGTACTTTTCCGCAAACAGCTCCAAATCCTTCGATACCGAGCATATTACAATCTGTTCGGTTTTTTGTTGTATACAAGGCGTAGGTTCGCTCGTTTGATTCGTTTGGTTAGTTTCGATGCGTTTTTCGGCTTCACCGCAAGCAGAAAAAAACAGTAATAAGATAACAACGAGCGATAAAAGTAACAGTTTTCTCAAATCAACCTCCAGCCCGACCAAAACTCTAAGGCTAATATTAACATTGTTCAGGCACGGCATGCAACAATATTAATTGCCGTTTATGTGCTGCGTAACGCCATAAAAATATCAGTCAGCAATTGCCCTCGTAAACATATGTAAGCTGCTCGCGCGCAACGGCGGCAAGGCCGTATACGGTTTTAACAGGCGTTGGGCTCGATTCAATCATTTTATGGCGGGGGAAGAACCTCGAAACATGCAGGGGTATGCCCTTGTCTATACCCGCTATCCAAGCGGACATCTCTCGCATTTCTTCCACGCTGTCATTCTTATCCGGCACAATAAGAGTGGTTATTTCAACATGGCAATGCGCAAAACAAGTTTTTATAGAATCAAGAACGGGAGCAAGCCTTGCGCCCGCAAATTCATAAAATTCTTCGCTGAACCCTTTTAGGTCGATATTTACCGCGTCAACATAAGGAACCAAATCCAACAGAGGCTTCTGATTAATATATCCGTTGGTTACCAGCACAACCTTTTTGTTGGCCCGCCGCAAAAGCTTTGCGCAATCTAAAACATACTCATATCCTATCAGCGGCTCGTTGTACGTAAACGCAACTCCTATGTTGTTCGGGTACTCTTTCGCGCGGGCGGTTAATTCTGAAGGCGATAAAATAAGCGAGGCTTTATGCGGCATATCCGCACATGCAATATCATGGTTCTGGCAAAACGGACAGCGCAAGTTGCAGCCGAAGCTGCCTACCGACAGTATATAGCTGCCGGGCATAAAGTGATACAACGGCTTCTTTTCAATTGGGTCTAACGCCATCGCGGTTATGTGACCGTAATTTTTAGATACTATTGCGCCTTCTTTGTTTTGCCTTGCTTTGCACAGCCCCGTTTGCCCCTCGCTTAACACACACCCATGCGGGCACACTTCACACTTTACGCCGCTTAGCATTCGTCGTCTCCCGGCGCCGGTTTGTGGCGCACAACCTCGAAACGCTCCATCTTATAATTTTCGTCTTCGCGTATTCCCGCTTTTTGCAACGCAATCCGCACCTGTTCTTGCGGAGTATCTACACCTTCAAGGCACGGCAAAAGCAGCCCTTTGCGAAAGCCTTTGGATACAATCACCCCGTACCTTTCAACATCGAGCTGTTCTATTGTTTCAATAGGTTCGGGCGCCCCCAACACGTCTATGCTGTATTCAAGCAATGGCAGCTCATGCTCTTGCACAGGCTCAAAACGTGTATCGCCTGTTCCGGCACTTACCGCGTTTCGTATTATCTCCTGCGCGACAGTAGGCTGCGCAGCAAAAATAGTGCCTATACATCCTCTCAACCTGCCGGCTTTTTTAAGCGACACGAAAACGCCCGCTTTCCTGCTTAAAAGCTCTTTTGGCAAATCTTTGGGCTGTTCAATATAAGCGCCCGTTTTAACGTACCCCTCAAGCGATTGTCTTGCAAGCTTTATGTATGCGTCTTCGGTCTTTTTTTGACGCTCAAGCCGTTTTGACCTTTTATTTTGGTGCAAATGTGCATAGCGCCTGTTTTCGTCTTTACCCGTTGGTTTATATCCGCATACCGCATACCCTACCCCGAAAGGCCCTTCATACGAATAGAATGAAGTCTCTAAGGAAATGCCGTCAAGTGCGCCTGCCATTTCAACAAAACTGCGCAGTCCGCATTCGCCCGCCGCTTCAATCAACCGCTCGGGAATTGTTAAAAAGCTAAGAAAATCCGCCTCTTTCATAGCCTGGGTAACCTTTGAATCAAATTCCGGTCCCTGCGGCGAATAGCCATAAGGTCCGCTTTTTGTTAGCTTGTGCGATAGATCCCCGCTTGCAATATAGACAGCTTTCCGCTGCGTGTTTTCAACTGCTTGCGCGATGCATTGCCCGAAATGGTAATGAGTTATAAGCGAAAGACCGGATATCGAAATGCGCACTAAATTGTAATCGGAGTAATACTTATCAACAAAATACAAAGGAACTAAAGTCGCGTGGTCTAATTCTTTGTCTTTCTCTCCTAATGTTCCGGCTGCAATGTTCCTTTCAAACGCTATATCAGAAAGATTGGTTACAAGTTCCGTATCGTAGTTTTTCTTAAAAGACACACCGGGCGCTCCGAATGCCCCAAAACTGCCTGCCGCGCTTTTTCCGGGGGATATATGAATATAGTCGCCGTACATAACCGAATGGGGAGTTGAGAGCACTATGGTCTGCGGCTTAACCTGCGCAATTATCCGGGCGGCCTTTTCCATACCTTTTAGCGTGTTTTGCACCTGTATTTGTTGCCCTTTGCCAACTTCGGGCACAATAAGCGGCGGGTGAGGCATTATACATGCATATTCTATTGCCATATCAGCCCCTCCTTTCGCCCGTATTATACCATTAAAACGGCGGTTATAACAGCTAAGCGCACCCCACCTGCATTATGTTTGTTTATGCCGGAATATAAATATTATGTTGCCCCCCCGTATAATCCCATGTTATAATTTTATTGTTTAAATGTCATTTTGTGTTTTCCATTACACCAGCCGCTTAAATTATATTATACCAAAGAAGATTGGGGATATGAAAAAATACTGAATGTCTTTTAAAAAAAGGAGGTAATTAAAATGAAAAGAAAGAATATAACACTATTCCCTATAATGCTGTTTTTATCTGTCTTTTGCATCGCTTGCACTGCCCGGACTTCCGATACTGCCGGGACTACTGGCAAAGAGGTATATACCGGCAGGTTTGACTATGCAAATTATGATAAAGTCGAGACTTTATTTACGGTTGCGGACTATGTGATTAGAGGTAAAGTTATAGATTCTAAAGTAGAATGGTTATCGCATCTTATTCAGCCAGCCGGCGAAGAAGAATCTGACCCGTACAAGAATCCTGGCGGAGAGGTCAATGACGAAAAAGTGCTCACCACGATATTTACAGTAGAGATTACCGATTCTTATAAGGGTAAAGCTATCGGCAATACAATTGAAGTTATGCAGTTAGGCGGCGAGACAAAGACAGCTGTTTATCGATATGAAGGGGCGCCCGAGATAGCTAAGAACATTGAATATGTCTTATTTCTGAGCATGAGCAACCAGCGTGATAATGCATCATGGTTACTTAACGATGTGCAGTCGCTATATCAAGTTAATGAAAATGAGTTGATCAGGCTTTCCGGCAACTCGTTGGAACTCACTTTTGAAGATTTATCCAGGCTCGCAAAGCCATCATAAGAAGAATGCTAAGTCCTAAGTTTATGCGAGCATCCGCCGCTTTGCGGCTCATTATGCCGGGCACCGCTACGCACCAGCTGTCTAAGTTTCATATCTTTAGCGCCTCATGGCACTTTTTTATAAACAGCGCCATGTTGTCGCTCTCTTGCTGCATTTCGTTATTCGCATCAATTCCTCTGCCTGCCCTATCGCACAATCCTAAAAGCGCAACCTCGGCTATATCCGTTTGCTCCGCCATCGCCGCCGGGTCGAAAAAGGGAAGATTTTTTAACGCAAAAAGCGGCTGCATATGCCAGCGCACCAGCGCGCAGACCTGCTTGATAAATCCGCTCTGCTGACCGCACGCTTTAAAAAATTGCGCCGCAAGCAAAGCGCCTTCTTTATCGTGGCCATACGCCGTTATGCGCCCGCGCCGCAAACGCGTTGTTTTGGGCTTTCCGATATCGTGCAAAAGCGCCGCCCACATGAAAACACGCGGTTGCTTGCTGTTCTTCTTCTGGTTGGCGGCGTTGTCTATAACTATCATTGTGTGCTCCCAAACATCCCCCTCCGGGTGATGCCGCAGCGATTGTTCGGTTCCGCGAAGCTTGAACAGCATATCAAACGGGTGGGGTAATTCACCTTTACTTAAAAGAGAATTAAAATAATTCGAGGGCTTTTTGTCGGCAGTTAAATGGTAATCAAATTGTTCAAACATTTTTTTGCGCATATTTATCCTTTTAGCACAGCCGATATTGGACAATGGTCCGAACCTAAAACCTCGCTGTGGATTTTTGCACTTTTTAGTTTGCCCGACAGGCGTTGCGAAATGCAAACATAATCTATTCGCCAGCCGGCATTGCGCGAGCGCGCATTAAAAAGGTAAGACCAATAAGTATACGCGCCTGCAACTTCGGGATTAAGAAAGCGGAAACTGTCAATAAACCCCGCATTGAGCAATTTCGCAAACCCCTCGCGCTCCTGATCGGTAAATCCGGCGTTGTTTCTGTTTGTCGTCGGGTTTTTTAAATCTATTTCCTTATGGGCAACATTAAGATCCCCGCTCACTATTACCGGCTTTTTTCCGTCCAACATTTTGACATATTCTCTAAAATCCTCGTCCCATTGCATGCGGTAAGAAAGCCTTTTAAGCTCCGCCTGAGAGTTTGGAACGTATACGTTGACAAAATAAAAATCGTCGTATTCAAGCGTTATCAAACGCCCTTCCGAATCGTGCTCGTCCATGCCCATGCCGTAAATTACGTTTTTTGGCTGATAGCGCGAAAATATTGCGGTACCCGAGTAGCCTTTCTTTTTTGCGTAATTCCAAAACGAATGATACTCAAGAGGCGCAAATTCAAAATCGCCCTTTTGCATCTTTATTTCCTGTATACAAAATATATCCGCTTTTGACGAATCAAAAAAATCTGCAAACCCTTTGGTATAAACAGCCCTTAACCCGTTTACATTCCACGAAACTATTTTCATGCCTTAACTCCCTTCCCACTTATAAAGCAATTTTCCGCAGATTAACTGCCAAGCCCCGATGTGAAAAACGCAAAGTTTAAGCAGCACATTAAAAACAGACAGCGGGAATTGCAGAAAAGCTTATCGTACGATGTAAACAAGTTTATTTGCAGCCATTGGTGCTACTAAAAGATTAGCTTATCCCGCGTCTCTTTTAGTACCATCTGTATAAACGCGTTGCCATCCATCTCGCCTATATCGCCCTGCCCGCGCCTGCGAATAGCCAAACTGCCTTTTTGCACCTCGTTGTCGCCGGCGATTGCCATATATGGTATGCGCTCGTTGCGCGCCTCCCTTATCTTGTAGCCGATTTTTTCGCTGCGCACATCAACGCCAACCCGCACGCCCGCATCTTTTAGCTTTTGTTCCCACTCGCGAAGGTATGCTATAGAGCGGTCTGTAATGGCCATAAGCCGCACTTGTTCGGGCGCCATCCAAAGAGGCAAAGCGCCTTTGTATTTTTCTATAAGCATTGCAATAGTACGCTCATAACAGCCTATGGACGAGCGATGTATAACGTATGGGCGTTGCTTGGCGCCGTCCGAATCTATGTACGTCATATCAAACCGTTCGGGCAAAGCAAAATCTATCTGCACCGTAAAAAGCGTGTCCTCTTTGCCGTACACGTTTTTGAACTGCAAGTCAAGCTTGGGTCCATAAAATGCCGCCTCTCCGTCAGCCTCCGTATAAGCAAGCCCTATCTCGTCAAGTATGCGTTTCATAAGCCGCTGGGTCGTTTCCCATGCCTTAGGGTTATCAATATATTTTTCGGTATCGTTCGGATCCCATTTCGAGAAACGGTAGCGTATCTCTTTTTCGATACCCAGCGCGCTCATCACATGAGTTATCAAATCGAGCACCGCTTTAAATTCATCCGCAACCTGGCTTGGAGTACATATTATGTGCGCATCGGCAAGGGTAAACTGGCGTACGCGAATAAGCCCGTGCATCTCGCCCGATGCCTCGTTTCTAAACAAAGTCGCCGTCTCCGCATACCGGACGGGAAGCTCACGGTAACTGTGAATGTCCGAATTGTACATAAGAAACTGGAACGGGCATTCCATCGGCCTAAGCACCAAAACGTCCCCGCCGCTCTTTTCGTCGCCTATCACAAACATTCCCTCTTTATAATGGTCCCAATGTCCGGATATCTTATAAAGGTCGCTTTTTGCCATAAGCGGCGTGCGCACATGCAGATAACCGCGCTTTTCTTCCTCGTCTTCCACAAAGCGTATAAGCGTCTGCATAAGCTTTGAGCCTTTGGGCATAAGCATAGGCAATCCCTGCCCGACAATATCGCTTGTCATAAAAAATTTTAGCTCCCGGCCCAATTTGTTGTGGTCTCTTTCTTTGGCCTCTTTTAGCATCTCAATATAAGCTGCAAGCTGTTCGTTCTTTTCAAACGCCGTACCGTATACGCGCGTTAACATCTTATTCTTCTCGTTTCCGCGCCAATAAGCGCCGGCAACGGACAGCAGCTTAAACTGCCTTAGCCTGCCGGTCGTTAATAAATGCGGCCCTGCACAAAGATCGGTAAATTCCGCCTGGCGGTAAAAGCTTATGGTTGCGTCTTTGGGCAGCTCTTTAATAAGCTCTACCTTATACGGCTGCTCTTTCATAAATTCGAGCGCTTTAGCATACGGCAGCTCAAAACGCTCTATCGGCAAGTCCTGCGCTATTATTTTGCGCATCTCTTTTTCGATGTTATCTAAGTCGGCAGAGTTGAAAGGCTGCACGTCAAAATCATAATAAAACCCATTTTCGATTGCGGGCCCTATCGCAAGCTTGGCGTTAGGAAAAAGCCGCAATACCGCTTGCGCCATTATGTGCGATGCTGTGTGGCGCAAAACCTTTTTGCCTTCCTCGTCGTCAAATGTTATTATCTGTACGCGGCTGTTGTTTTTTGGAACGGCATCGAGCCCCTTTAGCTCGCCGTCTATTTTAACCGCAACGGCTTTCTTAGAAAGCGCGCCCGATATGTTTGCGGCTATTTGCTGTGCGCTGCTGCCCTGTTCAAATTCTCTTGTTTCTCCGTTAGCCAAAATTATTTTCATTTTTCAACCTCTTTATAAAATAAAAAACCGTGCGCACAAAGCTGCACGGGACGATTCAAAACCGCGGTTCCACCCATTTTCCGCCGCCTTGTGTTTTGCGGTGGCTCTTTTTGCCCGATAAAGGAAGGCGCCCTTGCGAAACGGAAAAGCCGGTATAGCCTTTACCTGCGTTTAACACACTTTCAGCCTAAGGTGTGCGCTCTCTTTAAAACGCCTTTACATAAAAGCTTAATCTAATCCATGCTCCGCATAAAATATGTGCTATTATAATACTTTTTGAGCTAAGCTGTCAATTATCTTAAACTCGTTCTTTCGTTTTCAACCTGCGTCTTTTTAATTATGCCCATTGCTGCCCTCACAGTGCCTACAATTACGGCCACTATTCCAATAAAAAGAACGTGGTCAATCCCGATGGCAAAAGGAATAATAATCAGCGCCGCTCCTATCAAAAAAGTGAAAACCCCTGCCTTGGGGCTTAGTTTTTGTTCGGCGTCCTGCCGCGCGTATATAATACGGAACACGCCAAATATTATTAACCAACTTCCCAATATTACGCCAAGATGAGCCGGGGATCTATAAATGAATAACACCAATATAAACATTATAAAGTTAAAAATGCCGTGTGCGATAAAAGGTATGCAAAGTCTGTTGTCGTCCCTCGTGCCAACCGCCATAAATACGTTATATAGACCAAACCCCAACACCCCGGCGCCAAGTAAAAAAGTTAACACGTCAAGCGCGGCACCCTTCCACGCTATCAAAAAGATGCCTGCCGTAAGTATCAGTAATCCTGCCAGCATTGTAACCCACCACGGCATTGTCTTTGCGGTTTGCATTTTACCCTCCAATCAATTACTTCATCAAAATAATACCACCAATATCGTGTACAAAACAAGACATCTTTACTTCTATTTATTAAATATTTAAAATCCTTCGCCTAAAACCTCTTTTACATCCGCGACAATTACAAAAGCAGTTTTATCTATACTCTTAACTATGTTTTTTAGCTTGGTGCCCTCGGTACGCCAATGCAATACGCACAACAGCACCTCCTTCTGCCTGCCGCTATAAAGCCCCTTTGCGGACAGCGCGGTTACCCCCCTGCCCAGCCCCTGAATGATAGCCCGGGAAATTTCAACGTTTTTATCTGATATTATGTAAAACGCCTTGGCGGCGCTCAACCCGACGGTTACCGCGTCTATCAGCTTTGACGTTATGTATATTGACGCAATGGCATAAAGAGCTGCCTGAGGTTTAAAGATAGTTCCGGCCGCCGCTATTACAATAAGATCGATAATGAATACAAAAGAGCCGATGCCTAAAGATTTAAACCTGCCGTTTAATATTTTAGCCGCCATATCGGTGCCGCCCGTAGAGCCGCCGAACCGCATCACTATCCCCACTCCCGCCCCCATAAGAACGCCGCCGTACACACAGCCTAAGAACAGATCCTCGCCGCTTATCACCGGGATAATTTCCGCAACGACTGAAAAAAGCACAAGTGCGTAAAGCGTGCGCAGCGCAAAGCTTTTGCCAACCATTCTAAACCCGATAATAAAAAGCGGTATATTTAATACTGCAATTGAAAAGCCGAGCGGTATATTAAACAGATGATATAGTATTGTTGCAATCCCGCTTATACCGCCCGCCGCAATTTTGTTGGGCACAAGAAATAAGTTAAGCCCCGCTACGGCTATGCCCACCCCCGCCGTTATTGCAAAATAATCCCTTACACGATTTTTCATGCGCCAACCCTTGCTATCCCTATGCTTTTAGAAAAGCGAAAGAGATATCTCCTTCGCTTTAGTCTTTGTCTTTCTTCTTTGTATTATCAAACCCCATGCTGATTGATATGGCTTTTTCAACCCGAAGCATATCGTTTTCGCTTAACCGGCCCACTCTTTTTATCAGCCTTGATTTGTCAATCGTTCTTATCTGTTCAAGAAGAACGACGCTTTTTTCAGACAGCACATCTGCATCGATTATTATATGCGTCGGCAGCCGGGCTTTTTCAATGTTGGATGTTATAGCTGCTACGATAATGGTGGGGCTGAACCTGTTGCCGGTGTCGTTTTGTACCACAAGCACAGGACGGATGCCGCCTTGTTCCGAGCCGGTCACGGGGTTTAAATCCGCGTAGTAAACATCCCCTCGCTCAATCATAGTTCACCCCGCAATATGCTGTTTTGGTTTCCCTTATATAATATGAAAGCGGCGTGTCATATGTTTGCGCTTATCGTTACAGCTTAAATAAGTTGTTGCGCGTTTTTAAACAATATCTTTTCAATATCCTCTGAGGGCAAAGAAAGCGACTTTACGGCGGCGATTTCGTCATCTGCGCGTTTCCACGGCGAATCGGTGCCAAACAGCACATATTCCGCGCCATGGCGCAAAATCATATCGCTCATGGCGGCTTTTCCAAGCGCGTAATATGAATATGAAGTATCGTAATACACGGGCAGCCCCGCAATCAATTGGTTTGCATCATTCCAAAGCGCATGGCTGCCCATATGCGCAGCGACAAGCTTTAACCCTGGAACTTTTTCTATTATATTCTTTATCATCAGCGGCGTACAGCGCACCGGCACCGGATAACCGATATCCATTCCGGCATGCAGAACAAGTATTAAATCCAAATCCCGCAGCGCTTTATAAAGCGCAATCATGCGCGGCTCGTCCGCAAAAAAGCTCTGGTAATCCGGATGCAGTTTGACGCCTTTAAAGCCCATCTTTTTAACCCGCTTTGCGGTTATAATAAAATCTTCATCGTCCGGATGAAGCGCGCCGAAAAAGACAAGTTCGTCGCTTTGTTCGCTTGCCGCCCATTCGTTTATCGTCCCCACTTGAGCCGGTTTTGTGGCGACCGGCAGCACAACGCTTTTATCTACACCGCAGTTTTTCATATGCTTTTTCAGGCCTGATACGGTGCCGTCATGCACCGCAGCAACATTGCAACCGGCCGACAGCTTTTCAATCGCCGCATGCGCGATCGCGTCTGTAAAGCAATGTGTGTGAAAATCAATTACCATATTCTGCTCCAGCTTGTTAATACGTTAATTCTACTACATATGGCAAATGTAGACAAGCTGATTTAAAGTCCAAACATTCAATTTTCGTTATATCATATCCTCGCTGAAAACTACCCTGTTCCCAAAAACGTCTTTTAATGTTTCAATTATTCTCGCATCAAAAAATCTTTCTTTGTTGTGCACGATTATAGAAAGCGGCGCAATGTTAACCAATGCGCTAAGCAGCGCGTCGTCTTTATCTATTGAGTTGGCTTGCTGGCACCTTAACAAACACAGTTTTTCGTCAAACAACACGTATTCACCATCGCCGTCAACACATATGTGCACCTTTCGTACCCTTGGAATGCGGATTTTTATAAATAAGCGCAAAATTTCGACAAACTCAATGTATTCCCGTTTCTTAATATAATCTTCAACACAGCGGCACAGCTCGATTTCCCAGCATTCAAGATAGTCTTTCATCCTAAAGCGCATAAACCCTTCAAGCATAAACGTGTCGGAACCGTTTTGCGAAAGCACTTCTTTCACCCTGCTTTTTATCTCTCTTTTACATAAAACCGCCTGGTTTTTTTGCTCCCTTGTGCCATACCACAATTTTTTTAAGGTCTTTATCAATATGTCGCACTGCTCTTTTTCGGACAGAAAATAATACTCTTGCTTAAGCAGCTTTACCAAATGCCTTATTTGCAGATTTTCAACAATAATGTCAGCAAGTATCGTGCATAATACCGATTTCTCTTTATTTACATCATTCTCGCTGTCCGTTAAAGTTAGCCTTACTATGCGCCCGTCGGTGCCCTCAACTTCGTTTAATAAAACAAGACATCCGCAGCGCAAGGCATCGTGAGTGCGGTTTAAAATAAGGGGCGAGAGCTGCATACCCTTATCTTCGATTCCAATACTTATATCCAAACGCAAACCACCCTTTATTTCGCTGTACAATACAATTTATGCCGAACGAAAATAAACGTTTCTTAACTCTACTTTTTGCATTCATGCAAAAATACTCTCGTTGTAATTTTTGGTTGCGTTTCTTTATTCGTGGTGATAGTATGTAATAATTACTATATTAATCATATTAAGGGGATAACATATTGCTTCAAATAATTAATTTGTCCAAAAGTTTTAAGGATACAAAAGCAGTTGACAACATCTCTTTTATGGTCGCAGACGGCGATATATTCGGGCTTTTAGGCCCAAACGGAGCAGGTAAATCCACCACCATTTCAATGATAGCCTCGCTTATCAAACCGGACAGCGGACAGATTTTATACAACGGGGAAAACGTCATGCAAAACCCGCGCGCTCTGCAGCTAAATCTTGGTTTGGTGCCTCAGGACATTGCGCTGTACCCGAGCCTGACCGGGCTTGAGAATTTAAAGTTCTGGGGGCGCGCATACGGGCTGTCGGGAACACGGCTGAGCAATCGCATTGATACCGTTTCGGCAATAATAGGCATTAAAGAACGCCTTTCAGACCGTGTTAAAAGATACTCGGGCGGCATGAAAAGACGGCTTAATATAGGAGCGGCGCTTCTGCACGAGCCAAAGCTGATAATAATGGACGAGCCCACCGTAGGCATAGACCCCCAATCCCGCAATCATATACTTGACACCGTAAAACAGCTTGCAGAAAACGGAGTTACAGTTGTCTATACCAGCCACTACATGGAAGAAGTCGAGCTTTTGTGCAACCGGGTTTGCATTATGGACAACGGCCGTATAATTGCTTCGGGCACCAAAAATGAAATAATACAATCAATAGGGGCGAACAGCGAAATTGAGTTAAGGCTATCCGCAAAAGATAACAAGCTGTTACAAGCGATAGCATCGGCAAAAGGCGCCGTTTCCGTAAACGAAAGCGGCGAGATTATAAGAGTGACAACAAACGATGAAAAGCAAACTTCTCGAGAGATTTTAACGCTTGCCGGCAAAAGCAGCGCAAACGTTGTTTCGTACGAGATAAAAAGGGCTAACCTTGAAACTGTGTTTTTAAATCTTACCGGCCGGGCATTGAGGGATTGAATATGAAATTTTTCGATATTGTTTTCAAGGATTTGCGCGTTATACTTAGGGACAAAGTCGCGCTTATGTTCATATTTCTAATGCCCGTTGTGCTTATCGTTATTTTAAGTTTTGCTCTTGGAAGCGTGCTGTCAACGCAGGAAGTATCGATTGGGCTAATCAACATCGGTATTGTAGACAACGATAATTTAAATAATGCCGCCCCGCATACGAGCGACGCCTCAATTTACTCGGTACTTAACAGCGAAGAGTTAGCTTCATTAATCAGCTATTGCGTACTAGACGAGCAAAATGCCAAAGACAAACTCTCGGTAGGCGAAATTGACGCATATATTACAATCCCAAACGGGTTTTTGCCGGCAGTCGAATCTTCAATGGGCGGCGTAAACAGCGGTAGGCTTGAGATTATAGTTACCGGAGGCGCAAACAGCGTCCTTAAGGCAGGTATCGTAAGCAACATCGCAAAACACTATACCCAAACGCTTTCAAACACATCAACAGCCATAAAACTGCTAAATGATTTTTTGCAAAACAACGATTCGGCGCAATATACCGGGCACGTTGATATTGCATCGTACATAAAAAGCGTTGCACAGCCTTCCGCTCTCGATCTAAGATTTGAAGGGGTATCGGCAAGAAAACCTCTTTCGAGTTTTTCGTACTATTCTATCGCTATCACATGTATGTTCGTGCTGTACGCCGCAGGGCAGGGCAGCACATTTCTTTACACTGAAAGCGAAGAGCACACGTTAGCGCGTTTATCCGCAGCGGGCGTATCGGGCATAAAGCTGCTGTGCAGCAAAGCGTTTACAGTGTTTTTATTGTGCCTTATACAGCTTACGGTGCTGCTCGGATTTTCAACATTAGCATTTGGTATCGATTGGGGCAACCCTTATGTATTTTTAGCGGTTTCGGCTTGCGTTGCGTGTTCCGTTACAGGGCTTGGGGCTTTGCTCATGGTTATAGTGTACCGCACGGGCAACCCAAGCATAGGCAGCGTTTTCCAAAGCATAATAGTTCAGGTTTTGGCTTTGTTCGGAGGCAGCTTTATTCCTCTCGCCATGCTACCTGAATTTTTCTCTTCATTAGCTCTTTTTACGCCAAACGGGCTTGCCGTTATGGCGTATACGGGTAATGTTTCGGGAGCGCCATTAGAGGAGATATTGCCCTTTATGGCGGGCAGTGTTGTTTTTGGAATTATTTTTACGGTTGCGGGCGCCGCACTTTTTCCGCGTGAAAGGAGGGCGTAACTATGCTTGCCATGTTATGGCTTAAACTTAAAAGAATGCGCTCTGATGTTCCGCTATATGCGATAATGTCCGTAATGGCTATAATTATGTCTTTAATATTTGGAAGTGCGATGAGCAAAAACGCTTTGCGGGTAAGTATTGTTGATAACGATGATACCCATGTTTCGCACCGGTTTACAGAATCCTTTGATTCAGATTCGTTTGTTTTTAAGCGCACAACATTAAGCGAAGCCCAAAAAGCGGTAGAAAAATCGGAATCTGTCGGCGCTGTTGTTATCCCGAAAGGTTTCGGCAACTTAACGAAAGAAAACAATGCCAACCTTAAAATAATCGGAACATCTTACAATGCGGATTTGCTTGCGCTGGAAAACGCCGCGCGCACTGCTTACGGCTTGGTAGAGCGCGAGTACAGGCTGTACGAAGCAATAAAGGCAGCTTTGTTAAGCTCGGGCGCAAATGCCCCGTCTCCCGAAACACTGCGTTCAAAACTATTAGCTCTTGACAATGACGCGAATTTTACGGTCAATTATCAGGTGGCGCAATCGTCATATGACGAAACGTTTGCAACAAATATACATTTTATAATGGGCTACAATGTGTTTTTTGTAATGTTCTCAATAATATTTACCATGGCGTCTTTATTGGAAGACAGAAGCCTGCATACATGGAAACGTATACGCATATCCCCAATATCCTCTGCTGCTGTCCTTGCCGGGCATCTGATACCCGCTTATGTAGTGGGCATATCGCAGATGGGCATTGTGCTGTTTGCCGGACAAGAGCTGTTCGGATACGGCATCGGGCAAAACTTTATGCTGATATTGGCCGTTTTTGCGGCGTATGTGCTTTGCGCCGTATGCCTTGGGCTATTGCTTGCAACAGCGCTTAATACTATTAACCAAATGGTTGCGCTAACCCCGGTTCTCGTTGTGTCGTCCGGGATGCTTGGCGGCTGTATGTGGCCTCTTTCTTTGATCGACTCAAAAGTGATGCTGTTTATAGCAAATATAATGCCGCAGAAATGGGCCGTTGAAGCAACAGAAAAACTTGCGGTTCATGGGGCAAGTTTTGAGGATATTTCGCCTAACATTTTTATACTTGTAATTATGGCAGCCGTATTGTTTGGCATCAGCGCGTTGTTATACGGTAAAAAGCAAAATACATAATGTTGATAAAAGTATCGAAGTGCAAAACCAAACACCGGCCAACCCAATAAAACGCAAAGCGTTTTTGTTCTACTCCTTGTGCGGGCGGGCGCGTAATGCTATAATCGCAAACGGATACTCGCATCAAGGAGCTTATTATGGTTAGCATAGCGTCAAGATTGGCTAAAGAGCTTTCTATAACAAAACCGCAGGCGGAAAACACGATTGCGCTGATAAACGAGGGTAATACCATACCCTTTATTGCAAGATACAGAAAAGAGGTTACGGGCGGCCTTTCCGATGAAGTGCTGCGCAAACTGAGCGACAGGCTGCAATATTTAACAAGGCTTGACGAGCGCAAAGACGAAGTAATAAGGCTTATTGATGAACAAGGCAAACTAACGCAAGAGATAAAAGAGCGCATACAATCGGCTTTGGGCATAACAGAGGTTGACGATATTTACCGCCCATATAGGCCGAAAAGGCGCACGCTTGCCACCGCCGCCAAACAAAAAGGGTTGGAGCCTCTTGCAGATTTAATCTTTTCAGGGCAAATTCCGGACGAACAAACGGATTTTCATGCAACGAAGTATATCGATGAAGACAAAGGAATAACATCGGCGGCCCAAGCTATAGAGGGCGCTTTGCACATAATAGCCGAACAAATATCGGATGACGCTCAGCTTAGAAGCATTTTACGCGCTAACATTAAAAACAAAGGCCTGTTGGTTTCAAAATCGGCTGCGGAACAAAGCGGCGTATACGAAATGTACGCGGATTATTTTGAGCCCATAAAAAAGATAGCGCCCCACAGGGTGTTAGCGATTAATAGAGGAGAAATAGAAAAAGTTTTAAGCGTAAAGGTTGAGACGGATGAAGCCGAGGCGATAGCGTTGGTGCAAAAACATGTGCTGCGCGATGCGGTCAAAAGCCAATATTTAAGCGCCGCCGCCTCTGACGCATACAAGCGGTTAATATTTCCCTCTTTAGAGAGAGAAATACGCAAAGGGCTAACCGAAAAAGCGGAAGAACAAGCGATAAAAATTTTCGGGCTAAATCTGAAAAATCTGCTTTTAATATCCCCGGTACGCGGAAAAACGGTGTTAGGAATTGACCCGGGATACCGCACAGGCAACAAAGTGGCGGTTGTAGACGCAACAGGGCGAGTGCTTGACACATCGGTGGTTTTTATGACGCTTGCCCATCACGATATGCAAAAAGCCAAAAAACAGTTAGCCGGGCTTGTAGATAAGCACAATGTTGACATAATCGCGATAGGCAACGGCACTGCGTCTCGGGAAAGCGAGGTTTTGGTTGCGCAGCTGATTAAAGAGATGCCGAGAAAAGCTTGTTATGTTATAGTCAACGAAGCGGGCGCATCCGTATACTCGGCTTCGAAGCTCGCTACACAAGAATTCCCCAATTACGACGTTGCGTTGCGCAGCGCAGTATCAATCGCCCGCAGGTTGCAAGACCCGCTTGCGGAGCTTGTCAAGATTGACCCCAAAGCAATAGGCATAGGCCAGTATCAGCATGATGTTAATCAAAAACGCTTGGCGCAAATGCTTACCGGCGTGGTGGAAGATTGCGTTAATATGGTCGGCGTTGATTTAAACACCGCATCGTTTTCGCTTTTAGAATATGTCGCGGGAATAACGCCTTCAACCGCGGCAGCCATATTATCGTTTAGGGAAACAAACAAACGCTTTAGCAATCGGGAACAGTTAAGGCTTGTAAAAGGATTGGGGAACAAGACGTTTGAACAGTGCGCCGGATTCTTAAGAATACCGGATGCGGGCAACGTATTGGATTCCACCGCTATACATCCCGAATCTTACGGTGCGGTAGGCAGACTTTCAAAAATTGCGGGGGTTGAAATTAAGGCCAAACAGGATGTTGAGCGGCTTTTACAAAAGCTCGAGATGGATTTTTGCGCTCTTTCAAAACAAACCGGAATAGGCGAGCCAACTTTGCGTGATATTATTGAAGAGCTGAAAAAACCCGGGCGCGATCCAAGGGATGATTTTGAATCGGTAGAATTAAGAAGCGATGTGTTAAACCTTGCGGATTTAAAACAGGACATGATACTTTCCGGCACTGTACGCAACGTTACCGATTTTGGCGCTTTCGTAGATATAGGGGTACACCAGGACGGGCTTGTCCATATATCACAGCTTTCGGATAAGTTTATCAAACATCCCGCAGATGTTGTTAAGGTTGGCGATGTTGTTAAAGTTAGGGTAATAAACGTTGATATTGATAAGAACAGGATTTCTTTATCCATGAGGGAGCTATAGGAGTATATTATGGTGCTATCCATTTTCGACTTTGACGGCACTTTGTTCGTTAAAGACACGTTGCCGTTCCTGCTTGCCCAGTGGCGCAAAAAAAAGCTGTGCCGCCGCAGGCTTTGGAAAACTTACTTTGCAATCGGCGGGTTGTATGTACGCTACAAACTTAACCTGTTTTGCGAATTATCACGCGAACAGATGCGCAAAACCGCGATGCAAAGGTTTACCAATATATTTGCCGGTCTTTCCAAATCCTTTATAGACGATTTTTTCAAAAGCTGTGCGGATAAAATCCTGCGGCAGCTTCGCCCTTGTGTTGTCGCCGAGCTTAGGCTATCGCAGCAACAAGGCTTTCATACGGTGCTTCTTTCGGGCGGATACCAGCAGCTGTTAGATTATATAGGAAAAGCGCTCGGGTTTGACACCGTGATTGGCACACCTCTAAACTATAAAAACGAAATAGTCGATTTGTCTTTGCCTCTCGATATAGTGTGCGGTGAAAACAAAGCGCAAAAGCTTTGCGCCGCCTTAAGCGGCGTTACTATCGATTGGAACAAAAGCACTGCATACGCCGACAGCCTTTCAGACATGCCTATATTCGAGCTTGTGGGCAATCCGGTTGCCGTAAGCCCCGATAAAGGACTTGCCGAATTGCTAAAGAGCAAAAATTGGCGCATGATTAGCTGCTGATTGAAAGGGACGGCATAAAGAGCGCACTATTTCAATGGCGCACAGCTTAAACATTTTCGGAGCCGTTAAAACCCAAGATAAAACATATAAAACCCTATCAGCAAGATAAGAGTACCCATCACAATTTTTAATATTGTATTCGCTTTCCCGTATTTTTTATTGGCGGATATTTTTTGTACAAACCCAACGGACGTGCCCGCAATAATAGCAAGAATACCGTGCCCGATAGAATACAACAGCAATAACAATATACCCCAAACAATGCTCCCTTTGCCTGCGACAATAGCAAGCAGCGCAACAAGAACAGGCGTTGAGCACGGCGAAGAAAATATCCCGCCGGCCGCACCCGCTATAAACGCGCCTGCAAACCCTCTTTTTTTATTTTTTGAAATCAAATAGCTTGACGGTATAATTTCAAAAATACCGAACGTTTGCAAAGCCATTAAAATCATGAGTATTCCAAGAAAGATATACCACCACGAAGCGGAAGTTCCCATTAGTTGACCGGCTAACGAAGCTATAACCCCAAGCGCGGTAAATGTAACTGCCATGCCGCCCGCAAACGTTACCGACAGCCAAAACGCTCTTTTGGTGTTGCGCCCCGCCGTGCCGCCCACATAGCCCACGATAAGAGGAATGATAGGCAAAGCGCAAGGCGTTAAAGATGTCAGCATTCCGGCCACAAGCGCAAGCAATGGAGCAAACCAAACGTTAGACGATATAATGCCGGATAAGTTATCAAGTATTTCGTTCACTTTGCAACCCCCATATCATACAATATCGATTGCATCTCTTCTACGGTCAGCCCGCCCTGATGTACGGTAAAAACATGCTCGCCCGTTTCTTTCAAGCTGTAAACATCAAAATTGATATTGATTTCATCGCTTGGCATATACGGAGTGCCATCCGCATTTATAAATATCTGGGTGGGTATAACCTGTATGGGAAAATCTTTAACGGCGTCTGAGTTCTCCCACACGTCTATGTACTTAATGATAGCTTTGTTCTGCATTTGCTCGTTTATCGTTTTTAATGCGGGCGCCATCCTTTTGCACGGCATACAAGAATCTGAGCCAAAATCAATTATTATGGGCAGCTTATATTCTTTTAAGGCATCAACGTCTATCGATTTTGTTTCAAGCGCAAACTCCGGCATAGGCTGGATGCTTTGGCTGTTATCGGAAGAGCCATTCTGTGTTTTGAGCACCCATATTATTATCAACGCCACCGCAATAAGCGCAGGCACAATTATTCTGACCAACAATTTTTTCTTACCTGAATTAGATTCCATGGAAATTACCTCCTCAAAACGATATTAAAATATTATAACACGATAGAGCTTTTATAATCTTCAACATAATGTTAACTATAAACAAATTTGTTGACTGCAAGTTTAATTGGCCACCATATAATACCGGCTGCGCTTAGGCTGCAGATGTCTCATCTGCTGTTCTATTCCCAAACATGCGTCTTCCTGTACCAGCCAGCAAATATAACAAAACCCGCTCTTGCATCTATTTTTGGTTGTCAAGGTACAACGGCTCTGTTTAGTTGCTGACCTGCAGATCTCAACGGCCGCATTGCCATCCTGCTCAGCATATCAAGGAAGAAAGCCTTATGCGCCGCATGCGGCGCAGAAACCCTAACCTTGGCCTGTGCAAGCTTTGGTGCCGAACGCGAGGATATGCACCATTGTAAGCATGTATCGTGTGCTCAAACGGCATGGTCAGGCTCCCGTTCCCAAACCCAAATATGTGCCTTCAAATTGCTTGGACGTCAAGGGCAAGCGTTTCTACCAATACACCGCCATAGATAAATTCTCACGGCTTTGTTATGTAGAGGCTTTTGAAGAATACAATACCTATTCTTCCGCCATATTCCTTGGACATATGGTGAAGTTCTCTTAGGTTCCCCCCCCATAGAATGCGAGCAAACCAACAACAGTTTTGAGTTTACCAATAGATTTTTGGCAACTAAACGCGATCTGCACACTCTTTTTGAACACAAAACCATATGGCTGGGTATTAGGACTCATTCCGTCCTTATACCTCAAGGCACTACCATTGCGGTTCGCAAATTTTCTTTGCCCAAAATCGGCGTCATCTGAATAGTGAAAGCATTACATTAAAATTATCCGAGTCTTTTTATAGGTGATTCGAATTTTTGTTTAAATGCTTAGATTTTAAATTTAAAAATAATATTATAGTCTGTTTATTAGAATTTTATAATAGGTTTGGGCGTTGTAAATTGTGCTAAATTAACAGATTTGATGAATACTGTATAATGCATTCTATACGTGCAAAATCATCCCTGATACCCCCACGAACCGATACATTGGGATTGCCCCTGCGGATTTATACAATGTTAACTCTAAAATTGGTGCCATAAATCAATCAGATTTAAATAAAGTATCTAATTGGGCATGCGCCATATGTTTTTCGCAAGCCATTAGCTTTCCTCGCCACTTTAATTACAGGGCTGAGCGCTATATTTCAGGTACCACATCATCGGAGTCTTTAGGTTGCTCCATTTCGTTTTCCACCAGCTTAAACTGCTTGACCATATACTTTAGCATCTCAGCCTGACCCGATAGCTCTTGGCTTGACGCTGCCGCTTCCTCCGCAGTTGAAGAATTCGACTGCACAACCGTGTTTAACTGCTCTATACTTGTATTGATATGCTGTATTCCCAGCGCCTGATCGTTTGAGGCTGCTGCAATATCGTTCACCAGTATTGCGGCTTGCTTTGCGCCCGCAACAATGTCGGACAGTGCAAGTGCAGTGGCATCAGCTATTCTAGTTCCTGACTCCACTTTATCTATCGAGCTTTTTATCAATTCCTCAGTCTCGCTTGCGGCCTTAGCGCTTCTTGCCGCCAAATTTCTCACTTCTTCGGCCACAACAGCGAAACTTTTGCCGTGTATACCCGCCCTCGCTGCCTCAACCGCTGCATTAAGCGCTAGTATATTGGTCTGGAATGCTATTTCATCTATTATCTTGATAATCTTTGAAATACTTACGGAAGATCCGTTTATCTCCTCCATAGCCCTTTGCATTTCTTTCATCTGCTCATTGCCAATCACAGCATTTGTCTGGACTTTTTTCGTAATTTCATTGGCATTCGTTGCCCTCTCTGCGTTTAAATTTGTCTGCTCCGAAATCTGCATAAGTGAAGTGGATAACTCATAGATAGCGCTTGCCTGTTCTGTCGCACCCTGCGCTATTACCTGACTGCCTTCTGTTAGCTGGTTTGTCCCTAAAGATATCTGCACTGCGGCAATTTCTATTTCGGAAAGCACCTTGTTAAGCGAGCCGATAATCTTATTTATAGAATTTTTAAGTTCAGTAAAATCTCCGCGATAATCGGTGTTTATTCCAACATAGAGCTTGCCGTTGGCGACCTCTCCAAGGACAAACGAAATTTCCCGGATATACCTTTTGAGAATCTCTATCGTATCATTAAGCGAGCTTTTGATAATAGCATGATCGCCCTTCAAATCCCCTTTAACAAATGTATCAAGGTTGCCTTTGGAAACCTCTCCGAGGACCTGAGTTGCTTGGCTTACGGGCATCGTAACCGCATCAAGCGTGGCATTAAACCCCTCAATGATTTTTCGGTAAGAGCCATGGTGTTTTTCGGCATCTGCCCGGATGGAGAGCTGCCCTTCAGTTGCCGCGTTAATTAGCATAAGCGTATCTTGATTAAGTGTTTGAATAGATGTAATTATGCTTCTGAACGCATCCCACATCTGCCCTATCTCGTCTTTTGAATTTATACCCGTTTCAGGTATATCTGTCTCTCCTGACGCCAGCAGATTCAACCCGTTCGTCAGCTTTTTTACAGGTCTACTTATGCCACGGGCAATAATAATTGCTATAATTATTGAAACTATAAGCTCAACTCCTATTATGCTATAGGTAATCATTTTCGCGTTGTCTGCATTTTTTTTACTGACCGCTTGTTGAGCAATTGCCTCTTTTGTAGACGCTGTATTCAACTTATCTAAAGCATCCGTCACTCTCTTTTCCGTGGTATACAATTCTCCCCCGCGCAGCAAGTCATTGACTATTGCTTCTCGATTCCCGGTCTGAAGGCCTTCAATGGCAAGCATAAGTTTTTCAGTATATTCTGAAATTTCCGCTCTGAAATTTTCGATTAGCTCTTTTGAATCTGCCGACATCAGCGGCTCAATACTATCAATACTCGAGCTGAGCCATTTCATTGAGCTCTTTATGGCTGGCGCAATTCTTTCAATTTCGACAGCTTCCATATGTGTTAGGTTTCTAAAATCAATACGAGACTTTTGATATGTATTTGATATATTCGAAATGTTACGCTGTGGCACAAGCATCTCTTCATATATTTTTGTGTTTGTAGCTGAAACCGCATCCATACTTACGCTTGTATAAAGCCCCATGCCTGCGCCAAACAGAGTAATTATAAAAAAGCCTATCAAAAGCTTAGGGGCTATTCTCACGTTCTTAAAAACGAAAAGACTTTTTATTCTGAACTTGAAAAACTTCTTATCTTCTGATGTACTGAACTTCCTCGCCGATGCCACGTCTGCTTTGTTTCTATCAACTTTTTCGACATTTGCCTTAACATTAAATAACCGCTTCATTATACCCCTCCAAGATGAATTTGTATGGTTCATGTGCCTAAAACATTGCGTATTCTTATTATTCTTAATGTGCTTTTATAACTTATAATGTCTCTACCTTAGCGTATCAGCACAAGATAAACGCTATAATCTTGTCCAGGATTAATAAATAGTAACATCAATAACTATTCTAAATTTGTTTTCCATTTTCCAGTAAATACTTTTCTGCTTCCGCATTCCATAAGTTATTCGTCTTCTTGACTATCTTTGCAAGCTGGGCAAACAAAGGTTCAATCCTCCCTTTTTCCTCAAAATCTTCTATTGCAGTTAACTCAAGCGATATACCCGTATATATAAGCTTTTTGCCTCCCGGTATTTTCGGTAGGTTCAGCGTTGATTCAACCACGCAATCAAGCCCGCCAATATGAGTCACCATTACTGTCGGGTTAATTATACCTTTTTCTATAAGATCCAGCGACTCGCGCATATCATTAGCGTTACCGCCGTTTATGCCGACAAAATGTGTATAGGAATAATGCACATTGTAAAAGTTTATCGAAGCCTTAAGGGTTGGATCGGAAGGACCGGCAAAAAAATTTAGGCATCCGTCCTTCGCAAGTATTTTATCGCCCTGTTCAACAATAGCGCTTACCGGGGCCATCACCATAACATCGTCAAAACCCCCGCCATTTGTCAAAGATAAAAGAGTATCCGCGGCGTTGATATTTTTAGTATTTACGTATATTAATGATATTCCAAGCTCAGCAGCCTTTTCCGGCGTAAAAAGCATAGAGGCTCTTTTTAGCCTAACATCATCTATATCGGTCACAACGAGCATCGAAGGAGTTATTCCAGGATTATGAAGCGCATAGTCTATTGCGCCTAAGCCCATCGGTCCTGCGCCCGCAAGTATCGCCATTTTACCTCCTTGTTTTATTCCCATCTTATGAACATACGAACCTTGGGCAGTGTGATACATGGCATGAAATGCCCCCACAATACAAGACATGGGTTCGGCGAGAGAACCCAGGAAGTAAGCGTTTGAATCATGCTTTAAAAGGCATCCCATTTCCATGATTTCACCTGGAATTATGACTTGCGTTGCATCGCCGCCGCAATATTCAAAAGAATATCCCGGCGCAGTCTGTGAACCGTCTTTGTTGTGTGCAGGCTGTATTGAGAACTTGTCTCCCGGCATAAACTTATCCCGCCACTTCGCTCCAACCTCAAGTATTTCGCCGGAAAATTCATGCCCTATAATTATCGGGCGCTTAGCAACATCATCGGGTACACGCTTATGCTCAGAGCCCTGTATTGCCGCTTTGTATGTTGACATACAAAGAGAATCAGAAATTACCTTGGCGAGAATCTCATCATCCTTTATAGAAGGTATTTCGAATCTTTCAAGCCGGAGATCGTTTTTTCCATACATTCTTACTGCCGTTGTTTTCATAACTCTTCCTCCTTATATTCCATAAGTCCAATATATTTGTACTCTTTTACTTTTTCCATCAGCTTAGCAGACGTGACGCTTTCCCCGTTTGCAAACATTCCTTCTCTAAGATTCTCTGTAGCCCTTTTTTCGTGGCCTATCAACGCCCAAGCCGCGTCCTTAAGATGCTCAAACTGCTTTTCCTTAAGCTCCTTGCATAAAAATGATTGCCTCGGTTGATTGATATCTTCACCGCTTATCTGCAAAAACCCATATTTGTCGCAAAGCGCCATTACCCTGCTAAGCTGCTCTCTCGTATTTCGCGAAGGCGTAAATGCAACGGCATCAAACCCAATTATTTTGCACTCGGCAAATAAGTCTTCAAGAAATTCATCCTCAAATTTTTGTTCTCTTTTGTCCCCTGTCGGTGAAGCTTTTACATTCCCAAGGTAACAATATGTTGGTATCGCTCCAATCTTTTTAATAAAAGCAACCGCTTTTAAAACCGGTACTATTTCCTCTCGTCCAGCATCAATGTATATTCCGGTTATAAATCTGCTCTTTAATATATTAAGCAAATCATATTCATAAAACTCATTTTGGATATTCCCGAGATATGCTCGCTGTTTTTGATCTAAAGGTATTTTAAGCTTCTCCGACAAAAAAGCAATTAGTTTTGCTCCTTTTCCGACATTCTCAATCATCTTAAGACCCAGCGTGAATAATAAATGCCTCTCTGTCACCTCTCCGCCAAACTCAGCATATGACAGTGGCAACACGTCCGTATCGTATCCTATTGAAATATTGAAAATGCTCATCATCTCATTCAAGCGCTCGACCATGGCTATGTTGCGCTTGGCTCTTGCTTTTCTTATTACACCTAAAAATGAATCCGCTTTCTCTATTTGAGTATGAGGCAACCCATGTGCGCATATATACGCGCAAGACTTCTGGTCCGGGTTATTTATAATTCTTCCGCTTAGCTTAGTACCGCTCCAATCCGTACGAATCTCAAACCCGACGGTCGTTGCTATGCCAAGTATTCTACCCGATTCAACAAACTCCATTGCCCCGTTAACCGCATCGTGGTCAATTATTCCTACTGTTTTAAGCCCGCTTTTATACGCGGCCCATACCGCCTGTGCGGGGGAATATGGTGAAAATGAATATTTTGTATGCACATGATTATTGGTATAACCTTCCCCGGCAGAAACTGTTAACTTGCCCGTATCAATAAGCATTTTTATTTCCCTTAATGCGGCAATGCGCTGTTCCGGGTATTTTGCGTTAAGTTGTTTTATCAACGCCTTTTCCTTATCCATATTTTAATCCATCTGTTGTCCGCCCGTGACATTCAACGCCTGTCCTGTTACATAGGAAGCCTCCGCGCTCGCAAGAAATACTAGCATGTTCGCAACATCATCATATGTACATCCACGTTTTAACGGTACCTTGTCAATATATTTCCGCCTGACCTCTTGCACGGTAATTCCCTGATTTTTTGCATATTGCCTAAATAGGCTGCCTTTCCACAAAGGAGAATCAAGAAGGTTTCCCGGGCAAATTGCATTGACACGAAGGTTATATCCAGCCAATTCTAGCGCAAGGCTTTGCACAAGCCCTATGCCTCCGAACTTTGATGCGGCGTACGCAGAATTCCTGTACGACCCTTTCTTGCCGGATTTGGAGTTAATCTGTATAATAGAGCCGCCCTTTGCCTTCATGTGGGACACCGCCGCCTTAGTGATATTATAAAAACCACATAAATTGACATCAATCACTTTCTTCCAAACAATAGGGTCAAATTCCTCAATGGGGCCAGAAATAAGTATCGCAGCATTGGAAACAAGTATGTCAATTCCGCCAAGGTGCTCAACTGCGCCATTAACAAATGCTTCGCATGATGGGAAATCCGAAACATCCAGTATGAATGCAGCTCCGTTCTTCAGCGCCTTTGCAGTATCCTTAGCATTATCTATATTTATATCTCCCACGACAACGTGAGCGCCTTCATCGCACATACGCTGTGCGAGCGCCTTACCTAAACCTTGGGCAGCTCCCGTTATGACCGCTTTTTTACCTTTCAACCGCTGCACTAATTCTTTCCGTCCTTATGTAATTGCTTTATTTTAAGAAACCTGCCATATTGCTCATTCCATTTATTCGTATTTTTTGGTTCAAAGCTTATAACTTCGAATGAATCACGAATAACCTGTCGAACTTCGCCCATATCCGCCACTTCTCCTGACGCCATAACCTGGATCATCAGATTTCCTATGGCAGTTGCTTCTGCCGGCCCTGCTATGGTTTCTCTTCCAGTTGCATTTGCGGCGAACTGATTCAGCAATAAGTTTTTTGAACCTCCTCCCACAATATGCAGCACGCTTATTCGGCTTCCCCTTATTTCTTCAAGACTTTCCAACGCTTCACGATAGCTCATAGCAAGACTTTCATATACCGCTCTTGCAATCTCGCCTTTGCTGTTCGGCACAGGCTGGTTGGTCGATTTACAATAATTCTGAATCTTGTAAGCCATATCGTTTCCGTCAAAAAATAAACGATTATTTACATCAATATAAGACCTAAATTCCGGGGCTTCGTTTGAAAAGCCAATTATCTCGTCCCAGCTTAACGGCCCTTCCCTCTCCCATTGTTTTTTGCAGCATTGAATAATCCACAAGCCCATTATATTGCGAAGTAATCTGTATTTTCCATCGACCGTTCCCTCATTGGACAGCATATTATCGTATACGGCGTTGCTGACTATGACTGTTTTTGAAACAATACCTATAAGCGACCATGTGCCTGAAGATATAAACGCATAATCGTTTACTTTTGCGGGCAAAGAAGCAACGGCTGATGCCGTATCATGAGAACCGATGCAAAAAACAGGCGTTTCATATTTTTGCCCTGTTTGCTCTTTGAGCGATGCAGATAAATTACCTTTGAGTGTACCGCTCATTTGTACGGGCGCCAATAAACTTTCAGGTAGCCCGATCATATCCATAATTCTTTTAGACCATTTTCCACTATTTTTATCTAGCATCTGTGTTGTTGTCGCATGCGTATATTCCGAAGATATGCAACCGCTCAACATATAGCCAAGAAGATCCGGAAGGAGCAACATTTTGCAAGCAATGCTTAGCTGCGGATCTCCCGAAATTATCATATCATACAACTGAAACAATGTGTTGTATTCCCAGTTAGCTATACCTGTTATGTTAAATGCCGTTTTTTCTCCATATTCATCAAGAAAAGCTTTCATACCGCGCTGACCTCGCGGGTCTCTGTATGCTCTTGGGTTTCCAATTATACGTCCTTTAGAGTCAATCAAGCCAAAATCAACGCCCCATGTGTCGATTCCAATTCCGGAAAGCACAGTGCCGTTTTTTTCGCATATGCAAATACCGCTTATTATATTAGAATAGAGCCAGAGTATGTCCCAGTAATAAGCCCCGTCAACACAGATATGCGAGTTTGCAAAACGGTTAACCTCCTTTATGGAAATACTTTGCCCATCAAACTCACCGAGCATTGTACGCCCATTGCTCGCACCAAGATCGGCTGCAAGATAATTTTTTGTAGCCAATTGCACAAAACCTCTCTTTGCCAATGATTCAATTTCTTATAGCCGCATTTATCAGTTTGCTGTTATTTTCCGTATAGCGCACCGAAGTTCTTGCAACAGAAAAAGTCCGCACTCTCGAGATTCTCTGTGCCAAATGCATTCCACGACGAAGGGCGAAAAACGTTCCCCGCCCCGACATTATGCATGTTCACCGGTATCCTTAGCATTGAAGCCAGCGTTATCATATCAGCGCCTATATGACCGTAGTTTATGGCGCCATGGTTTGCTCCCCAGTTTGCCATCACGCTATAAACATCGGCAAACGCGCCCTTTCCGGTCAGCCTCGGCGCAAACCAGGTTGTCGGCCACGTTGGGTCTGTACGCTGTTCTAAAATATCGTTTATTTCATCCGGCAGCTCCACAGTGTACCCCTCGGCAATTTGTAATACCGGGCCAAGGTTCTTAACGATATTGATACGGCTCATGGTAACCGGCATTCCGCCGCGTGTCCTAAAATGGCTTGAAAAGCCCCCTCCCCTAAAATAACCTTTATTCGCCGGACACCAATCAGTTGCCTTCAAACATTTTTCAACTTCTTCATCTGTAATTTCCCAGAAAGGTTTCATCGCAGGTGCGCCATTTTTCATCTGGTTTCCCGTCCCGTCAAGGCAGGCTGCCCCCGAATTTAGAAGATGTATTATGCCGTATTTGCCTTGTTCCGGCAAGTTTTTGCCTGTTACGCGTTTAACCGCTTCGGGGCTCCAATAAGTCCTCACATCCGAGAAAATTGAAGCAGTGTTTGTTAAAAGATGCCCAAAAAGCATTGCTACGCCATTTAGGCTGTCATTCTCTGTTGCAAACACATATGGCGTGCGTTTTCCGTTCCAATCGAACGATGAACATAAAATAGACTCTACGAAGTCCGCATTCGGGAAATGGTCTGTCCATTGACGTTGTCCCTGGAAGCCGCCTGCGATGGCATTATGACCCATGCTTTCTTCGTTATATCCCTTATCTTTAAGCTTGGGATTGCCGTTCATCAGATCCTTGGCAATCAGCGCACATTTTATTGTAAATTCCCATTCCCAGTCTTTGCGTTCCCTTGTGTTTGGTAAAGCATTCGAGTCCGCACCCTCTTTACAGTTTTTCTTAGCCCAGGCAAGCGCTTTTTCGAACTCATCCGTATCAAATATATTTTCCTCAATACGACGCACATACTCGGTCATATCGATCTGTTCATACCGCATACCAAGATAGCTTTCAAAGAAACCCGGGTTGGGAATAGAGCCCGCGATACCCATCGATACGCCACCGCACGACAAGTAGCTTTTGCCTCTCATCTGGCCGACTGCCGCTGCAGAGCGCGCAAATCGCAGTATTTTTTGCTTCACATCATCAGGAATATCATGGTCATCCGCATCCTGCACATCGCGCCCATAAATTGAAAATGCGGGCAGTCCTTTTTGGGTATGTGCCGCAAGCACAGCCGCAAGATACACCGCACCCGGCCGCTCGGTTCCGTTAAACCCCCAAACCGCTTTGGGTAATAAGGGATCCATATCCATTGTTTCACTTCCATAGCACCAACAGGGCGTAACGGAAAGCGTAGCGCTAACGCCTTCCCTCTGAAATTTTTCCGCACACTTTGCAGCCTCGTATACTCCGCCTATTGTCGTATCGGCTATCACACATTGCACTGGGTTTCCGCCTCTGTCTTTTATATGAGAGCTTATCAAATCCGCCGCCGACTTTGCCATCTTCATTGTCTGTTGTTCCAAACTGCCGCGTACGCTAACCTTTCCTTCTCTTCCGTCAATAACCGGACGAATACCTATCTTAACCATAACTCCTCCTCTTGTTCCGACCCTGTCAGTAAGTAAATTTACTGATTATAGTCTTTTTATTATTGCCAAAACGCGCTTATCTGTAAGTCCTGATAACGTTTTTGATTCGCTGTTTAATCAGTCTCTCCGCAATCTCCGTGCCTGTTGCCCCGAGCGCACTTTCTCTTTGTTCGGAGAAATACTGCGAAATTAATCCGTACGGTATTGAAAGCGCATTGATGTTTTTTATGAGCCTCTTTATTGACGCCTTGATTTGGGTATCTTCTAAGTAGTATCGACACCTGTCCGAAAGGCTGAACTTTCTCGCGTATGCTTTTTGCTGTTCACTGCCATGGTAATAATTATTCCAGTATTTATTATCGCTCATTAGTTTCATCTCAAGCGTGTCTCGAAAGTGCGAGTATCCGCCATCGGGCGAAAAAGGATAAAGTATGCGCTCCATATCCTCAAGAGCGAACAAAGCCTCACGCAAAGCAAAGGTTAACGCGGGTCCCACCTTTAATATTGCTATACCGTCCCGCCGCATTTCATCCAGCGCCGCTTTTGGCTGATAATCGGTAGAATGCCCCTCTAATACAACCCCGTCAAGACCCTTGGCATATTGAACCAGTTTTTTTGCCTTGTTCGCGTCATACTGTATTATATTTCCACATGTGAATTCCACTCCCGGTTGCACCACTATGGCAATAATGCGCTTCCAGGCGTCTTTTAGCCCTTGATTAAGAAAAACCTTTTTAAACTCTTTCAGAGTGTTTTTAAGGTGCTCAGGAGATGTAACATCTGCCGTCTTTTCATTCACAGCCGAACCGCCGGGAACAGGCACTTCACTGCCTATGACATAAACAGGCTTCGCACCGGTTGAAGCTGCTTCTGCCGTCAAGCAAAGTCGGGCCGCCCGTTTTGCTACGGTGCTGTCGGGCAATCGTTCCGTTTCAGAATCGTTACCCAACCGCATACTGGTATCTATATGTATCTTTGAAAACCCGGCCGTCACATATTGCCTTATAAGTTCTTCCGCTTTCTCCATAGCCACATCTTCAGATTCGCTTTGCCATGCCAATGGTCCCAAATGGTCTCCTCCGATGATAAGCTGCTCCTCGTCAAGCCCCGATTTTTGCGCGATACGGCGTACAAACACAACAAAATCATTCGGTTTCATCCCTGTATATCCGCCATACTGATTTACCTGATTTGCTGTCGCCTCGACAAGCACCATCAGGCTATTATCCCTGCCGTCTTCCATAGCCGCTTCTAAAACAAAACTGTTGGCACTGCAAATAGAGCATATGGCCTTACCGCTTCCGTTTTTTTGCGCTTCTATTAACTGCCTAAAATACTCCTCAGCCTTCATTATTCACCTTATTTTGTAATCGTACCGTCCAAATCCCAGAGATCTTCCCATCCCTTAGCGCCCGGCCAAAGAAAAACCTGTCCTTTGATGAGGCGGCAGTTGCTGTCCACAGATTTGATTATCTCCATCTCCCTGTCCGATAGAGGATCCTCTGTTACGCACTTTAAGTTACTGGTATATTCGTTTTCATAAACCGAGAACGGAATTGGTGTCTGGCCGCGCTGCACCGCCCATTTAATACAAATGACCGCAGGATGAACGCCGTGCGTTTTCGCGATTTCCATCACCTCGGGAATCTGTATATCGACAACATCTTTTTCCGTTTTGTCACGTTCGGGACGCGTTGGAGAACCGATAGGGCAGAAACCAATAGGTTGTATCTCGTGCCGGACGACATAATCAAAAAGCTCAGGCTGCTGAAAGCTTGGATGCAGTTCCATTTCAATAACAGCGGGCTTTATGCGGCAAAGAGGCAATACGGCTTCAAGCTTGGGTATCGTCATGCTCGACATTCCAATATACTTTACAAGCCCTAAATCAACAAGCTGTTCGCATTGCTGCCAAGTCGCCATAAACCTTTCGATGGAAAACGGCTTTGAATTTGGGTTGCGCGAATCGACATCACAACCCGGCGCGTGATAGTTCGGAAACGGCCAATGCATAAAATACGCATCAATATAGTCGATATGCAGGTCTTTCAAACTTTTCGCACAAGAAATCAACACATCGCCTTTGCCATGCATATCATTCCATACCTTTGATGTTATAAAAAGTTCTTCTCTCTTGATTATCCTACTATCAAAGGCATCCTGAAACACCTCGCCTATCAGATGCTCGTTACCATACACAGCCGCGCAATCAAACATGCGGTACCCCACCTTAATTGCACCTGACACGGCGGCAGCAACTTGCTTTGGCGTAAATCTGTCCGAGCCAAACGTCCCCATGCCGATGCAAGGCATCATGCCGCCATCATACAGTTTCCTTTGTGGCACTTTGTTAGGATCAATAAATTCCATTTTAATTCCTCCACGTTTCATAGTTTGTCAATAATATTTTCCCATTAACAGTGCCTGGCGTCTTGAATTTTTGAAACGCCTCCTGCGCCTGAGACATTTTTATACGTTCCGCGATTAGACCTTCGTCAAATTTCAGCTTTCCTGCGGCGTAATATTCGGCGGTCATCTTCCATTCGATTCCCGGAAAAGGTGCGCTGTAGCTCATCCATGAACCCGTTAAACAAAATTCTTTTCGGTTAATGTTTTCCCATTCTGCCGGAGAAAAGCAGAGTTCGGTATTCGGCGTTCCAATAAAACAGACATTACCTTTAGACGCGACAAGCTTGAATGCCAATTTCATTGTCGCTGTGACTCCGGCTGTTTCAAAAATATAATCAAAGCCACAACCGTTTGTAGATGCCAAGGCGTCACCTATAAAATCCTGATTAAGCGTGTTTACTGTACCATCCGCTCCAAGTCTGCGGGCAAGCGCAAGCCTTTCATCGCTTATATCAAACACAACCGCCTTTTTAGCCCCGAGAAGCTTTGTCCATTGAAATGTAAAAATACCTATTGTTCCGGCGCCAAGTATTGCAACAGTTCCTCCGCCTCTAAAATCGCTTTGCATTATACCGTGGAGCGCCACGGCAGAGGGTTCAAACATTGCGCCTTGCTCAAAGCTTATTGACTTATCGAATACGATAACATTGCGTTCAGGGAGCACAACATAGTCGGCATTACTGCCGTTTTGACGCGAACCTAAAAAACCATAGCGCTTGCATAGCGCGTAATAACCGCGCCGGCAATTACCGCAGACCATACACGGCAACAAAGGCGCGCCCGTTACCCTGTCACCGACCTTGACCGATTTGACCCCCAGCCCGACTTCAACAACCTTGCCCGAAAACTCATGCCCAAGCACAATCGGGTAATAGTGAGCTGCGTTATGCAGGACCCGCGGAATATCCGAACCGCATATACCCGAAACCGCAACCTTGATCTTTACCATATGGTCGGTAACGCAAGGTTCTTCAATATCCATATACCTGACATCTTCATTTGCCACCACTACTGCTGCCTTCACGTTATACCTCTATTTATTCATAATTCCTTTTAGCGTGGAATAAAGCTCAAGATAAGTTTTGTATCCGTTATCGTATTTATCTTTTTGTTTGGTATCCGGCTCATGTTTTCGCCTGACCTTAACAGTTTGCGCTACTGCATCCTCAAAACCGCGGTATATGCCCACGCCTATTCCCGCAAGCAAAGCCGCGCCAAGCGTTGTGGCAGTATCAGATGCCGGAACTTCAATCGGCTTTCCGGTTATATCCGCTTTCATCTGCGTCCAGAAAAGAGAGTTCGCGGCCCCGCCCACCGCACGCATCGTCCCGACCGTTGCCCCTGCGCTTTCCGCTACTTCAATATTATGCCTTACGGAAAAAGCCGCGCCTTCCATAACCGCGCGCGCCATATGCGCCCGGGTTTTTGAATAATCCAGTCCGTAGAAAACACCCTTTGCTTTATCATCCCATATCGGTGACCTTTCCCCGGCCATATAAGGCAAAAATATCAAACCATCACTCCCTGCCGGCGCCGTTTTCGCAAGTTCATCCAAAAGCGCAAAAGACGAATCGCCCGCCGCCTCTGCTTTTTGTTTCTCTTCAAATCCGAACTGCTCATCAAACCAGCGCACAACTCCTCCTCCGCCGGTCGTGCCGCCCTGCAGAAGCCATCTGCCGGGCACCACATGGAAGCTAAGTATCAGCCTTTGGTCTGCGCAGTATTCCTCAAGGCATATGCTCATACCACCCGCCTGGCCGCCCTGCTCCTGGGTTTGCCCTGGGTGCAGCACGCCCGCACCTAATGTACCGCATGCCGCGTCAAGACCGCCCGCCACCACCGGTGTTCCTTCCTTTAGTCCCGTACTGACAGCTGCTTTGCGAGTGATATATCCGATAACCTCATGACACAACGCTATATCCGGCAACTTGTCCCTGTTTATGCCAAGAGCCGCGCATACGCCGTTATCCCAACGGCCTTTTCTCATGTCAAAACAATGTAAACCGTATCCTTGTGAAATATCCTGGCTGATTACGCCTGTCATTTTATATACGATATAACTATTTGACTGAAGAATTTTATCTGTTCGCGCATAGACATCAGGCATATTTTCCTTATACCAAATGATCTTCCCGGTCGTATATTGCGCCTTAAGCGGATTTCCACTTAAAGAAAATATATTGTCAGAACCAATCGCCGTGTTGATTTTTAAGCATATAGCTTCCGCACGTGTATCCATCCAAATTGGATTGCGGGTAAGCACCCCACCTTTACCATCAACGGCTATCGCAGCCCAACTTTGACCGTCCACCCCAACGCCCGCAATATCAGCCGCATCTATGTCATTTTCAGCCAGAATCCTTTTCGTCCCTCGGCAAACGGCGTCCCACCAGTCATCCGGTTCTTGTTCAACGCATCCCGGCGCAGTATAATACACCGGATATTCTTCCGTGACTGTGTGGACCACCGAACCATCCCGAGAGAAAACAGCAATTTTACAGCCGCTCGTACCAATATCAATCCCGAGCAGCAATTCTTTTCCCATATCACTTAATAACCCCTTTTTGGATCATGATATTGGCATAAATAGCTTCTTCGCCTGACTGTATTATGCAAAATGATTTTTTTGATTCTTCGTAAAAAGCGAACCTGTCCAAAAAGCCTATCGCTTGTTGTCCGCGCGATTCATGTTTTTTTACAATTTTTTTATACTCATCCCAAATCGGAACGTCCAGATGCCGATCGGATTCCATCGCCTGCATTAATTTTACGGGATGCTCGACATATGCATCGCACGGTATAACCGTAAGCACAGCATCTAATAAGTCTGTACCGGATATTCCGTATGCACGCAAAAACCTGCAGTTCCCCTCAAAGGCAAACCTTCTGCCGGGAAAATTCGCATCACCTATAACAACAACATCGCTGTGCCCCATCTCGCAAAGTACCGCGATTATATCAGGTGATAATATTTTTGGTATTCCCAAAAGCATATTGTATTCCCTTTCTGTGTGATCTTGCTGCTTTTATCCAGATTTAAAACAATGCACATAAATGAATTAAATTACAAATTGAGTACATTGAGGGCAACTTGTTTAAAGCTGCCCTCGTTTACCGCTTCTTTATTAATCGTACAGAAGTGCAGCGATAGCGGAATCGTCCATGTTCTTGTATGTATAGTATTGACATCCGGTGTCAACAATAGCGTCTACCGCTTCGCCATTCATGGCTTTCACAGCCAACTCAACAGCATAGTAGCCAATCATATACGGATCTTGAGTTACAGCGCCGTGGAACCACTGATTCCTTACGGCATTTAGCAAAGTCGCGCCGGAGTCAAAGCCCACCACGACTAAGTTCTTATATCTGCCGTTAGTACGTTCGAGGTCAGAGCCGTCAGCAGTGGCAGCCAGCATTCCGTCTACAGAGCCCGAGTTCGTGCAAAATACGCCGACGGGGTTCCTTTGGATCACAGCTTGAGCTGCTGTCTGACAGTCCGTTACGCTTGTGGATGCCGCAATAGAAACAAGAATTTCAACCGCAACATTTCCGGAACCCGAAGCCTTGTTCCATTTGTCATGGCCTGTCACGGCAACTAAACCGGCCTTTGCCGCTTCGCACAGTTCGAACATCTTATTGACAAACCCCGTAGTACGGCCCGTAATTGAGGCGGATGTCGCGTCTTGGCTGATTACGCTTATTACAATAGGGCTGCCTTCCGTGGCCGCCGATACGGCAGCGGATATTTCATCGATATCAAACATGGTCTGCGCCGCAAGGGCTCCCGCAGCTTCGTTGTCCGTTGAAGCCGTCGAAATGATAGACCCGGCGGGCGCATCCGGAACACCGGAGTCGAATCCTATAACTGGAATTTCCTTTTCCATGCAGGTATTTAGCTGCTCATTAAGAGACTCTGTGTCAAGAGCTGCCAACGCAAGAGCCGCAGGGTTCTTTGCCAAAGCCGCGTTTACCATATCCACTTGAATGCTGATATCCGATTCGGAAGGAGGTCCATCGAACGTCATGTCAACACCGTATTTTTCAGCAGCCGCCTCTGCTCCCGCCATAACTGTTTGCCAAAACTTGTGTTGGAATCCTTTAGAGATAACAGCAACATACGGCTTGCCCTCATCCGGCGGTGGATTATCCGAATCAGTAGTGCTGACCGGCTTTTTGTCTTCTTCGGCTGGTTTGTCTTCAGTCTTCGTACAGGCTATAAGAGAGAATACCATCACCAATACGAGCAAAAAAACCAATACTTTCTTCATCTTTTTCTTTCCTCCTGATATTATTATTCCATCGGGAAAACCCCGAGGAAATCAATCACTCTTTTTTATTCTGTTGCTGTGTTTAATGCGGTACTGATCCAGAAGTACTGCGCCAATCACAACAACTCCCGTGAAAAACGTCTGCCAATGGCTTTGCAAACCCATCGACATAAGCCCCTGTTTGAGCACGCTCATTATAAAGACGCCTATTATAGTGCCTGTCAGAGTGCCTGTTCCACCCCTCATACTGGTGCCGCCAATTACGACTCCCGCTATGCCCAAAAGTTCCTGCCCATTTCCTGTTGAAGGAATAATTGAGGTGTAAACGGCCGCATACATTATTCCCGCTAGGCCACAGCAGAATCCGCTGAATGTATATACTGACATCTGCCACGGGTTAGTCTTAATCCCGGAAAGCCTTGCTGCCTCAATATTTGAGCCAATGGCGAACGTATAGCGTCCAAATTTTGTTTTATTCAGCAGAACCATCGAAATAAGGATAAAACCTGCCAGCCAAAACGCCCCCACCGGAATACCATCAATTGTTTTATAAAACACATTTTTAAACCAACCGTCGGCCGTGCCAAACGTTGGATACCGCATAGTCTGCACCTTAGTAACAATTGCGCCAAACCCCATCCCCATCATCATCATTCCAAGAGTGGCTATAAATGGCGGAAGCTTAAAATAAGCAACCATTATGCCGTTTATCATACCCATGATTGTCGCCACCACGACTACAAGGATTAAGCACCAGCTCATCGGCCAGCCAAATGTGTTATATGCCGCACCGCCCAAAAGTGCTGCACACATCATATTCGTACCAAGCGAAAGATCTATACCGCCGGTTATGATGACAAAAGTAACTCCTATTGCCATAAAGCCTATATAGTACGAACCGTCAAGTATGTTGACCAAGTAATCTGTGGAAAAGAAATTGTTTCCAAACATTGAAAAGAACACGTATAGAATCAATAAGACCGCAGGAGCAAGTAGCTTTGTTGCATTAAATTTCTTCTTAATTTCCATTGTAGTAACCTCACATATTTATTGTAGCCAAAGTCATGACTTTTTCCTGAGTAGCCCCGGCGATATCAAGCTCACCTGTTACTTTCCCCTCGCGCATAATAATCAGCCGATCGCTCATGCGCAGCAGCTCGGGCAGGTCAGAAGATATCATTATTATAGATTTGCCTTCGGACGCGAGCGAGTTCATTAGCTTGTATATTTCCTGTTTCGCCCCCACATCTATTCCCCGGGTGGGCTCGTCAAATATCAGTATATTGCTGTTTCTAATCAACCATTTTGCAATAACGACTTTTTGCTGGTTGCCGCCGGACAAGTTTTTTACAAGCTGCTTTACTGATGGCGTTTTAATATCAATTTTTTGGATATAGTTCCGCGTTGTTGCGTCCATTTTTCTATCATTTGTCAAAGGACCAAACATGAATTGATCAACGCTTGCCATAACGCAGTTATCACGCAAACTTAAACCTGTAGCAAGACCGAATGACTTTCTATCCTCTGAAAGATAACATATTCCATTTGCTATCGCGTCGCTTGGGCTTTTTATTGTCACTTTTTTACCGTTTACATTTATTGATCCACCGGTTGAATTATCCGCACCAAAAAGCGCACGCATTGTTTCTGTCCGCCCGGCGCCCATAAGACCGGCAAACCCAAGTATCTCGCCTTTTCTCAATTCAAATGATACATCCTTAACATTGTTTCCAATTAGATGTTCAACTTTTAATACAACGGGCGCGCCCGCAGGCACGCTGCTTTCAAGCTTAGGTTCCTCATATATAGTCCGTCCTACCATCATGCTTATAATTCTGTCTTTTGTGATTTTTTTCGTCTCTTCGGTACCAACGTATTGCCCATCGCGCATCACCGTAACCCGATCGCTTATCAATGGGAGCTCGTCTATACGGTGGGATATATAAATTATTCCGTGTCCCTTGTCACGCAAGTCCCGAATTACTTTAAACAGTTCCTGTATTTCGTTTTCGGTCAAAGCAGCAGTCGGCTCGTCCATAATCAGCAGTTCGCTGTTATAGGAGAGCGCTTTAGCAATTTCAACCATCTGCTGTTTAGCGACCGTAAGCTCTCCGGCAGGAATCGTTGGATCGATGTGTACGTTTAATGCTCTGAGCATCTCACGCGACTGTTTGTTTTCGGACCGTTGGTTTAACAAAAAACCCTTTGTAGGCTCCTTGCCAATAAAAATATTCTGGGCAACTGTAAGATGCGGCATGAGGTTTAATTCCTGATGAATGATCCCAATGCCCATCTGTTGGGAATATCTTGGGCCCATAGGCTCAAATTCTTTGCCACGGAACTTGATTGCACCGCCGTCTCTTTTGAAAATGCCAGTAAGTACTTTCATTAGCGTAGATTTTCCTGCGCCGTTTTCACCGACCAATGCGTGCACTTCACCCTTATTCACTTCAATAAAAGCGTTGTCAAGCGCATGTACGCCCGGAAAATACTTCTGGATGCCTGTCATCTCAAGCAATACTTCGGCCACGTTGTCCCCCTCTTATTCAATAGTATTTTTAAATTGTTTGTATAAACAGTAGTGTAACAATTATGTGAATAACATTAAGCATACTTATTATAGTACATAATTGCCTTTCGTCAACGAATTTATTAAACTATATATTGAATCGTTTCATTCTATGTATAAACTTGCGTTTTAATAAAAACTATATTATAATGAATTATTAAAAATGAGGATAAAGAAAATGAGCACAATTAAAGATGTGGCAAGGCTATCCGGGGTTTCAGTGGGAACGGTATCTAACTATATAACCGGAGCAAGACATGTTTTGCCTGAAACAGCAAAAAAAATAGAATCAGCGATAAATGAGTTAAATTACAAACCAAATTCGTATGCAAAAAATCTTAGGACAAACAGTAACCGTGAAATTGGCGTTGTGCTGCCAAACACAAATGATCAATATTATGCCTGTTTGCTCACGGGTATAGAAGGCGAGCTTAAAAAAGCTGGGTATTATTTGAACTTGGCCCTTACGGGCGATATCCCCGAAACCGAAATGTACATCATAAATAATCTTATGCAAAAGAACGTATGCGGTCTTATCGTTATGTCCTGTTTAAAGGGTTCTGGATTTTACGATAATATAACAAGTACGCCAACACTTTTTATAGACAGAAAAGTTACCTCTATGGACGCGAACTATGTATCATTTAACCAGTATGATACGATGACTTACCTTATGGCGCAATTGTATGAACGCGGCTGCAAGAATATAGCTCTCATAGCAGGACCCGACCATTTTTCCTGTGAGCAGGAATACGACCAGTCATACCGCGATTTTTTAAAATACCGCGATATCTCTATAAATGAAAACTTAATACGTCACATCATTATGACAAAAGAAGAAGCTTTTCGAACAGGTATTTCATTGTTCCAGGATTACTCGCCCGATGCAGTTATTTCCACATCCCGAATTCTTACCAATGGGCTGGAACAGGCCGCATATATCGCAGGCATTTCATTGTATGATGACCTCGTTATGATATCCATAGGCCAAGAGACGCTTGCAAGCTTTCTAAGATACAACAACATTATAGTCACTATGCGGCCCGCAAATTACCTTGGCACAAATGCAGCGCAATTGTTACTGAGCAACATCAACAGCCCGCTCATGTTTGAAAAACAGCAAATCATCCTAAAAGATAAGATCATAGGTAAAAATCTGTTTGATACTACAAAAACGAATGCAAATTCGCATAGACAAATATATAAGAAGCTGCGTTTATTATTTCTTGATTCGCCAAATGCCCACGGTATCATAAGAACCCATTCCGCATTCACACGCAGAACCGGTATTGATGTCGATGTAACGTTATGCGAACACGGCATGTTGCTATCAAAGCTAATGGATAAAGATTACCTAAGCAATTTCGATGTCTGCATGTATGATAATCCATGGTTGGATATCCTTGTCTCGGATAATCGCTTAGTAGACATAACTGACCATATCGATTCCAAAGCCATTGGTATAGATGTTTTTTTAGATGGGCTTGTGGAAAAGGTCGGCAAGATAAATGGAAGATATTATGGCCTCCCTTTCCTTTTTGGTCCGCAGCTCTTATTGTATCGCCGTGATTTGTTTGAGGATAACAAGCTTTGCCACCTTTTTGAAAAGAAATATGGTACAAAGCTTCGTGTCCCGCGCACGTGGTTTGAATTTAATGTAATCAGCAGTTTTTTCACACATTCTCAAAACCCTGATTCGCCCGTGGAGTACGGAACATCATTATCAGCCCGCAATGATGCCAACCTTATTCCCGAGTTGATGCCGCGCGTATGGGCTTATGGCGGCCAAATATTCGATGAGCGCGGTAACTCGCTTGTAACTTCGGCATCCGTTATCAAGGGGGTCAACAGCTTTATTGAAACATTTAAATATGCTCCTCCGAAAACGCTCACATATAGCGTTGAAAAAACGGTTGAGGATTTTTATCTTGGTAAAACGGCGATGCTTGTCAGTTATGCCGCTTTCATTGTTGATGTCAACAACAATGCTAAATCAAAGATTACGGGCAAAATCGGTTATGCCAACATACCCGGAAACTATTCGGTTCTGGGAAGTTGGGGGCTGGCCATACCTGCCAATAACAAGAATCTTGATGAGGCACTAGAGTTTATCAGCTGGACATGCGATCCTGAAATGAGCAATTATTTTGCCATACTTGACGGACAGTCCCCATTGAAAGTCGTTTACAAAAATGATGAGCTTGCCAACCATAACCCGTGGCTTCCTTTAATATATAAGACTTTCTCCGGGAATAAACAACGCAAATCCGTTAGAAAGCGCAATGGCTCCCTTGTTCCTATTACGATAATAGAAGCCATGATATATAAGCGCATATTAAATATCTTCCAGAATAATACTTCAGTCGAGCGGGAAATGGATGCTTTGCACAACGAGCTTTCCGCACTTATTGCAGATGTTTGATAACCTCGCTTCATGCTAGGCTTAATCTTGGCTGGCTGCTTTATGTGCTCTGTAGATTATACTCCCCGTTTATACGCTTCTATCATGCCTCCCGATGTATAGTTGTTTTTCGCTACATAATCGGGAAGCGGCAGTATTTTCTCATGCACCGCATCTATAATCCAATCTGGCTGTGGAAAAAAGAATTTTTCGAGCTCATACGCCGGAGTAATCCAGTTTCTCGCACCCACCACCACAGGCGGCGCATCAAGATAATCAAAACAAAGCTCAGTGATGTTCTGCGCAAAATCCTTCATATGCGAACCACGCTCACAGGCATCACCAGCAACCACAATTTTACCCGTCTTTTTCACGGATTCTATGACTTTCTCATAATTAAACGGCACAAGGCTTCTCGCATCAATGACCTCGACTGATACGCCGAATTGTTCCTCAAATATATTTGCGGTTTCAATTGCACGGTAAAGCATATTACCGATGGACAGTATCGTCAAATCCCGCCCCGGTTTCTTTACATCCGGTTCGCCAATCTTTACCTCGTAATAGCCCTGAGGAACGCCGTCCTTGTAAAACTTTTCTCCTACATCGTATATCGTCTGGTTTTCGAGAAATACAATGGGATCTGTGCCGTTTAACGCCGCGTTCATAAGCCCTTTGGCGTCATATGGCGTTGCGGGGTAAACTACCTTCAGTCCGGGTATATGCGTGCAAAGCGCCGACCAATCCTGTGAGTGCTGCGCGCCGTATTTGGAACCTATAGACATTCGCAACACCAACGGCATCTTTAAAACGCCGGCGCTCATCGCCTGCCACTTACTCATCTGGTTAAACACCTCGTCACCCGCTCGTCCTAAGAAATCTGCATACATCAACTCAACCACGGCTCGCCCGCCGCACATCGCGTAGCCCACCCCTGTGCCAACTATAGCCCCTTCGGATATGGGCGTATTGAATAAGCGGTGATACGGGAGCGCTTCGGTCAGACCCCTGTACACTGCAAACGCACCGCCCCAATCCCTGTTATCCTCTCCATAGGCCACCAGTGTAGGGTCATCATAGAACTTATCAAGCATGGCTTCAAATATGCCGTCACGCAGCTGATAGAGCTTGGTTTTCGGGAGTTCTTTACCGTTCTCATCATAAGCATACCGCGCCTTAGATTTTAGCCGTATCAATCGCGGGTTTTCCTCCTTAGGCATCAACACTTCCGGCGTTCTTTCCGGCTCCATACTGCTGATGCTCCGGTTCGAGAACATCATACCAGATATCAGCTTTGGAGTCTTATTAAGGTCGATACGCGAGGATACGGATTCGTCCACTGCAAGCTTAAATGCGCGCATAATATCTTCGCGTGTCTGCTCAACAATTTTGCTAAGATCATTTTTCGCAGCGATATCAGCCGCCAGCAGTTGATCAGCAAAGCCCTGTACGGAATCCTGCTGCGTCCACAGCTCTTTTTCTTCTTTGGTGCGATACGAATCCGAGTCTGATGGACTGTGCCCGCAGACGCGATAGGTTAGTACCTCAAGCAGTATCGGCCCCAATCTTTTATCAAACAGTTTTCGTTTTCTTCTGAAAGCATCTATCACAGCCAATGGATTATAACCATCAATCGTTTCAGCATGCATCTGCGTAGGCGTAATACCAGCGCCAAGCCTTGACGCAAACCCATACGCCATAGTCTCGCCCGTAGTCTGCCCGCCCATGCCATACCCATTATTAAAAATATTGTATATGACAGGAAGCCCGCCTTTGTACGCGTCATCCCAAAGTGTATTAAACTGATCCATCGCAGCAAAATTGAACCCCTCAAAAACCGGTCCGCACCCTATTGAGCCATCTCCGATGTTGCAAACCACTATACCCGATTTCGCGTTCACGCGTTTAAACAGCGCCGCTCCTGTTGCTATATCTCCGCTTCCGCCCACAATTGCGTTATTGGGGTACGAGCCGAACGGCGTAAAGAAAACGTGCATTGAGCCGCCGAGACCTTTGTTAAATCCGGTTACCCGGCCAAAAATCTCTGCGAGCACGCCATAAATAAGAAATTCTTTGGCTATTTCCTTAACGTCTTTCGTTTCAGTGTTGTTTATTATCACGCGATAAATGGCACCCTCAAGATAGGTTTCCATTATATGTTCAAGTGCATCTTCCGAAAGTTTTTCAATAGCGGAAAGCCCTTTGGCAAGTATTTCGCCGTGGCTTCGGTGCGAGCCGAATATATAGTCATCTATACCCAACTCAAACGCCTGCCCCACATAAGCGGCTTCCTGCCCGATGCCAAGATGCGCAGGTCCGGGGTAGCTGTAAGCGGTTCCCCCATACTTGCCTTTGGTCTTTATATCATTAAGCATGGATTCGAACTCACGAATTATAAGCATATCACGGAATATGCGCAAGAATTCATCTTTAGTGAAAACTTCTTTTTCATCTGCAACGCTTTTTTGATAAGTATTTACGGGTATATCCGTAAAGCTTATCTTGCATTGCCTTCTCCTTTGTTTTGGGTCTAACGTCAGTGTTTTTGCCATGATATTTCTCCCTTATTCAAATTAAAAATACGGCTTCCCTGATAATCTCACACACCGTTGGGTGCGGAAAAACGGTTTTTCTGATGCTCTCAAGCGTCATCTCCCGCTCTATCATAATGCATGCTCCGAATATAATCTCGGACGCGTAGCTGCCTATCATATGAAAACCGATCATCCTGCCCGTCCGGCTGTCAATCACTATTTTTGCGATGCCGTCCCCGCCTTCGTTCTCTGCCACATATCTGCCGGAATAGCGCATTGAAAGTGTCCTGCAGTTTACCTCTGTCCCTTTTTGCGATGCCGAAGCCTGCGTTTCGCCTGTACCCGCCACCTCGGGGCTGGTGTAAATTACGCTTGGAATGGCACGATAGTTCATTGGGTCCTTTCTGCCCAGCATATGGCTTAAAGCTGCTTCGGCCTCGCGGTACGCAGTATGTGCGAGCATAAATTTTCCGTTCACATCTCCCGCCGCATACACCCCCGGTATGTTCGTCCTCAAATATTCATCGGTCACAATTGCGACTCCGTCTGTTAAAACACCTATCTTTTCGAGCCCAATGCCTTCGGCAAACGCGCGTCTGCCTACAGAAAGAAGCGCTTTATCGGTTTTGACCTTTTTCATGCCTTCTGCGTGCTCGAAAAGCACTCCCGTCTTATCGAATCCCGTTACCCTGCACCCCAAATGAAAGCGTATACCCTTTTTCTCAAGATTGCCTTTTAGCAATACGGAGATTTCGGGATCAATGTTTCCCCCTATCGACTCAAGCATCTCTATCACCGTAACCTCAGATCCTGCCGATGCGTAGTAGCTTGCAAGCTCAAGACCGATAACGCCGCCGCCTATAACGCACAAGCTGGCGGGTACGGTTTCAAGTTCGAGCGCCTCCCTGCTTGTGATGCAAAATCCATTTTTAAACGACTCTTGCGCGCCCTTGATTGGCGGAATTATTGGCTCGGAGCCGGTGGCTATAAGAAGCCGCCGCGCAGAAAATACCTCGTTACCGCAATGCACTTCAAAGCCATCGCCGCTTCTTCCCGTTATACACGCCTTGCCTTTTATTGCTTGCACTCCAAAGCTTTTAAGCCGCGCTTTCACACCGTTAACAAGCGTTGCTACAACCTTTTGCTTTCTTGCCATTACTGCGGCATGATCAAGAAAGGCTTGAGCAACAACTCCGTATCTTTCACCGTTCACCGCATTTTCCTTTATTTTGGCGGAATAAAGAATTGTCTTGGTGGGCACGCAGCCTTCGTTAAGGCATACGCCTCCAACCTCCGACTTCTCAATCAGCAGCGTTTTCAATCCCTCGCTTGCTGCCCTTTCCGCGCCCCTGTACCCCGCGGGGCCTCCGCCTATAACAATCAAATCGTACATGGAAATCATCCTTTCCGTTATCTGGCCAACATCATATAGAAGTTTTCAAGCGTCCGCCCAAGTTCTTGCATAAACCGGGCTGCCGGCGCGCCATCCACGGCGCGGTGGTCGTATGTCAACGAAAGCCCCATAGCCGGGTAAGCCTCAAGCCCTTGCTGCGTCTCTCTTATACGGGATACGATTGAACAGACGCCAAGTATGGCGGTCTGCGGCGGATTTATCACCGGCGTAAATCCCTCAACCCCTAACGAGCCCAAATTCGTCACCGTAAAAGTGCCGTTTGTTAAAAGCTCCGGGTCAATCCTGCCCGACCGCGCCGCCGCTATAAGCCGCTTGCTTTGTTTGGCTATATCGCAAAGCGAAAGCCTATCTGCACCAAATAGCACAGGCACGAGCAGACCCCTTTCTGTATCCACTGCTATGCCAAGATTAACCTCGTGAAACAGCCGTATTTTATCCTCAAGAAAATGCGCATTTAATGCGGAATGATCTTTCAACACACGCGCAACCGCGAACAGTACAATATCGTTGAGTGTGATATCGTCCATACTCTTCTTTGCGTTTGCAAGCTTTACCTGCTTTCGGAATTCAAGTATTTGCGCGGCATTAAAGCTTGAGTGATGCGTAAGCTGCGCCATAGATGAGAGCGAATGATGCATGGCTTTCGCTGTTGCCTTGCGTACACCAGAGAGCTTCTTATCCGTAAACGCGATGTACAATGCGCCTGCGTCAACAAGATCATCTTTGGGCAGTTCTTCCTCAATCTGTGCGGTAAGCGTATATATATCGCGTTCTACGATACGCCCACCAGGACCAGTAGGCACTGCAAGCAACGGGTCTTCACCCTGCCTTTGCGCAGCCATGCGCGCACGCGGGGATACAAATGCCCTTCCGCCATCTTCTATTATATGTTCTGCACTGCTTGGTTCTGCACTGCTTGACTTGGCAACCGATAACGGATTCTTATTTTTTTGTAATAATCCGGGTTCATCGGAGACTATTATCTGCGATTCCATCAACGAACTGATGTCTTCGCCTTCCCTGCCTATAACGCATACATTGCTTAGGCAAGGCACATCTTCTCCTTCCTCCGCCAATATCGTTAGCAGTTTACCCGCAAATGCAGATTCTTCGTCAAACGCCGCTTTGTCGGTCTCGTATGAGAACAGCAAATCGCCCTTTTCTACGTTATCCCCCACTTGCTTGTACCATTTTGTTATGGTACAGCTTTCCACCGATTGCCCCTGTTTGGGCATAATGACGACGTTGGCCATTGCATTCTCCTTAAATATAAGAG
>CAYTUG010000006.1:0-92327 GCA_964441275.1 uncultured Christensenellaceae bacterium | reverse complement strand
TCTACAACTTTGTACGACCGCACTCTTACTTGAATAATATGACTCCGGCACAAGTTGCAGGGCTTAGTCTGTCTGAAATATCATTTTTCAGTGCTGTTTAACTTTCAGCCCTTAACTACAAAGCTTTCTGATTTTTGTCAAGGGTATGCTTTAGCGTGTCCATTTTACCCTATCTTCGCTCCCAGCCAACTTTCCTCAGTGCATTTTCGCAATTCAGCTTCAGCAACACTATGATTTCGCATTTTTCTTATTGTTATGATCGACTCTTTAAAAGATAATTCAAAATCCTTAACTTCCATCTTATTACCATAAGAACTTTCTTATCTTATAAAAACGTTCTTTATTACATAGTTTTTCACTTGGCTGAATTCCTCGAGACTACAGCCAACGCCTTCTCTTCCAAGTCCAGTCATTTTATATCCACCAAACCCCTGCTCCATGTGCCGGTATAAACTCGATCCATTCAGAACAACTGCACCGGCTTCTATCTTTGGAGCAATGCTCATAGCATACGTAATATCCTTGGTAAAGAGTCCCGAGGATAAGCCATACTGTGGAAGGTTGGCTATCTCAATCGCCTCTTCTTCAGTATTAAAAGGAATAAGTGACAAAACTGGTCCAAAAATCTCCATATCGGCAGCAACATCCATATCCTTTGTTATGTCGTACAAGATCGTAGGCTCTATGAATGCACCATTCCGATTTCCGCCAAGTGCTAACTTTGCACCTTGCTTAAGGGTAAGGTTGATTTGTTCCTCTACAACTTTTGCCGCCTTCTCTGATACTAGGCAAGATACAATCGTATCAGGGTTAAGCGCACATCCCGTTTTTAGCTTGGTGATGGATTCAATGAGTTTTTCTATCAACTCCGTCTGGCGTGAACGATGAACAATACAGCGTTTACTTGTACAGCATGCCTGACCTGCACTTGGCAGAATTCTTCCTTCAATTAGAGATTGTGCAGCATAATTGATATCTGCATCCTCGAATACGATATTAGCGTCATTCCCTCCTAGCTCTAGAAAAATATGTTTAAGTGTTGATGCTCCAGCCTCAGCGATTTTAACACCAGATTGAGTACTCCCGGTCATACTTACCGCGCTGATATCAGGATTTGATACCATGTATTTCATACTGTCTTCTCTTTTGCAAGCAAAACACCTTATAACATCTTCGTATAATCCGGCTTCGTAAAACATATCCTCCAGCATACAAACTGCAAGCGGATTAGATGTCGGTACTTTTACAAGCACGGTATTCCCCATTATCAACGCCGGAGCGACCTTGTAGATACAAAGCTCCACAGGATAGTTAAAAGGTATTATACATGAAACAATCCCCAGTGGTTCGCGCTTTGTAAAAATAACATCGTTATGCATACCAGGCTGATTGTCAGTTGGAAATACTTTTCCATAAAGATGGTTGGCCCTTTCGATGAACGCACGAAATATTCTTACACTACCGTTTACCTCGGCTCGACTTTGTGTTATCGGTTTGCCCATTTCCAGTGATTCTATTCTTGCAATGTCTTCAACATTTTGTTCAAAAATTTCACAAAACTTATAAAGTATCCTGGAACGCTCATATAGCGGCATCATTGCCCATACTTTTTGTGCTTTTTTAGCCGCCTTAACCATGGTCAGTATTTCATCACCGCTTTTTATTGGTACTTTACCAACAAATTCGCCATTGTATGGATTTGTTACTTCTATTATATTGCTCATAATGACAATCTCCTTATATAAAATGCATAATATTTACCAAAGTCTGTTTTATCCAAATTTCTTCAAGTTTTTCGTTGAAATTTGCAAACAGATTGTATATTTCTATACTGATATTTGCACCAAATCTAAATATTCTTCCATCCTCTGCTATAACTTTATCTCGGGTCATTAACATTTCGCCCACATTTGCATTCAAAATTTTTAATGAATAGATTACATATGAGATTCACTATTATATTTTTAAAACCTCAATCTCGTAAGGATTCGCAACTATTTGCCGAGAAAAGGATTTTGCCGCTTTTTCCCCATTTTACGCATATGGAGTACCACGTTTAAATTGATTTATATACACTTGCCATCATGACTTTTGGCATTATCTAAACATTCCCATAGCAAAACCGTGAAAACTATAGCACTGGTCCCTTTCATTTTTTAAATAATGGGGTCTGTATTCTTTGATTCAGCAAAGAATACAGACCCAACATTAGAAATTATTCGCTATAATATTCTCCGATATTTTCTTTAGTAATTAGCACAAAATTTATAAGATATTCTTTTTCGACCGGTTCTCCTTTTGCTAACATAATCGCTACATCTACTGATTTTATTGCTTGTCCTTTAGCATCTTGAAGGACTGTTGCAGTTAGTTCATTATTATAAACAGAAACAAGCGCAGCTGAAATTGCATCAATACCAATTACCGGTATCTTATTTTCTAAACCAGCTGCCGCTATTGCGTCATACGCACCTAATGCCATTTCATCATTATGTGCAACTACTGCATTAATATCTTCACCTAATTGTAGCCAGTTTTCCATTGTTGCCATCCCTATTGCTCTATCCCAATCTGCCGGTTGGGTATAAAGAACATTAATATCCGGATATTTTTTTAATATATTATTAATGCCTTCATTTCTTAAAACGGCAGCTGATATTCCTGTCGGTCCCTCTAATATTACTATGTTGCCTTTTCCATCTAGAAGGTCTGCAATATGCTGCATCTCAATCTCCCCTGCCGCAACATCATTAGACCCAACATGAGTATTAACTATGTCCATATTCGAAACATACGTTCTTAAAGTTAATACTGGTATATTTGCGTCAAAGCAAGCCTGCACGCCAGCTGTACAACCTTCTACGTCATATGGGTTCATAATTACTGCATCTACACCTTGGGTTACAAATGTTTCACATTGAGCTACTTGGTTTTCAGCCAAACCAGCTCCATCCGTAACTCTCAATTCAACATTTTCCAACGTATTTACATAATCTTCTGAGTACTTAACAGACATTGCGTTAAACTCATTTGCCATGTTTGCACATGTAAGGCCAATTACAATCTTTTCCTTTTCTACGATTGCTGTTGGGTCCGGTTCCTCTACCTCTTGCACTTGTTGACATGCCGCTAAAACTAAAGTCAATACTAACAGCGACATTAGAATAACTAGTAACTTTTTCATAATATTTCTCCTCTTTTTTTTTTTTGCCTTAAGGCAAAAATCAGAACATAAAAACCTAAATTCTATCATCAAATAACCCTTTTTCTGTCGGTAAGTACTGCGACTAGAATAATTACCCCTTTAATTATCTGTTGATAGTAAGATGACACATTTAATAAATCAAGACCGTTACTCATTACCCCTATAATTAACATGCCAATTACAGTACCAGAAATTCTACCAATGCCACCCGACAAGCTCGCACCACCAATTACCGATGCTGCAATTGCATCAAGTTCATAACCCTGCCCACCTGCAGGTTGACCTGTTTGAATTCTAGCAGATAAAATTATTGCGCCGATTGCAGTTGTCAATCCTGCAATGATATAGCAAATCATTTTTATTTTTACAACATTTATACCCGAAACATTAGCAGAATTTTCATTGCCTCCAACTGCATATATATGTCGCCCCAATTTAGTGTAATTAAGCAGAAATACTCCTAATAAAATTACAATGCTATACATAATAACTGGTATTGGTATGATTCCTACAGAACCCCTTCCAATAAAACAGTAATCATTAGAAAGCCCTATAACGTTACGACCATCTGTATAAACCATAGCAAAACCACGTGCAATTGTCATTGTAGCTAAGGTTGTAATAAATGGAGCTATTTTGAGCTTAGCTATAAATAATCCATTAAATAGTCCGAATCCTAATCCAAGCAATAGTCCCAACCCATAAGATAGTATTAACGGATAATCTCCCTGACCAAAACTTGTAGCTAATACAGCAACAGCAGCAACTACGGCACCACTTGATAAGTCTATTCCGCCAGCAATAATAACAAATGTCATGCCCACGCTTATTATTCCAATTACTGAAATCTGCCTAAAAACATTAATTAAGTTTTTATAGGTTAAAAATACAGGAGAAAGCACAGCCAGAACTATTATCAATGCTATAAAGACAAAATATATTGTAGATTTGTTTAATAACCATGATATACCATTAATCTTCTTTTTTTGTGACATAATTAAACCTCCCCCGCTAATGAACAAGCCATTATTCTATCTTGTGAAAAATCTTTTCTAAAAAACTCACCAGTAATCCTTCCATTGCATAATGTTATTATTCTATCGCTTATCCCCAACAATTCCGGCATTTCTGATGATATTATAATAACTGATTTGCCCCTCTTGGCTAAATCATCAATTATTTGATATATTTCTGCCTTAGCTCCAACATCTATTCCTCTGGTCGGCTCATCCATTATAAAAATATCAGGATTACCAATAAGCCATTTTGCTATTATTACCTTTTGTTGGTTACCACCACTCAAATTTTTAACAATCATTTCTCTAGAGGTTGTCCTAATTCCTAATTGTTTTACAACATTGTCAACATAATTTTTTTCTTTATTGAAGCTTAATAAAAACTTCCATTTGCAAAAAAGATTAATGTATGCCATTGTTATGTTTGTCTTAACAGAACCAATCAAGTTCAATCCATATTTCGCTCTATCCTCTGATATAAATGCAATACCTCCATTTATTGCATCTCTTGGGCTTTTTATTTTAATCTTTTTACCTGATATACGTATTCTCCCAAGATCCGCTTTTCGAATACCAAATATGGTCTCTGCAATTTCAGTTCGACCTGCACCCATTAATCCGGAAATACCAAGTACTTCCCCACGCCGTACATATAAATTAATATCGTTATACTCCCCATTTCGTGTAAGCCCCTCTACCTGTAGTGTTTTTTCTTTCTTATCAAAATTAACCGTCTCTTGGGTGGTTTTTACATACATATTCTTAAGGTCCCTACCCACCATAAGCTTAATTAATTCTTTGGAAGTTGTTTTATTTGCTTCTATAGAATCTATCAAACATCCATCGCGCAACACAGTAATATGGTCAGAGATTTTAAATACTTCTTCCAGTTTGTGGGAAATATATATAATGGTTTTGTTTTGTTCTTTTAATTGTTTAATTATATTAAAAAGTAATTTCACCTCCTTATCTGTAATTGCTGATGTAGGTTCATCCATAATAATAATTTTAGCATTAAATGTCGTGGCTTTAGCTATTGCCACCATTTGCATCTGCGCTACACTTAAATCTTTTATTTTATGTGTAACGTTTATATCAATTTGCATATTGTCTAATATCATTTGTGCTTCTTTTTTTTGTGAGCTTTTTTTAACAATTCCTAATAACGAAGTCTTTTCTCTTCCAGCAAATATATTTTGTTCTATTGTCATATTTGGTATAAGATCAAGCTCTTGATGGATCATTGAAATTCCATTATTAAATGCATCTATCGGACTTTTTATATTAACTAGATTTCCGTTGATCCATATTTGCCCACTATCTAAATGATAAATACCTGCTAATAATTTCATCAGTGTTGATTTTCCGGCACCATTTTCCCCCACTAACGAATGTATTTGTCCTCGTTTTACAGAAAATGAAACATCATTGACCGCTACAACACCTGGAAATTTTTTATGGCAATTTTTCATGAGCAATATACGCCCATTCTCGTTATCCATAAATATACAATCTCTCCTTTGATCTTTTTTTCCCCTTTGTTTTACATAATTTCCAGATACCTACATACTTTCTTGTATCAGATAAATAAGGTCATCTCTATTTGGGATTTTCGGATGTTTATTTAAATCAAATGAAAAGCTTTCTATAACTAAATCAGCTATAGCAGATATTTCATTCCTCTTTATACCATATTTCTTAAATGTTGCTCTCTCGCCAATAATTTCTGTAAACAGCTTTTCCATAATATCCGGTAAACAACTTGCTTTATCTTTTAATGATAAATTATTAATTGATGGATCCAATATCTCTGCAGTTATTGCTAACTTTTCTTCAAAACAAGGTAATGTCCATCTTATAATCGCTGGTAAGCACGCTGCAAGAGTCCCACCATGTGGTGCATCTGTTTTTGCACCGATGGGTTGCCCTAAAGCATGAGGGACCGTTGCTCCCGCTATTGTAATACCCATACCTCCAAGTGCACTTGCCCACATCATATTTGCTCTTGCATTTAAATTTACGCCGTTAAAGCAACATTCACGAATATTTTCCGAAAATAGTTTCATACCATGAATACTTATCATTTCCGACCATACGGTTGCATGGCTACTGATATAAGATTCAAAACAATGTGAAAAAGCGTCGATTCCTGCTAAGGCTGTTATTTCCCTTGGTAAAAACATTGTAAGTTCAGGATCTAAAATAGCTATTCTAGGTAATATAATTGGATTTACAATTGTATTTTTTGATCCAATTAATTTATTATTTACAACTGCATAAATAGTTACTTCACTTCCTGTTCCAGAAGTTGTCGGAACTGCTATGATAGGTGGTGTTGAACCTTTTGGTCGTTTGACTTCTGCTCCAGACCGTTCAGTATATTCCCAACATTCTCCGCCATGTCGCACCACTAACGATATTGCTTTTGCTGTGTCAATCGTACTGCCTCCACCAACTGCGACAACAATATCACAACCATTGCTACGCATAATACCTGCTGCTGCATCTATTGTAGTATTTCTTGGATTTGGAACAATATCATAAAACTCTACAACGTTAATATCTTTTCTATTAATGTCATTAATAATTCTTTTACTTATGTCGCTACCTTTGAAAAAAGGATCCATAACCAAAAATACTTTCGTTCCTAAGGCTTTTACCTTATCAGCTATCAAATCAACCTTGCCATTACCAGAATAAATATTTACATCTAAATTTAGTTCAAAATCGTATTTCATAAGACTCCATCCTTTAATGAATTTTACTTCCATTCAGATAAAAACATGTTAAGAGTATTTTCTGTTTGATCATGTTGTACTATTAAATAAATAACTTTGTATAGTTATATTTACAATTCCGACACCAACTATAATTTCTTTTGTTACATTCATCTATAGTTCTTAAACTTGCCACTAATATGAGCCTCCATTATTTCAACGATATTAATTATTGCTTTCTTGTGATTTTCTCCTCTTTTTTCAAGAAATAAAGAAATCACTTGTTATATTAGATATAATATCTGTCTTAATGCAAAATCTAATTTCATCTAAATTTTCATTATCTAAAAATATTTTCAAAACTACTTCTTCTTCAAATATAATTTATTTAACAGTTTGTCTGAACAAATTTTTAGAAATATTTATTAGCTATTACTTGTGCAGATTTAGTTCACATTTACTATATGCTCAGAATATTTGCATGATCGATTAATAATTTCTTTTTCCTTACATTGTTGTACACGTTTTCATTAAAACTGAAAAAAATATTACTATTCTATCTTTTTACATGTTTTACGCAAAATCATCGAAGATTGCATCTGCACTTTTCGTGATGTAACATCAGAGTTTTTTATTTTTCCCTGTAGTAAAATCTCGACAGCCCTTTTTCCCATTTCGTATTTTGGTTGATTCATCGTTGTTAGCCCTATAAGTTTGAAACCTGCAAAATCAATGTCATCAAAGCCTATTATTGAAATATCTTCAGGTACTCTGTAGTCATGTTCATCAAGAGCTTCCATAACGCCAAGAGCTACATAGTCATTTCCTGCTACTATTCCCGTTGGCAAATTACCCTTTTTTATCAGTTTCTTTGTAGTTTCGTATCCTGCTTCTTTTCGTATATTGCAGGATAGAAATCTGTCTTCACTTATCTCTATACACATCGTTCTCAAAGCATCGGTAAACCCTTTTCTTCTAGCTACGACAGCAGGTATGTCTATAACACCACCGCCTACAAAAATAACGTCTTTATGACCAAGGTCAAGGAGATATTTTGTTGCCATATAACCCATATTATAATCATCTACCGTAACATAATCGTCACCTGTCTCTGATGCATCAGCACATACATATACTATTGGTGTATTTGTTTTAATCTCTTGAATATTTTTGATTGTGTTTGTTGAAACAGGCATCACAATTAGCCCCTCGACCCTTATTTCATCCATTTCAACTATTGCTTTGACTTCTTTTTCTTCATTATGGTTAGCATTTGCCAAAATTATGCTCCTACCATTAAGCTCCGCAATGTCTTCGATACCTTCAATAATTTGAGAAAAAAACGGATTAGTTATATCTGGTATAACAACTCCTATCCATTTCGATGTTTTAGTTACCAAGCCTCTCGCTAAATGATTAGCAACGTAATTCATTTCCTTCGCAATTAACTTAATCCGGTTTCTAGTATCAATATTTATATCTTTATGATTGTTAAGTGCTCTTGACACGGTAGCATGAGATACCCCCGCTTTTGCTGCCACCTCTTTAATTGTTACACGCTTAACCATCTGCCTCACCCAAGGTTTTTTTAGTTCTACCTATTACGTAATTTATTGTACACGTTTTCATTATTCCTGTCAAGATATTTTTTATGCTGATAATTTTTGTTGATTGCACGGTTAATTGTCCACCATATAATACCGGTTGGACTTTTATGCTAATTAGTATCCGAACATCCTTCTTGATTATTTGGATAAAAATCCTGATGCAGTAATCGACTATTTTTAAGATGCAAATATGAAGCTTTTAGACAAAACAAAAGCCCCTTTAACAACGGTTTTTCCACTATTTAAAGGACTTTCCTCATGGTGGACGATCAGGGGCTCGAACCCTGGACACCCTGATTAAGAGTCAGGTGCTCTACCGACTGAGCTAATCGTCCATGGCATTGGAGCGGGTGATGGGAATCGAACCCACGCAACCAGCTTGGAAGGCTGGGGCTCTACCGTTGAGCTACACCCGCAAAATGGATACAAATCATATTACGCCTTATCGCACTTTAAATGGTGCGGGCGAAGAGACTTGAACTCCCATGCCTGTCGGCACCAGATCCTAAGTCTGGCGCGTCTGCCAATTCCGCCACGCCCGCATAAACAACAAAACAGCTGCCCGTTTTTTTGGCACTTTGCTATTCTAACACCTATAAATTGATTAGTCAATAAGCGAAAAACATGCTAAAACGCAATGCTTTTAACGTTAATATCTAAGTTGCGCAGCACTTTTTATACTTTTTTCCACTGCCGCATGGGCAAGGATCGTTGCGGCCGATTTTGTTTGAAACAGCTTGTCTATCGAGCCTCCATTTATCCCTGATTGCTTTGCGCTTGTGTTCGCTCAATATGCCGTCCCATTCCTCAAGCGTGTACAGCCACTTTGCTTTTGCCTCTAACATATTATAATATAGTTTATCAAAATCGACACTCAAATGGATTTGCGTTCCCTCTTTAAGCTTCTCAAGCTCGTAAGGCTTTTGCAGGCTTTCGTTTATCCCGTCCATAAAACCGGAAAAAACCTCCGCGCTCATCTCAAATTCCTCGGCTAACGCGCGCAGTTTATCGTTATAAAAGTCATTTTTTCTTTTGAGTATCTTTTTATATGCATTTGTTTCGATTGCAAAATATTCGTCCCAAAACGCTTGATTTTCTTGCGGCGCTCTCTGAGCATTTGCCATTGCCCTCCATTGGCCGTATAAACTCATTAACTCTCCCCCGCTAATTTTTCATATGATTTTTTAATGTGTTTGATAAACTCTTCTGTGTTAACCGCTTGTTTATTTTCAATCTCGCTCAACGCGTACAGATCTTTGGTCATTATGCCCTTCTCAATAGTCTTAACGGCACTCTGCTCCATTTTGACTGCAAAATTAAACAGCTCCGTATTATTGTCCAGCTCGGCACGTTTCGCTAATGCTCCTGTCCAGGCAAAAAGGGTTGCCATACAATTGGTAGAGGTTTCCCCGCCTTCAAGATGGCGGTAATAGTGGCGCGTTACGGTACCGTGCGCCGCTTCGTATTCGTAAAATCCTTCCGGCGATACCAACACCGAAGTCATCATCGCAAGGCTGCCGTAAGCGGTTGCAACCATATCGGACATCACATCGCCATCGTAGTTCATGCATGCCCATATAAAGCCGCCGGTGCTGCGGATAACCCGGGCGACTGCGTCGTCAATAAGCGTATAGAAATACTCTATGCCCGTCTTTTCAAACTTTTTCTCATACTTTTCTTTATATATTTCTTCAAATATGTCTTTAAAGCGATGATGATACTTCTTTGAAATGGTATCTTTTGTTGCAAACCAAAGGTCTTGCCGGGTATCAAGCGCGTAATTAAAGCAGCTTAACGCAAAGCTTTCAATAGACCTGGTGGTGTTAAACATTCCCCGCACAACGCCACCGCGTTCGTCAAACCGCGCAATTTGTATTCTTTCGGTTCCGCTGTTTTTACGCACTACTAATTCCACCGTCGCTTCGCCCTCTACAACGTACTCCTGCGCGTTATAAATATCGCCGAAAGCGTGTCTTGCAATTGTTATCGGCGCCAGCCAGGTTTTAACCGACGGGGATATTCCTTTTACAAGCAAGGGTTTGCGAAATACCGTTCCGTCCAAAATCTCTCTTAACGTGCCGTTGGGGCTCTCCCACATTTTTTTAAGATTGTACTCTTCCATTCGCTGAGCGTTGGGAGTTATTGTCGCACATTTGACGCCCACTCCGTATTTTTTTATCGCATGCGCTGCGGCTACCGTCACTTTATCGTCTGTTGCGTCTCTTTCTATAAGGCTTAAATCATAATATTCCGTACTTAGTTCAACATACGGCTCTATAAGGTAATCTTTTATCATCTTCCAGATTATCCTTGTCATTTCATCGCCGTCCATCTCAACTATTGGTACCGGCATATTAATTTTTGTCATTTGGCGCTCCTTATAAATATTAACCGCTGTTGTCCGTTTAGAAATGCTATTGTTTCACAATAAGCGTCTTTCCGCTCATCTGCTCCGGTTTTTCCAAGCCCATCAAGTCAAGCAAAGTGGGCGCAATATCGGCTAACCTCCCACCTGTGCGCAACGCTGCGTTTTTCAACCTTTCGCTTACAAGCAAAAACGGCACGGGGTTCGGCGTGTGCGCGGTAAACGGTTTATCTTTCCCATCGTACATTTTTTCGGCGTTACCGTGATCGGCTGTTATTATTGCTTCGCCGCCATTCTTGAGAATTACGTCAACAATTTTTTGTACGCATGCGTCCACAGCTTTTACAGCTTCAACGGCGGCGGCCAGCACACCTGTGTGCCCAACCATATCGGGATTAGCGAAATTTAATATCATTACGTCATATTCTCCCGATTCAATTTTTAAAATAGCTTGCTCCGTAACCTCATATGCGCTCATCTGCGGCTGTAAATCATATGTCGCCACCTTAGGAGAGGGAATCAAAAAACGATCTTCGCCCGCGTTTGGTTTTTCAACTCCGCCGTTAAAAAAGAATGTGACATGCGCATATTTTTCCGTCTCGGCAATACGAAACTGTCTCTTTCTTTTGATTGCCAAGTATTCGCCCAATGTATTTTTAAGGTTCTCCGGCTTGTATGCCACATGTACGTTTTTAAATGTTTTATCGTATTGAGTCATACAAACATAATGCACGGGGAAATGCTTACAGTCGAAAGCGCAAAATTCTTTTTCCGTAAATGCCCTTGTTATCTCACGCGCTCTGTCCGGCCTAAAATTGAAGAATATCACCGCGTCATTTGGCTCTATCCGGGCGATCGGATTCCCGTCTTTTTTTATTACGGCAGGCAAAATAAATTCGTCCAACACACCGTTTTTATAGCTCTCGCGTATTGCGCTTTCGGCAGACAGCGCGCTTTGCCCGACTCCATGCACCATTGCGGCGTAGGCCTTTTCAACGCGCTCAAAGCGGTTGTCCCTGTCCATAGCATAATAACGCCCCATAACAGTGGCTATTTTGCCTATTCCTAATTTGCACATCATACTTTCAAGTTCAAGTATATACGAAAGTCCGCTGTCGGGGGCCACGTCGCGCCCGTCCATAAAACAATGTATGTACACTTCGGCAATGTTATGCATCTTAGCCATTTTGAGCAACGCGTAAAGATGCTCGAGCGAGCTGTGCACGCCTCCGTCAGATATCAGACCAAATGTGTGCAGCTTTGTTCCGTTGCTCTTGACGGTTTGCATAGCGTCTATAAATTCTTTTTTTGCAAAGAACCCGCCTTCTTCAATGTCTTTTGAAATTCGCGTCAAATCTTGATATACTACCCGCCCGGCTCCAATATTAAGATGCCCAACCTCAGAGTTGCCCATCTGGCCGTAAGGCAACCCAACCTCAAGCCCGGACGCTTTTATTGTAGTGTTAGGATAGCTGCGCAACAGCGAGCTTATAAAAGGCACGCCGGAAAGTTTAATAGCGTTACCATGCTCATCCGCGCTGCATCCAAAGCCGTCTAAAATCATCAAGGCGGTAATCTTTTTCGCCATATATCCCCCAGTTAGTATTTAATTATTCCGCAAAAATCCGATGCGCTCAGCGCCGCGCCGCCTATAAGACCGCCGTCAATTTCCGGCTGCGCCATAAGCTCAAGCGCATTAGAGGGTTTCATGCTTCCGCCGTATTGAATCCGCACCGATTGGGCTACCGTATCGCCAAACACCTCTTTAACCGCGTTTCTAATAGATCTTATCGTCTCGTTAGCATCCTGGGCGGTAGCTGTTTTGCCCGTACCAATGGCCCAAACAGGCTCGTACGCTAACACCACGCCCATAGCCTGAGTTGCATCAATGTCTAAAAGCGCAAGCTTGGTCTGTTTGCATACTATCTCTGAGGTAATGCCGGCTTCACGCTCTTCCAACAGCTCTCCCACGCATATTATAGGTTTTAACCCGGACGCTAAGGCGGCTTTAACCTTTTTATTTACGCTTTCATCGGTTTCTCCAAAATACTGTCTTCTTTCAGAGTGTCCTATGATCACATATTCTGCTCCAAGCGCTATAAGCATTTCCGCCGAAACCTCTCCCGTGTATGCGCCGCTTTTTTCGTAATGCATGTTTTGCGCGCCAAGCGCAATGTTAGAGCCCTGAAGCGCCTGCTTTGCCGCTGAAAGGTTTGTAAATGGCGGACATACAACGATGTCTACTTTATCCACATCGCTTACAAGCGGAATAAGCTCTTCTATCAGCTTTGTTGTCTCCTCAAAAGTTTTGTTCATCTTCCAGTTGCCCGCGATAATCGGTCTTCTCATTTTATATTTCCTCCGTTAATGTTAGTATTCTGATAAAAAGGCTACTCCAATGAAGAGCAGCCTTAAAATACGTATATTTTTTGTAAAATCATAAATCTTCAAGCGCCGCAACTCCCGGAAGCGTTTTGCCCTCCAATAGCTCAAGGCTTGCTCCGCCGCCCGTAGAGATATGCGTCATACTTGATGCAAACCCCATTTGCTTAACCGCCGCCGCGCTGTCCCCGCCGCCAATAATGGTTATGGCGTCCGTTTCCGCCATTGCTTTGGCAATGGCCTTGGTGCCATCGGCAAACGCGGGCATCTCGAACACCCCCATAGGGCCGTTCCAGATAACGGTATGGGATGTGCGTATTTTGTCGGTATAAAGCATGCGCGTTGAAGGACCTATATCAAGCCCCATCCAATCGGCAGGTATGTGTTCGCTGGCTACTATCATTGTCTTGGCGTCTTGCGAAAATTCATCGGCTACTACGGTGTCAACAGGCAGACAAATATCTATACCTTTGCGCGCCGCCTTTTCCAGCAAACCGGCCGCCAACTCAATATGCTCTTCGTCCAACAGCGATTTTCCGACCTCCAAACCCTTTGCTTTAAGAAAAGTGTAAGACATCCCTCCGCCAATAATTATTGAATCAACTTTGCTGATAAGGTTATCGATAACGCCAATCTTATCCGAAACCTTGGCGCCTCCTAATATGGCAGTAAAAGGCCGCACAGGATTATCTAACACGCCGCAAAGCACTTCAAGCTCTTTTCTAATCAAAAGGCCGGCAACCGCGGGTATAAATGCCGCCACCCCAACGGTGGAAGCATGCGCCCTGTGACAAGTTCCGAAAGCGTCATTTACAAAAACATCGGCGTACGAAGCAAGCTTTTTCGCAAATTCAATATCGTTTGATGTTTCTTCTTTGTGAAACCTTAGGTTCTCAAGCAAAACTATTTCGTTCTGTTTGATGTTTTCAACCGCTTTCCCGGCGGAAGGCCCGATAATATCGGATGCAAAAACAACTTTGTGGCCGCTTAGCTTTTCAAGCCTTTTCGCAACCGGCGCAAGAGAAAACTCGGGTTTGAATTCCCCTTTCGGCCGGCCAAGATGAGAACACAGAATAACTTTTGCATCGTTTTTAAGCAGGTACTCAATTGTAGGCAGAGCGGCTGTTATTCTTGTATCGTCCGTTATTTCGCTGCCGTTTAGCGGAACGTTAAAGTCAACCCTGACTAAAACTTTTTTGTCTTTTATGTCGATATCCTTGATTGATTTTTTGTCCATACTTCATGCTCCTATGTGAAAAAAATATTATTGTCATTATATTTTGTATATAACTTTTAGCCTTTAGCCCATTACACCGAATAATTCTATTCTAAAGCCGAAGAAAAATCAAGAAAAACTTGCCCCTGCGGCCCGCTTTTGTAGATTGCAAGTTTAATTGCTAAACCATATCGGGAAAACCGTTTTGCCTTAATACTTCATATACAACAATCGCAACGGAATTAGATAGATTGAGAGAGCGCAAAGCGGGTTTCATAGGTATTTTTACGGCATGGCTTGGATGCTGCGCAATAATAGACTCGGGAAGCCCTTTTGTTTCTTTGCCAAATATTAGATAACATTCGGCTGCGTATAAAATTTTGTCATAAAATGTTTTCGCTTTTGTAGTGCAATAATAGTATTGACCGCCTTGTGTCTTATAGAAAAACTCGTCAAGGTTTTTGTACAGCTTGACGTTCAAATGCGGCCAATAATCAAGCCCCGCCCGTTTTAAATGCTTATCGTCGATAGAAAACCCAAGCGGCTCAACAAGATGCAGCTGCGCGCCCGTAATTGCGCAAGTACGCGCCACATTTCCGGTGTTCGCCGGAATCTCCGGTTCAACAAGCACTATATTTATCTGCAAAACCCACACCGTCCAGAATAATCTTAAAGCATTATATTCAATTTATACGGTCTAATCAACCTATTAGGAATTTCTTTTGCATATTCTAATATTAGCTGCGCATATTGGCAAAGAGCATTTTTTGTAATATAATGCTTTGGTAATTGCAGTATAAAAACCAGGAGTAACAATGTCAAAAAAACAAAGTTTTGTAAAAGGCGCTGCCATATTAGGCTTTGCGGGGCTTATTGTTAAGGTTATAGGCGCATTTTTCAGGGTTCCGCTAACTAACATCTTAGGATCGGAAGGCATCGCAAATTACCAGGTTGCATATCCATACTATACTCTTCTTCTTGTTGTGTCTTCCGCCGGTTTGCCAACGGCTATTTCAAGAATTGTTTCAGAACGCGTAACTTTGGGAGATTACCGTGGAGCGCACAAAACATTTCAAACCGCGCTTAAAATACTGTTCGTTTTTGGGGTTGCAACCACCGCAATACTTTTTGCACTGTCAGGCATGATTGCCAACGCATCCAAAATTCCTTCTGCGCATCTGTCGCTTAAAATGATTGCGCCTTCGTTGTTCTTTGTATCTATTTTATCGGCATACCGCGGCTATTTTCAGGGATTGCAATTGATGTCGCCCACAGCTTTAACCCAGATTGTCGAGCAGTTGGTAAAGTTGGGCGCCGGAATATTTTTTGCTTTACAATGGGTTGGCAAAGGCGTTGAATACGGCGCCGCAGGCGCGCTTCTTGGAGTAACCATTTCCGAAGTGATTGCGTTGATTGTCATAATAATTATTTATAACTTTAAGAAAAAGCAAATAAACGAAAACCGTCGGCAAGCCGCCGGGCTTATGCGCAGGGCAAAACGCTCCATCGCATCCGAGCTTATTTTAATTGCCGTACCGATAACCCTTGGCGCATGCATTTTACCAATTGTCAATTCAATTGATACAGCCATAGTAACCAACACTTTGCTAAATGTAGATTACTCCGCATTTAATCCGCTATCGCCCCAAGAAAGCTTTGGGGTGCTTACCGGCGCAGTTAACACGCTCGCAAACATGCCCGCGGTGTTATCGTTGGCGCTCTGCATGAGCCTTGTGCCTGCTATTTCCGAAGCCATAGCTAACAACGATACGCTTTCGGTTTGCAGACGCTCGGGAATGGGTTTTAAGTTAGCGTTTCTTATAGGCCTTCCGTGCGCGGTCGGTCTGTTTTTATTGTCTGAACCTGTGCTTACATTGCTTTATTCCCGGGGGCTTAAGGCGCAAGAGATTGCCGTTGGCAGCACGCTGCTTAAAACAATGTCTGTCGGCGTTCTTTTTCTGACAATGCTGCAATCTATGGCGGGGATACTTCAAGGCGCAAAATTACAGTGGGTACCCTTTTTTAGCCTTCTTATCGGCGCCGGGGTAAAGCTGTTTTTGAGCATAGAGCTGATAAAGATTCCGTCAATCAACGTAAACGGAGCGGCAATTGGGACAGCCGCTTGTTACGGAATAGCTGCGATTGTCAATATTGTCGTGGTTTTGATACGCACCCGCGCGCGCATACGTATAGCTGCCGACTTGTTAGCGCCCGTTATTTCCGCCGCGATGATGGGTGTGGTGGTGCATTTTATGTACCGTTCGATTAGCCAACAGTTAAGCAACAGCATAACCGTTCTCGCTTGCATTGCGACGGCCGCATTGGTTTATATCTCTATGCTGTTTGTTACAGGCGCTCTTAAAAAGGACGATATGGAATTCATTCCGGGAGGAGGGCGCATAATACGCTTTATAAACAGGCTTGGGTTCTGGGAGGATTGAACATGCACATTTGCTTAGGCGCGATGGCTGCAAACGGCAATGTAAGCAACGAAGTAATAAACGCTGCAAAGTCGGCAAAATCGGTAGTTTTGCAAACTGGTATCGGTTCGGCGTTTGACGAAGCGGGCATAAAGCATGAAACCTTGGACGGTTTATACAACCGTTCTTCCGATTTTGACAGTTTGATAAACGAAGCGGCCGAAAAACTATCGGGGGAAGATGTGCTTTTTGTTACGCTCGGGGCCATATGCTCAAACCGGATTGCTTTTGCTGCCGCCGAACTTGTTCGGCAGCGTGGCGGTACGGTAACCGTAATACCATATGAAAACGCGGCTCTTTGCGCCGCCTTTGCCTGGGGCGTTGCAGATAGCATAAAGGGCGTATCGGTGTTTAATGCATTCTCTTTCGAACAGGTGATGGATACAAGCGTTACGGTGGTCGTTGACGAGATAAGCTCAAAGCTTTTGGCAAGCGAGTTAAAGCTAAAGCTTATGCGCCAGTACGGCGAACAGCATGATGTTTTTGTTGCAGATACAAAAAATATGACAGGGAAACATATTCCTCTTTTTTGTCTTGACGCACAGCAAACATATGGTTATTATACGAGTGTAGTATTGCCCGCATATCCTGCCGTGCAAAAGAAACGCTTTACTTTTTCAGATTCGCTCGCTATTATGGCAATGCTGCGAACAGAATGCGCCTGGGACAGAGAGCAAACTCATGATAGTCTTAAACGCTGCCTTTTAGAAGAATGTTACGAAGTTATAGAGGCTATTGACAACGAAGATTCCGACGGGCTTTGTGAAGAGCTTGGCGATGTGTTGCTCCAGGTAATATTTCATAGCTGCATAGCAAAACAGCAGGGCAACTTTGACGTGTTTGACGTTACAACGGCACTATGCAACAAGATGATATCGCGCCACACCCACATATTTGCCGATGCACATGCCGATACTCCCGAATCGGTAATACAAAACTGGGACAAGGTTAAAAGAAACGAGAGGGGGCAGCACAGCGTTTCGGATGTGATTAAAGCTATCCCGAAAAGCATGCCGGCTCTTATACGCAGCAATAAAGTTCAAAAAAAGGCGGGCGATGCGGGGTTTGATTTTAAAGATGCCGCCATGGCCGCCCTTAAGCTAAAGGAAGAGATTTGCGAAGCCTTAAACAGCGTTGAAACCGAGAATATATTTATCGAAGCCGGCGATCTGCTGTTCTCCGCCGTCAATGTTGTCAGGCTGTTAGGGGTTGAGCCGGAACTGGCACTGCAAAAAGCTACCGACAAGTTTATAGATCGGTTTGGCAAGGTTGAAAAAATTGCGCTCTGCAAGGGTATCGATTTAAAAAACAGCGATTTGAAAACATTGGACGAGCTGTGGGAGTCGGTAAAAAGAAGTTTTTAAGTTTCCGGTTGACTACGGAGATAAAAAATAAATTTAAAATAATCAGGAGGATTTATTGAATGAACAAATCAGATTTGATCGATGCGGTTGCAAAAAAAGCCGGCTTGTCAAAAAAGGATACCGATGCGTGTTTGGCTGCGCTAACCGGGGTTATCACCGAAACCTTAGCTAACGGCGATAAAGTTCAGTGGACAGGCTTTGGCTGTTTTGAACTGCGTCAAAGGGCGGCAAGAAAAGGCGTTAATCCGGCTACAGGGGCATCGATTGACATCCCCGCTTCCAGCTCTCCGGCTTTTAAGCCCGGCAAAGCATTCAAGGATGCCTTCGCAAGATAAATTTAGCAGAGCAAGAGCGTCTTTTTTAGGCGCTCTATTTATTTGCTTGCACGTTTTTATAATTTTAATAATTACTTGCTGCATATTCTATGGATGTTTGCCTTAATACATACTGAACGGGTGGCTTTCAATGAAAAACAACTCTCTTTCTAACAGGGTAAGGTTTGGTTACGGTATAGGTACGTTATCGTATGCTATACCGTTCCAGCTTATTTCAATGTGTTTAACTTTTTATTCTACAAGCGTATTGGGCATAAGCGGCACAGTCACAGGCGTAATAATTTCTGCAAGTGTGCTTTGGGACGCTCTTACAGACCCCGTGATGGGCTATATTTCAGACCATACCAACAACAAAATAGTATTGGGAAGACGCCTGTTTTATGTCTTTACGGGTGCGATAGGGCTTGCGCTGTTTAACTACCTGCTTTTTAATATCGACCCAAAACAATCCGGATTCTTAAAAACCGCTTTGCTTGCATTGTTTCTGATAATGAATAAAAGCTTTTCCACCGTTTATACAACTCCGTTTTTGGCGCTGGGCGCCGAGCTTTCAAGAGACTACAACGAGCGCACCGTAATACAATCGTACAGGACCGCATTCTATTTTTTGGGGTTTATGTTTCCGCTTATAGCCGGGATGGGCGTTTTTTTCAAGCCGACGCCGGATTTTGCCAACGGTCAACTAAACCCGCAGGCGTATAGCTATTTGGGCATTACAGGCTCAATATTGATTTTGGTATTCGCCGCAATTTGCATAGGCTTAACGCTGCGCCGTCACAGAAGCACAGCCGTACAAAATACCGCAACTTCTTTTAGCGGTATCTTTACAGAGTCCGCCCAGGCGCTTAAGTGTGAAGACTTTCGCAACGCAAGCCTTGGCCTTATGTTTGTAAATATTGCAATGAGCATAGTTGGCGCAATCGGGATGCATGTGTTTACATATACGTTTGGCTTTTCAAGCCGCGAGATAAGCATTGTTTTTGGTTCTTTGTTTGCCGCCACGCTTTTGGCGCAGCCGCTTTGGGCTTACGTGGCAAACAAAACAGAAAAGCAAAAAGCGCTTCTTAGCTGTCTTTCCATAAACATAGCGGTATCCGTTGCTTTTTTAGTGTGCGTAATCTTTAGTGAATGGCTTTCGAGTCGCTATTTGCTCGTTCTGCCTTTGGCCGTTCTTATCGGATTGTCTATGGGAGGCAGCATTGCTTTGCCTTACTCTATGATTGCCGATACCATAGACAAAAACGCGTATAAAACCGGCACGCGCAAAGAAGGCGTGTTTTTCGGGTGCACAACGTTTTTATTTAAGCTTTCACAAGCTTTTGCTATTTTTATCTCTGGCTTACTGCTTGATGTTTTTGGTTTTAACCCGCAACAGTCCGTTCAGCCGCATTCTGTTTATATCAGAATCGGTTTAATTATGCCCATAGGCTTTTTTGTGTGTTTTATCTGTGCATTTATTTTCGTAAAAAGATATTCCCTAAACAGAGAGCAAGCCGCCCTGTACCGGCAAGAAAACGCTCATAATTCAAATAAGATTTAAATACCCCTCAAGGTTGTCTCTGGCGCTGACCTTTACGCAATTCGCGCGTGCGGCTTGCATAAACTCTGATAACAATATGGCGCCGAAAACTATGACGTCCGCTTTTTTATCTTCAAGCCCGGCAAGCTCCATACGCTGTCGTTTTGTCTTAGACTCTAACACGGCGCACAACTGTTTAACTTTTTGACTGCTTAAAATATGATTGTCAATCAGCTTTGCATCATATTTGTCAATACCTAAATCAATTGCTGCGAGTGCGGTTGCCGTTCCGCCTATTGCCGTATATGTAAATCCATTCGCAGCAGGTACTTTTGCAAACGTTTTTGCGGCAAAACGATGTGCCGCGCTAAAAGCGTTTGAATCCGCAAGATCCCCTCCCGGGAACAATTGGTGAAAGCGCACAGTGCCTATATCATAGCTTTTTGCATACGTTATTTTCGATATGCTGCCTACCATCACCTCGGTGCTGCCGCCGCCAATATCCACCATTGCGCCGTACCCTTCAACACAGCCCGCAAACCCTATTAGCGCCTCTTTATCGCCCGATATTACATCGACTTGTATTGCGCACTCTTTTAATATGTACTCGCAAAAATGCACGCTGTTTTTGGCATCGCGCACGGCGCTTGTGGCCAAACAATAAAACCTATCGCCAATATTGTAATCTGCGCTTATTTTTTTAAATTCGTTTACCGCTGCCGCAGCCCGCCGCATAGCCGCTTTGGATATTATGTTGTCCGATATTTTTTCGCCAATTCTTATATAGCGCAGGGTTTTATAATCCGCTTCAACCGAATTTTTATTTATGTGCGCAATCATAAGCCTTGCGGAGTTTGTGCCCAAATCGGTTACCGCGTATTGTTTCATTGATTTTCCTCAAAAAAAGACACGCCTATTTTGGCGCAATTGTTAGGGAGTTTGCGGGATTAGAATAAGTTCGTCCTCATACGCAAGCCCAAGTTTTTCACGAGCGGCGTTCTCAATATATTTTGTTGTGCCCATATATTCGTTTTTATGCTCAAGCCGCAACAGCTGAGTTTGTACTTGGTTATAATATTCGTTCAGCGTTTGCTGTTCTTTTTTCAACTCTAATATGTTGCACTGCTGAATATACACGGAAACCCCTATATATACTAAAAATAAAGATAGCAACACAAGCTTAAACTTAAGCGTTATTTTTCTTTTTTTCATTTTGCCTCACAAATCGGACGATTACTTCATCTCTTTTTTATATAAACGCGTTGATAACAACTTAAACTGTTTAAGTAACTATTCTACAAGGCTAACACAATACCCTTTTATTATTTGGAGTTGCTATTTTTGCAGCCGGTTTTTTATTTTACCGTACATGAATATTATAAAAGGAGATAGACCCGTCATATAAAGCGCAAACCCCAATGCAACGCCTACAAACGTATAAAGCCGAAGCTCACCTTTATTTGCAATATACAGCATTGATAATATAACCGCGCCAATAATTAAAACAAAAACCGCATCGATCAAAGCAGTGGTTAACCTTTTTTGCCCTGTTACCTTGCGGAGCGCACGGTAAATATCGTATATTATTCCCGAGGCAATCCCGCCGTACAAAGTAATCAAAAAAACGCTTATTTGCGGTTCCGTGGTCATCATGGCTTTTACCTGAACATTTTGGAAAACACCCCTTTTTTAGAGCGTTCTTCCTCATGGTCGGCATAATCCAAACATTGTATTTTGCCTTCAACGACCAGCGTCCCGTCTTCTAAGCTTAGCTTATTTATGTGTAATTCTTCGCCCGTCACCGTAATAAACCCATGGTTCGTAAGCAATATTATTTCCTGCTCGTTAAAGCTGTCCACATCTTCAACTGCGGTAATTATTATTTTGCTTCGGGAATCTATTACAACTTTGTGCGGCGATTTGTTCGGTTTTTCTTTTTGTTCTTCTATGTACATAGGCGCGCTCCTTTGCATTATCGTACACGTAATACATATGCAAACAGCGCCTTGCATATACGCCCTATTACAGCCGTGTCAAATATGCGTTTATGAACGAATCAATTTCTCCGTCCATGACCGCGGAAATATTGCCCGTTTCTTCGCCTGTCCTGTGGTCTTTAACCATGCTGTAGGGATGAAAAACATAAGAGCGTATTTGACTGCCCCATTCTATCCTTTTCATCTCGCCTTTTATTTGCAAAATTTCCTGCATTTTTTCGTTTTCACGCTTTTCCAAAAGCTTGGACTTTAACATACGCATTGCGGTTTCCCGGTTTTGCATCTGCGAACGCTCGTTCTGGCACTGCACAACGAACCCCGTCGGCAAATGCGTTATACGAATTGCGGACTCCGTCTTGTTAACGTGCTGACCTCCCGCCCCCGAAGAGCGGTAAGTGTCTATTTTAAGATCGTCCGGGTTTATCTCAATTTCCGGGTCATCATCGTCAATCGTTGGCATTACATCGAGCGAAGCGAAAGACGTATGCCTTCTTGCGGACGAATCGAAAGGCGAAATGCGCACCAAACGATGTACGCCTTTTTCGGCCTTTAAATATCCGTAAGCGTTAAGCCCTGTAACTTCCATGGTTACGCTTTTTATGCCTGCCTCGTCCCCGTCCAAAATATCAAGAACGCGTACATTATATTTTTTCGATTCGCACCAGCGGGTATACATCCGGTACAGCATTTCAACCCAATCTTGCGCTTCCGTTCCCCCCGCACCTGCATGTAACGAAAGTATAGCGCCGTTGGCGTCATAATCGCCGCTTAACAGCGCCTTAATCCGCAGTTCAGCAACATATTTTTTTAGCGCCGCAACTTCTGTTTCAAGCTCTTTTTCCATGTCAGCGTCTTCAGATTCAAGCACAAGCTCCAACAATACATCGGCATTGTCAAGCCGCGTTAACAGTTGCGTGTATTGCTCTATCTTATCTTCAATCGGCTTAATTTTTTTGTTTACCTTTTGCGCCCGTTCAACATCGTCCCAAAACCCGGGAACTTCCATACTTTTTTTAAGCTTTGACAATTCTTCTTTCAATTGTCCAACCGAAAGGGCCGCCTCAATTTCTTTCGTAACCGATCTTATTTGCGCTAAATCTTGTTTTGCCTGTAAAGTTTGTATCATATCAGTCCTTGGCTGCTATTGTCCGCAGCAATTTTTAAATTTTTTACCGCTTCCGCAAGGGCAAGGCGCGTTTCTGCCCACCCTGTTTCCGCTTTCGTCAACCGCTTTTTTCCTGCCTTCAATTATACTTGGCGTTTGTCTTTGTTTGTGGCTGGACGTAAGCTTAACATGATAAATCATCATAAGAGTGTCCTGCTGAATTTCGCTTATCATCTCTTCAAACATATCAAAGCCTTCGCGTCTGTATTCTATAATCGGATCGCGCTGCCCCAACGCCCTCAAACCAATGCCCTGGCGCAATTGGTCCATAGCGTCAATGTGTGCCATCCATTTTTGGTCTACTGCGCGCAATAGCAATATTCGCTCAATTTCGCGCATATCCTGCCCGCCCGATTCAATCTCCTGTTCTTTGATTTTATAATAGCGATGCGCGATATCAAGTACTTTCTTCTTAGCTTTTTTGAGCGTTAGATCCTCAATCTCCCGTTTCTCAAAAAGTTTCTCGCCGCGCGGCAAAAAGAACCTGTTAAAATATTTTGTCAGGGAAATTATATCCCATTCCTCAGGGAATACGCCCTCGGGGCAGTAAACAGGCAATATTTCGTCAACAACGGTTTCTATCATATCGAATATGTTCTGTTTGACGTCCGCGCCCGTTAACACCATGCGCCTTTGCGAATACATCAGCTCTCTTTGCTTGTTCATCACATCGTCATACTGCAAAACCGTTTTTCTGATCTCGAAATTCCGGCTTTCTATACGCTTTTGGGCGGATTCTATCTGCCTTGTCAGAAGGCCCGCCGTGATGGGTATTCCGTCGTCTTTGCTTACTGCGCTTACAAACCCTTGTATGCGCTCCCCCCCAAACAACCGCATCAAATCGTCTCCTAAAGACAGGTAGAATACCGATGAACCCGGGTCTCCCTGCCTTCCGCTTCTGCCCCTTAACTGGTTGTCAATGCGCCTTGATTCGTGCCTTTCGGTGCCGACTATATGCAGCCCGCCCAATTTTACCACTTGGTCGTGCTCTATTTTCATCGATTGCCTGTGCTTTTCAAACAGCTGCGCATATCTTTTCCGCGCCGCCGTTATGTCATAATCGTTGGTAGGCGCATGGCTTACGGCATTCTCTATAAGCTCTTCGGAAAAGGCCTCAACCCTCATATCAGCCCGCGCCGAAAAGTCAGGGTTGCCGCCAAGTATAATATCAGTTCCCCTGCCCGCCATATTAGTAGCAATTGTTACCGCGCCTTTTTTGCCCGCTTGGGCAATTATTAGCGCCTCTCTTTCGTGGTTTTTAGCATTGAGCACATTATGCTTTATTCCGGATTTGGATATCATTGCCGATAATCTTTCAGACTTTTCCACAGAGACTGTGCCCACCAAAACAGGCCGCCCCGTCTCGTGCACCTTCTTTATCTCTTGTACAATCGCTTTGAATTTGCCTTCTTCAGTAGCATATATAACATCGTTGTTATCTGTCCGTATCATAGGCATATTGGTGGGAATCTGAACCACATCCAAGCTGTAAATGCCCTGAAACTCGTCCTCCTCGGTTTTTGCGGTTCCCGTCATGCCCGAAAGCTTTTCGTACATCCTAAAATAGTTCTGGAATGTTATAGTCGCTAATGTTCGCGTCTCTCTTTCAACCTTAACTTTTTCTTTTGCCTCTATAGCCTGATGCAAACCTTCGGAATAACGCCGGCCAATCATAAGCCTGCCGGTAAATTCATCCACAATTATCACTTGTCCGTCTTTTACAACATAATCTATATCTCTTTTCATAAGGCTGTGGGCTTTAAGCGCCTGGTTTATGTGGTGGTTAAGCTCGGTATTTTCAATATCGGACAGGTTCTCCAGCCCAAACGCATTTTCGGTTTTCTCCGTTCCCTGTTCCGTTAAATTTGCGGCTTTAAGCTTTTCATCAATGGTATAGTCCTGCTCGGGAGTCAATCCTCTTACAAACCTGTCCACCGTTTTGTAAAGGTCTGTGCTTTTTTCGCCGGCGCCTGAAATTATTAGCGGCGTTCTTGCTTCGTCTATAAGTATGCTGTCAACTTCGTCCACCACTGCAAAATGCAGCTCGCGCTGTACCATGCTTTCTTTTTGTATTACCATGTTGTCGCGCAAATAATCAAACCCAAACTCGTTATTTGTCCCGTATACGATATCGCACGCATAGCTTTTGCGCCTTAGCCCGGAATCCATGCCCTGCACCACCAAACCCACAGTATAGCCTAAAAACGTATACAGTTTTCCCATCCATTCCGAGTCCCTCTTTGCAAGGTAATCGTTTACAGTTACCACATGAACCCCTTTGCCCGAAAGCGCGTTTAAGCAGACCGCAAGCGTAGCGGCAAGCGTTTTGCCCTCTCCCGTTTTCATTTCGGCTATACGCCCTTGATGCAACACTATGCCGCCGATAAGCTGCACATAAAAATGCCGCATCCCAAGAACGCGCGAAGACGCCTCGCGCACCTGGGCAAAAACTTCGGGCAACAAGCTGTCGAGCAGCTCGCCCTGTGCGCGGCGTTTTTTAAACTCAATTGTTTTTTCGGTAAGCTCCCTGTCGGAAAGTTGCGCGAAATCGCTTTCAAGAGCCTCAACTTCATCCGCAATTCTTTTTATTTTTTTAAGCTTTGATTCGTTGCTGCCGCCAATTATATTTCTTAAAAGGCCCATATCATTCCCCTTTATTATCATAACTCGCCTTATTGCGCTGTACCATTTTACCACCGGCTTGGCTTGCGGGCAACTATTTATCCGTTTCATAATCAGCATACTGCAGTTCTGCATGCATACAAGAAGATGTATCGCAAACAACGTTGCCTTTTGTACAATAAAGTTGATATAATTATCACCTACGTGAGAAATTATTTTGGATATCTTGATATAAAAAAATTAGCGCATTTATAAAAGGGGGGGAAGTTCATGTTAAAAGAGTTTAAAGAGTTTATTTCAAAGGGCAGCGTTTTTGATATGGCTGTGGGCATAATTATAGGCGGCGCCGTCGGTAAAATTGTAAGCTCACTTGTTAACGACATTTTAATGCCGGCTATCGGCGTGCTGCTGGGAGGCATAAATGTTGAGAGCTTAAACATTACAGTTTTCGATGCCACGGTAAATTACGGTTTGTTCATACAAAGCATAATAGATTTTCTTATAATCGCATTTTGTTTGTTTTTGATAATTAAGCTGATAAATAAATTGAAAAGGAAAAAAGATGAGACACCCGAGCCTCCCTCGCCTTCAAAGGAAGAGATATTACTGACTGAAATACGCGATTTGCTAAAAAAACGTTAACTATTCACCTGCATACGTTTAACCGCGGCTTTTTTGGTGCACAAAAATATTGCTTTTATATTGAAATGGTTTTCGTGCGGCTAAAATTGCGATTAGAAAATTGCAATAGGTACGCAAAAATCCGCATTATTAAGCTATATTCGTTTGCCGCATATGAAAAGTGTTTATTATGTTTAAGAGCGTACTTGCAGTTCACAATTTTTTAAATAAAGCGTAGTGCCGATTGGTATACGCATTCTCAAATAGTGTATGCAGGCTAAGCGGGTTTAAATAAGAAATATTGATAGATTTTCGATTAATAAAAACTAAGAAAAAAGGAGAAATATTATGATAGTGAGGAAATTTGAAAAATGCGTTTTATTATTAATTATTGCGCTGATAGCGCTGGTAGCAGCCGGATGCGCCGCGCCTGCAATTTCTGAACAGTCCGTTTCCAACGATGCGCTTACCAACAAGGTTTCCGAGCTTGAGGGTAAAATAGCCGAACTCAAGCAGCAAGCGGATAAAAACATAGTTATAGGCATAAACGCTTTGCTTAGCAAAGATGGCGATAGCAAAGACAATGCGCAAAACCAAATTGAATTTCTTAAAACTGCAACGATTAACGCATACCCGGTGATATCGGATGGGATGGCGTTTGATTATTGGAATGTAAACGGCAAACGCATAGACGAGCAGAACCAACAGCTTACCATAAACGTTAGCGCCAATACGGCAATAGAAGCTGTGCTAAAGGAACTGCCGAAAATTAGCGCAGTAAACGCATTTTTTCAACTGTTAGACGATAAAAAAGAGCCGACAGGAGATAAGATATCAGAATACGTCATTAACAAAGATAACAACGAAACTGAGGACGGCAAAATCTCTATATATTTGTGCGCACAAATCCCCAAAGGCTTTGAAATTGATTATTGGCTTATCAACAACAAACCCCACCATTTTAATAAAGCTGTTACTGAATTCAAGGCGCTTGATTTGAGCGATTCTGTAGAATACGAAGCGGTATTAAAAAAGAGCGAACCTGTAAAAAGCAAATCTAAAAAGAGTAAAACTGCCCCTAAAACAGCACCTAATGCTATCTGTGCTTAAACAATTGAAAATTCTGATTAAAGACAGTGAGCAGAGCAGAGATTTACCTTTGCTCTGCTTTTGTTTATATAATTGATTTTCTAAAGCTTTGGGTCAGTGTCATTGACTTGCCTCTCTTTACTGTGGTATTCTTGTACATATTTTATTGGATGTAAAGGGGAACGGTTGTGGCAAAAGTTACAATTAACAAGGATATTTGCAAAGGTTGCGGTCTTTGCGTGACTGTATGCCCTAAACAAATAATTATACTTTCAAAAAGCAGTATAAACGATAAAGGTTACAACCCGGCGGAAATTACGGATATGAACGAATGCATAGGATGTGCAAACTGCGCTAAAATATGTCCGGATTATGTGTTTACCGTGGAACGATAAAACAAAGGTGGTAAAATGGCTAAATTACTTTTAAAAGGAAATGAAGCGATAGCGGAAGCGGCCGTTCGGGCGGGGTGCCGCTTTTTCTTTGGTTATCCGATAACGCCCCAGAATCAGATACCCGAATATATGGCGCGCAGGCTGCCCGAGGTGGGGGGCACCTTTTTGCAGGCCGAATCCGAAGTATCCGCAATAAACATGGTTTACGGAGCGGCGGGCGCGGGCGCGCGGGTTATGACGTCATCATCTTCTCCCGGGATCAGTTTAAAACAAGAAGGAATAAGCTATATTGCGTGCGCCAAACTGCCTTGCGTTATAGTAAATATGGTACGCAGCGGTCCGGGGCTCGGGGGCATATTAGCAGCTCAGTCCGATTACTTTCAGGCTGTAAAGGGCGGTGGCCACGGCGATTACCGGCTTATCGTGTATGCGCCAAGCTCGGTGCAAGAGGCGGCCGATTGCGTTATGGAGGCGTTTGAAGCTTCCGACTGTTACCGTGTGCCCGCAATGATATTAGGCGATGGCATGATTGGGCAAATGATGGAGCCTGTCGAATTTAAGACCCCCAAAAAACGCGTTTTGCCCGAAAAAACCTGGGCTGCCACCGGTTATGACGGTAAAAAAGAACGCGCAATAATAAATTCTTTGTACATTGAACCCGAAAAGATGAATGAAGTATGCCACCAGTTCGCCGCAATATATAAGCTGATAGAGCAAAACGAAACTCAATACGATACCTATTTGATGGACGATGCACAAATAGGTATTGTTGCTTATGGCACCACCTCCCGGATAGTCAAAAACGCAATTGATAAAGCGCGCCAAAACGGTATAAAAGTTGGTATGATACGCCCTATTACAGTGTGGCCTTTCCCGTCGGATGTGATTGCGGCGGCGGCAAAAAATTGCACGGCGTTTTTAGCCATAGAGATGAGCATGGGCCAGATGGTTGAAGACGTCCGGCTTGCAGTTAACGGGGCGCGTCCCGTACATTTTGCAGGCACTACCGGAGGCGTTATACCTTCCCCCGATATGATTGTCGAAAAGCTTTGCAAGATAAAGGAGAAATCATGTCAGTAGTATTTAAAAAAAGCAAAATGTTACGGGATGTCCCGCTTCACTACTGCCCCGGATGCACGCATGGCATTGCGCACAGGCTTGTAGCGGAATGTATTGAGGATATGGGGCTTGAGAGCAGGGCTGTTGGGGTATGCCCCGTTGGGTGTGCGGTTTTTGCATACAACTATTTTAATTGCGATATGTACGAAGCGGCGCATGGACGCGCCCCTGCCGTTGCTACCGGCGCAAAAAGGGTGCACCCGCAAAATCTTGTGTTTACCTATCAGGGCGATGGCGATTTAGCGTCAATCGGAATGGCGGAGATTGTGCACGCCGCGGCGCGCGGAGAAAAGATAACCGCAATATTTATAAACAACGCGATTTACGGGATGACCAGCGGTCAAATGGCGCCCACAACGTTGGTTGGGCAAAAAACAACAACCTCGCCGTATGGACGCGACGCACAGCATTGCGGGTATCCGATACGCGTGAGCGAGATGCTTTGCACGCTTGACGGCGCCGCTTATATTGCGCGCGCGTCCCTTCATGACGTCCCCAATATAAACAAGGCCAAAAAGGCTATCCGCAAAGCGTTTGAAACTCAAATGGAAGGCAAAGGATTTTCACTTGTTGAGCTTTTGTCCACCTGCCCCACCAACTGGGGAAAAAGCCCAACCGAAGCAATGGAATGGCTTAAAGAGAACATGATCCCGTATTACCCTTTGGGCGTTTATAAGGAGGCATAAGCCATTATGACAGAACAAATTATTATTGCCGGTTTTGGCGGCCAAGGCGTGCTGACCATGGGGCACACAATAGCTTACGCGGGAATGACTGAAGGAAAAAATGTTTCATGGCTTCCTTCTTACGGTCCTGAAATGCGCGGCGGTACCGCAAACTGTAATGTAATAATATCGTCTGCGCCAATCGCTTCGCCTGTTGTTACCCAAGCCGATACTGTAATTGTTATGAACAAACCTTCTCTTGATAAATTTGCGGTTTATCTTAAACCGGGCGGAAGGCTGTTCGTAAACACATCGCTTATCGAAAATAAGTGCCCGCAAAATGGAATAGATTTTTTTGGCGTGCCCGCTAACGATATAGCCGCTTTAGTAGGTAATGCGCGCGTAGCTAACATGGTTATGCTTAGCGCATATATAGCTGTATCGCGCATTTTATCAAAAGACAGCATAATTACAGCCGTAAAATATATGCTTGGAGAAAAAAAAGCCCATCTTTTTGCAGTAAACCAAAAAGCAATGGACGAGGGCGAAAAATGCGTATGCGTTTAATTCTCTGACATCGGCAAACCGCAACTGCGCGGTTTCTATTTTATAAATTTATCATAATAGTTTTGTATACCGAATTTTTTTATCAGCTTTTTTATGGTGGAAGGCCCGGCTACGCCGTCCGCTTTAAGGCGGTTTTTGCGTTGAAACTCTGTAAGAGCCTCTTTTGAGGTTATTCCGAAGTAACCGTCCGCCTTAACTTTGTAACCTAACTTATTGAGCATATACTGTATCCGATAAACTCGCTTATGGGGCTTGCAGCCGTACTGGGGATATTTATAATTCCTGTCAAAAAGCGCCGGCGGTATCTCTTCCCCGCGATGCCGTCCGCTGTAGCCGCGCCTGAAAAAATTATGGTTGCCTATTTTTTTGTAAAGCACATTGCTGCCCGCACCGCTGCCCCTTTTGAAAAAATAAACGTCCTGCGGAATTACCCATAGCTCCTTATCAAGAACAGCGCGCGCCGCTTTTTTTGCTTTAGACCAATACTGACCAGAAGGTACACCGTTTTTTTGATATGTCTTCCACGGGGTGAACTGTCCGGGCGCACTAAGAACCGATGTTATATCATTCGGCCAAGCGCCTCTGCACAATACCCGGTTCATTATTACATTGCCCACCGCCACCATGCCTGTCATACCTTCCCCGCGCGCCTCGTAATATAGCATAGCGGCAAAATCGGTAAACTCTTTATTTGTATAATTGTAATGGTTGGTCGAAAAACCCATGTTATTATAATACGGACCTTTTTTAACTAAATAGTAATCTATAAAATCATCGACAACCAAAGGCGCGGCGGTTTTTTCGGGAGCCGTTGTTTTTATGGGCTTTGTCGGTTCGGGCTCCGGCTCGGGCGTTTGAATATCGTCAGTATTATCAACATCGTCATAATCATCAATGTCGTCAATATCATCAAAATCGTCAATGTCGTCCGGCGGTATATAATCAAACTTATCGGCAAACGCAGGGGTAAAAGACATCAAAACGGGCATCTTTGCACCCAATGTTCTAAACTGCGGCTGCTCGCCAAAATATTTATCGCCCGCGGAAGCCTGCTGCAACGCGGGCTTATTTTGCCCCGCGGCTAACGGACTGCCGAACAATATCAAAAGAAATGCGGATATTACAACTAATCCCGCACCTGCGTATACAAGTATATTCCTTCTGCGTTTTTCTCTCTTTGAGTGGCGCTTATGGTTAACAGCAAAAGAAAGCGCATCGTTTTCGCAGTATTTTTTGCCCGTAATCAACGCTTTAATCTTTTTTAACGAGATAACAATGTTGTTACGAATATTTTTTAATAGCGTATTGTTTTGTTTGGGACGCCTTTTTATATCTGTTCGGCGGTATTTGTTTTCTGTTTTGGGAACATGCAATCCGTTATCGCCGGACAGCTGTGCGGATACGTCCAAACCCTTTTGCGCATTTACTTTGCGCGCTTTAGCGGCGCCTTTTTTATCCGCGATTTTCAGATTTTTGATGTCCGCGCGTTTCACAATATTAACTCCTAAACTTTTGCTACATGATATATCATTCGTTCAGGTTTGTCAATGTTTTCGTAATAATTTCGTAACATCTTCCCGAGGCGAGATAAGGTAATAAGCCTGTTTTGCAAGCTCAAATAGCCAAGTCCGCATACCTTATACCCAAAGTTTTGGCGGCTATTTCACATATCCCGTTCTTTGCTTCATCTTCAAATTGCGGGCAATAGTGCAGAAAAGAATCGATTCCGGAAAATGCAACCTGCGCAACAACATCCGGGTATTTGACGTGAAAATATCCTTCGTAAACGCCTTGATATACAATATCCAAAAGCAAGGGAAGCAATGCGGCTTTTCGCTCCTCTTGAAGCACCGTAACATACCATTCGCTTTGGGCGGCTTTAAAGTAAAAATCGCATTCACAATTGCCGTTTTCAAGCAGCGCCGCAATAAAGTATTCCGTCTTTGATACCGCATCTTTTAACGTAGCTATTTGCGCTTTAAGCCTTTGCACATACTCTTTGAGCTGTGCAGCAAGAATATGGCGCACTATTGATTGTTTGCTGGCAAAATAATAAAAAAATGTTCCCTTAGCTATTCCGGCCAACGCACAAATTTCTTCTACCGGCGTATTGTCATACCCTTTTTCAGTAAATAACGTTCGCGCGCTGCTTATTATAAGCATTTTAGTCGCTCTTTCTCCAACCATTTTAACTCCTTGCTTTGACAGTTGTTTTGTTGGTTTGATTATCGACTAAAGTCAAAATTTTATACAAGTTAAGCCGCGCTGCATTGTGTTTAATACAAAATGTTAATCAATGTTTTGGCGTTTCCGGCCAAACCGCAGCCGCACCATAGCGCGAGCAAGCGATATTTGGCTTCGCATATATTCCTGCCGGCTTTGCGCTTGCTGCAAGCGTTCTTGCGCGCGTTCGCGCGCCTGCTGCGCACGATACAAATCGATCTCTTCAGGCCATTCAACCGCTTGCGAAATAATTATTGTTTTTTCCGGCCAAACCTGTATAATGCCTTCGGATGTGGTGCATAGCTTCCACTGCCCGTCTATGTTGATTTTTATATCCCCTACAGATATTGCGGCAACCATAGGTTCGTGCATTTTGTGCACGCTCATGTACCCGTCGGTAGTGGGGAAAATCACGCTGTCAACTTCCGCTTTGAAAAACTCTCTTTCCGGGGTTATAATCTCTAACAAGAACTTTGAAGCCACAGCTTACACCCTGCCTTTTGCTTTAACATCTTCAATGTCTCCCGCCATGTAAAACGCCGCTTCGGGTATATCGTCCGCCTCCCCGTCAATAACGGCACGAAAGCTCTCTATAGTGTTCGAAAGCGGTATATACTTTCCGGGTATCCCCGAAAACGATTCGGCGGCCGACATAGGCTGCGAGAAAAACCGCTGTATCTTTCTTGCGCGAAAAACTGCCGTTTTATCTTCTTCCGACAGCTCTTCCATTCCAAGTATGGCGATAATGTCTTGCAGCTCCCTGTACCTTTGAAGCACAGCCTTAACGCGCCTTGCCACATCATAATGTTTCTTCCCAACGATCCGCGGATCGAGTATTCGGGAAGACGATTCGAGCGGATTTATTGCCGGGTATATTCCAAGCTCGGAAATTTGCCGGGATAAAACGGTAGTCGCGTCGAGGTGCGCAAATGTGGTTGCGGGCGCGGGGTCCGTCAGGTCGTCCGCGGGCACATAGATAGCCTGAACAGATGTAATAGAGCCTTTTTTGGTGGACGTTATCCGCTCTTGCAGCATGCCCAATTCGCTTGCAAGGGTAGGCTGGTAACCAACGGCAGACGGTATTCGTCCGAGCAGAGCCGAAACCTCCGAACCCGCCTGTATATAACGGTAAATATTATCTATGAACAGCAGCACATCGCTGTTTTGCTCGTCGCGTATGTGTTCCGCAAGAGTTAAGCCTGTCAAAGCAATCCGCATTCGAGAGCCGGGCGGCTCGTTCATCTGGCCGAAAGCAAGACAAGTTTTATCTATTACGCCTGATTCTCTCATGCTCTCAACCAGCTCGTGCCCTTCGCGGCTGCGCTCTCCAACCCCTGCGAAAACCGAATAACCTCCGTGTTCGGTAGCAATATTGCGGATAAGCTCCATTATAAGCACCGTCTTGCCTACCCCCGCGCCGCCAAAAAGACCAATTTTACCGCCCTTTGCATACGGGGTTAAAAGGTCTATAACCTTTATTCCCGTTTCAAAGATTTGGGTAGCCGGATATTGATCCGAAAACCTCGGAGGTTGCCTATGTATTGGCAATGTTTCCGCTTTAATTTCTCCTTTGCCGTCTATTGGCTCTCCTATAACGTTGATAACCCTTCCGAGCGTTTGACTGCCCACGGGCACTTTTATTTTATCTCCCGTATCAATAACGCGCAGCCCGCAGCTAAGCCCTTCGGTTGCGTGCAAAGCTATGCAGCGCACCGTGTTATCGCCTATATGCATGGCTACCTCAAGCCAAATTTCTTTGTTTTCAAGCCGAATAATCAGCGCATTGAGCAGCGCGGGCAAATTCCCTTTGTCAAATTTTACGTCTAAAACCGGGCCGGTAATGCGAATAAGTTCGCCGCTGCCCGTCGTTTTGTTGCTCGACATTTTCATCTCCTATTTTAACGTTTCGAGTGCGCCCATAATCTCCGTAATCTCTTCCGTTATCGCCGATTGTCTTGCGCTGTTGTATCTTAGCGACAGTTTGTTTATCATCTCATCTGCGTTTTTAGTTGCATTTTCCATCGCATTCATGCGTGCGCACTGTTCGCTTGCAAATGATTGCACAAGGCAGCCGTATGTCAGCCCGACAATATACTGCGGAATAAGCCTGTCAAAAACCGCTTTGCGGGACGGATGGTAAAACAGCTCAGTAGTATGGTAAAGTTCCGTTTCTACATCGACCAAATTAGCCATAGACATGGGAAGCAGCTTAACTACCTGCGGCTCTTGCCTGAGCACAGAAATAAAACTTGTGTATACGATATATACTTCGTCCATCAATCTGTTATCGTATAAATCGAGTATATCCCTCGTTATTGCCCTTGCATTGTACAACGTGGGGTTATTTGCCGCATGCAAAAATTCTATATCTACCATATAGCCGATACGGTCAAAAAAAACGCGCGCCTGCTGGCCTATCGTGATTATGTAACGCTGCTTGCAGTTTTGCATATGCTCCGCCGCTAAATTTAGCACGTTGTGGTTATATCCTCCGCACAGCCCTTTATCTGCGGCAATTACAACATACGCCGCTCTTTTAGCTTCGCTTTCGCCTAAATAAGGGTGCTTGAGCTCTTGCGTGTGCATAAGAATGTTTTTAAGCTCGGACTGTATACGAACAAAATGAGCATGGTTCGCCTGATAGCGGCCAACTGCCTTTTTCATCTTTGATGTCGATATCAGATGCATGGCACGGGTTATCTGGTCGGTTTCCGATATTGATTTGATGCTGTGCTTTATGTCTGCAATATTCATCATTTTATTTGGCTTCCTTCGGTTTTACCGGAATATTGTTCTCTTTTGCGTACATCATAAAGAACTCTCGCGCAGCTTCGTTTAGAATTTCCACATGTTCTTCCGACAGATCGCCCGTCTTTTCTATATCCTCCCGCACATGCAAACATCTTGTATTAGCGTACTCAACGTACTTTTTACAGAAAGGTTTTACATGTTCCTTGGGTATTCTTAACAGGTGTTTGTTGGTTGCCAGATGCAGTGTCATCACTTGGGTAACCATTGAAAGCGGATCGTACTGCTCCTGCTTTAATGCTTCCGTAAGCCGAACCCCTTGCTCTAACGTCTCTTGCGTGGTTTTATCCAGCTCGGAAGCAAACCTTGCGAAAACGGCCAATTCGCGATATTGGGCTAAATCAAGCCTGAGCCTGCCCGCCACTTTACGCATTGCATTAATCTGCGCGTTACCTCCAACCCTTGAAACGGACAGCCCTACGTTAACCGCCGGTCTTATCCCTGCATTAAACAGCTCGGATTCCAAAAATATTTGGCCGTCTGTAATTGATATTACGTTTGTTGGAATATAGGCGGAAATATCGCCTGCCATAGTTTCAATTATAGGCAATGCAGTAAGCGAGCCGCCCCCAAGTTTTGAAGACAAACAAGCCGCACGCTCTAAAAGCCTTGAATGCAGATAGAATACGTCCCCGGGGTATGCTTCCCGTCCGGGCGGTCTGCGAAGCAGCAGCGACATCGTCCTGTAAGCGACAGCGTGCTTTGACAGATCATCGTATACCACAAGCACATCTTTCCCCGCGTGCATGAATTGTTCGGCTATTGCGCAGCCCGCGTACGGCGCAATGTATTGCATCGCAGGCGCATCGCTGCTCGTAGACGCAACCACCACGGTATAAGAAAGCGCTCCTTGAGACTCTAAAGTATTTACTATACTTGATATTGTTGACGCTTTTTGCCCTATCGCAACGTATACGCACACAACATTTTTATCATGCTGGTTTAATATAGTATCAATTGCGATTGCGGTTTTGCCTGTTTGCCTGTCTCCTATAATTAGCTCTCTTTGCCCCTTGCCTATGGGTATCATGCTGTCAATAAACATTATCCCCGTTTCAAGAGGCTCTTCCACATTTTTTCTGTCAAATATGCTGGGCGCTTCGGATTCTATCGGCATATAGTTATCGGCAATTATTTTGCCTTTGCCGTCAATAGGCATGCCCAACGGATTTACTATTCTTCCCTTTAACGCGTCCCCAACCGGAACCTTAACAACGCCGCCTGTGTCCCGCACGCTTGAACCCGCGCCTGCGTCGGTAATATTATCAAGCAGCACCGCCCCAACTTCGCCATGCGAAAGATTCATTACAATACCAAAACAATTGTTTTCAAATTCCAACAGCCCGCCGTATTTGCACCCCTTTAGCCCGGCGACATGCGCAATTCCGTCTCCCGAATATTTAACCGTTCCTATTTCTCCAAAATCCGATTCCGGTTTGTACTCGTCTATTAGCTTTTTAATAGGTTCGCTTGAGATTTTAAAATCAGCGCCGGCTTTGTTAATATCAGAAAACATATGTTTTCCGGCAATGTATTTTTTTATATCATCGATATGCGCCCTAACGCTGTTATCGTAAATCTTATCGCCAATAACAACAATAAACCCTCCAATTATATCGGGGCATATCTCTGTCTCGAGAGCAAGTTCATCGCCGACAATTGATTCGAAGTGTTTTTTTATTGCCCCAACAGCCGCCGGTTCAAGTTTCGTTGCCGACTGCAGCTTTGCTTCAACAGCCAAATTACCCCACCCTCTCAAAAAACTCGTCAATAATCTTGCGGTTATCTTCTACAGTAATTTCGCGCTCAATAACCTTTTTCGCTATTTGTACGCTCATCTGCGCTATTTCGGAGCGCATGTCAACAAGCGCTTGCGCTTTTTCTGCGTCTATTTCTTTTGCTGCTCTGTCTAAAATATCTTTTGCCTGTTCTCTTGCGGTTTCAATAATTTCACGCGCATGCTCTTTTGAAAGCTTGTTGCTGTTTATAATCATAGTCTCCGCTTGCGTTTGCGCTTCTTCAATTATTTCTTCATATTTCTTTTCTCTCAAAACAAGCTGTTTTTCCCTGTCTTCCAGTCCCTCGGTCTTGTCCCAAAAAGCGTGTTCACGTTTTTTTATAAATTTTAGCACCGGCTTATAAATGAGCAAGCGCAATATTACAAGCATTATCAGCACGTTCAATATATGCAGACCGACTTTTATAAAATCTATTTCCGGCATCGTTCTTCCCTTGATTAACCTTTCTGGCACTAAATTTTGTCTATCATAAGTATTGCAATAACAAAACCATAAATCGCCGTTGTTTCGGCAAATGCCAAACCAATAAGCAGCATTGCGTTTATCTTGCCGCTTGCCTCGGGCTGCCGTGCAACGGCTTCGGCCGCTTTACTGGTGGCTATGCCCATTCCTATCCCCGCCCCCACTCCGGTAAACACCGCAAGCCCAATGCCTATCGCAATCAAAGCTGTCATAATACGTTACCTCCGTTATAATAAAAATTTATCTTTTCGTGCCGTACATCAGCGTTTCTTCCATAAACGACAGCGTAAGCACCAAAAATATGTATGTTTGAATACCCACATGAAAAAGGTTAAAATAAATCGCAAGCAATCCCGGGATGCCGATTGATAAATACGTTACGCTGTACAGCAGATTCATAACAACCATTCCCGCAAACATGTTTCCAAACAATCTAAATGAAAGTGAAACAGGTATAACAGAATGCGTAACAATATTTATGGGCAGCATAAACGCTTTAGGGCGCACAAACCAAAGCAACCTTCCTAAGAAACCCGTGTAATAAATGCCAAACCCGTTTATCAACACAAAAGACATCAAGGACAAAGCTATTGTAAAATTGATATCCGATGCAGGCGGGCGCGCTCCAAAAAGCTCCGCCATGCTGGTCGCAGCAATCATAAGCGCAATTACGAAAATATACGAAGCAAAAGCTGCGCCCCGCTTGCCAAGCTGCGATTTGGTAAACTTTTCGCAAAATTCTATGAACATTTCAAGTATGTTCTGAAACCCCTTGGGCACTTTTTTAAACTTTGGTATAACAAACAGTCTTATTGCAATTGCCGCAATAATAATTATGAGCATTACTATCCAGGTGGTTAACATTGTCTCGCTTACGCTAACACCGAATATGTCCACCTGTTGAGGAGTAACCGTTACTTTTTCTAATTTAGCTGCGTGTTGGACTGTCGTGCTTATATCCATCTGCCTTCCCTTTTCTGCCGTTTTGCCGGATAATCGTTATTGAAATCGTTAAAACTGTGCCCACAAACATACCGCCGGCGGCGAAAATCAAATAGCTAAGCGATATACTTGATATGTAAATAAGCAGACCAATTATAGCCGCCAGCTTTGCCAAAAACAGCAAACCGCCAAAAAACTTTAAAGGTATGTTCGACGATGATAACATTCTTTTTATGCAGAGCAACGCAACAATTTGCAATGCTCCTATTGCAATTCCTATTAACAGCCCTATCATTTCGACTTATTCTAATCAATAGGTTTCAAAAATGCAAGTGCGCGCTTGCCTGAAGTGATGCCCTAATTTTTCGGCGGTTTTAAGGTCCGTACCACTATGAACATACGCAACAAGTTTTGCCGTATCAATCTGGTTTTTATCGTCCGTCCCAATGTTGTTCCATTCTGCAAAATCATCAGTTATCGACGCCTTTGTCAACATATTTTGCGCACCTATGGCATTAAGAAGCGCTTGCGCATTGACTATGCGTGCCATGCCGAATTTTTCGTCCCCGCTGTGCGGTACAAAATATTCCGCACTGCTAAACCCCTGGCCTAAAACATACGCTAACATAGCGCCTATATCTTCCTCGTCTTCGTAAACGGTTTCTATTATATCGGCCTTCCCTTTATTTTCGTAAAAAAGCACATAAGCGCGGGCACGGCCGCCTTTAAGCAAAACCGCGGCGCGGCCGTTGTCAACGGCGAGCTCTTCCGTGCGCCATTGCCATTCTTTTTTGCCCCTTATCACATACCCCTGATAACTGCGCATCATACGGTTATAAAGAGAGCTTAACAAAGAAATATCCTTTGTTTCAATAACATCCGCATCGCTTTTGCAGCGCACTTTGGTTATCGTTTGCCGGCTAACGTACGAAAAAGTTGACCAGCCGTATTTTTCGTAAAACGAGTGCTTGAAAGGGTAGAGATAAGTTAAGAACACACCTTCTGAACGCATATGCTGCAAAGCTTCGTAAAGCAGCTGCCGCATAAGCCCCTGCCCTCTGCGCTCTTTTGAGGTTGCCGCCCCCGTTATAAAATAGGTCTGCATTTGCTTGCCCTGCACCATAACTTTATAAGGCACAAGATGCAATACGCTTAAAAGCGCACCGGCGTTAAAAATACCTATTGCGCTCTTCGATTTGTTTTCCAAATACCAGCCGATGAACTTGTCTGAATCATCAAAAGCTTCTTTCCAAAGTTTGGCGGCAAGCGGCCTGTCGTCTTCTCTTAACAACCTTATATCCATTGCTATTCACTCCGAAGCCCGGTGAATTTCTCTAAAAGAAACACAGGGTGATAAGACAATTTTGCTTTGCGCAGCCCTTCTATTCCCATATCTTCTTCGCGGTTTATGTATTTTAAGCCGCTCCATTCATGCCTTACAAACTCTCTGTTGATTAAAGCGTATGAGCCCCGAATCAGCGGGTTTGCCTTTTCGATATGGATTATTGCCATATCGGTACCGAATTTCTCGCCTATCGAAAATGCCTCAAGCTTATCGTCAACATACAAAAGCCCGCATTTTAGCCCCAGCCTTTCAATATGCCGCAACGCATCTTTTGTAGCGGAAAACTCGTTTTCAAAGCTGCTCGTCATCCCGCCTTTTTCTTCCGCCCAAGTCGAATAAAGGCTGATGCATTTATCGTAATCGCTATTTTTATAGCTTACATATTGCGCAGTATGCGTTGATAAAAGGCTGTTAATATGATTGCGCTTACTGCTGTATTTTCTGCCCTCCAAGTTAGCCAAATCATTTGTGTTATACACATATTCAAAGTTGCTTCGATCTTCAACAAATGTATATCTGCCGGGGCAGTCGCTTTCTATCTTTTGCTTTAGCTCAACAGTCACGCCTCGAAGCTGCGGTTTTATTGCCATGCTTACCATAAATTCTTCGGCGCGCAACAGCGCTTTTTCAATGCTCGAATCGCAATCACGCAAGAACGGCGGCAGCATAAACGAGTCCGCATCCTTGTTTAGATAAATGTACATCGCAATGTCATCAACCGCCAACATTGTGTTATAAACACGCCGCCAGATGAATATATTCGCAAACGATGCTTCTAAATTGTGATAATTAAAACACAATGTATAACCGTCAAATAGCTCTTTATCGCTCAGTTCAATAGGTTTAAATTCCAAAATGCTGTCTCCTGTTGTCTTGTCCTATACTATTATACGCCAAACCGGCGATTTTTTCAAAAACCGAACCAACGCGCTAACCTTATAAAATTGCTAAACGCACAAAGATACGTTAATTTACGCCGATAAGCATCTTGGCTATAAACGATTTGCTGCCGAGTATCAAGGTTTTCTCGTTTCCTTGAAGCGAAGATTCCAATGCGTCAAGCGCTAACATAAATTGATAAAACTCCTGTTTATCCTTTGAGTCGTACATCTTAGCTATCATTTGCAGATACTCTTCCTCGCCCTCCGCAACTATTTTTGCCGCCTGCGCCTCGGCATTCGATACTATTATGCCTACCTGTTTGTCAACATCGTTGCGTATTACCGACGCCAAATATTCGCCGTCCGCGATATATTTTTCTGATATTTGGTTGCGTTCCGAAATCATTCTCTGATAAACTGCTTGCTCGTTAGCTTCGGGCAAATCAAACCGTTTTATTTTAATATCAATAATATCAATCCCGTAGTTTTTCGCAATAACATCCACGTTAAACGTTATGTCCGCGTAAATATCATTTCTTTCCGAGGGCGGGTCTTGATTTATTATGTCATGCTGCGCTAAGGTACCCATAACGTTTTTCAACGCGTTGTATGTAATTGCGTCTAAGCGCCCCTCGGCCGCGCTCACACTGCCTAAAGTCTTAAAAAACTTTAACGGATCGCTTATTCTCCAAAGCACATAGCTGTCTATCGTCATATTCTGTTTATCGGCAGTCAATACTTCGGAAGGCGGTATATCATAAAACATTATTGCCTTAGGAAACGTTCTTATCGTATCCACAAATGGATTTTTCAAATATAAGCCGGGCGATTCTTTCGTGTCAATAATTTTAGCAAATCTAACTATACACGCAAATTCGTTTTCCGCAACAACATAATAACTTGATGATAGTATAATAATAATTATTACCAGAACTACAACCGCAACAAATTTTAATATCTTCTTTTTCATTATTGCACCTCCGCCGCGGCCACAAAGCTTTCCAAAGGGAGCATCATATCAACGTCCCCATTCGAAGTATTGATGTAAATTTTAACGCCGGGCAATAGTTTAGTAATCATCTCGTAATACATACGCGCGCGCATTGTGGAAGGATTGTTAGCGTACTCCGTATACAACGCCTCAAACATCGCTATCTTCTCAATAGCGCTGTTAATGCGGCTTTGCTTTAAATATTCGGCGTTGCGCACAAGCTTGTCCGCCTTAGCTTTCGCTTCGGGAAGCTGTGCGTTCTCGTACGCTTTCGCCTGGTTAACGACGGTTTCCGCGCCCTGTTTTGCTGTTTCCACTTCTTTAAAAGCGGCTGTAACTTCATCGGTCGGAGGCTCGCTATCCTGAATTTTCACATCTGTCAGCGTAAGCCCGATATCGTACTTTGCCAATACAGAGGAAACAAGCTCTTTCACCTGCTGTTGAATAAGCTCTTTGCCCGTTGTTAGCACCGCGTCAACGTTTGTTGAACCTACAACATTTCGTATTTGGCTTTGTATCAGGTTGCGCAAAACCTGCTCGGGCTCGTAAGCCGAAAAAAGATATTTCTCCGGTTCCGAAATCTTGTACTCCACAAAGAATTCGACATTAACTATGTTATAATCTCCCGTTATCATCTTGCTTTCTTCGTCTACCAATGTATACCCTTCTAGGCTATCGGCATCCGTGCGATAGCCAATCTCAATTTTCTGATATACGTTTACGTCAACTTTGTGCACCTGCTGTATGCCGAAAGGCAGCTTAAAATGTATTCCTGCTTCGTTTATATCGGTCACCTTTCCGAAAGTTGTCACAACCCCCAATTGCTTATCGTCTAATGTATACCAGCATGTGGCGGCGGCAATAATAAAAACCACCGCAATTATTATTCCAAGCAGCGTTCTTTTTATCTTCTTCCTGTCTATATTCCGGATATCCACAATATCACCTTCCCATCTTTTTAGCGTTAGGGCTAAACAATCGTATTCATACGATAATTTCGCATCTTAATTTTTAACTAATGCGGATATAACTTTGCAGCCCCCCGTATTTTTGCAAATTTCTACCAAAGCTTATACCGTTGAATGCACAAAGCAAAGCCCGGTATTATAAACCGGCTTATGCGTAAGTTTAGGTATAAACGATTTGTTTTTGGATCTTATTGTTTTTCGGCTTTTTTTGATATGGACCTCTCTAACCGCTTAATCCTCTTGTTCCTAAAAAACAGCTTTATCTTTTTCCAGAATATCCCCACCGTTACGCCGAATGCAATAACCACGCCCGCAATTATCTGAATAATGTACGATGTAGCCGCGGAATCAATGTACGCATACGCTGTGGTAGAAAGCATAACGCTTAACAACACGGAATAGGTTATTATGGTTGCCATATTGCATAAAAGTTTCTTCATACCGACCTCCAAATAGTTTTTGTAATAATGTATCTATTGTTTTTCTTCAGCTGACCTGTCAATAATATACTGCCCCGCAATCTTTGCGCTTTGCCCGAAATTGGCTATGTGTTTTTGTCGTATCCGCTCAATTTGCGCGCTAAACTTTTTGTTTGCCGCAAGCAATTCGTCAATAGTGCCACAAAGAGTGTCGAGATTGCTTGGCTCTATCTGCTTCCCTATATTATTGCGCAGGGTTATCTCAAGCGGCTTAGCTTCTAATAAGCCGTATTCCTGATTGTTAACCTTTGGCGGGGTGTTGATAAAAATAACCGGTTTGTTTGTAACAAAGGCAAATTCATATGCCGCCCCCGACCAATCGCTAATCACAATATCTGAATTAAATATCGAGCCGCTGTCCGCAAAATCCAATTCAAAATTAAGATCGCCGCCATTGTAGTCCTTATAATGCGCAACAAGCGAATTTGTTTTCGCAACATAACGCTTAACGTATTCCGGATGAGGTCTGACGACAACATTATACCCTTTCCCGAGCAATTTTGCCAAAATATCGTGTATACAGCTGTCAAGTATGTTCTGTTCCTGCCATGAAGGCGCGATGAGCACCTTTTTTGCGCCTCTATGCATTTTATCGATAGAATCGAATCGGGTTTTAAGCTCTTCAAGCATTGGGTATCCGCATAAAACTAAGTTTTTGCTGTTTAGGTTATACAGCTGCTCGGTTTGCCTTATTTCGTCAAACTGAAATTCGCCTACGCAAAAAATAGTGTCATAATGGTTAAGCGCACCCTTATTAAGCACCATTGTTGTGCTGAGCGGATAGTGAAACATATAAATGTATTCAATATCTTTTTGCACCAAAGAGCGTTTCAGATGAAACTGCTGCAAGTCCGACATAGTCATAACAAACATCTTTGTTTCTATCTTCATAAAAAGCACAATCAGCCTGTTATCATCTATATAATAAGGTTTTATACGAGGGTTGTTAATAGCAAAAACCTGATCGTTCGGGTCGCTGGTCACATAATGTATATCGATGCCGGAATTTTCGAGTATATACTCTATTACTTGTTTGAAATACTTATAAAAACCGCTCTTTTCGGAATAGAAAACCAACTCCTTAATGTTGTCTTCTTCAAAGAAACGCTTATAATCTGCTTTTGTCCTTGCCCTTTGCTCGGCAGTCGGCTTTAGCTTTTTCTCTAACTCCTTGCTTTGCGCAAGCATTGCTTTGCTTTTTTCTAATGCGTCATAATCGATATGTTTTTTCGGAGGGTAAATCAGATTCACCACTATCATAATAAATATTGAGATTACGTTACTGAGTATCCAGTAGACCCCAACCCCCGCTGGCACTATAAACGCGAAATACAAAGAGAATAAAGTCAAAAAAATTGCCATGCCCCATCGGCCAAACCACCCGGCCTCTTTTTGCAGCACATTTATTTTATTTTGTATTACGGACAGCATTAAAGTGCTCAATCCCGATAAAGCGGGTATCAACAGCTGAATGTTCCACACAAATTCGGGAACAACAGCCAAGTTAAACCCCAAAAAATGCAGATTGAGCGAACCAATCTTTTCTATCGCATCCGCCGCTCCTGTTGCCGTAACGCCTACAAACGCATCAATATATGACGGATTGTTAACAAGCTCTATAACTTTTAATTGCGCGGCGGAACCGAGCTGCTCCGTATTTAGTATCTGCGAGGCTTTTTCGGTCAGAGCGTTTATTGTGTCCGTGTTAAGGTGCAGTAAATGCTGCAAAGGGTTGTACACCACCGCAATAAGCCCGAGTATTATGGGAATCTGAATTAAAAGAGGGATTATGCCCGCCAATGGTTTGTAATTTTCCTGCTTATAAAGCGCAAGCTGTTGTTCGGTTATCGCATCCCATCTGCCGGCATTTGACGCCGCAATTTCGTTAAGTCGCGGCTTTAATTTTATCATCTTGATTGAATTTTTTTGCACCCATACGTTAATGGGAAACTGCAAGGCTTTTGTTAAAAGAGTAAACAGCAGAATCGAAAAACCGTACTCTTTTACAACCGCATAACAAAGCCACATAATGTAGCCGAGCGGCACGCCTATAATAGTATTTATTATATCCATAGGTTGTTCCTTAAAAATGTTCTTATATAACCGCTAAAACGCTTATCTTGGCTTGGGTATTATCCCGCGCAAATTGTCGGGAGAGCCCGAATTTATCGGGTCTTCCACCTGCGGATAGCTTTGCCCTTCGTATTGGCTTAGTATATAACGCAGCGTATTTATACCCGAAAGCCCTTCAATGTTATGTTTTTCTCCCTTTATGTACACCGCATTCATAATGCGGCACGAATCCTTGTTGTTTATATAAAATGTATGCTTTTTTGTGCAGTCCGCGTGATGACGTATGCCGTGGTCGGACATTATTATAATAATGCTTTCCGGGTCGTTTTGAATTATGGTTAGCAGGCTGACCATAAGATGTTTACTTACAAATTTATATTGGTTTAAGTAAACGTTTTTATTTTCCCAGTTGCGATAATCATTAAACGCTATTATGCCGCCGTATTCGTCAAAAACAAACGGAACATGGGTTGCCAACATATAGGCGTAAACTACGCGAGGCGAATTTTCACCATAATTTGCCGGGTTTTCAAAATAATCAAATACTTTTAAAATGGCATCCGCTTTTTTCTTGCTTTTATGCTTTTTAAACTCTTTTGTTTCCCGAATATAGTCGGAAGGATAAAAACCCCATTTGTTTAGTTTGTCCGCATCAACCTTTGAGTCGCTGTCACCGCCGCCCATAAGTTCCGCAAGCGCGCCGAAGATAGAGTCATTTGCCACATCCGAAGCGGCCTGATCCCCGAAACGGTTCGGATCCTCGTCGTCAGAATCTATTTGGCTTATGCCAATGTCAAGGCTTTGTATGCCCGGAAAATATTTGCTGTTGGCTACCTGATATTGATAATATCCAAGGTCGGAAAATATTTTAAACAGTTTCGCATTTTTAATTGCCTTTTGCCGTTCGTTTTTAGAAATGTTTTTAGACATATATTCAATATTTAACAAGTCGGTAAAACAGTTTGCGGTTTGATTGTCCGTCCCGTAACTTTCGCGCGACACGCTAAACCCTTGCGCGGTAAGAAAGTCATAAAAAGTTTTGTTATCATAATCGTAATATTTCGACATCATGTCAAATGTTCCGTATTCGTCCAATACAAAGAAATAAACGTTTGGCAACCCAAAAGGTTTGACGCCGTCCGGTTCGCTTGGTATTGCAGCCGGCTTTACTATAGCCGGCGTTTTATAAGCAACAACGGGTATTTCATCTTCCGGTTTTTCCGCCAAATCGGTCTGCCCGGAAGCGACTGACGCAAGCACAATGTTGAAAATAACCAAGCAGGTAAATGTTACAGAAAGTATTCTTGCAAATATACATATGTTTAGCCCTTTTTTGTATAACATCCGCAAAAGGAATACGAAACCAGTAATAATGATAATGTATAACAGCAAACCTACAACAACCGCGAAGTCGTATTCGTTTTTAATCAAACGCGCCGCATCTATCAGCCAGCTAAAATTGACGGCAAGAAATGTGCCGAATGCAACCAAAACGCAGGCAAAATAAGGCTTGCGCAGAAATATTCTCAATAACGCAAACGCCGTTAAGCTAATCAAAGTTGATAACCATATGGAATTACCTAAATCGGCGAACGAGACTAATTCGGTGTTATTAGCGTAAACCTGTACTGTGCGAAGCGCACACATAGACGAAAGCAGCAGTATCGAAAAAACTAATTCCATAGCAAAAGGGCCTTTTGAATGCTTTTTTCTTTCCGCCCTGCTTAAAGCTTGGGATTGGGTTTTTGTATTAGACCGTCCGCCTTTATTTTGTTCGTGTGAACTTGGGTTGTTTAGTTTATGCTTAAACACTTTTACCCTTTTGTCCGGTTGCATTTCCATAGGCGGCCCCCCCTCATAATAAAAAAATATATACCGTATCGCATTCTTTGTCAATACAGCACGAAATAAGCCATTTTAGCCTGCCCCGAATCAATTGGCCGCATCCAATTTGCCGTATAGCTTTGGCTTTTTAACCGTTCCCCTTCCACCTTGATCTTGGAATAATACCCTTAAGGCATCCGGGAGAATCGGAAGTTATCGGGTCTTTTATAGCGGGATAATCTTGTCCTTCATATTGGCTTAATATGTAGCGCAAAGTATTGATCCCTGAAAGCCCCTCAATGTTGTGTTTTTCTCCTTTTATATACACCGCGTTCATAATGCGGCAAGAATCTTTATCGGTTATATGAAATGTGTGCTTTAATGCGCAATCGGCGTGATACCTTATGCCGTGGTCAGACATAATTATTATAATGCATTTCGGGTCGTTCGCTAATATAGTGGAAATGGTAGCCGTAAGACGCTTATTAATAAACTTGTATTGATTAAGGTATACGCTTTTAGTTTTCCAATCCCTTGAGTATTTTTGTGCAATCCTGCCTCCAAATTCGTCAAACACAAAAGGTACGTGCGAAGCAGAAGAATAGCTGTATATTACGCGCGGCTTGGTTATGGAGTAATTGGAAGGATCGTCAAAATAATCGTGTATCGCTAAGCGTTTATCAACGCGGCTTCTGTATCCGCTGTTTTTGTATGCTTTTGAGCTGCGAATATATTTGGTAGGATAAAACCCCCACTGATTCAAAGCGCTTTTGTCCACTTTTGAGTCCGCCTTCGGGGCTTGCCTTTCGAGCAGTTCGGACAGCTCCGGGGATATGCTAACCTTCGTCCCCTCCCTGTCCTCAATAATAATCTCTGCATATTTTTTCTTTCCGGTTTTTGTTTTAAGGCTTTTGATGCTATTGAAGTGATCATCGCTGGTGGAAATCTGAAACTGGTAATAGCCTAAATCGGATAGTATTTTATACAGCTGCGCGGAAGCGACGGTTTTTATACATTTGCTTTTTGAATAACGTCTTGAGATGTATTTTAGATTCAAAAGATCACACAGCGAATGCATCGTTTGGTTGTCAGTGGAATAGCTTTCTCTTGATATGTTAAAACCGCTCATATCAAGAAAATCATTAAATGGTTTTGCGTCGTAGCCGTAATATTTTTCAAGCATATCAAAAGAGCTGTATTCGTCAATTATAAAAAAGTATATATTGGGCAGCCCAAATGGCTCAGGCTCAGGCTCAGGCTCGGGCTCGGGTTCAGGCTCAGGCTCGGGCGTATGCACCGGTTTAACCGGCTCTGCGGGCTTATTCGGCTGCGGCTTATCGGGCGCTTGTGTGGCCGGCAAATTTGCGGTCGTATCAACCGCCGTTTTTTCAACGTGTGCAAGCGATAAGCACAGTATAGCCGCAAAGCAAACCGCAAGAAAAATAATTCTCGCAATACTGCGCACCGGAAAACCTTTTTTATAACACAACCTAAGCAATGCAAAAAAACCGGCAGTAAGAACAACATAGACGGCTACGCTTAAAACAGTAATAACTGCATTGTCTTTTGTAACCAAGAGTGATAAACTTTTTAGCCAGTTGAAGTTTACGGCAAATAGGGTGGCAAATCCCGTTACTGCGCCCGCAAAATAGGGCTTGCGCAAAAAAAACCTCGCTATTGCAAAAACGGCCGTGCTGGCGCCCATATAGATCCACATCACTTGAATGTAAGAGCGTTGCTCATGCATAGTGCCTGCAAATGCTGCCCGCAATGCGCATACGGCTATCAGCATCAGCACCGTAAGGATAATTTCGGCGGCTGTTGAATCGAACGCGTTTTTCTTTTTTGGCTTTAAATCCGATTCTTTTATATGAACCTGAGCGCCGCTAACCTTGTTATTTTGCATTGGAAGTTTCCCCCTCACAATTTAAAAATATATACTAAATCCATATACCTTGTCAATAAAAGAACCTAAACGTAATTTATTGCACATAAATGTTAATCGAGCAATTGTCCCAACCCTTCCGGCGGGGATACCGGGCTTAAGTTAAAACCAAATTGCGTATTGAGCACTTTTCTTAATATGCCAGCGCCGCATAGGTTTGTAATATCGGTCAATGAATCGCTGCCGCCTGCATAAACCGCAAAAAAAGTATCAACCGACTGTGCGTAATCTGTAACGGGGCCATCCCAAAGGTGCTTGTTTTGTTTAACGCCATGGTCCGAAAGCACAATAATAATTGATTCGGGGTCGTATTGAATTACCGATTGCATTATATCGGTAATTTGCCCGCACATGTACTCATATTGCTCAAGAAAATATTTAGGGTCCGACCAGTTCATCCTGTTTGCATCATCCACGCGTTCTCCGTTTATGTCGTAAATAAAAGGCGCATGCGGGCAGCAAACGTACGCAAACGTGAACGCATTCCTATAAGCATAGCTTTTTGGAGACATATAGTGTGCGAACATTTCGTTATATTTTTCATACATGGAACTGAATATATTAAGCTCCTGAACCGGCCTTCCAAAAACAGACCAGTCAAGAATTAAGTCTAAAGTTGTGCGTCCGTCTTCCGTGGTGCGGTATTCTTTATTTGCATAATATCTGTAACGGGGCTCGAAATCCACAAATCCAGAGACCTCTGTTTCGTAAAGAGTGTAGCCCATTTCCTTCATTATGCTGAAAAACCTTGCGTTTTTAAACTGTTGGTCACAAGCCAAATAGCCATCGGAATCATAACTGAAAATATAATCTAAATTAAACAGCCCCGATAAACATTCCATAGTAAACTGTTTATAGTTGGTGCTGTTTTCCGAAACCGCAAAACCGAGTTCGCGCATATTTTCATAGAAAAAAGCGTTATCGTAATTGTATACCTGTTGCATACACTTTGCGCCCGCAAGCTCGTCAAATATAAATATATAGAAGTTGGGCAGTTCAATATCGCCGTTCACATATTTTTCGGGCACTTTGATTTCCTGCTGTGCGGCGGCTTTTGCTTTTGCCTGTTCGGACAGCCGTTTGTTCGTTGAAAACTGTGGCAGCGAAATCACCGTGTTAAACAGCAAAAGCGCAGTAACGAAAATAGTAGCGAATAACACTATTTTCGCCGACGCTGCCTCGGATATAAACCTGACTGAAATAACAGTTACTGCAGCGATTGAAAATATGGTAAGCAGTAATACAGCAACATAGCCGAGCGGTTCGGTCAATCTGCCTGCGTTAAAAAGTATGCACGTCACTGCCCCGGAAATCAAAGCGGCTTTCTTGCGCTTTTTTAGGCTAATGCGCAGCACTAAATATAAAACCCAACCCAAAGAAGAAAAAATAAGAATGAAAGGCAATATTTCAAAGAAAGTTAGTTCGTCAAGGTTGCCAAAGAAAAGGAAAAACATAAAAAAGCTTGCGCAAAACATTACAAAAACTATATCTACAATTGTTCTTATAACCTTGCCCAGCCTATCTTTAAAGCTATCGCCCATAAAACCCCCCATTGTCTGTTTGTCTCTTTTGTATTTGATGATAGCATTTATACATGCGAACTACAACAAAATAAACAGCTAATTTCGTTGCCGTTTTATTATTTGACCTGTGCGTTTGTGTGAGGCTGCGTTTCAAAAAGCATTATTATAAAATACGATACGGGCAATATGTCAAAGCACCTTTTTAAGATACTCTCCCGTGGCGCTTTGTTTTATATTTGCAAGCTGTTCGGGAGTGCCCTGCGCAATTATATATCCGCCGTTATCGCCGCCTTCCGGGCCCAAATCTATGCAGTAATCGGCGCATTTTATAACGTCGAGGTTGTGCTCAATTACAATAACCGTGTTGCCCTTATCGGCAAGCCTTGCAAGTATTGAAACAAGCTTTTTTACATCGGCGGCATGCAGCCCCGTTGTCGGCTCGTCCAAAATAAAAAGAGTGCTGCCCGTTTGACGCTTAGAAAGGTGAGTGGCCAATTTAACTCGCTGCGCTTCCCCGCCCGAAAGAGTGGTCGAAGGCTGTCCCAAGCGTATATAACCTAACCCCACATCGCATATTACTTGCAATATGTTTTTTATTGCCGGGATGCTCCCGAAAAACTCAAGCGCCTCTTGCGCCGTCATATCAAGCACCTGCTGGATGGTCTTGCCCTTGTATTTAACCTCAAGCGTTTCCCTATTGTACCTTGCCCCCTTGCATATCTCGCAAGGCACATAAACATCGGGCAGAAAGTGCATTTCAATTTTAATTATCCCGTCTCCCCTGCACGCCTCACATCTTCCGCCTTTGATATTAAAGGAAAATCGTCCTTTGCCGAAACCTTTAACCTTGGCGTCTTTGGTGGACGCAAATAAATCCCTCACAGGCGTAAAAACGCCCGTATACGTTGCCGGATTTGAGCGGGGCGTGCGCCCGATAGGGCTTTGGTCTATATTTATAACTTTGTCTATACTATCCGCGCCCGCAATCTGTTTGTGTTTTCCCGGCCTTTCTTTTGCTTTATATATCTTTTTGGCTAACGCTTTATACAGCACCTCGCTAACAAGAGTGGATTTTCCGCTGCCCGATACGCCGGTTACAGCCGTTATAACGCCAATAGGAAATTTGGCGTCAATGTTTTTCAGGTTGTTTTCCTGCGCTCCTTGCACAGTAAAATAGCCGGCAGGCTTGCGCCTTTGTTCCGGAACTTTAATTTTCTTCGCCCCCGATAGGTACTGGCCGGTAATGGATTTCGGGTCATTTTCTATTTGCTGCAAAGTGCCCGCGGCGACAACACGCCCACCTTGAAGCCCGGCGCCCGGCCCCATGTCTATCAGCCAATCCGCACTGCGCATCGTCTCTTCGTCGTGCTCGACTACAATCAGGGTGTTTCCGAGAGACTGAAGCTCTTTTAGCGTTTCGATAAGCCTGTAATTATCTTTCTGGTGCAACCCTATGCTCGGCTCGTCGAGTATGTACAAAACGCCTGTTAATCCCGAACCTATTTGAGTGGCAAGCCGTATGCGCTGGGCTTCTCCCCCCGAAAGAGTTCCGGCGGAACGCGAAAGGGTCAAATATGCCAGCCCCACATTTTTGAGAAATTTAAGCCTTGATAGCAGCTCTTTTAACACCCTGTCCGCAATCAGTCTTTGCTTGTCCGTAAGCTTTAGTTTTTCAAAAAACCGTATTGTGTCGATTATTGCCATCTCGGATACTTGAGCGATATTTTTGCCGCCTATAAGCACGGAGAGAGGCTCTTTTTTATATCTTGTACCGTTACACGCGGGGCAAACCAAAGTCGCCATATATTTTTCGTATTCGGCTTTCATCATGTCGGACCCGGTTTGCATATAACGCCGCTCAATACTCGGTATTACGCCTTCAAAGCTGTTTAGGAAAGTGCCTTTTGAATTTTCGGTAGAATAATCTATCTCGAACCGTTCGCCGTTTGTACCGTAAAGTATTATATTTTGCACCTTTTCGCTCAAATCTTTGAAGGGCGTTTGCATATCAAACCCAAAATGTTTTGCCAAACCCACAAAATAGTATGTGCCCCAGTTATCGGATGACGCCGAATTCCAGCCCATTGCTTTTATCGCGCCCTGCGCAAGCGATTTTGTCTTATCGGGTACAACTATATCTTCGTCCACTTTCATAATTGTCCCTAAACCATGGCAATAGGAACATGCGCCGTAAGGCGCGTTAAAAGAAAACAACCGGGGCGATATCTCATCGATGCTTATTCCGCAATCTATGCACGCATAGTTTTGCGAATAGCTTTGTTCAAAATTGCTGTCTAAATCGACTATTTTTATAACGCCTTCGCCGCGTTCAAGCGCGGTTTCCACGGAATCGGTCAACCTCGCAGGCGAATCGTCAGACAGAATAATCCTGTCTACAACCACATCTATAGTATGTCTTTTATTCTTATCAAGCACAATTTCTTCATCGAGGGTATACGTTATACCGTCAACCATAACCCGCGAATAGCCCGATTTTGAAAGATCATCGAGCAGCTTTTCGTGCCGTCCCTTCCTGCCCTTTACTACTGGAGCCAATATCATTATTCTGTCTCCGGACGGCCTTTTTAGTATATCGTCAACAATCTGGTCTACCGTTTGACGCTCAATCTTCTTGCCGCAGCGTGTGCAGTGCACCTCCCCCGCGCGCGCAAACAGCAGCCGCAGATAATCGTGAATCTCGGTTACCGTGCCTACGGTTGAACGCGGGTTTTTGCTTGTCGTCTTCTGGTCTATTGATATTGCCGGCGAAAGCCCGTCAATAGAATCAACATCCGGCTTATCCATCTGCCCTAAAAATTGGCGCGCATAAGCGGAAAGAGATTCCACGTATCTGCGCTGGCCTTCCGCGTAAATTGTATCAAACGCAAGCGATGATTTGCCGCTGCCCGAGATGCCGGTTATTACAACCAATTTGTTGCGCGGAATCAGTACGTCTACATCTTTTAAATTATGCTCCCTCGCCCCTTTTACCTTTATATATTCAATCATAACGTTATGCTTGTTTCCCTTTTCTTATAATTTCTTTAATGCGGAACAGCTCGTCACGCAATGCTGCCGCGGCTTCAAACTCTAACTCCATTGCGGCTTGCCTCATTTGTTTTTCCACAATTGCCGCTTTTTTGATTGCTTCATTATACGTAAGCTTTTCCGAGTCCTTAACCGGCTTTGTTATCTTTAACATTGCGGGCGCTTGCTTGACTATTGTTTTGGGCGTTATGCCGTGCCTCTCGTTATACTCTATCTGCATTGCACGCCGCCGTTCCGTTTCGTCTATCGCCCTTCTCATAGAGCCTGTTACGCTATCCGCATACAACAAAACCCGCCCTTCCACATTGCGAGCCGCCCTGCCGATAGTTTGAATCAGCGATGTGTCGTTGCGCAAAAACCCCTCTTTATCGGCGTCGAGCACCGCAACAAGCGCAACTTCGGGCAAATCAAGCCCTTCCCTCAATAAATTAATGCCTACAAGCACGTCAAACTCGCCTAACCGCAATCCGCGTATTATTTCCATTCTCTCCAATGTATCTATGTCCGAATGCATGTACCTTACTTTTATGCCCAATTCTTTATAATAATCTGTCAGCCTCTCCGCCATTTTTTTAGTCAATGTTGTCACCAATGTGCGTAAACCTCTTTTTACGGTGCCCCTTATCTCTCCTAAAAGATGTTCAACTTGCCCCTTTGCGGGCAGCACGGTAACCTTAGGGTCAACCAATCCGGTAGGCCTTACGATTTGTTCCACAACTTCGCCTGCCAAACTGCGCTCGTAATCGGCGGGCGTTGCGCTCACATATATCGTCTGCCCCTGCCTTTCTGTAAACTCTTCAAATTTTAGCGGTCTGTTGTCATATGCCGCGGGCAGCCTGAACCCGTATTGGACAAGCGTATCTTTACGCGAAAAATCCCCCTTGTACATGGCGCGCACCTGAGGCATCATAACGTGGGATTCGTCAACAAACATAATATAATCGTCGGGAAAATAATCAAGAAGGGTGTATGGCGGGTCTCCCGGCTTTCTGCCGTCAAAATAGCGCGCATAGTTTTCTATTCCGCTGCAATATCCAAGCTCTCTTAGCATTTCCATATCGTAAACCGTGCGCTGTTTGAGCCGCTCCGCCTCGAGCAACTTATCCTGCGCTTTTAATTTGTCAATTTGTTCAGCCATATCGGCGTTAATCCGCTCAAGCGCCAAAAGCATAGATTCCCGCTCAATTGCGTAGTGGGTAGCCGGGAATATGGCTAAATGCGCCCGCTCGCTTAAAACCCTGCCGGTTAAAGCTTCTATTTCTAATATCCTCTCAACCGTATCGCCAAAAAACTCTATCCGCACAGCTTTTTCCGCAGTGCTGGCCGGAAACACCTCTACAGTATCCCCCCGCACCCGAAAGCGGCCCCTTGAAAAATCCACATCGCCCCGAGAATAGTTTATATCCACCAGTTTAGCCAACAAATCGTCGCGTTTAATATGCGTGTCAGGGCGAAGCGAAATGCTCAAGTTGCGGTATTCGGCAGGATCGCCTATTGCGTATATGCACGATACGGACGCAACGATAATTACATCGCGCCTTTCTTGCAAAGCCCAAGTGGCGCTATGCCGCATTCTGTCTATCTCGTCGTTTACGCTCGCATCCTTTTCAATATACAAATCTTTGCCGGGCACATACGCTTCGGGTTGATAATAATCATAGTAACTTACAAAGAATTCTACTGAGTTGTCGGGAAAGTATTCGCGAAATTCGCCGCACAACTGCGCTGCCAACGTTTTGTTATGCGCTAAAACAAGCACCGGGCGGTTTAGCCTGTCTATCACGTTTGCCATAGTAAAAGTTTTGCCGCTTCCCGTAACGCCAAGAAGCACCTGCGCTTTTTTGCCCGAATTAACAGCGCCCACAAGCGCATCTATCGCCTTTGGCTGGCTGCCTGCCGGCTTGTACTTTGAATGCAGTTTAAAGTCCAAATCAAGAAACCTCTTTGTGCTGCAAGGTAAAATTTTTTAACACAGTTTTAAAGCTGCCGCCAACTTTAACAGCATAAAAAACCGCAACCGACACAAGGTGCCGCCCCCGCGGTCTGGCGACAATTATAGCATAAAATAATATAAAAACACAAACATAATTTCGGGCGAACATATTTTCGTTTTGTGCTGTTAAATTTGCTCATTTATGATTTCGCATTATTATAGGCTCAACTATTCCCGCAAGATAGAATGAGCCCGCGACCACCAGCAAAGCGCCGAAGTTTAAAGCCTTCTCTCTTGCCGCATAAAATGCGTTAACGGGGTTGTTTTCCGCTATAGCATTGCAACGGAAAAGATTTGACAGCCGCTCTGCGTCCATTCCCCTATCGCCGGCAACCTTTGTTGTGAAAACGCTAAAAAATTCGGGCGACAATTTTTTTATCATTGAAGCGTAGTCTTTATCGGCCATGCATGCAAAAAGCAGTATTTTGCGCCTGTTTATAAAATGGGTGTCCAAAACCTTTATAAGCGCATCTGTTGCCGCAACGTTATGCGCCCCATCTATAAGCATGTCAGGTTTGCCCGAAAATAGCTGCATACGGCATCTTAGTCTTGTTTGCGCAAGCCCCCTTAAGATTGCATCGCCGGTTATCCCGAGCCGCTGTGCGGCGCAGACCGCAATTGCGGCATTTTGCGCCTGATGCTCTCCCATTGCGCTTATTGTGTAAATGCCCCCGTCCATTTCAAATGTTTGGGCGTCCACGGAACGCGACAGAACCCGAACAGGCGGAACCTGCAATAACTGCGCGCCGTTTTTTGCGCAATGCTGCCTGATAACGCTCATAACGTCCGGCGGCTGCACTGCGCTTACAACCGGAACATTCGCTTTAATTATTCCGCTCTTTTCATGCGCAATCTTGGAAAGCGTGCTGCCCAACATATTAACATGGTCTAAACTTATGGGAGTTATTACGCTTATTTTGGGCTTTATACAATTGGTAGGGTCAAGCCGTCCTCCAACTCCCGTTTCTAATACCGCATATTCCACTTCTTGGCGCTCAAACCAAACAAGCGCCGCGGCTGTTTGAGCCGCAAAAAGCGTATCGTTTAAAGCCAATCCCTTTTGCTTTACATATTCAATCAGCTCGTCAAAAATGTGCTCGTCAATATTTTGCCCGCCAATTTTTATTCGCTCCGCACGCGAAACAATATGCGGCGATGTGAAACACCCGCACTTTTTGCCTGCCGCAATTAATATGCGGTTAATGTACTCGGCAACCGAACCCTTGCCGTTAGTACCCGCTATGTGCACGTATTTCATCCTATAAGCTCCGCCTGCCTTGTTTGTACCGCGCTTAACATTTCGCGATAAGTTTGAAGCTTTTCACGCTCTACCCGCACAACGCTTTCGGGCGCTTTTAGTGTAAACCCTTTGTTGCCGAGTTTGGATTCCGCACGGGCAATTTCTCCTTTAAGGCGGTTTGTTTCTTGTTTAAGCCTTAAAAGCTCTTTTTCTATATCTATGAGTTCATCAAGAGCCATAAAAGCCTCCGCTCCCACGCCTATTACCGAAATCGCATTATCCGGCACCGACGATTTATCGGCAATAAACTCTATGTTTGAGGCAAGCGCAAGCCTTTCAATATATTTTTCGCATATTTGATAGTCGTCCCGATATTTTTCCGCAGCCAATATTTTTATAACAGGGCGGTTTTTCTGCGGAACATCCATTTCGGCACGTATGTTGCGGATGCCCCGTATTATTTCCATAACGCTATGCAACGCCTTTTCGGCTTTTGGATATTTGTTTTTCGCCTCGGGCCAATCTGATACCATAATGCTGCCAAAAGTCCCGGGCAGGTTTTGGTATATTTCTTCCGTTATAAACGGCATAAAAGGGTGCAATAATTTAAGAGTGGTTTTTAAAACCTCAACCAACACGGAAACCGCCGTTTGTTTATCTTTTTCATCGCTGCCCAAAAGGCGGGGTTTTGCCATCTCTATGTACCAGTCGCAGTATTCGCTCCAGATAAAATCATGCAGCTTTTGCGCCGCCAAGCCAAGCTCGAACCTTTCAATTAGAGAAGTTATGTCTTCAGTCAATACCGAAAGTTTAGTTAAAATCCATTTGTCGGCTATATCCAAAAATCCCTCGTCAACCGGCAGCACATTTCCGCCCGCATTTAACAAAACAAAGCGCGCCGCATTCCATATCTTATTTGCGAAATTTCGCGCGCTCAAAACCTTTTCGTCCGAAAAACGCATATCGCCGCCTATGCGCACGCCCGCCGCAAGAGAAAACCTAAGCGCGTCCGCGCCATATTGCTCTATCACTTCCAACGGGTCTATACCATTGCCCAATGATTTGCTCATCTTCCGCCCCAACGCGTCTCTTACAAGCCCGTGTACGCTCACATATTCAAAAGGCTTCTCTCCCATGCATTCGCAGCCCGACATTATCATACGGGCAACCCAAAAGAACAATATGTCGTACCCCGTAACCAAAACATTGGTAGGATAAAAATATTCAAGATCCTGCGTTTTATCAGGCCATCCTAATGTCGAAAAAGGCCAAAGCCCGCTTGAGAACCATGTGTCAAGCACATCTTCGTCCTGTTTGTAACCGCTTCCCCCGCAAACGCAGCTTTTTGGAGGCTGTGCGCCCACCGCCATTTGCCCGCAGCTTTGGCAATACCAAGCGGGTATGCGATGCCCCCACCAAAGCTGTCGTGAAATGCACCAGTCTTTTATGTTCTCAAGCCAATTAAAATATACGGTCTCGCTTCTTTTGGGCACAAACTTTATCTCGCCCGTGCGCACCGCTTTTATGGCGGGCTCCGCCAAAGTTTTCATAGATACAAACCATTGTTTAGATACAATAGGCTCAACAACGGTATCGCATCTATAGCAATGCCCGACATTGTGCTTATGCTTCTGCGTTTTTTCTAACAAAGACAACTGCCGCATCTCCTGCACTATAAGTGCTCTTGCTTCGTCCTTGTATATGCCTTCAAATTTGCCTCCGTTTTGGTTAATATAACCGCTATCGTCAATCACCCTTATTGAGGGCAGGTTGTGCCTTTCGGCCACTTCAAAATCGTTAGGGTCATGCGCCGGCGTAATCTTAACCGCTCCTGTGCCAAACCGCATGTCCACATATTCATCCGCAACCACGGTTATCACTCTGTTCATTATTGGCAGCACAAGTTTTTTCCCGATAAGACGGCTGTAGCGCTTATCTTTCGGGTTTACCGCAACCGCCGTATCCCCAAGCATAGTTTCCGGGCGGGTTGTCGCAACCACTATCCCCTCCCCTCCTTCTTGCTCGGGATACCTAAAATACCAAAGAAACGAATCATGCTCCATGTGCTCGACTTCTGCGTCGGATAATGCGGTTTTGCAAACGGGGCACCAGTTTATAATCCTGTCGCCTTTGTATATCAGCCCCTTGTTGTACAGCCTAACAAAAAATTCGGTTACCGCACGCGAGCAGCCTTCATCCATCGTAAATCGTTCGCGGCTAAAGTCGCACGAAGAACCTAATTTTTTTAGCTGTTCAATTATGCGCCCGCCGTATTTTTCTTTCCATTCCCAAGCACGTTCCAAAAACTTTTCGCGGCCCAACTGTTCTTTTGACGTTCCTTCTTCTTTAAGCTTATCCACAATTTTTACTTCGGTGGCTATGCTTGCGTGATCGGTGCCCGGAAGCCACAGCGCAACAAACCCCTGCATTCTTTTTGTACGAATTATTGCATCCTGAATCATATTGTCAAGCGCATGCCCCATATGCAGCTGCCCGGTAATATTCGGAGGCGGCATTACAATAGTAAAAGGCTTTTTGCTTTTATCAATCCGTGCACGAAAGTACCCGTTTTTAAGCCAATTATCATACAGCCTTTGCTCAACTTCTTTTGGCTCGTACACTTTGCTCAACTCTTTTATACTCATTTTTTCCTCCCGATTGCTATACAAAAAAACCGCCCTTGTATTAAAGGACGGAAATCCGCGGTACCACCTTGTTTCAGATAAAAACTATCTGCACTCAAACTGCCGCATAACGCGCGGCAAACGCCGCCGGCTAATTCCCTTCACCAACGGTGCTAAAAAAGCGACTTCGGGCAAACCTTCCGCAAGGCCATCACACCAAAAAAGCCTCTCTCTCGGCGGGGTTTTTACCCTACTACTCTTTTCTTATACGCATTTGTAAAAATTATAATATAGCGGCGGTGCACTGTCAACCTGCAACGGCGCTAATCTGCTCTGCGCCGGTAAATCCCTTTTCACACTCTAAAAAACCGCCCTTAGCGCGCAAAGCGGAAAAGAAATTATATTTTGCAGAAAAAAGGTTTGACCAAAAAGAGAGCCCTTGTGTACAATAACAGTACTTATTGGGGTTCTCGTTTATGGCTTGTTTTAATGCTAAAATAATTAAAAAGTTGTTCTGGCTTTTACCCGGGCCTGTTTTTTACGTTCTGTTTCGCTTATCGTTTTTATGTCCGCAATTTATTGAATCCGTATATTCCCGCGGCTTCTTTATGCATTTTAACAGTATGCTCTCAAGCGCCGTCGGCATTTTACCATTTTCGCTGGCGGAATTTGTTTTGTACGCTTTCATATTATCCGCATCAGTATATACGGTTTTTATAGTAGTGCACGCAATTATGGCACGGCGCACGTGGTGGCGGATTGTGCTGCGCCGGATTTGGTTTATGCTTTGCGTGGCATCTTTGCTCTATGCGCTTTTCGTGTCCCTTTGGGGGTTTAATTATGCGCGCTTGCCGTTAAACCAAACACTAAACCTTGATTCGTCCGCCGCAGCTTGCTCTGAGCTGTATCACACATGCGACGCCTTAATTTCCCGCGCAAATTCGCTAAGGGAAACTGTTCCGCAAAATTCGCGTGGCGTTTTTTCTCCCGCCGAAACAAAAACTCAAATTATGCACAGCGTAAACGGTTATTACAACCAAGCCGCAAGCGCGGCAGAGATTGAGTTTTTAGGCGGCAATTTCGGAAATGTTAAACCGGTGCTCTATTCGGAGGGGCTTTCATGGGCGAACATATCGGGCGTTTATTTCCCTTACACCGGCGAAGCGAACGTAAATGTTGACGCGCCCATGGCTTTGTTTGCCGCATCTTGTCTGCACGAAGCGGCGCATCAGCGAGGTTTCGCAAGAGAAGACGAAGCAAACTTTTTAGCTTTCTATGTCAGCAGGTTTTCCGGGGAACCGTCGGTTGAATATTCGGGCACATTGCTTGCGCTTATCCATGCCATGAGCGCTCTTTTTGATGCGGATAAAGAATTATATTTTGAACTGCGCGCAAATTATTCCGGTTCTGTTGAACGGGATTTGGTTGACAGGGCGCTTTTTTGGGACAATTATCAAGGCGGCGTAAGCGAAGCCGCAAAAGAAGTAAACAACTCGTTTCTTAAAGCTAATATGCAGCATGACGGCGTTCAAAGCTATGGCCGGGTTGTTGATCTTCTTATTGCGTTATGGAGAAAGGGAGAATTATAAAAAGGCCGCGAACCCGCAGCCTGTAAGTTTTTAAACCATTGTCAGTTAATATTCAACGGCTCTGAAGCGAACAGAACCATCATGCCTTTGTTGTCCCAAACGACGCTTTCTTTTTTGTATTCTATGTTTTCAAAATTTTCGCCGTAAATATCATATATCTCTTCCGGCTGATTGCCAAAACGTGAAGGCGCAAAAGTAATATATCCGATAATGCTTTCAACATCCGCATATTTGGTCTGTGTTTTAGCAAAATTACACGAAATTATATCATCGGCTTTTACTATTACTTCGCTGTCAATGATATCTCCGGATTGGCTTACAACGGATACTTGGATTATTGCGCCCGCTTTTATATCCGTTTCGCCCGAAACTTTAATCGTGTCTTCGTCAACTTCAATTCCACAGCTTCCGGTCACTTCGACGATAACGGCGTCAACCTTAGGCTGAGGCCTTGACAAAGTTGATTGCCCGCACGCCGCCAATATAGTTATAAATACCGCCGCCGCGACAACCGCAGATAGTTTAAAGCATCTTCTTAGCATTCTTAACCCCTTTGTGCAATATCGTACTCAAGTATACATAATACGATTGTTTATGTAAAGTAAAAAAACCGTTCATCTGAAAAAGTTTATTTTTACGCCGTTTGCAATTCATACGCCATTGTTTTAAACCGGCATTAATCGTTTATATTCAATAGAAGTGTATTCCTTAATAAAACAATGGGGGTGAAGCTGCTTGGCAATTAAGCATAAATATCTTGGTGAAATGCTTATTGATCTTGGCATCATTACAAATGAACAGCTAAATGAAAGCCTGCGGGAACAAAAACAATCCGGTTTGCGTTTGGGCAAAATACTCAAATCAAAAGGTTTTGTTACGGAACAACAATTGATGGAAGTAATGCAATATCAACTCGGAATACCTTTTGTTAATCTTGACACCGTTAAGTTCTCTAAAGTGCTCGCAAAAAATATCCCGGTGGCGCTTGCGCGAAAGCACAGAATGGTGCCCGTAAAAATTGAAGGCAACAGGCTCTTTTTAGCTATGGCAGACCCCATTGATTTTATTGCCGTCGAAGATGCGCGGGTGGTATCCGGATTAGATATTATGCCTATGATCGCTCCGGAACACGCAGTTGATACTGCTATCGGCATCGTTTACGGCAACGAATATGCCGAAACGGCAATTAAAGAGCTCTCAGAAGAACACTCGGAAACACAAGCAGAGTTTTCGGACGATGCGGAAGGCGAAAACATTTCTAACGCGCCCATCGTGCGGCTTGTTACCTCAATTTTTGAACAGGCGGTAAAAGCCAAAGCAAGCGACATTCATGTCGAGCCTGAAGAACATAACGTGCGCGTACGCATGCGGATTGACGGTCAGCTAATCAATATGCTTGAAATCCCCAAAAAAGCGCAGTCCGCCGTAATTACGCGGATTAAAATTATTGGCAATATGGACATAGCCGAAAAGCGGATCCCGCAGGACGGCCGCTATAAATTATTGCTGTCGGGCAACGAAATCGATGTTAGAATTTCATCTATGCCCACTGTTTACGGAGAAAAAATTGTAATGAGATTGCTTGATAAGCAAAACTATTACATGTCGAAAGACAAATTAGGCTTATCGCCCGAGAACCTTAAGAAGTTTGATTCTTTGCTAAACAATCCGCACGGAATAATACTTATAACAGGGCCGACGGGAAGCGGTAAATCCACCACTCTTTATACCATGCTCGGCGAAGTCAACAACACATCAAAAAATATAATTACGGTTGAAGATCCGGTTGAATACACTATGGAAGGCATTAATCAGGTGCAGGTAAACGTTAAGGCCGGCTTAACATTTGCCTCAGGCCTTCGTTCGATACTTCGGCAGGACCCGGATATAATAATGATAGGAGAGATCCGCGACCACGAGACGGTTGAAATCGCAATACGCGCCGCTATTACAGGCCACCTTGTTATGTCAACAATACATACCAACGACGCCACCGGCACTATTTCCCGGCTTACCGATATGGGCATACCCTCTTATATGCTTGCCGCATCTCTCGTAGGTATATTATCACAGCGGTTGGTAAGGCTAACTTGCCAGAACTGCAAAAAACCTTATACCCCGAAAGCTTTCGAACTGGCGGCAGCCGGGCTTCCCGCAGGGTACAAACAGCCGCTGTACGCCGGCGAAGGCTGTGCATATTGCAACAACTCGGGCTATAAAGGCAGAGTGGCGGTGCACGAAATACTCGTTATCGACAGAACCGTGCGCGATATGATTGTGCAGGGGAAAACTCCAGACGCTATACGCGATTACGCTATTTCACAGCAAAAGATGCAAGACCTATGTACCGGCTGCATAGCTTTGCTGGATAAAGGACTAACTTCCATACATGAGGTTATCAGCACTTCGTACACATACAAAGGAGACCACGAATGAAAACTACAGAGCTGATGGAAAAGGCGGCCGCTATCGGCGCATCCGATCTTCACATAAGCGTAGGCCTGCCCCCCATTGCGCGCGTAAGCAACGGACTTGTATCCATAGACAAAGAAATAATCACTCCCGAGACGTCTTGGAATTTAGCAAAAGAGGTTATGGACAAGACACAATGGTCTGCGTTCGAGCAAAACGGCGAATGCGACTTCTCGCTCTCTATCCCCGGAAGATATCGGTTTCGCGTAAACGCATATATGCAGCGGCAAAGCGTTTCTATAGCTATGAGGCTTATAAAATACAACCCTCCGGATATCAACACGCTTGGGTTGCCTGGTGTAGTCAACTCGTTATGCTCTTTAAACCGCGGTTTAATATTGGTAACAGGTCCTACCGGCAGCGGCAAATCTACAACGCTTGCTGCAATGATAGATGTTGTTAACCAGACGAGAAGCGCGCATATACTGACGTTAGAAGATCCTATAGAGTATCTGCACCGGCACAAAAAGTGTATGGTTAACCAGCGCGAAATAGGCGTTGATTCATGCAGCTATTCAACCGCACTGCGCGCCGCCATGCGCCAGGACCCCGACATAATACTTATCGGTGAAATGCGCGACCTTGAAACCATAAGCATCGCTTTAACGGCCGCTGAAACCGGGCATTTAGTGTTGTCTACCCTGCACACCACCGGAGCGGCAAAAACAATTGACCGCGTCATAGACGTGTTTCCGCCTTTTCAGCAACAGCAAATACGGTTGCAGCTTTCAATGACTCTTATGGCTGTTATATCTCAGCAGCTTATACTTTCAACCGACAAAAAAACCCGGGTTGTAGCGGTGGAAACTCTTATTGTAAACCACGCCATACGCAATTTGATAAGAGAAAGCAAAGTGCATCAGGTTGCATCGGCAATGCAGGGCGCGGCAAACATAGGCAACGTTTTGATGGATAATTCCTTGGCGAACCTGTATAAAACGGGGCGTATAAGCCGCGATGACGCTCTTGCGTATTCTATCGATAAAAATTATCTGTCTTCTTTGCTTTAATAGTGAATATAAAGGAGTGGTTATAATTAAATACTCATATAAAGCTGCAAACAAAGCGGGCCAAACAGTTGAAGGTATAATAGAAGCGTCCGACCGCAAGGAAGTAGTGTATACTCTTAGAGCGAAATCACTATACCTTATTGAAATTTCCGAAGTATACCCAAAAAGCTCTACCGACATCACTCTTGGCTCGGCAAAGATACCCAAGAGAGTATTGGCTTTTTTTTGCACGCAGTTTGCAAGCATTCTTCGCGCGGGCGTGCCCCTCGTGCAAACATTAACGATGTTGGAAGAGCAATCCGCCAATTTAAAACTTAAAGCTATATTGCAACAAGTAACCGAAGATTTGCAGCGCGGGAGAAGCCTGTCGGAAGCGCTGTCAATGCACGAGCGCGCTCTTCCCAGCCTGATGGTTAAAATGATTGAGGCAGGAGAGCTAAGCGGAACGCTTGATTTGTCCTTAGAGCGGTTGGCGGCGCATTTTGAGCGCGAGTATAAATTGGCAAGGCGCGTTCGCAGCGCAATGACTTATCCGTTAATTGTTCTTAGCTTGTCGGTGCTCGTCGTTGCCTTTTTGCTGCTGTTTATCATACCGAGTTTTCGCACGTTTTTTGATTCCGCAGGCGCCGATTTGCCCGCTATTACCGTAGCGATGCTTGCGTTTAGCGATTTTATAAGCGAACGGTGGCTTTTGCTGTTTGGGGCGCTTGTGCTGATAATAGTGGTTTTTAAAATATATAAGTCATCCGACAAAGGCAGGCTTTCCTTGGACAGCCTCAAGTTTAAGTTTCCCGTGCTAAAGAACACCATTACCCAGCTGCTTGCCGCGCGGTTTAGCCGAACGCTTTCAACTTTAACCGTGACGGGAGTCTCTTTAACGCAATCTTTACGCATAGCTTCTAAAGTTGTAGGCAACCGTTTGGCGGAATACAGGCTCAACGATGTGGAAGACCAAATTAAGCAAGGGCGAACTTTACACGCCTCGCTGTCCACGGCAAGTTTATTCCCTAATATGCTTATCCAAATGACAAGAATAGGCGAAGAAGCGGGCACGCTCGATTATATGTTGGAAAAGACAGCCCAATATTATGAAGAAGAGTCCGAAATAGCTATCTCGAAGCTGGTAAACATAATTCAACCCGTTTTGCTTATTTTTGTTGCGTTAATAGTGCTGCTGGTCATACTGTCGGTGCTTTTGCCTATGCTGGAAATGTATAAGAGCATATAATATTTTAAATATGTTTAATTCAATTGAATGCTGTTTATAAATTGCTATGAACAAAAAATAATCATGAAATAACAAACACTTGGAAAGGAGTATATTTAATGTTTAAACGTGCAAAAGACAAAAGGGGCTTTACGCTTATTGAGCTTATCGTGGTAATAGCCATACTCGCAATTTTAGCTGCGATAGCTGTACCGGCTTTTACGGGCATGTCCAATGAAGCTAAGGATTCCGTAACGCTGTCCAATGCCAAAATGATCGCTCAAGCCATAAATGTTTATAATGCATTAAACCCCGGCAAAGAGATAACCGATAAGAGCGAGGCAAAAGGCAAACTAACGGCCGACCCCGAGGTTTCGCTGTGGCCGCAAATGGAAGATGACAAAGAAACAGAGGCTTTAGTCTGGGTAACCGTTGACAGCAGCGGAGTTGCCACGGCAGCAAAACCATCATAACACACTAATTTAGTCTTTAAATGTTAGTAAAAGCGGAGCATTTTTGCTTTCGCTTTTTCTTTGTTCAACACATTGCATGTGTCTTAGTATAAAACTACATGCGTATAACGGTAAACAGTGTAATTAATTGCTTAGCGGGCTTAACGTTTGTTTTGTGTTTGAAGTTTGTGGTATATATATATACATCAATCAGGGTTAGGAAATAGCGTGGAAATATTGATAGGAACGCTGATTTTTATATTTGGAACGCTTATAGGCAGCTTTCTTAATGTGTGCATATACAGGCTTCCACTTGGGCGTTCGATAGTGCGCGAGCGTTCATCGTGCCCCAAATGCGGCGCTAAGCTTGGTGCATTCGATTTATTGCCGATTGCCGGCTACGCTTTGCTGCGCGGCAAATGCCGTAAATGCAAGGCGCGGATATCGCCTGTATATCCTGCAGTCGAGGCGCTCACAGGGGCTTTGTACCTGTTGCTGTATATAAAATTTGGTATGAGTTTTTCGTTTGGCGTGTATGCGGCTCTTATCAGTTTGCTTATTATAGCCGCGTTCATTGATTTTTCGCACATGATAATACCCAACGGAGTGGTTATCTTAGGGCTCGTTTTGGGTATTGTGCAGCTTATCGCCACTGCAGTAACAGGGGCGTTCGGGCCATGGCTCGATTATGTTATCGGGTTTTTCGCCGGCGGCGTACCCCTTTTGCTTATTGCGCTTTTGGCCCGGCTGTTTCTTAAAAAAGAAGCGATGGGCGGCGGAGACATCAAGCTGATGGCGTTCTGCGGCTTAATCATTGGCTGGAAGCTGATAATCCCCGCTTACCTAATTGGTTTTGTTGCGGGTGCGCTCGCAAGCGTTCTGTTAATCGGATTAGGCCGCAAAAAGCGCGGAGATGAAATACCTTTCGGTCCTTTTCTCGCGTTAGGCGTACTAATAAGTATTTTTATAGGAAGTGAACTTATAGACTGGTATATTGGGCTGTTGCTATGAGAAAAAACAATAAAGCTTATACTCTATTAGAGGTGCTGTTGGCTGTGTTTATATTTAGCCTGGTTGCGCTTCCGCTGCTTGGCATATTTGTTCAGGCAGTAAAAACGGATGTAGTCGCCCGCAACGTTCTTAACGCCAACTATATCGCGCAGAACTATATTGAGCAGCTGTACTCTTCTTCGTACAAACAGGCTTTAAGCAGCCTGCCGAATAAACAGCTTGTTAACGGGTATTATCTTAGCGCAACAATATTGCCTTATGGCAACCAGGGCGATTTATTCCCGGCCCCCTGCGGGTTTGCGCACTTGATACTCTCAAGCGACGGTAAAATGCTTTCGGTTATGCCTGACGGCGCATGGCGGCTTTTTGGCTCCGTACCCTCTAATATATCGCTGAGCGTTTCGGGCGGCGTTTATACTTTAGACGGCGACGGAACGCAGATTTCCGGCAGCTGTGAGCAAGCTAACTGTACGCTGATTGTTAATGCTGTTCTCAAGCCTGAAACAAGCGCGTCCCCTACCATTACGCTTGGTCAGGGCTGCAAAGCGATAGCTTACTGTACCCGCGCCAACAAGGACAGCGTTTCGATAGTCGCGGATGCCGCAAATGTTAAAAAACATGTAGATATAATCACGGGAACTTCATCGTTGATAAATGTGAAGGCAAATGTGTACGATACAACCGAATCCAACACCCCCGTGGGCACGGCGCAGGCGTATATATCTATTAAAAACTAAGAGATTATTATGGGCAAAAAGGGGTTTACGTTAATTGAAGTACTGCTTGTGGCGACAATCTTCGCTGCTGTCGCCGCCTTGATGTTTACTCTTTTAGGCCAGGGATTAACACTTTATACAATAGAGACATCTTCCGCAGACGAACAGCAAGGCCTAAGGCAGGTTTTTTCCGACATCACAAACAGCATTCGGCTTACCGACATTAACGCAATAGAAGCGAAAGGCGATTCGTTAACAGTAGGCAACAACACTTATGCCTTAAGCGGTCAAAGCGTACTTAAAAACAATACTGCGATTGCAGAGCGGATAACGGTGTTTGAAGCGGAAATCGATAAAGACGCATTGCTGCTTAACTTAACGATTAAAAACACAAAAGGCGCTACATTGCAAACGTCTCTTTCATTGGCGAAATAACGTCAAAGGAGTATTGGGTATGAAAAACAAACAAAAAATATCAGGCAAACGCGGTTCGGCACTGCTTATCGCAGTGGTTACTATTAGTTTCCTTTTAGTTATCGGGCTTGCCGTATCCGCAATGGCGCTTAGCACACTGAAGATGAACGTTGCCGATTCAACCAACAACGATGCATATTACGCCGCCGAGGCGGGCGCAAGCAGCGCTGTTGAACACCTAAAACAAGAAGTGTCAAGTTACTACACACAAATGTTATCCGCAGACAGCGCGGCGTATTCTTCGTTGCATTCTAATTTTTACCCGGGCATAAATGCAAACGCGCAGCTCTCGTACAAGGAGCCAAAGTTTGAAAGCATCAACACCGCCACTGTGTTCTCGGTTTCGGGAGCCGAGCCTAATCATAAGACATTTGACGTTACCACCACATCGACCACAGCGGACGGAGCACGCTATATTGTTAAAGGCAGCGTACAGGTAACAAGGCTCGATCTTCAGTCAGGCACGTGGTTTATCGACAACTGGGCAATGTTTGTTGGCGGCCAGCTGCACTTAGCGCCGGGCCGCGGTATGGACGTAACCGGCAATGTGATGCTCAGCGATTATTTAGAAGACAACGCAAGCCAATGGTGGTCTCGCTTTAACCACTCGGGGGGCTCGCTGATAATTGATCCTTCAGCGGGCAACGCCCTGTCGGATGTGCTTTCATATCCTTCTTACAAAACGCCTTCGATTGCATCGCCAGACGTATATATCACACAGAACAATTATAATTATACCGCAGGTTCAACAGCGCAAATAAGTATTGCAGGCGCGCCCGGCATCAATTTCTCCATTTCCGGAAGCGGAATAGCCGATAGAAAATCTATCGTTTACTGCAGGGGCGATTTAACCATTCCAAGCTGCGGAAATATATATGCGGACATCTACTGCGATGGCAACTTGAATCTTTCAGGCGCCGCCTTTTACGGCAACATCTATTGCCGCGGAAACGTGACCATAAAAGGGGGCAGCTACCACTCCAACATTACATGCGGCGGAAACCTCACAACGTCAAATTTTTCTATGACAGGTTCCGCAATAGTGGGCGGAAGCATCAATGTTATAAGCGGCTCAAGCATTGGCAACATGTACGCGGCAGGTCCTATAACTTTAACACAGCTTAGTTCAGCCGGCGTAATCTATTCGTCAACCTCGCTTATACTCGGCGGTTTTAGCGCTTCGGGGATATTCTTTTCGGCGGGCGATATTCAAATTATCGGCAGCCCGTCAATAAGCGGCGCCGTATTTTCCATGGGGGATGTTTATTACGCCGGAAGCAGCGGTTATATGACTGTAAATTACAGCCAGTCGGTTATAAACAACCTTTTGGCAGATCCGAGCACCGCTTTCTTTTTGAAAAGCCCCGGAGGCGGCTCAAGCGCCGTTGTGACCGCCGATGTTATAACCGGTCAAAGCATTAATGCCGTAGGACGGCAATGAATTAAGGAGGAATGAATGCCAGTAAAGCAAACAGCGGCCGTATCGCTTGATATAGGTCACTCCAATCTAAAAATCGTGCAGACTGCCGCAAACGGCACTATAACAAAGTTTGTGGTGCACAAGATGCCCGAAGGCTGTATAGAGGATCTAAACATCATCTATGATGACGCTCTCGTCAAATCGCTTAAAGGCGCAAAAAAAATTGCGCGCCAGCCCGGGGGCAAATGCACCCTCGTTCTGAGCGGAAGCGATATTATCACGCGCCACTTTATGCTTCCGGTTCTTCCCGAAGAAGAGCTTTACCAGAACATTCTTAACGAAATGTCGGGCTACCTGCCGGTCAGCCCCGATAAGTATCATATTGACTATAAAATAGCGGAAACGATAAAAGAAGACGGAATAGAAATGTATAAGGTGTTAGTGTGCACCGCCCACCAACGCATAATCGCCAAGTTCAAAAAAGTGCTGTCATTAGCGGGACTGAAACTTAAGATTGTTGACACTTGCGAAAATGCGCGGGAAAAATTGTTGAAATACAATAAGGCCCGCGATGATGGTTTTTCGATTGACGAAGGAGTGGCCATACTTGATTTCGGCTCAAAAACCACGCGCGCAAGCGTGTATCATAACGGCAATTATTATGTAAGCAACACAATTAAACGCTCGGGCCAAACAATAACCGAAGCGATTGCAAAGAGTTCAGGCAAAGACATTATCGCAGCTGAATCGTTTAAACGAGAGGTCAATCTTCTAACAAAACCGCATACTGATACCGAGCTAAAATCCGCGGTGACTTACGAGGTTGATTCTCTTTTGTTGGAGATTAACCGCGTTTTTGATTATTTCCGCACTCGTACAAAATCCGCTGTCAAAAAAATATATACATCGGGAGGCGGCGCTTTATTACCCGGGCTTAAAGAATATATGGAAGAGTATTATAATATGCCCGTATACGATGCGAAAGACTTGTTCTTATCGAGCACTGCCGGCCAAGGGCTTTCATATCTTCTTAATGCATACGCGGCGACATTTAGGGAGGAACTCCCATGAAAAACGATATAAATCTTTTAACAGTTAGAAAAAGCACTATTGGAAGCGATAAAAAGCGCAGCTATTTTCTGTTTGCGACATTGTTCGTAGTTGTAATAATTGCGGCGGTTATGCTCCCGGGCCGCGCAAGAAGCGAAGCGGAAGAGAAAAACAAAGCGCTTCAAGATGCGCTTAGCAATTATACCATAACGGAAGAATCGTTCGAAGAGACAACCAAAACCGCCGCATTATGCGTAAACAGGCGCTCGCAGCTTGAGGCGCTTTACGGTTCCCGATCCGATATTTTGCTCTACCTCTCCGTTATTGAAAACTCGCTTCCCCAAACGGCTGTGCTTACTCTGATCGAATTTTCGGATAACTTAGTTGGTTTGTCGGGGTTTGCGCAAAACGATGGCGCAGTGGCCGCTTTTTGCCTTAAACTTCGCCAGTCGGATATGTTTAGCGACGTCTTTATAACAAGCAGCACCCGGTTGGAGGAAACCAACTCTTTTAGCATAACCGCATCTTTGCACAAATCGCTTTCCGGAAATGCAACTGTTGAGGAAGATGAAAAAAAAAGCAGCCCCGTTAGCCCTTCCTCTGATAATTCGGTCAACAAGGAGGATAAACAATGAGCTTGTCAAAGCGTGAGAAAATGCTTATTCTAATAGGGCTTATGTTCGCAACATTAAGCTTGTACTATTTCTTTTTTCTGCAACCCCACATGAATGCGATGGACGATTTGAACAAAGAAATTGCCGATAAAGACACCGAGCTAAAATCAATTCAACAAATGCATTTGAGCGGCGCGGCGTTAGAGAAACGGATAACAGAAGACTTGGAAATAATAAACCAGTTAAGCGGCGGCATCTCTAAAGGCAACGACCAGCCCCCTTTAATTGTTTTTCTTGAAAACAGCATTGGGCCGCACGCCACAAAAGGCACATTTCTTTTCGATAAGGTTCACCAATCCGGTCATCTTTTTGTCGCTCCTGTCACTATTACGGTAACCGGCAGTTATTCAGGCCTTAAAAATATTCTTTCGACTTTTGCAAACCAAAAATATTTTATTAAAATAACCGGACTTTCGATCAGCTATAATGCCAAAAATGCAGAATTCACGGACAATGAAGACGCAGACGAAGTTTTAATCAAAGCATCGGATAAACTTGACATAAAAATAAACGCCGAAGTTTACAGCTTAGCGTCTGAAATACCGTCTGATACAGTGTACGAGTTTATAAAAGATTTTAGGCCGCAGCCAAACATATTTGGATAGCTGCGGCTGCGCGCTGTTTGGGTAGCGTTTTGGTTTTCATCGCTTAAGAGCGCACCTCGCAAGCCGCAAATGAAACTTCTCCGTCTTTAAACCTGAAAGTGGCAAACTCTATTGGCGAGTTTGTCGTCAGAATGCCGGTGTCTATCTGTATGCGAACGTTAGGGTAAATAGTTTTAAGCACATTAACCCTTGCCCCGCTGCTTTGACTGAGCATTATCCTTAATTCTTCTATCTCCAATGCTAAATTCGAGTGCTGTTCTTCCAAATGCGCCGCCGTATCAACAAGTTTTTGATAAATCGCTTGTTTTTCGGGCGGCAGGTTTGTAGACGGCATAACCCCTATTATATTGTTAACACGGTTAAGCTGCGCTTTTATCTCTCTCTTTTCTTTATCAAGTTTTGTATACCTTGCTCTTTCATCGGGAAGTATCCCAAGTTCAAGCTGAGTGCGATCGCTTGAGGGAGAGCCTATTATACGCGCCGTAACCTCTTTGCTCGCACGCACAACCCCGCCCAGTATTTTGCCCCATTTTCCTTTCATTATAACGGACCCGCCCGCGGTTGCAACGCACTGCACAATATAATCTGCAACGATATTGCCTTTTGCGGATATAGTCGAGCGCTCTATAAAACGTGCCACTATGTTGCCCTGCGCCTCAAGTTTCCCCTGCCCCATTCCCTGCATTCCGTTTCTTAAAATGATGTCCTTGCCCGAAATAAGAGTTGCGGCTTCAACGTAACCGCGCACTTCTATAAGCCCGGTGGCTTGTACCGTAAGGCCTGATATTATATTTCCGTCAACAACAATATCGCCTTCAAAATCAACGTTTCCAACGCCCATGTTTACATCGCCGTTTATTTTATATACGTCTGAAATTTCAACCCGGCCGTTTATAAAATCAATACGGCCGCTTTTTGCCGCCACAAGCGAATTGCCATCGGCCGAAATATTAACATTTTTGCCTTTCGGCAGCTTTTTTTCCAACCCTTTTTGAGCCGTGACCGCTTTCCCCGTTACCGTGCACCCGTCTATTCCCGGTTCGGGCGGAATTGATTTTACTACTTCCTTGCCTTGCGCAACGCTTTCAAATACGTTAAGATTTTTGTAATCGGCGCTTCCGTCTTCAAGGATTGTAGGCGCGATGCTGTGCTCTTTTTTAAATAAAAAGATTAATTTTCCGTCTTTCCCCTTTTCCGGTGCCCTGCCATATGCAAATTTTAGCGTTTTATAATATGTGCAGCTATTAACGGCGGCATACACAAGTTCTTCATTTATGCCAAAAACCACTTTCCAGTCATCTTTAATTTGTGCGAGTATCTCTTGTTCAGTTTTGCATTTACCGGAAAGCACAGGCGGTAACAAAACAAAAGAAGCGGACATATCGTTGTCCTCCGTTTGTACAAATATATCCGAATCAACCGGGCGCTCGTCCTGAGGCTCCGCAATCTTTGCACTTCCGCCGCGGCGTATGCAGTGTTTTGCGTTATCTATTTTAACCTCTTTAACCCTGCGCTCAACATCATACAAAACAGCTTGTTGGTTAAGCTGTATACCGTCCCCCCGCTCTTTTTCCACTTCCAGATAAACGCCGTCTTCAGCATAGCAAAAACTATACGAAGCATCGCTCGATACGGGCAATTGAACCGAAACGTCAATATCGACATCTTGCGCTACACCCTCCGGCATTTGTTCCATAAATCTCATCTCCTTTTAATGCGGGAACAGGACAAACTGCTTTTCGTCCCCAAATATTAATAAACAAAAAAGCAGCTTTCAAGCAAAAACAGTGTATATATCTAAAACGCTTTAATTTTTATAGTTCTTTAAAAGGGAATTAACCCATCCATGTATCTGTTCTCTTAAGCTTTGCGGCGATAATACGTTTGCTTTATCCCCAAATATCATAAGCCAAGAAATAAACCCCGGGCTAACCCGCACACTTGCGGATATTGTAAATCCGCCGTCACGAACGTCTGTTACATCAACATCAAGCCCAAAACGATCGAACACTGCGGAAGAAAGTTCATCTTTAAACCGGATACGGACGTGTTGCGGCTCGCCCCCGAACATTCCAAAAACGCTTTTATGATACTCGTCAAAATCGATATAATTTTTGTATTCCGAAACCTCGTTTATGCTCCTTATTGCACTATCTTCAATATTAACGTTGGTCATCCTATCGACTCTAAAATGCGACAGGTTATCGTATTTGTCAATATTGCAAACAAGATAGTATGCGTCTTCAAACCACATAAGAGTGTAAGGGCTTGCAAAATACCGCTGTCCCTGCCGTTTTAATCTAAGCGTTTTGTCGGGCATATACTCAAAGTATAAAAATGATATCTTTTTCTTTACAGATTGCGCCAAAGTTATTTTATCTATGTTATAGTAAATCTCCTCATTATGCGTTTTTTGGGTGCGCGCAAGTTCCATGTTGCCCGTCAGGCTTGCGCCCTGCTCAATACTTAAACCGTGCGTTAGCTTTTTAATTAGTTCCCGCGACTTTTTTTGTGTGACAAACCTTGCCGCCGCAATAGCGGAAGCGCATATCTGGGCCTCCGCCATTTCAAGCACCCTCTGGCCGAGAAAATATACGGTTTTGCCCGCAGTTGTTTTTACAATATCAAAGCCCATATCCCGCAAAAGGTTAATATCCGCATACAGTGCTTTGCGTTCCGCTTGTATGCCTTTTTGTTTAAGATATCCTATTATTTCGCTCAATCTTTTAGGGTTTTGTTCGTCCGTATGGCGCATAAAATATTTTAACAGCAATAATATACGCGCCCTTTTAGGATATACCCCCATCGTTGCACCTCCGCATACGTATTTCATATTATGCTTGGATTCCCGGCAGATTGCTAAGCGCTCTAATTGGAAGCTAATTCGGCTTATTTTTTTGCTCTTATGAACACCTCATACAGGCTTAAACCTCCGGATAGGTTTTTGACCGAATATCCCCGCTGCCGTAAAAGCCTTTCGGCGCTATAAGAACGATGACCGCTTTGCGAAAACACAACATATTTTTTGGTTTTATCGAGTTTGGCAAACTGCTCTCTTAGCAGGTCTAACGGCATGCTTACAGAACCTTCAATTGTTCCCGTCTCGCGCTGTTTTGCCGTGCGCACATCTACTAAAACCGTATCCTCGCCAAGTTTCTCCAAATCGTGCCAATGGACGATTTTGCTAATACCCGAAAGCACATTGCCCGCAACATATCCCGCCATGTTTACCGCGTCCCGAGGCGCGCTAAAAGGAGGAGCATACGCCAATTCAAGCTCCGCAAGTTTATCAACGGTAAGCCCCGCGTACATCGCGGTTGCAAACACGTCTATTCTTTTGTCTACGCCTACCCTGCCTACTATCTGCACGCCGCAAATACGCCCGGTACGTTTTTCGAAGTTTAATTTTATATTAAGCACATCAGCGCCGGGATAATACTCTTCGTGCGATAAAGCGCGCACATAAACTTTTTCATACTTAATTCCGCGCCATTTCAACTGCCGCTCCGTCAGCCCCGCCGAGCCGAAACAAGTGTCAAACAATTTTACAATAGTTACTCCTATTGTGTGTTTGTAGCGGGAACCAATCCCGCATATATTATCGGCCGCTATTCGCCCCTGGCGTGTCGCAGGAGAAGCGCGGGAAATCAATATTTTGCCGCCGTGGGTCGATTCTACCTCAACCACGTCTCCAACCGCATATATGTCCTTATCGGTCGTCTGCTGACGATCGTCTACAAGTATCCCGCCCGTTACCCCAATACCCAACCCGGCCTCTTTCGCCAAGCCCGTGTTAGGCAACATTTGCGCACAAACCACTATCATATCAACAATAACGGAACGATCTTGAGAAAGCTCAAGCCGCAAAGCTTCTCCTAAGGCATAACAAGCGCTAATTGTAGTGTCGGTGATTACGGCGACTCCGTTGTTTTCCATCGTATTTTTTGCATATTGGGCCATCTCGGCATCAAAAGTTGTAAGCACATGTTTTTCTTTTCCAATTAAGCATGTTTTTATGCCCCGTTTTGATAAGTTCTCCGCCACCACCAGCCCGATTTCCCCACCGCCCAAAACGGCTGCGCGGCACAGGTTTGTCTTGTTGATATGCTGGGCAATAGCGGCCATGTCCTCGGAGTTTTTTAACATAAAAATATTTTTGCCTTGCAAGCCCGGTATGTCCGGCCAACGCAGCGAAGAGCCTGTTGCAAGTATAAGTTTGTCGTATTTTAACGTATAGTAATTGCCCGACGCAATATCGTGCACCTCTATGCTTTTGTTATGTCTGTCCACGTTTACTGCTTCGGATTGCATTTTTACATCAATATTCAGATTTTTCAAATAACTCTCGGGCGAACTGCGCGTCAATTTGGCGTCGGAGCTTATTATCCCGCCAACATAATACGGCAGTCCGCTGCTGGCAAAAGACATACAATTCTCTTTCTCGACAATTGTTATCTGTGCAAATTCGTTCAACCGGCGCAGCCTTGCCGCCGCGTTGGTGCCCGCCACGTTGCCGCCAATAATAACATACTTTTGCATGCTGTTCTCCAGTCATCAATTATTTTCGCCATTACATAATAGCACTTTTATACATAAATACTTCTATACGTAATAATTATAACCTTTAAATATTTTGTAGTATTATGTTCATTTTTATAATAACATCTGTTATAATGTTATCTGGAGGAAGCTATGGTATTCGGCGTGTCAACCGCATGTTTTTTTCCCCGGCTATTGAATGAAGACGCTATTACGGTTCTTGCAAAGCTTGGGGTAAAAAACACAGAAGTTTTTTTCAGCTGTTTGCACGAATACAATATCAATTATATTAAAGAGCTTGAGGCTTTGGCAAAAGGTTCCGGTATCAAAATTTGCTCTGTTCATGCCTACTCTATTCAGTTTGAACCTCAACTGTTTTCAAGCCACAGCCGCTCAAAAAAAGAGGCTTTCAATATATACCACCAGGTGCTCAAAGCGGGCAGCCGGCTTGGCGCAAGCGTTTATGTGTTTCACGGTCCCGTGCATCTTAAGAGAGCAAGCCCGCTTAAACTTGATTTTAAGCGCATCGCAGCCACTGCTAACGTGCTCTCCCGCATGGCGGGCGACTATGGAATAAAACTTGCTTGGGAGAATGTGCACTATTGCTGGTATGACAACCCATCGTTCCCGCAAAAATTGGCCCCATATCTACAAACCGATAATCTTTATTATACTCTTGACTTAAAGCAAGCGGCTCAGTCCGGATTCGCGCCTTATTGCTACATCGAACCAGCTGCCGGGCGCATTGCAAATGTGCATCTTTGCGACTATTTGCAAGATGGCGCCAACATTATCCCCAAGATGCCGTTTGAAGGAAATGCTGATTTTGTGGCAATAAAGAAAGCTCTTTTAAAAACGCATTATAACGGTACGGTTATGCTTGAAGTATATTCAAATAATTTTACGCATCCAAATGAGCTATCAAATAATTTAGAACTAATAAAAACTTTTTTTAGCTCTTGATTCATAAAATTGCGGTATTTGGTTTTGTACGGTTATAATTTGTTTCATATTAAAAATAACGGTGTATTTTAACAGTATAATAATTAAAAGGTAGCTACCAATGAAAACGAACCCATTCTCAAAAACTCTTTCTATCACTATTGTCAATTCCGACCAAGCAAGAAAGAGGCCGATTTGTCTTGTTGTAAAGAAATACCTGCTTGTTTCGCTGTGCCTTTTAGTTTTATGCGCTATAGGCATTGGAATATATGCGGGTGTGAGCGCTTACTTTTTTGCGGACAAGCTTTCAAAAACGGTTGACGGTTTATATCGTTTGATTTCATTGCAACCATCTTTTTCGGAATCTGAACAAGACAATGCGGTTGAAGACGAGTTTGACTTAGAAAACCTTTCAATAATAACAGGAGGCGAAATTCAATATTCCGATCCGGACTCCGCGCTTATGTCCGACCCGTGGCTTGAGATAGAATCCACTGCTAATTCTTATTCAATTGAAATGGAAAGCGGAAGCAAAAACGGGCGGGTTGAGCTGCTTAGTTGGTCTGATATGTGTAAAGACGTACTGCCGCGCGGCACAGAAATAGTTGTGGTCGATGTGGATACCGGTCTTTCTTTCAAGGCAAAACGTTTAAGCGGAACGTTTCATTCCGATACAGACCCGCTTACAAAAGAAGACACAAAGGTTTTTAAACAGATTTACGGAGGAAGATGGTCGTGGACCAGGCGGGCAATCTGGGTAAAAATTGACGATCGTTATTTTGCGGCATCAATGAACGGCATGCCCCATGCCAACAGTCATATCCCCCACAACGGGTTCCCCGGGCATTTTTGCATACACTTTATGAACAGCCGTGTACACCAGACAAAAAGAGCATGTCCGGTTCACCAGTCCATGATCGTTAAGGCGTATTCAAATGCGGATCTTCTCGAAGAATATATAAAAAATAATCAGTATTAGGGGTGGTAAGTTATGGCTAAAAAACAGCAGGCTCAACAACAGCGCATAGTGAAAAATCTTCCGGACGCAAGTATTCCCTACGGCACAAGCTTCGTTGGTGATATCGGCACTTTAGGCGGAATACGGGTAGACGGAAACCTCAAGGGGAAAATTAATGCGGGCGGTAATGTTACCGTTGGTACTGAAGGCAGCGTTGAGGGCTCTGTAATTGCTTGCGATGTCAACATCGCGGGCGAAATAATTGGCGATTTAAAAGCAGCCGGAACCGTCCAAATGCTAAGCGGCTCTAAGCTTGTTGGCGACTTAACAGCTTTAAGTTTCGCTATCGAGCAAGGTGCGTATTTTAAAGGCCAGTGTCTAATCTGTGACGGCAAGGAGCCAAAATCGCGCATAGCTCCCGCGCAAGAACCTGAAATTAAAAAAATTGACTTATCAAAACCCGAAGATAAAAAACCGGAAAAACAGCCAAAGGCATGATTTGTTTAAATAATCTTTCTAAAAAATTGGTTAAGGCAGCTTGCTTTAGCTGATTTTTTATTCATAGTGTTTTTCGGCGACTGCAAGTATGGCGTCTATAACAGTCGGGCAGCATTGTTTATTGCGCTTTTCTAAGAATTTTTCTTTTATCTTCGAAAAGCTTAAATCCGGAAAGGCAGACATTAAATCGTCAAACTCGATTACCCCGGCAAGTATTCGGCTCGGCAGAGCAATTGCGTCCTGCCATCTGTCATATCTTTTAAAAATATCAATATATAACCCTTCGTATTCGGCGACCTCGTTTATGCTTGCAATAATATCTTTCCCCACCCCAACATGTGATTTGTAAGTTTCGCTTTCTTGCCCGCTTAGCGAAGTGCGGTTTTTAATTAATGCAGTATCAATTGCTATTAACCCCAAGTCTGCTATCCTTGAAAGGACTTTTAATGTGGATATGCACTGCTCGCCGCAGCCAAGATTGTTCGCAATCTGCAAGGACAGGCCTTGAAGCCGCGTATGCCTCTTGCCCCAGTTTACCCTTTTTTCTATACCCCGGTTGATATTGTCGATAATGCTGTTGCCCGACAATACTTTACGCGTATTTCTTTCACGCCTAAGTATTTGCATTGATTGGCTGTACAGCGCGCTAAAATCGCTTTGTTTTTCGCTTACCGCATACCCGAAGCTCACTTCGGCTTTTATAAGGTTAAGGTACATTCCGTGCAGCAGCATTTGCGCTTCCTTTATTTTGTGCTCTATTTCAAGGCTGCTTTTTCCCGCGTACACGGCGCAGTATTCGCCCCCGCATATTCGCGCAAAAATTTCGGAATCGAAGAAAACGCCTTTTAGCACGTCCGCTACGTTTTTTATAAGCGCATTTCCGGCGTTATATCCTAAGCTGTCGTTAATGTCTTTAAACCGGTCGATATCCGCAACTATCAGGGTTTGCGGATACATGCCGTACTTTGAGGTTTCCGCAAATGTTGCGTCAAGCATTTGGGCGTTCGCAAGCCCTGATTTTACATCGAACTTTTTATAGTATTCAAGTTTTGCGGCCTGTTCGGCGGCGTGTTCAACATCGAAAACAAGCCCGGTCAAATATCCGTGACCTTTTATATCATATAAAATTCCCTTTAGTTTGTTTTTTCTTAAAATACCGCCGGCGGACATTCTAAATTCGACATCCACCCTTTTGGGCGATTGCCCGGGGCGAAACTGTATCTCTTTTTTTAATTCTCCAATATCCCTTTCATGTATATACCCAAAAAACTCATCGATTGGCATGCGCGTTTCTTGACACGTGACAACATTGGTGCCGATAATAACCCCCTCTTGCATACACGCCTCTACCGCAAACACATAGCCTGTTTTCGTTTCCGGGGTATCGAACATTTTTAGCTGACCAAAGGACGTACCATAAGAAATATTGACGCGATTTGTGCTTTGAATATCCGAGCCATAATTAGAATGCACTAAGCGGTCCTCCATGAAAGTTCTCTTCTGAAGATAAACAAAAAACCTGAAGCTGAAACAGATTACAGGCTTTTTTACCCAAATGACAAAACGTGAATATGAGCCTTTTTCCGAAAATTTTAGCCCCTTTTTGTTGCGAAATACGCCTTTAATATTTCAGCGCATTGTTTTTGCATAAACCCTCCTTGCACATTTGGCGTATGGTTTAGCCTGCCATCGGCAATGTTGTAAAGCGAGCCGTAAGCGCCCCCCTTTTTATCGTAAGCCCCAAAAACAACTTCGCTTATTCGCGAGTTGGCTATAGCGCCCGCACACATTGGACACGGCTCTAAGGTTACATATATAGTGCAATCTGAAAGCCTCCACCCGCCTATCTTACGCGCCGCTCTCTTTATTGCCAACAATTCGGCATGAGCCAAAGGATCTTTTTTATCTTCTCTCTCATTTCTTGCACGGGAAATAATTTTGCCGCGCCGCACTATCACTGCGCCTACCGGCACTTCATCCTTTTTTGCCGCTTTCTTCGCTTGCTTTAGCGCCTCTTCCATAAACGATTGCTGCATCTTTGTTTTTCCTTTAACCCCGATTTGTTATGATAATCTTTTAAATATTGATTACTAAAAAAGCGATGAATGCAAAATATACTGCTAATAACAGCGCGCCTTGCAGCCGCAGCATCCTGCCCTTGAGTATAAGCGGAGGAACAAGGAGCACTGCAAACATCACCGCTGCCACCGGAATGTCTATGTATAAGCTGCGCGGCATTATTCTTGAAAGAGAAGGCAGATAATTTGATTCCATATTAAGCTCTCCCGCCACCAACGCGCACGTAGGCAGCACCATTGCCATGTTTAATATATTAGCGCCTATGATGTTGCCTACCCCTATTGACGTTTCCTTTTTCTTAATCGAAGTAAGCGTAGTTACAAGCTCGGGAAGCGATGTCCCCAAAGCGACAACGGTAACCCCTATCATGCCGTCGGAAATTCCTATGGCGCCCGCAATTTTTATAGCGCTGTCAACCAGCAGACGGGCGCCAACTATTATCCCCCCGGCGCCTGCAATAAATTTTAGGATATTTACGGAGGCCTTCCCTTCGGCAACTTCAAAGGTGCGGGCGGCGCTGTTTTTTGCTTGCCGAATATTATACGCTATGTAAACCAAAAGTAATATGTAAAGCGGTATGCTTTCTATGGCGCTTAAACTGCTGTCGATACAAAGTATAAACAACAGCACAAGCGCAATTACCATTGCGCCGGCCTTGGCAAAAAACATGCCGAACTCCACCCGCTGCGGGCGAACAACAAGAGCAATCGCCAATATAAGACCGGTGTTGCAAATAACGGAACCTATTGCATTGCCTATGCTTAAATCTATCGCGCCCCTTGAAACCGCGATTACTGATACAAAAAGCTCCGGCTGGGTTGTTGCCAACGAGACCACCGTTGCGCCGATAAGCATCCGCGGCATGCCCGTTTTCTTCGCAATCCAGACCGAAGCATCAACGAACAAATCGCCGCATTTTATCATTACTATCAATCCGAGCACGAATAACAATACTGTTACTATCATGTCACTATTCCTTTCAAATAACAAAAAAACCTTTAATGCTATGCTAAAGCACTAAAAGTCTCGCTATTACGGCACGGACGGCTTAAAAACTTAAGCGTGCTGACGACCCGGGCCTCCATTGGCAGCTACTCCCTTTTAACAGCCTAATATTATCACGAACACGCCTGCCAGTCAATCTGCGTCTAAAAATCTTTTTATGTTTAAAAAATGGAGAATCTAACTATTCCTTAAAACGCTTCACACTTTTAAAACGATATTTTATGCAAAGGTGTAATGAAAAAATAATTCTTACACCTATCGTTTAGTGTAATGACTATCCATTTTCACAAATATGTCAACGTTTGTTTTATATTGCTGCGAACACATAAACCGAATATTTGCCTTTTGTTTGCCGCTTGATAACCTATTTATTTTTATATCAAAGAGCTGTTTAGGTCTTTATAATAAAGGGTATTTATTTTAATGACAATGAATTGTTAAAAAAAATCTTAATTCTGTAAAACAACCCTGTCTGAAAGGAGATTGGCATGTTAAACGAATCAAGCGAGCTATTAAACAAAATTTATAATTGGAATCTTGAATCAAATATAGACGAATCGGTTAACGATTCGGCTGATGCGCGTATATACAAACAATTAAAGGACCATTTCGAAAAGTTTTTTCTTTGCTTTAGCAGCTTCCCCCGCATTTCAAAACAGCTCAATACAGTTATACTGGACTTTATAGCGGAAATCAATCAGATAGAACAAATAACTAAGTTAATAAGAGAAGGCGCCGAGCGTCAGACGAAGGACATTCAGAAAAGTACTGAACTAATTGAAAACTTTACGGATAAGATAAATGAAATCTATGAAAAATCGCGCAAAACTATTTCGTTAGCGTATGATATGCAGGAGAACAACAAAAATGTGCATAATTCTATCGAGCAGTTAGTGATGAACCAGCAAAGAAACGATGAAGCTATTGAAAAAATACTCAATGTTATTAAAATCCTTATTGATAAAACTGAAATAATAGGTAATATAACGAAACTGATTGAAAAGGTTTCCAACGAAACGAATATTCTTGGTCTTAATGCGAAAGTAGAGGCGGTACACGCCGGTGCCGCCGGAAAAGGGTTTGCGGTTGTTGCTGAGGAAATACAGCGCCTTTCAAGAGAAAGCAAGAAAGCAAGTTTAAACATTAGCGACACTATTGAAAGCGTAACCGAAGAAATAGAATTGCTTAAAAATGTTACACAGGAATCGCAAGTCATATTCGATGCGCAGAGAGAATCGGTCGATGAAGTTAGCAGTGTGTCTGAAAAAAACAGCGCGTTTATAGATACCTATATTAACGAGCAGGAAAATGTTAATACCGCATTTGAAATGATAAAAGGAGAAGAGAATATACTTGCAAAATCAATATCAAACATCTTTTTATCGGTTAGAGAAATTACGGCGACAGCGCATGAAATAACAAGCCTAATGTACAACCAAAACAATTCTGTAGCTTTGATCAGTAAGTTAGACAAAGATCTATCGAAGGGAGTTGCGGATATAGAACTGCACCACAAAGGTATTCATGTAGAGAAGAAAACAATACCGAAACGGAAGATTGCTATGATTTTTGATTTAGATATCGATTTCTTTGATCCTACAAAAAGAGAAGCTCTAAAAGCCGCTGACGTTTATGGTTATGATATTGACTTTTTTGCGCCAAATTCAAGAGGCAGCGAAGGCGTTTTTCAAATGGCCGCGCTTATTGACAAGGTCATCGAAGAAAAATATGATGCAATGGCAATAAGCCCTATAGATGATATACTCATTGCTCAAAAACTTAAACATTTAAACGAAATTGGTATCAAAATCGTTTTTATTAATTCAAAAATCGATGGTATAGATTATATTTCCTATGTTCAGACTAACGGTATTGCAGCCGGAGCTGCCGCCGCTTCAATAGTTATGAGTCTTATGGGCAACCGGGGTGAAGTTATAGTAAATACATGGGCTGATACGCAAATCTCTGCTATTGAGGATCGTAAAAAGGGATTCATTGATACGATCAACAGAAAAACGAATATTCAGGTTCATGAGATGCCTGTAAACAGTAAGTCAACTCAGAATGAAGCAAATAAGGTTTTTGAAGCAATGCTGCGAAGCGCGCCCGAAGCTCGAATCATATTCCTGACAAACTGCGACTGGGGACTCATGTTTTCTAACTATGTTAAGAAGTACCACACTGACATTCAGGTGATCACCATGGACTTCACAAAGGATATTCAAAATGCCATAATTAACGGATGGGTTCATTATGCCATTGGGCAGCGAAATTATTCTTGGGGAAACTTGGCGGTAGATTTCATTGATAAGGATTTATATAATAAATCGGTAAAAAGATATGTTGATACCGGCACCTATGAAGCCAATCTGCAAAACATGAATATCTATAAAAGCTTTATTGAATAGGCAAAGTTTTGGTGTTAAATACAGCAAATCGGGCATATCCCGGAAATTGTGTAAACTTGAGAAAGTATAAGAAAGAGCAGAATATTTATTGGGCGCATATTAGCTAAAACGGCCAAGCATGTTAAGGGCGGCCGCTCGCCGGTCGAACATATGCTTGACTGTCCTGCCGGTTCTGCTATTCAAGAAACCTGTCCGCGAAGAATACCTCCAGCCGAGAATGGATAAACCCCTTTTCCTTGCGGCGACCTGTCCACTTTTTAGTGATGTCTACCATGGCCAGATACAGCATTTTCAATGCTCTCTTGTCCGTCGGGAATACCGATTTGGTCTTGGTAACTTTGCGCAGCTGACGATTGAAATTCTCAATGGCGTTTGTGGTGTAAATAAGAGTGCGCGCCTCCTGCGGATACTTGAAATACGTTGATAAATAAGGCCAGTTGGCGCGCCATGAAACTGCGATTCCGGGGTATTTTTTGCCCTATTTCTCCTCGAATGAATCCAGCTTGAGCACATCCATGGCAACGTAGACTTCCTTCAAATCGGCCATTCCGCGCCTTAATATCCTTGTACGATACAAATCTGGCGATGTCCCTGATTTGATGGATGATGCATCGCTCTATCTCTGTTCAAGAAAATACGCTTCTATAGCGTTTGTAAACTCTGCCAGTTCATCTACACACAATTAGGATATCATCCACACCGCAGTTTTTAAGGCAGTTAAGTATACCGAGCCAAAACTTTACGCTCTCGTTCTCTCCGACCCGCATACCAAGCACATCGCGCATGCCGTCCATCTGCACACCGATGGCGGATACACGGCCTTCTTGATTATTTGGCCTTAGCTGTCATTCTTGCACCACCGACAGCATTCTGTCCGTTAACACGGTTGATGGTGGTGTCCGATACCGACCAGGCCGTAGATGTCCTGAGTGTGGCCACCGATGCCGCTGGTGCTCATGCCCCATATCCAGTTGGGGGTCAAATTCGCCTTTCCTGTCTCTTAGAATGGACAGCTCCAAATCTTCGGAGCTGGTCTATAGAGCCTTTTCGCTATGACCATTCCAGGTTTTGCCCGTTCGCTTGTTTTGGTAATCATATTTGCTGTAGCCGAGCTTTTCAGCCAACTCGCCTTCCAGCCTATTCTCCAAAACGGTGCCGACCATCTCTTTGAACAGCTCCTGCACATCCTTGATGTCATTGATTCACGCGTCCTGCAACAATGCAAGGAGCTATTTTCTTCTTTCCCTGCGCTCCGGTGTAATCTTTCGTGTCATGAAAAAACCTCCGTTTGGCGCTTCCGTCTTACACCCATCCGGAGGTTTACACAAAATTCAGGACAGCCTCGGGCCTTATAACGTTTCCTTAACGGCCCTAGAGATAAAGCAAGTCCTTGCACATTTATACCATCTATCGCGGCCAGCATATGTCGATTTTGTTGTCATGCCCACCACATCTTGCTTGGCTTTTCGCGAACAATAATTTTATCTAAAAAGTCGAACGCTTTTTTTAGGCCTTCGTCTTTAGACATCGAACTATCTTCATGCTCTATGCTTATAACACCATCATAACCTACTATTGAAAGTGCGTCCACTATCGAACGCCAATAACGCTCGTCGTTACCATATCCAACTGTTCCGAAGACCCAGGCTCTGTGTTCTACATCGGAGTAGTGTTTAGTATCAAGGTTTCCATTTTTTAGAATATTTCTCGAAAACACCCGAGTATCCTTTGCGTGCATGTGGAATATGGCATCGCGAAGCGAAAGTATGGCTTGAGGTATGTCTATTCCCTGCCATATAAGGTGGCTCGGATCGAAGTTACTTCCTATGGTGTCGTTGACAGCAGCGCGCAGGCGCAGCAGCGTTTCGGGATTGTAGACACAGAACCCCGGATGCATCTCAAGCGCTATCTTTGTAACGCCGAAATCCACCGCTTCCTTGGCCGCCCATTCCCAATACGGGATCAGCACTTCATTCCACTGGTAGTCAATTATCGCCAGGAACTCCTCAGGCCACGGACATGTTACCCAGTTTGGGGTCTGGTCATTGGGTCCTCCACCGGGGCAGCCCGAAAAACATGTAACGGTGTCTATACCGAGTTTTTCCGCAAGGCGTACGGTGTTGGAAAATGCCCGTTTGTGTTTTTCCGCCTCACCGGGTATCGGGCTTACCGGGTTACCTGAACAGTTCAGCTGACTTATGGGTAGACCAAACTTTTCAACAGTGTCCTTAAATTCCTGAAGTTTATCGCCGCTTTCAAGAAGGATCTCCGGGTCGCAATGGGTGGCCGGAGCGAGCTTCCCGGTATAGAATTCGACAGCTTCAAACCCCATGCCTTTAACTTTCTTAAGTAACTCGGGCAAGGAAAGCTCCGAATAAAGCGTCGTAAAAAGACCTAGTTTCATTTAAATCACCTCTTTGTTAAAGATTAAAATATTCCTTTGCATTTCGGTATAGCAGGCGCTCCGCGATGTGGACGGCGTCATCGTACGAAATATATTTTTTACCCACCATCTTCGCGAGTATGCGAGCAAAAAGACTGCGTACCAGAAGAGATTTTCCATAAGCCCAGTCAACGCAATAAGCGTCTGAAAAATATCCGAACCATTTGTTGAGCGGTATCCTTTCCAACCTGCCACGGATTATTCTCTCCATGGACGAAGGGAAAAAACTATGCCACCAAAACCCCGCCACGTAAACGTTTTGAGTTTCTCGTATCACCGTTGAGAGCGTGGTATCCTGATAGTCACTTCCGTTGAATATTATGAAATTAAGATCGGGATATTTATTCGCAAGTTTTTCTATGGCGAATACCGTATCATTTCCGAGTTTGCTTGCCGTCTCGTACCTTAAAGGTTCTGCGCCTATGCTTATCGCTACTGCTACGTTTTTGCCGACCTTGCTTAACGCTTCAAAATATTTATTGTTGATGTAATTAGCGTAAACATCCCGTTCACGGGTTCCGGCGGTCCTTCTCGCTTTAAGAGCCTTTGCCATATCTTCTCGCGTAACGGCCCCATAGTTTATGTCGGTCGAAAAGTGTGTGGGCAGGCTGACTATCTTGTCGAAAGGAATCTTTAAAACGTAGGACTCTATAGCTTCATCTATTTCCTCAACCGTTTTAAGATGTTGGCGAAAAGGGAAACCCGTGCCATGTGCCGTTACGGGTATAGGTCCCTCGGGCTCTTTTTGTGACGCCGCAATCTCAAGTTCTATTATCGAAGCGTCGAATAAGCCGTACTGGCTGCGGGTAAAGAAAGCCCATTCGAGACTGTAGAAAAAACTGTTATTTTCAAGATCGCGCTTGCGGCAGTATTCGGTGTTCACAGCGGCGATATTGGCCTTTTTCAATATCTCTTCCGCATATCCGCTCTTATACCGTTCGCGGACGGCACTGTCGAGTTTTTCCCAGTTGTCTACGTTTATGGTATCGGTAAAACCGTAAAGATCTTTAAGCATCCTTTTCAATATTGAAAAACAACTAGAATACCGGATGTGCTCAATATACGGAACTGCCGCCTGGAGGCGTGATTTGGCTTCCTCTTCATCAGGGAATTCGGAAAGGCGTTCGGCGTCTGGGCAACCTGCGCTGTAAAGTTCGGATATAAGCATATGGTAAAGCAGTAAGTCGTGAAGCCCTCTTGCCGACATGTGTGAAAGGTCTATGTGGGTGTGGATGTCAATCAAAGGAATTTGGCCAATTCTATAGTATAGTTTCTCATAAATACTCATAATAACCCTCGCACGAAGCAGTCGATCGATAGTCCCATCTACAATTTTTCAACGAACCCGACACTAAGATGAAATCTTAAACATGGATTCATTTGAAAACACTATTGACTTATTGACGCTTTTGTTTGATAATTATTATACACATTAATTAATACTTTGTAAATACCTATTATAAAGTATAGTGAGTATCTCTAGCCGCTTATCATACATGTAAAATATTTAAGCACATAATAGTAAAAGTTAATTGTAGAGGTGAAAAATGAAAACTTATAAGGTGGGAGTTATCGGAACAGGTTTTATAGGATTGGCACATATCGATGCATTGAGAAGGGTGGAAAACGCAGAGGTAATCGCACTTGCTGATGTTATCGATGCAAAGGAGAAGGCGGAAAGGCTTAATATTCCATGTGCTTTTAGTGATTACAGGGAAATGATAGACAAATCCGGGCTTGACGCAGTTCATATATGCACGCCTAACAACACGCACTTTGAAATAGCTATGTACGCTATGAAAAGGGGTATAAACGTTGTATGTGAAAAGCCATTTATGTATACGGTGGAAGAGGCGAAGGCTGCAGTCAGAATGGCAAAGGAAAAGCATGTTGCTAATGCGGTAAATTTTCATAATAGATTTTACCCTGCTGCAAGCAATCTAAAAAACATGATTCATGATGGGGATCTGGGGGAGATATTTTCAGTGCACGGCGGTTATGTTCAAGACTGGCTGCTGTATGATACGGATTTCAACTGGAGGCTTCTTTCAAAAAATTCCGGAAAGACAATGGTTATAGCCGATATTGGATCGCATTGGATTGACGTCGTTGAGTTTATCACCGGGCTTAAGATCACTGAAGTATTTGCAGAATTTTCGTGTGTTTTTCCTGAGCGTAAAAAAATACTTCCAACGGGGGAGTACGAGTCCGTAAAAATAGACACCGAACAGATTGCCTACATTCTTCTCCGGTTTAATAATGGCGCTATTGGGAGCGGAGTCTTTTCGACCATGGTTGCCGGAAAAAAGAATAAGACTTTCCTGACGGTCAGCGGCAAAAAGATGTCAGGCGAATGGGACAGCGAGTCTATAAATGATTTGCTTTTGGGGAGACGAAATGAAGGGAATAAAGTAATAACAAAAGATCCGAACCTCGCACATATAAATACAAAGCCGATCATCGCATATCCCGGAGGTCATGTTGAAGGTTTTCCAGATGCGTTCAGACAACATTTTAGGCAATTCTATCAGTCAATAGAGAATCCTCATATGAAAACAGATTTTGCGACTTTTGAATGCGGATTACGCGACATGGTAATATGTGAGAAGATATTTGAAAGCACAAAATCCGGAAACTGGGTGAAAATTTAAGGTATAATTGAATTAATAAAGTATGGGTGTTATGAAAGTTAAATTTGGGGAAAAGTTTTTGGACATAAACAATACTGTCCCCCAAGACATGGTTGGTGCAAATAAAGGATTTGTAGTGAACTATATACCTGGAGATCTGTTTATGGGGTCCACTTCGGCAATACGCCTGCATGCCTATTAAATTCGTCTATTTACAAATACAAGCTGAATGAATAGGCTGCTTGTACCGGATGCCGAGTCAAATATCATCAAGAGGCACCCTGGAGGGTAACTATATTCGCGGGGGGATATTACCATTCTTCGTTTGCAGGCAGCGCAGACTGCTGCCTAAGAAGTTATATTGCGAAAGGGGAATACTGGATATAGAACAAGAATCTTTGGAATATAGGCGTGATTGCAGTGAAAGAGATGCAGAGGTTTTACTGTTATGTATTGATTGAAAAAAAAGTTTCCGCACAATACAACAGTAACTTTCAGACTGCGGAAAGGCATTGTTTAAGCGATAAAAAATGCTCGGCGTTGAAGATACATATTCCAACCCAGTAGGCAAACACGTTTTATAAGACCAAGAACCCTTTCTAAAGGTCTGATATGGAAATTATAATAGAGGAGACGGTTCCCGTTTATCCGTTCATACAGGAACGTTTAGGTTCTTGTCAGTTTTTAAAAGAAGTTATTATTAGCTTGAGGAGCGTTTAAGATACGAAATAATTTAGAGGAGAGGTAAGGATGGATACCATAAATACGGCTCAAATGAAGCGGATGCTTCTGGCAGTTGCGGATAAAATCATTGAAAACAAATCGTACCTTACGGAAATCGACAGAGAAATAGGCGATGGGGATCATGGTATAAGTATGGAGATCGGATCAAAAAAGGTAAAGGAGGCACTTGGTGACAAGGAATTTGAAACTATCAACGAGCTACTGCGAACAGCAGGCATGGCGATGCTTAATTCTATGGGCGGCGCATCGGGTGTGATCTTTAGCACTATCTATCTTGGCGGCATAAAAGGCAGAGAACCGATGAATGCAATTGATGCAAAGGGATATGTGGAAATGATGGAGGCAAGTCTCGCTGAGATTAAAAAACGCGGCGGAGCGAAAATGGGTGATAAAACAATGGTGGATGCCTTTGAACCTGCCTGTCGCGCGATGCGCGATTATACCGAAAGCTGCGTGGATTTCGTATCGATGTTCAAATGCGCGAAAGAAGCTGCAAGGTTGGGACTTGAGGCAACAAAAGGATATGTTGCGAGTATAGGAAAAGCTAAAACATTGATGGAACGTTCAATAGGATTCCAGGATGTGGGCGCGACATCGGTATATATAATATTTAGCGCTATACACGAATGGGCCGCCAATGAGTCCAAAAAAGACAGCATGGAGGAATAAACAATGAAAAAAGTAATGAACTCCGCGGAAGATTTCGTCGAAGAAAGCTTGAGCGGCATTATTAGCGCTTATAACCGTTATTACGAGCGCGTACCAGGCGTAAAGGGAGTTTTACTCAAGCAAAGGCGAAAGGATAAAGTAACTATGGTCATAGGAGGAGGGAGTGGACATGAACCGCTTTTTACCTGCTTTGTAGGAAAAGGCTTGGGAGATGCGGCAGCATGCGGAAATCTATTCGCGTCTCCGGATCCGGCAACGATATATGAGGTGGCAAAAGCAGCTAACGCGGGCAGGGGCATTCTGTTTTTATACGGAAATTACGCTGGGGATAACTTGAATTTTGACATGGCTGAAGAAATGCTCCAGGATGATGGAATAAAAACGGCACACATACGCGTATGGGACGACTGCGCTTCCGCACCGCCGGAAAGGATAGAAGACAGGCGCGGTATAGCGGGCGACGTGTACATGATGAAAATAGCGGGTGCCGCCTGTGACGCAGGGCTTACACTTGAAGAAGTAGTGGTTGTCTGTGAAAAGGCGAGGCGTAATCTGCGGTCAATAGGTGTAGCGACGAGCCCGGGAACGCTGCCAGGCATGGATAAACCAATGTTCGAGCTTGAAGAGGGTGAAATTGAATACGGCATGGGAGTTCATGGAGAGCCGGGGGTAAGAAGAACTCAGATGGAACCGGCAGACAAGCTTGCAGAAATTCTGTATAAGAATATAAAGAAGGACATGCCGATAGGAAAAGATAGCGAAGTTTGCGTGCTGATTAACAGTCTGGGGACAACAACTGTTTCGGAATTGGGCATAGTATACAGAAGAATATGCGAGCTTCTCAAAGTGGACGGCATTAAGATTTATGACGCTGACCTTAACAATCTCTGTACAAGTCAGGATATGGGAGGATTTTCGATAACGATTCTCAAACTCGATAAAGAGCTTAAAAAGTTCTATGATATGCCGTGCTACTGCCCTTACTATGCTAAAGAGGGGAAATAACAATACAGTTATTACTAACTAATATAAGGTTAGTATGGCCTTAATACGAACAAAAATCGAGAGCGTATCGAAAATTGTGTAAAGCTCCATTGTCAGATAAAATACAACTGACG